>NZ_AZGF01000048.1 GCF_001434475.1 Paucilactobacillus suebicus DSM 5007 = KCTC 3549 | reverse complement strand
CGAAACTTTGTTCAGTTTTCAAAGGTCTACCTTGATTGTTCATGATGTAAATAGTATATAAATACACCACCAAATCGATAAGCGTATCAAGCGTTTATCTCCTCGACAACAACAAATATCATACCAATAAATCAGAGACCGGTCAAGAAAAAAATTGAATATTATTCAAAAAAAGGTGCTGTATCCATTTCAACAGTTTCAAACAAGTGATGTAACTCACTAACGTCAACAAAGCTCAATGATTCAAACTCATTACATTTCTCTACTACCTTGTCTTCAAAATCGTGAATAGAAAAAACAAATAACGTTTGCTTCTCACTATCTAAAGTAATGGAAAGTTCTTCAAGTCTTAAACATTCAACATCAATGCCAATTTGTTCTCGATAATATGCCAATGTTGTCGCCAATGCTGTCATATCATTAGAAATATCAACTGAAAGAAAATGATATGGTTTATCACCGTCAACCAAGAAATTAGTCTTTTTTTCATTACTAATAACGATAGTACTTGCAACCTTTGTCAAATTCATCTCTCCTAACTAAGTCACTAAATTCATAAACTTCACTAATTATACTCAACCACGCATATGTAAGTCCAGTATATTAAATAATTCTGAAATTCTTTCTTTTCTTATAATTACTTAAAAAAACATGATATACTTACTTTCGTTATAAATTAAGTAAAGTAGCCCTAAACGTCGCACCAACATAAAAAGGAGATTTCTTATTGTCAGCCTTAATAGATTTCATTCTACACATTGATACCCACATTGTTTCAATTGTTAACACCTTTGGAAATTGGTCATATTTGATTCTTTTTGCAATTGTGTTTATTGAAACCGGGTTAGTAGTAGTACCATTTTTGCCCGGTGACTCGCTTTTATTTGCAGCAAGTGCTCTAGCTGCCAATGCTAATTATCACCTTAGTATTGGCATATTCATCGGGATGTTTCTAGTTGCTTGCATTGCTGGAGATTCACTTAATTTCCTTATTGGACATAAAATTGGTAAGAGTTTGTCTGATCATTCTCTTTTCGGCAGGCTTATCGATAAAAAAAGCCTTGCTCGATCAGAACTTTTTTTTGAAAAGCATGGTGCACCTGCCATCATCCTAGCTCGATACATGCCAATCATCAGAACCTTTGCTCCGTTCGTATCCGCTGGGTCAGGATTCCCATACAAGAGATTTATTAAATTCAGTTTAATTGGCTGTATCTCATGGGTTCTATTGTGTACTCTTTGCGGCTACTTCTTTGGAAATTTACCATTCGTGCAAGCTCACTTCTCAGCAATCATCCTAGGGATAATCGTTGTGACGCTTATTCCAGCTGTAGTAGGATTCATCCGTTCAAAGTTCAGCGTTACTGATGCCGAATAGAATTTTTTAACTGCCAATAACCACAAAAATATAAAATTCCAAGTTCAATTTCAACTAACACAAGAAACACCAACACACAAACAATAAAAAAGTTCTCAGTTAACACATTAATTATTGGATCAGTACGAGGATCAAAAGCCCAATCTTGGTTGCTAAAAACAATTTCATGAAACTTGATGAACAAATTGTTAAAATTTACAACTAATAGTGTGCTAACTGTCGGGAAGAATATACTCCAACCCTTGATTGGAAGCATCAGTTGCCACAACTGCTGCTTCTTTTTTTTACCCCATAGCCAAGGAATAGACACCATTCCAAACAAAATTATGGCGACCTCATTAATATCAAACAAAGATTTTACATCTTCAAAATGGTGGGTTCCAGAAGCAGACATTGGTATGTATTTAAAAACTAAATTTTTATCAAACGGCCACTGTAAATACAAAATTAATCTACCATAATCACGAACACGGTTAGCATGTGTTGTTCCGCTAATGCTTGTGTGACTCAAGGCAAACATAATCCACGAAAAATTTAAGGTAATAAAAATAGCAATGCTAATAACGAACAGTATCAAACTGCACCATAAAAGCATTGCTATTATATTATTTTTAATGTTGATCAAAATTCCATTCATCTAAAGTATCCACCTGATAAGTTGGCTTTATTTTTTGTTTTGCTATATCTTTCTTAGTAGATAATCCTGTATACACAAGTAGTGTATCCATACCAACATTTATTCCAGCACTAATGTCCGTTTTATAGTTGTCACCAACCATCACAACATCTTCTTTGTTCAGGTTACTTTTTTCAAGAGCCATTTCCATAATGATTGTTTCGGGCTTACCAATCATGATTGGCTTAGTTTGTGTAGCATATTCTACGAGCTTTACTAACGAACCAGCACCAGGGACCATGCCTCTCTCATTTGGCAAATTGCTATCTGCGTTCGTACCAATAAACGTCGCACCATTTCTAATTGCTAAAACTGCAACTTCAAATTTATGATAAGTGACATCAGAGTCTAATCCAACAACGACATAATCAGGATTCTGATCATAAAAAGTAAAGCCTTTATTAACTAGTGCTGTTTTTAAACCACTCTCCCCAATTGCATACACTTTTCTAGATGATTTTGTTGCAATATGATCAAGATAATCCGCAGTTGCTAAAGCTGTCGTATATATGTTCTCACCCGTAACATTAATATTATGATTGGTCTTTAAATTGTTTGCAACAAACTCAGGAGATCGTGTACTGTTGTTTGTCACAAACATGACTTTCAAATTATGCTCTTGCAATCGCTTTACGAACCTTGCGGCTGCCGGTATCTGATCTGATCCTTTATAAGTCGTCCCGTCTAAATCAATAAAATATCCTTGGTATTGCATACATTCTCCTTAATTACTTGTGTCGAATAACAAATCTTTGTTGCTTTTTATTTTCATCAACACGAACAGCTTCTTGATCATGACGCTTACCTACTGAAGGCTGACTCACTTTGCGTCGTCTTTCTCTAATTTGCGGAGTTGAACCATGTTTAGCATTGTTATTGGCATGTTTATGGGCCGTGTTGCTCCGCGCTGAACGATGATTTTTATTTTGAGAATTGGTTTTGCGCTTATCATGGCCGTTAACATTTTTATCGCTTTTTTCGTGTGAATTATGTGATGTATTTTTTGAATGTCTTCTTTTTTGATGTTCACTAGGTACCTGAACATCCAAATTTTGGATAATAAAATATGCACAGCCAAAATTGCAATACTCATATAGATAGTCCTGAATATCATCTTCAGATTGTAAAATTTGTGTTTGATGATTTCCCTCTGAATAAAAGCCTTTCAGACGTAATTGATCAAATCCCCAGTCACCGACAATGTAATCATATTTACTGAGAATAGTACTATATCTATCTGCCAATTTATCAATATCAAATGCATTTTTATAATCAATTAAAACTCGATATGGATGCCCATTAATCTTAAAGGCATCTTCACTTTCTCGCTCAATTTTATAAATGTCGGCACGCTGTTCCTGCCGTAAATCAATTAAATCTTGAATCTTTTGTTTATTCAAATCATCCCTCCTTACTATCGATCGGATAATGTTTGGACAAGTAGTCCGACACAACATCTCTGAAAAACCTATTGTACATTAACTCATTATCTCCAGCAATTTCTATCGTTGGAAAAAAAGGAATAAATAGATAGTGATCCAAACTAGCAATTGAATAACGCTTAAAAACGTCAACTGGCTTTCCATCAAAAAAAACCTGTTGATTGACAGGATCATACTCTATGCCATCATAAAAAATTTCTCCAAATATTTTACCACGAAAGCCCATTCCTTTTAATGGAAACCGTCTCAAAAAATTACGATTTTTTTCCACTTCTCTAACTAGCCTAATTAAGTTCTCGCCAGATAATGTAACTTTCATAACATGCATAGCATGAGGTAACATTTCGTGCATTTGATTTCTGTCAACAATACCCGCATTAATACCCGTTAAAAATAACCCGGTATTTAGTAATGATGCTTTGGTGCCGGCTGCTTCTTGAATAGCCTTTAATCCAACATGTACAAGATGAGTATTATTTTCAAAATCCACGGAAAGATCATTTGGAATCTTAGCAATTTTCTGTTTTTTTAACAAAGATTCTCCTTGTTCCAAATAACCACTAATTTCCTCATGATCCCCAGCATTTTCAGGTAATTGCTTAGTCATTGTAACACGCGCCTGTGATGTAATAACATTGTGCTTTGATAACTCTAGATCAATTTTACCAATGTACTGGCCATACTTTCCCGCTGCTGCAAGTAGACTTCCCTTCACCCGCTTACCATGTTCCAACAAATGGTGAGTATGGCTACCAATAATGACATCAAACTCAGAATACCTAGTTGCAATTTGTTCATCAACTGAGAGGCCTAAATGCGATAACAATATTAACACATCGTACTGTCCCTCGATTTTTTTCAGTAAATATGGGATAGCTTTAAACACACTAATGGGATGCCATCCTTCCAATGGATACGTCAAAACAAATGGAGCAGTTAGTCCAAGAACGGCCACCCTAGTCCCTTGTTTCGTTGTGATGATTTTGTATTCTTCTGCAAAAGAAGGTATTTGCCGATTAGTTTGATCTAAAAGATTACCTAATATAACGTCAAAATTAGCCTGTTGATATAAATCATTCAACTGGCTTTTAGTATTGCCCAAACCTTCATTGTTGCCGATTGTAACTCCGTCATAATGAATTTCATTTAACATTTGCACATTAGCTTTTCCATCGGTTGCCTCTGATAATGGATGGACCCGATCCATTGCATCCCCAATATCAAATGTAAGAACACTAGTATTTTCATCAGTTAAAGCTTCTTTTTGGGAAAGCAAGTATCGACGTATTTTAGGCCAATTTTCAAAATGAGAGTGCATATCATTCGTATGCAAAATTGTTATTTTTTCAACCATTCTCATTCCTCCACTGATAAATACAATTGATATTTCAAAGTTTAATAATGTTCAAAATTATCTTCTCTTCGCAAAATCAATTGCTTTACGATCAACCATTTGCTCAATATCTTGCATTGAAAATGGTGTTCCAAACGGAAGTTTGTAATCTAAATAGTCGGTTTCTGGAGTATCAATACCGACATTAATATTTTCTTTTGCAGAAACCGCATAATGATGTATATGCCCATGTAAATTAATAATCTTTGGGGCGATACCCAGCATCATTGGATAGTGAGTCATATAATATTGGCGATGATCATATTTAATCAGAACCCCAACATCGTGAAACTCAAACTTAGGTTTACCATTTAATAAATAATTGTTTTTATCTAGGAATTTAAATAAATCACGATTATCGTGATTACCCTTAACCAGTACTAAATTACCATTTAGTTTATTTAATACTTCCAATACAGCTAAATTGGATTTCTGTGCCGGTTTTGTAAAATAAAGAGCAATGTCTCCCAAATGGTACACAGTATCGCTTGGCTTAACTCGGTCATTCCAGCTGTCAATTATACACTGATTCATATCCTCAACTGTTAAAAATGGACGTGGTGCAAAATCACTTATTCCTAAAAGATCTTTATGAAAAAAATGAGTATCTGCGGTAACAAAACGCATTGGATAAACTCCCCTAATTCGATTATTTAATAATAAAAAAGAATCAGGTACATTACCTGATTCTTTCATTATAGCTCAATTAACTATTTTTTTAAGCGTTCAACGTCGCGAGCAATCATTAATTCTTCGTCAGTTGGGACCAATAGTGTCTTAACTGTAGCACCATCTGCAGTTAAATCACGTTCTTCACCACGGATTTGGTTTTTATCACTATCAATTCCAACTCCGAAGAAGGACAATCCATCAGCTATGCTTTGGCGAATTTCAATATCGTTTTCACCAACACCAGCAGTGAACACCAAAACATCTAAGCCGTCCATTTCAGCAACATATTGACCAATGTAACGAATTACACGGTTGATCCAGATGTCACGAGCAAGTTTAGCACGATGATTGGTATCCATAACCTTTTCAAGGTCACGCATATCGGCTGATACACCTGAAAGACCAGTTAAACCAGACTTATGATTTAAAGTATCAATCATTTCATCTGAAGATATATTTAACTTACCTTCAAGCCATGCAATTAAAGAAGGATCAACATCCCCAGAACGAGTAGCCATAGTAATACCGGCTAATGGGGTGAATCCCATCGATGTATCAAATGATTTACCATCCTTAATGGCTGTAATTGAAGCACCAGCCCCAAGGTGCAAAGTAATCATTTTAAGATCTTTTAAATCTTTTCCAAGCATTTCTGCCGCACGAGCAGAAACATATCGATGACTGGTACCGTGTGCACCATACTTACGAGCACCATACTTTTCATACCATTCATATGGAATACTGTAAAGATAATTTTCTTCAGGCATTGTTGTGTGGAACGAGGTGTCAAAAACAGCTACAGATGTAATATCCGGTAAAATCTTCTTAAATGCTTTAATACCAATCAAGTTGGCTGGATTATGAAGTGGAGCATAATCTGCTAGTTCATCAATTTTTTCCATAACATCATCGTCAATTATTACGGAATCCTTAAAGAATTCACCACCAGCTACGATTCGATGTCCAACGCCAGTAATTTCTTTGAAATCTTTTATGATATTAAGTTTGATCAATTGATCAAGCAAATAATTAATAGCCACTTCGTGATCTGTGGCTTGAATTGTATCTTTAAGCTTCTTACCATCATACTTAATGCTAACAAAGGAATCCTTTAACCCAATTCTCTCAATGACACCTTCAGCGATGACCTTCTCACTGGGCATTTCAAATAATTTAAACTTAAGGGTTGAACTCCCCGCATTAATGGCAATAGTCTTTGACATACTATAATATCTCCTTTAAACATCCAAATTTGTTTTTACCCAATTATCAATCTCTGCCATAAAGCCAGCAAATTCTTTTTGGTTGCTAAAAGATGGAAACTGTCCTAATAGGACCTTAGCAGCCTGATGACTGCCTGAACCACGTCTTTGTAAAACCAAAATAGATTTTTGCGCTTGTTTAGTTTTGAATAATTCACTAGGTAAATTAATAAAACCTTGTAAATGAGCCTGACGTTGAATCCATTCAATAAATTGTTTTGATTCTTCCGTCTTAAACAAATCACTTGGTACTAAGAATACACCAAACCCAGCGGGCTTTAAATAGTTCATTGCCTGCTCAATCATCAAATGATGAACATATGAATGACCTTTTTCAGCTCTAGTTTCATAATTTGTTGTATTTGAATCAATTGGGTAATAACCAACTGGTAAATCTGAAACAACAAAATCACATTGCGGAAGATCTAAAGAATCAATGGCATCTTGATGATAAAGATCAACATCAAGTCGTTGTAAAGCAACACTATTGCTTGCAATTGCAAGCATCGAGTCATCATTATCAATCCCATAACCCTTGGCGGACTTTCCAGTAGTTTTGTTTAAATAATTGATAACCGTTGTAAGTAAATTACCACTACCAACACCCAAGTCAAAAATAGAGTATGGTTCATTTTTTACACCTATTTTTTGCAACAAATTGGCCATTAATAATCCGATTGTATCTGGGGTCATTTGGTGATTTGGCTGAATGGCGTCTTGTTTCTCTGCTTTTAACATACATAACTGAATAACATTTCTAACAGTTTCAGAATCTATGTCCTTTAAATTCAAGTCACCATAAATATCCGTCAGCTTATCAACAATTTGCCTATCTGGCTTTCCACCTTCAACTTGAATTTCACCTGTTACAATATTATCAGTACTTTCTATCAAAGCATCCAAATAAGAAGTAGAAAGTGCTTCCTGTAGTAAAACCACGGAAGAATCAATTTGCTTAAATAATTTTTCAGTAATTTCTTGTGTCAGCTTTCTTTCACTCCAATCATTATAAAAAACTTAGACTACCACACCAGTTTACAGATTTTGGATGTCAAATTCAAGGAGCAGGTTTAGGGTTACTTATATATTCATAACCATCGTTCAAAACCACTTTTCCTGTGTCATCATTATTAAAAGTCCCAATACTAAATTTTTGTGACCCTTTAAATTCTTTGTTAGTCAAATTTATCATTGACTTGCAAAGCAGTTCTTTTTGCAAACGCACGTACGTTGAACGTTGATCACTAAAACGCTTATATAAAAGAATTTGAGCACTTGTTATCAGACCGATGACAATCAAAACATTTATCAATATATATCCCGATCTTTTTTTCATTTCTTTGAAATTACCTCAGCTGTTGAAATCAACTTAACAAATCCCGATCTTTCAATATTATTATGCATTTTAACAGTAATGCTTACTTGTGATTCATTAGCCTTTTTTAGTGTATATGAATTGACATGTTCCATTAAAGGTAAATATCCACCATCATCCGTTGTTAAATATAGGTGACCATCTTTACATTCAAGACGGTACAGTTTGTGTGTCACTTGGCTAATCATAATTAATTTCGTACTTGTACAGTCTTTTAGTTCAAATTTATGTTCATTTGATTCAAGTTCACGCATAAAAATATACCATTGAATATCATCATTATAATTAATTTTTTCAACAGAATTAAAATTAACAATTGTAAAATTAATCAAAAGTACAGCCATCGAAGTAACCATTAATGCTAAGGCGCATTCCACTAACGTAAAACCAAACCTTTGTTTCATTTTTTATTAATCACCAGCTTAAGTTTAGATCCACTCATGACTCTAACACCGTGTTTATTAACATTTACCCTATAATTTTCTCGAATAATATTTATATCGGAATGTTTTAATTCGTATTCATCCGTGGCTTCTTTGGCAATTCTAGCAATCTTAATCTCTTCTTTTGCGTGACGCATTTCAGAAATTAACTGATATTCTGAAATGAAAAACCATGTCACACATACCGATAATAATGTTAACACAACAATACTGTCTGCCATTATGAATCCTTTAGTTGTCCGCGACATAAAAGCCACCCCAGGCAAATTGTACCTTCATTTTGTATTGTTTATGATACGTACTTGAATAAAATTTTTGCGTACCAGCCTGAACATACCCATTAGGCATCATAACTAATTTTTTAAATGAAATAACCTTAATGGTACTAGGAATTTTTATTCTTTCATGGTAGGTCTTCTTTACTCTCCTGTACTCGCTCCATTTAAATAGTATTGAGTTGTCTGTAGGTTGATAGTCAATCGAAGTCGCACCAATACCGCACTGTGCTCTCGATTGACTTGCTTGCCAATTTTGTTTCATTTCCTGCCAAAAATGTCTCTCTGCGTTAATCTGGGCAGTTCGTTTCATTGAAACTGATCCAAATGAAAAAACCAATGTCACAATCGATAGAACAATTATCGACTCAATTAGCGTAAATCCAGAATGCCTAATCATTTTTTCTGAATTGCTTTATCACCAACAATCTCAATATCTTCGTTTTGTGCTTTGCTTACTTGAGACTTGGTTAAATAGTCACCCTTTTCTAAAGTTTCAAAACTAATAGCATCACTGCCGTTTTCGTTTTCGTATAAATCTATCTGCGTTTGGACAACCGATACCATTGCGTCTTTATGTACCCCAGTGGCGTGTTTTCTCTGTGATGCCAAATTAGGCAGAATAATTAGTACAAGAAGACTAATGATGAAAAGTACAATTGACATTTCAATTAAAGTAAATCCTTTTACTTTACGCAATAAACTCTTATTTAATATTTTTTTCATTGTTAATAAATCCCTTTCATTGATTGGTAGATTGGTAACATGATCATTAGGTAAACTGCAATAATAAGCATAGCAACAAACCCGAATAGAATTGGCTGCACCATGGTTAGTAAATGTTCAATTGATTTTAATAAACGACTGAACAGTATCTTACTAAATACTGACAACTGTTTGCCTAAATTTTCTACTGTTTCTCCCTTATTAGTAAAGACAATTAATTCTTCTGGCAAGTAAGGATAACGTTTAATTAAGCTGGTTGGATTTTCTCCGTGTTCCAATATTTGATTTAATTCAGAACCTAATTGATGAAGTAAAGAGCTTTGTTCGTACTCATCAAATAAATTACATATTTCTTTAATACCCATTCCATTTTTTAAAAGTAGGGAAAAATTAGCAATTAAGTAATAACCAAAATACAACTTATATGTTTTCCCAAGTATCGGTAAGTGACACATTAACGACACTTTATTCATGGTAGAAGATTTTGACCACTTATAAACCACGTACATCGCGATTAAAACAGCCATTATTAAAAATGACCAACCAATCACTGATAAGTAAGGCAACTTACCAGTATTTACGCTCTGTTCATTTTGCCATTCGGATAATTCTGGAAACACAAATAGTTTCAAACCAATCATTAAAAATCCTAATAAAGCGAACAACATCATAGGATACTGTAGTAGCGCCTTCAGCTTTTGTTTTTGTCTAACATTAATTCTTAAAAATTCTCCAATTTGGTTGATAGATTCTTTTAAGTCTCCATGTTTTTCGGCAATTAACAACTGGTAAAATGTATCTCTCCCTACAAAATCTTTTAAGCTCTTTGCAAACAGTTCGCCTGACTCCATTTTATTATTAATAATGTTGAAAATTTTTTTATGTTTTGGCATTAAAGTACTAGCATATGAAATGGATTGCTTCAAAGAAAAACCAACATCAAGTAAATCCGCCAGTAATGTAAACCATTTTGCTTGATCCTTTAAATGAAATTTATCCCAATAAATATTTTTTTGCCGTGTGAGTTGTAATTTTATGTTGTTCAACACATTTCTCAAGGCCAATTCTCCAATCTGCGGTCATTTTATTTGATCTCACATCTGAGTTATTAATGGCAAATTCAAGTTTATCCTTGTAAAGCATGTCATAAAGCACAGCTGAGCCTTCTGAAACTGTTGGTATTAAACGTTGATAGCAAACAGACGTTAATACCTGAGACAAGTAATGACGTTCAATTCCTAGTTGTTCCATTCTAGTAATCGTTCCAAAAACGTTTTGAGCATGGACAGTTGATAAAACTAGATGACCACTTAACGCAGCTCGTACGGCCATTTTTGCTGTTTGTGGGTCTCTAATTTCACCAATAATAAATGCCTCTGGTCGATGTCTAAGGCCAACTTTCAATAAATTATCGTAAGACATGTTTGCTTGATCGTTTACTTGTAATTGAATAAACTGGTCTTCTTCAATTTCGACAGGATCCTCAATTGTCATTACTACTTGATCTTTCATGGCCTCCTTTGCAAGTTTATACATTGTTGTTGTTTTTCCTGATCCCATTGGTCCAGAAAATAATACTAAACCTCTTGATGCAACAATCTTTTTCAATTTGCCAAATTGATCGTCAATCAATTCATGATTGTTTAAACCATTTAACTGGTAAATAAAACGAATAACTAACGACTCCATCCCTCTGAAATCTCCGACTGATGATAATCTCAAATTAACATCAATATTTTTAAATTTCTTTTTCAATGATCCAACTTGTGGACGTCTATGTTCACTGACTGCCATATTAGCTTGGTATTTCAGATAGGCAATAAATTGTACACCATCATCGATGCTCAATTTTTTAATTGGCATTATAGTAACATCAGAATGAAAAATAATTTTGTAATTTCGACCGTTAGGCAGTATATACATGTCAGCAACGCGCTCATTGATGCATTCATTTAGTATATGCATTAGCTCTTTACTTTTAATATTCATCCCTCCTTCTATGTATAAAGTACGAGATTAAAAACATTTACCATTACATGAATATACAAGAAAGGGATCGTGATAACACGATCCCTTTCTTTGCTTGCCCTTTTACGGTTCGTACGAGACTCGAACTCGTGATCTCCTGCGTGACAGGCAGGCGTCCTAACCAGCTAGACCAACGAACCAATTGCGGGAGCAGGATTTGAACCTACGACCTTCGGGTTATGAGCCCGACGAGCTACCAGACTGCTCCATCCCGCGATAATTTTTGACTTTCCTCGATCATGCACTTTCGTGCATGTCTTGATGACCCGTACGGGATTTGAACCCATGTTACCGCCGTGAAAGGGCGGTGTCTTAACCACTTGACCAACGGGTCATTCTACGGAGAAGGAGAGATTCGAACTCTCGCGCCGCTTACGCGACCTACACCCTTAGCAGGGGCGCCTCTTCAGCCACTTGAGTACTTCTCCAATGGGCCTAAATGGACTCGAACCATCGACCTCACGCTTATCAGGCGTGCGCTCTAAACCAGCTGAGCTATAGGCCCATTAAAGCGGGTGACGAGAATCGAACTCGCGACAACAGCTTGGAAGGCTGTGGTTTTACCACTGAACTACACCCGCATGGTCTTGCTTTCTCTCCAATGGCGCGGGACGGAATCGAACCGCCGACACACGGAGCTTCAATCCGTTGCTCTACCAACTGAGCTACCGAGCCATAACGGTTCGTACGAGACTCGAACTCGTGATCTCCTGCGTGACAGGCAGGCGTCCTAACCAGCTAGACCAACGAACCAATTGCGGGAGCAGGATTTGAACCTACGACCTTCGGGTTATGAGCCCGACGAGCTACCAGACTGCTCCATCCCGCGATAATAAAAAGGAGGATGAGAGATTCGAACTCTCGCGTGGTTTGACCCACCTGACGGTTTTCAAGACCGTTCCCTTCAGCCAGACTTGGGTAATCCTCCATTATTCACATACACCTGTCCATCTCTCAATGGACCTTGTAGGACTCGAACCTACGACCGGACGGTTATGAGCCGTCTGCTCTAACCAACTGAGCTAAAGGTCCAGCTTTTGCACATTTCCGGCCTATCGCGGCGGGGGGGATCGAACCCTCGACCTCCCGGGTATGAACCGGACGCTCTAGCCAGCTGAGCTACACCGCGAATCTGAACAACTTCGTTGTTCGTTGAACTAAATAATCAATTGGCTAACTGATTACCTATCGGGAAGACAGGATTCGAACCTGCGACCCCCTGGTCCCAAACCAGGTGCTCTACCAAGCTGAGCTACTTCCCGTTATTCAATGCACCCAGTAGGAGTCGAACCTACAACCTTCTGATTCGTAGTCAGACACTCTATCCAATTGCGCTATGGGTGCATGTTAATGCCGAGGACCGGGATCGAACCGGTACGGTCATCACTGACCGCAGGATTTTAAGTCCTGTGCGTCTGCCAATTCCGCCACCCCGGCATAATTTTTGAATTGGCAAAGCGGAAGACGGGATTCGAACCCGCGACCCCCACCATGGCAAGGTGATGTTCTACCACTGAACTACTTCCGCATGTTTGATGCCGACTAGAGGATTCGAACCTCCGACCCCCTGTTTACAAGACAGATGCTCTGCCAACTGAGCTAAGTCGGCATTTTCAATGCCTGTCAATTGTGTTAATCGACAATGAGCCGTGACAGTCTCGAACTGTCGACCCTCTGATTAAAAGTCAGATGCTCTACCAACTGAGCTAACGGCTCAATGGAGGATACAGGGCTCGAACCTGTGACCCTCTGCTTGTAAGGCAGACGCTCTCCCAACTGAGCTAATCCTCCATTTTCGCATGGCAACGTCCTACCCTCGCAGGGAGCGATCCCCCAACTACTCTCGGCG
>NZ_AZGF01000047.1 GCF_001434475.1 Paucilactobacillus suebicus DSM 5007 = KCTC 3549 | reverse complement strand
GTGATGGTGTAGTATATGATGAAGACGGAACGGTTAAGAGTTATGAAGTTACACTTAGTACACAAGACGGTACCAATTGGACCGGATAATCCAGAAACTCCAGGGCAACCAATTCACCCTGATGATCCAGATGGACCAACTTGGCCAGCTGGTACTGATAAAGCATCCTTGACCAAGACAATTACGCGAACCATCAATTATCTGGACAAATCAACTGGTAAAGTGGTTTCTAAGCAAGTAACACAAACAGTGACATATAACCGAACAGCTATTGTGGATGAAGTGACAGGTGCATTGTTAGGATATGATACCAACGGTGACGGAAATGTCGATACAACTAATGAGGATGCCGCCTGGGTTGCAGCCAACGGAGACCAGTGGTCATTAGTAACATCACCTGATTTGAGTGATGATGGATATGGATCACCGTCGCTAGCACAAGTGGACTCAGTCACTGTAACAGCTGACACCGCTGATTCCGTAGTAAATGTTTACTACGATACCCCAAGTACTCCAAGTACTTCAGGTACTTCAGGTACTTCAGGTACTCCAAGTACCCCACTTGTAAATACTTCAACAACAGTAACTAATGGTGGCATTAACGGCAAATTACCACAGACGGGTGACGAAAAAAATACAAATCTTTCTATTATGGGAGTAATCTTACTAGCATTGTCCAGTGTATTGGCACTATTCGGTTTAGGAAAGCGTAGGGAAACTAAATAGTAAATTGATGATTTACAGTATCTATTTTTCTACAGTTTGTTAACTCAATCATTGCTTGGAGCTAATTGAAAGATTTTATAGGGGCTAGGAAAAAACTAGTCTCTGAATAATTTAAAAGCAGAATCAAATTTATCGGCTCTTTGTCAAATCCTGTTGATGAATTGCTATAACAGAGTTGAAAGTCACATGGCTTTCAGCTCTGTTTTTTTACTTGGTTTGATTCTCATTTGTTATAGGTTAATACGTGAAATCATGTGGTGATAGTTTCGATAACCGAAGGCTGTTCGCTGAATCTGTCTGATCATTCTATTGATACCTTCAATTTGACCGTTAGAATATTCTGATTCACTAGAATTGAGGGCGACCTATAGATTCCTTTTGAAGGTGTTTAAGATTTCTTGCATCTGTCGACTAAGTTTTTCACTATTGTAAAGATATTCAATAATCTTATCTTTATCATGGTTTTTAGGACTTTTCATGATACCTTACACAGCGGTATATGATGCCGATAATTGATCATCAACTGGCTAACCTAATTCAACCTTTTCAAGCTACGTAAGTTGTTGACGCAGATGTCTGTCATAGAATAATTGTGTTTCATCTAATTTATCTGAATAATTTAACTACAAACGTCATGCAAACTTTAGTTTGCGATATTCCAGGGACTTATTATCATACTTTTTGAACGCTTGGACTCGTGTTTGATTGAAAGAACGGGTCATCATTGCCACGATGTGAAATCGATCAATAATTATTTTAATGTTTGGGAACATTAATTTAGCAATATCTTGACAGTAGCTGTTTAAATTTAGCATAACAGTTTTAACACGTTTACGTACACTTGGTCAAAGCATGCAATAATATCTTTTTAAAGCGATTTGGAAGTGTTTGCTGGAGCTCATGATCGCCAGCACCATTAATACAAATAAAATGTCATTTACCACCAACACCCCTGAGTTCGTCCATTGCAAGGTGCAATGGTAGGTAGTTGTAATTACGTCTAAATAGTTCGTCGTAATTATCTAGATATCGACAAACTGTGCTATTTGCGACGCATGCATCGCAATACTAGCTCAGGTACGATCATCTTGTAGATATTACCTTTTGAAGAGTAGCTATTGATATATTGCAGTATTTATCAATAGCAGCCGTCAAAAAATCTTTATGTATCTACAAGAGACCGTACCCAAGATAGTATTGCGACAGATGCAAGATACCTTAAACACCTTCAAAAGTAGGTCGTCCTCAATGCGAGTGAATCAGAATACTCTAACGGTCCAATTGAAGATATCAATAGAATGATCAAACAAATTCAGCGAACATCCTTCGGCTATCGCAACTACCACCACATGATTTCACGTATTAAACTACAACAAATGAGAACCAAACTAAGTAAAAAAACATAAGCGTTTCAAGATAGAATCAACATACCCATATGTTTTGCAAACGGATTTAAGTAAATTTTTCGAAAACATATATACGCATTTATTGTCTCAAATTAGTATTACTGATTCAGAAAATTCTGAAAAGTTTAAAAATTATCTACTCTGGTTGGATGAGTATAATCAAAAAATAAATGATGATCATACAAAAGGGATCATACAGGGTCCAATCTCCTCCAAAATATCTGCAGAATTGTTCCAATTATCACTGGATAAAAAAATACTTAGGTTAATCGACAAATTAAATTTAGATATTAACTTTACTAGCTACGTTGATGACTATCGTTTTTTTTCCAAAAGAAATTCTGATTTAGAATTAATAAAACACCATTTAATAAAACTATTCAGGCAATATGAATTGTCTTTTAATGACAGCAAATTTCAAATATATAAAGGTTTTGAAATACAAAAACAAGCGCATCTAGACCGTTATCCTGTAATAAAAACTCTTACAAAGGGACATATATCACAGTTTTCATTTGAAGATTACACCGCCCTAAGAGAAACTATTATTAATGTACTAGCAGAAAGCGATATACCTACTGCAAAAGCCATCTTATCAATGGTTAAAAATCAAGTAAAAAACAAAAACGTAAAATTTAAGGATAATAAAGTAGTAATATCCTTAATGCTTTTTTTAATAAAAATAACATATGTCAAGCCTATACTATTCATGCATATTTACAAGGTTATTTCTGTAGCTGTCTCTACTGCAATACCAGCCGTTAGACACAAAATTTGGAGTACTCTCTTTGCGGAATTAGATTATATCGAAGATAGCTTTTCTGATACAGATTTAGAAGTATGGTACTTCTATGCCTTGGGTAAAGCAGGTACATCTAAAGAAACATCCAAAATATTTTCTGCATACAAGAAAAAGAAAAAACAAACAGACCTTAGTGTATTGGTTTTAACAGTTCTGCTGAAGCAACACAGCAAACAAATAAAAGAATTGAATTATAAATTACTAGTATGGCAAATAGTAGTTCAAACCCAGATAAATACTGGGCAAGAATTTCTCAATCCAAATGGTGGCTCCCTATCTCAAAACTTTGGATAGTAAATGAAAGAAGTGTTAGTAATAATATTAGCAAATTGTTTATCTCAAATAATTGTAATAAAATTCAATGGGATAAACTTGGTATAATAGAGTTTCTACTAAGAAACAATAATTATCTAAATGCTATATGATCTTTTGAAGGCCTATCCGTATAAATTAAACCACAAAACTATAGAAACGAATATTAGCTATTATTTTGAATCAAAATTCGTATATTAGGACGGATATTTGCCTTGCTAAAAGAGATTAGTTGGTTTTCCTATATTAATAATGATGGAATAGATTTTACTCCATTAATTATTTTTGAAAGTGATGTGTTTTTTTATGGCTAGCGTTGTAAGTAAGTTTATTGATATTTGTACTGAGTATAAATATGTTCCCTTATCTTTTATCTTGGGTGTTGTTTTTCTTGTTTCTTATTGTTTAAATATTCTACCTGGTTACAGTGGGTGGATATTTACTATTTTTCTAATTTTATTAATTAGTTTTGCTTTTAATTTATGTCATATTCTTTATCGTCAGCATAAAATTGATAAATATATGAAAAGTCTAGCTAGTGACAATAATTATTTTAATATATTATGTAAGCTCCATAAAGCTGATGGCTCACCTGTTGATTTTGATAATCGGAATATATATATTAGTACTTTACAAAATGCTGGAATGATTGAACTTAAAAGTTATTTGCCTGTGGAATTTCATAAAGGGTTTGATAGTGTGGGTCATGAATATTCTGGTTATACTATTTCTTATTTAGGCGAAAAATATTTGAAACAAGAGCTTTTAAACAGAAAAAGGTAATGGTTAAAATTTTCTCTCAGGGTCTATAAACTACAAATCGCCCCTCGAAAACATTGAAACAATAACCCCCAACATCTATAATGCAGATGTTGGGGGTTATTATTATTTTATCACTATTAATAACCCTTAAAAAGCAGGGCTAAATTGAATTGTTAATCGTTGATTAGTTGCCTGAGCGATCTCAGATAATACCTTAGTCGAAGCATTCATTGATCCATTTTCAATTCTAGCAATTGTTGATTGTGGTTTACCAATTAGACTAGCAAATTCACGTTGACTCATACCCATATTTTCACGAAGATCACGAACTTTAACGGCTACCTCTAAATTAATATTTTCTTGTTCAACGAGGTTTGAAAAATCAGGATCATTTTTACTTCTTTCAGCAACGTATTCATCAATTCTACTCATTATTGGCCCTCCTTGTTAAAATACTGGCTGCGTCGATTCCGAGCAATCTTCTTTTCATTTTCTGGTGTTTTTTGCGTTTTTTTAGTGAACGCATTGGTGATTAAATACTGAGATCCTTGTACTTGGAAATAGATGGCTCTCTGAATATTTGAAGCTCTCTTAGAACGAATCTCATAGAGATTGTTTTCTAGTTTTTTTACCCATAATTGACGTTCTGCGATAATGAGACCGTTATTTTCAATATTTTGAATGGTCGCAATTAATTTGGCAGCGTCTTTATCAGGCAATTGATCCAAAAATTGTTTAAATTCATTCCAGTCATAATAGTCAAATTCTATTTTTTTCATATTCACATGATAGCCTATTGGCTATCAAAAAGCAAACATACGACTCCAACAACGAGGTGATTTATATGCAATAAGTCGTCTTACCCATCAAAGATTCTAACGTTCTTAAAGAGGTTCAAGATACCTTACTCAACAACTTTAAAGCTGGCCGGCGTAACTATACAATTTTTCAAGTTGGTAAAGCTACGCTACTGAGAGTGAGTGATGTCATGGGTTTAAAACAGACTGATATTTTTAATCCGGACGGGTCTATTAAACAAAATGCGTTTATTCACGATCGAAAAACTGGTAAACCGAATACCTTGTACCTTAAACCAGTTCAAACAGAACTCTTATTGTACCGTCAATGGCTGCTTGATCATCAACTAGCATCTGAATGGCTCTTTCCTTCCATTCAACACCCCGAGCGCCATATCACGGAAAAACAGTTCTACAAAATTATGAGTAAGGTTGGCGATCTGTTAGGTATTAATTATCTAGGTACTCATACCATGCGCAAAACCGGGGCTTATCGGGTTTACACGCAATCAAATTACAATATCGGCCTAGTCATGCACTTACTAAATCACTCCAGTGAATCCATGACTTTAGCTTATTTAGGCTTCGATCAAGAAAGTACAGAAAACATGTTGAACCAAATTGATTTTGGGTAAATTAGTTTGATTTTGTTGTCGCCAACGGCGACTTCTGATACAGAATTTAATGTCCTAGTACAGCATAGAATAATTTCTATGTGTAAGTGCACATTGACCTCGTCTTAATCGGTCTGCTGATAACCAAAATAGGAGAATTCTAAAGTCAAAACCAAGTTAAAAAGATAAGTTCAAAGCCTCAAGACCTAAATCAACAAATTAGTTATAATAATTAATGCACCTGACTCACTCACTCCACACTCATCGCATGATGAGGAGGAGGAGGTGACTTAGGTGACAAAATCTCTATTTGCTAAAATTCTAATCGGAATTCTAGCATTTGTTATTATAAACAGGTAATCACATAAAACACGCCCTTGCTACTTACTACAGAAAGGGCGCTTTTTTTGAAACAAAAAAGCAAGTTGACCTATTACAACCAACTTGCTTACACCTGTGGTAACAAAATCTATTTAATGATTATAACACCTGCAAATAAAAGCCACCAAAATCTTTAAAATGATTCTAGTGGCAGTTTAGAAATATCTGTCATTATTTTTTTAGTTTTTTGAGCAACAAAAACAAAATTTTCTTCGTTCAAAAGCGCCTTGTCATCTTGATAAAGTTTAATAATTTGCTGATGATTTGTGTTTAGATCTTCTACCAACGCTCTTTTATGGTTATGATTTATTTTCAAAATTATTGAATTAATATCTGCCATTTTTTAATTTTTCTCCACAAAAAAACGTACGTCAGACGTATGTATTTAAACCAGATATTTTAACTTGAGTGATATCATCAGTGTATAGCTTGAATCCCTTTGTTTTGAACCTTTTGGTCGCCACTGGCGACATATCACATTTAGATGTGATATCAAAACACCTTATGCTCATTGGGAAGTTACTAGGTTTTAAACAGATTTTAGCATCTTAACACTTAAATTGAAACACTCTAAAACTAGACAATGGCCAAGTTTATGAGGTGAAATCAATCACCTAATCAGTTAAAAATACTTTCAATTTTAAAAATATTTGCGGATTATGTTAACCCCCTAACCCAGCTAAATTAAAAAGTAATCAACCTAATAATGCGATAATTCTCCGCAATCATGGAAGGATGGTTATGCCAAGATCTAAGCACTCCGCCACTGAGAAATTGGCTTTATTAAAGAAATTTAAACAGTCAAACATGACTTGAAATTTCTTTGCACGACAACATGGCATCAATTCGTTCATACCGCAGGTGGAACCTTCGGTATGAACGAATTGAAATTAATGAACTTGAAAAGGCAAAAAAATAATTGGTATTAGTCGCAAGCCTATTACAAGGAACTTAATCGCCAGAAAACGGTTTGGAAATGCCATGATAAACAGCTAAAGAAACGTACGCAGTATTGGTTAGATAAGAATCTACAAGGAATCGGTGTGAGAAATGTCTTAAGTAATTTAGAACAAGAATTTCCAGTCACTTTCAAAATGGTTCGACGTGTTATGCGTGAATTAGGACTTCGATGGCAGGCGTGTATGAAGAAACACAGTTTCATTAAACAACATGAGAAATATATTTTGGATAATGTATTGAACCAGAATTTTGACGTCAGTGCACCAAACGAAGTTTGGTTGTCTGATTCAACAAAATTTCCTTAGGGGATTAATGGTGAACACAAAATGCGTCTCAGTGGCGTCTTAGATTCCTATGGACGACGATTATCGGATAATCTCAGTGAAACTGAAACTAGTGCGGCTGCCGTTCAATTATGTCAAAATTCATTCAGTAACTTTTTAAATTGGGGATACAAAAAATGCTTTTATATAATTATCCCATGTAGATATCATCTTTGTACGTTGAATTTCTTCCGATATCGAATAAAGGTTGTCCGTTTAATCCCAGTATTACGGGCAACATCAACATCACTCATGCCTGCTTGATAAAGCTTAAACGCATGCTGTAAACGCGGGTCATCTTGGGTATATTGAGGTTTTCGCCCATGATATTTATCCTGCTGTTTGGCCAAGGAAATCCCTTGTTGCTGCCGTTCAATGATCCGCTTTCGTTCACTTTCCGCTTGATATTTATATAGCTCAATGATGAGATTAGTCATCAGTTGTCGTAAGTTTTGGTCAGCAATACCAGTCATGGACGGTAAATTTAACACATCTAGGGTGGCGCCCTTATTTTGAATGGTATTCATAATCTTAGTTAAATCCTGGTTATTTCTACCTAAACGATCTAATTCAGTGACCAGGACAATATCACCTTCGCGAATATAGATCAGCAATTTTTGCAGTTCTGGTCGATTGGTGTTGGCCCCACTTAATTTATCCGTAAATAGTTTATCAACTCCTTTTAAAGCAGCCAACTGTCGGTCTAAATGTTGTTCCTTGGAACTCACGCGAGCGTACCCGATTTTAGCCATTTTTAATTCTCCTTTTGGACAGTTCTAATGGACATTTATGATTCCAAGTATAGCACATAATCAAAAAAGGCCACAAGGGTATACCCTTGTGGCCAATAAAGGAGATTTATGAATCTAATCTTTGTAGTTAGGTTCTATAAAATTTAAAAATCGGTGCTTCCAAATATGATATTGATAAAAAATTAATCGTTTGTTGAGCGCTCATTATTTGATTGGAAGCACTTGTAGTCAAGTCCCATACCATTTCTAAACAATATCCTAGGCCATATGCCATTTTAATTGTGGTATCTACACAAAATTCAATCTGAGAACCACAAACCTCAATGGGCCGACTTTTATGTTCGGTTAACACGTCCTGTATGATAAAACGAATCAGCATGTGCTTTTTGAATTAATATGTTATTAAGAAAGACCTCATAATTATAAATATTTTTAAATCGAGGAATTCTTGTTTTAATAAAATCAGTGAAATTTTACTATCTATTTACTCAAATTAGTTGACCTATTGGGCTACCCTCGCTTGATTGGGAGGTTGGTTGAACGGTGAATGGCAAAGTTGGACCCTAGTTGCGAGCAAATTTTAACTAAAAAAATAAGCGTCGCGCTAGAGTCCAACTCAACTGCTTACTTGACCGATCGGCCGTCTCACGTATTTAGTTAACCTCGTAGCTGTTGTCTCTCGACAAACTAACCACCCTAATAATTACTGCCCTATTAGCGTTGTGATTAGTTACCGTGCTCGTAAGCACCAGTAAACCGCCCTGACCCTTATTGGTGGTCACCACCATTCATCACCCACAACACGAGGTCGTTGCTTATATGATATAGCCAGTTGTTATTGCGGTCGCACTGGTAAACGTGTCTATTTAGTTTGGATTTTATCCATGCAGGTTGGCTTCTACATTGTCAAAATTCGCCACACATGCTACAATACAGTTAATTTGATTAAACCGTTTAGTTGCGTCCGATGCCAGTCGGGTGTGGCTTTTTTTATATTATTTTTTACAAATAAAATAATACTACCATCAGCACTTGATGTAAAGCTAAACAACATAAAATCTCTTTTCCACTTTTGTTATTTTAATCTCCTTTTCTCCTTTTCTCCTTTTCTCCTTTTCTCCTTTTCTCCTTTTTTAAAATAATTATGCTGTTAAATAAGCATTTTTCTCTAAATAAATCTCTTAATCTCTTAATCTCTTAATCTCCTTTTCTCTTTTTTTTGTTAGAATTGTCATCAATCTCCTTTTACATTTATCTTTAGTTAGATTATAATTACACAAAAGGAGATTAATAACATGACTTACACAATAATAAACGCTCAGCAAAAAGGCGGTGTCGGAAAAACAACTGATACTGTTATGGAAGCCATTGTTGCTGCCACGTTGTTTTCAAAAAAAGTATTAGTTATAGATACAGATTTGCAGGGGAATGCTACACAATTCTTATCTAAAACTTTCGGGAACCCTGAAATACCCTATACGTTAATGGCATGCTTAACCAGTGGTGATTTGAGCAGGGGTATTGTTAAACTAGCTCCTAAAATAGATATGATAGCATGCGATTATGACATGAGAAATTACACGGAATTTTTAGATAAAAAGTTTGATAACATAACCGATAAAACATTCTTTTTAAAGAAACTTTTAGACAAGATAAAAGATGCATATGACTTTATTTTTATTGATGTTCCACCATCAACAGATATAAAAGTTGATAATGCAATGGTTTGCTCAGATTATGTAGTTGTAATACAAGAAACTCAACAATTTTCTTTCGACGGGTCGAAACGATTAATACTTACTTATTTGCAAACATTGGTTAATGATTTTGGAAACAAGATCAATGTTCAAGTTGCTGGTGTTCTACCAGTACTATTGCAGTCGAGACGACCACTACAAGAAAAAATAGTACATGAGACTGTTGGTTTTTTTGGAAAAGATAATGTTTTTAACAGTATAATTAATAATCACGCGAGGATAGAATGGTACACAGCCCAAGGAGTACAATTTGAGGATTTCCATGATAAAAGAATATTTGCTTTGTATGCAGATATTTTTCAAGAGCTCCTGTTAAGGATAGATTCTTTTGAAAATACTGGTGATGTTGTTAACTTTAAATATGAGCATAAATTTATTAATGGTAATCGGCTAACTCAGAAGGGCAAGGAGATGGAACTAGATGGCTTTACTAAAAAGGGATAACAACCAGCAACCAAACATTAAAAATACTGCTGATATTAGTAGAAATATTAATTTAGATAAAAAATATAACGCCAAGGACCGAAAAACAATCAAAGTTGATCCTCCTGTGTATGAACTTATTAAGAGCATGTCGATTGTAACTGGCATGAAAATGTATGATCTAGTCAAAGATATGGGAAATGTGTATTTAGACGAGCGAGTTTCTAATCGTCAAAAAGAAACAATTCTTTTGATGGTAAATGAAGATAACTAAAAAACATGCCTCCCAGCGATTTTAAGTGCCCTATAATTGTTAGACAATAATTATGCGTACCCCAAAAGTTAAATTGAATACAGTTTGACTTTTCTATGCGATGATTTGTCGGTATTCTATCGGCGACTTGCCACCTAGTTTCATTTGAATCCTAGTTTAGTTGTAATACTTAATCCAAGTCTTAATTGCTTGGATTAGAGATTCGGGTGAGTGATATTGCTTTAGGTTGCCTATTTCAACCTTCATCTTGTTAAAAATTTTTTCTATACAAGCATTGTCTAAGCATGTTGCTCGACGTGACATGCTTGGAGTTACATGGGCTTGACGACATTTTTTGCCACAACTTATGTCGGTATTTCCATCCCTGACCGGTATTTGCCTTAGGCAGATTCGAAAGTAGCTCATCTAATGGCTTCAACACAAAATCTAATTTCGGGCAACCAGATGTTATGGAATAGGTCAAAATTTCATTATTGTACAAGTCCATAATTTGCTCTACATAGACAACTTCGAGTGTACTTGGTATCTTGAACTGGGTTACATCAGAGATCAGCTTTTGAAGCAAGAGATCGCATTGAAAACGATGGTGAAGATGATTCTTTACGCGTGTCCCTTAGGGACCCATCGATAAATCACACTTTCGAGTTTGTTTGTGATAACCAGTACCCCGAATTGTCAAACCAAGTGCAACAAATAGACCTATTCCAGAAAATTGGTATAGTTAGTCAGCTAACTCGGGAACAATGTCCGCAGGACATTTATAGTCTAAGTACTTTCTTGGACGGTGATTAAGTGTGTATTGAACTTCTTGAACATCAATAATGGAAAAGTCTTTGAATGACTTTCCTTTAGGAAAGAATTCTAGAAGTAAGCCATTAGTGTTTTCATTAATACCACGCTCCAAGGCGAATATGGATGAGCAAAATAGACATCTGTTCCAGAAACATTATCCAGCAAAGCAAACTCAACTCGTTTTTCAACGCTGGCTGGGCGCAATTCGATTGATTTACCCAGTATTTTTTTATTGATTTTGCTATGGTGCTTACCGTCATGTTTTACACGACGGCGTAATTTAATTGGTAGATCTTAATTTCTCAATGAAAAAAGGTGGCACTCAATATATCTGTACACCGTTGGTGTTGAAGGACATGGGTAACTCGGATAATTCTGTCTAAATCAATGTACAAATGTATCAGCACTGTGCAATCTCGGCTTTGATCTAAGTGCTTTAGTGAGTAGCTCAATAAAGAATCCACATTTGGCAAATAATCCTTTCCAGACACAATGTGAACGATGTTCACGATAAACGGCTTCACCAGTATCTGCAAAATAGGTTGTATAAGCACAATGTCGACGAGAATCTATCTGTGTTGTTGTGCCTCGCTTTAGTTCACGATATACAGTACTTGCGTTATGTCCGATTAAATCTGAAATTTTACGAACTAGAATACCAAGTTTATAAAATGATTCAATTTACCCACGCTCATATGATTGTAGTTGTTGGTAGTGCCTGTGAGTAGTATTCTTAGATTGGGTCATGAAGAGACTCCTTTCTTACTTTGTTTAGTCGCTTATAAGAATAGGTCTTCATGGCCTTTTTATCTAGACCAAATGGTCTAGTTGGTTAATGTTGCACTTCGATTTTAAATTGGGGTAAAATATTATTGTTAAATTTTTTTAATTTGTGTTAATCTTGTAAAGACATTGAATAACTAAACGCTTCTGATTTGGTTGCGTGGGGCGCTTGTTTGTAAATGTTAAATCATTTTTTTGTTAAATTATTTAATTGCATCATCTTAAAAGTACAGTCACAAAGTCCAATTCAGGGCTTTGTGTTTGTAATCAAGATAAAGCGCTTACATAAAAGTGATGGAATGTTAAAATCTATCAAGATGTTGAAAACGTCTGCCTCTAAACACATATATTCGCACATACCGCCCGGACACGTGTTTTTTGGTTAAAAATATGTTTTATTTAAATAAAAGCCAAGACGTACAAGTATACGCAAACATAACCATCTGCACTAGGCCCTGTCAAGTTGACAGATGAAATAATATAATTTAATAGTTTGTGCTACTAAATGGCTTCATTCCAGTACTCATCTGGGGTGAGTCCATTTCTTTGCGCTGAACGATTTTCATAGTTGAAATATTCAGTTCCTTCTTCAACCAATTTCACGAGTTCTTGATAAGTTTTTGGTATTGGATGGCGTGCTATCCAACGAAGTTTAAACTCATTACGCTAAAGTTCCATTGGTTTGTTATCATATGGTGTTCCTGGGCGTGACATACTTCTTTGTACTTCAAATTGACTTAAAAAATTATTGAATGCGCCCGAGGTTGTATGCTGATCCTCGATCTGTATGAATCAACGGGTGAACATCACCGGCAAACGTGAATGCATACTGTCATTTAAACGTTCAATATTTCCTTCTTCAATACTTTTTAATTCTCTAACTTCCTGATCGTAGGGATTATGTTTAAAGTTATTCTCCTGATTATTATAAAAATACGCCGTTGTTCGGAGTGCGTTTTCGTGCACTTCAACCGCACCGATATTATTAGCTTGATAAATATCAGTTCCCTGAATGGGCGAATTCGTCAACATATTTTGCAATAATGACAACTCATCAAACCACACATCCGTGTCGCAGGATGACGTATGCGATAACTGTTCAATTTTAATGTTTACTTGCGGTAGTCTAGCAGCATCCAATCCAGTTGTTAAGGGGCCAATCAAATAATAGAATGACATTCGGTCTGCAATAAGTGCATAGCAAACAGAATGACGGCCAAAAATAATTGGAACACCTGGTTTAGCTTTTTTTTTCAGCAAAGAGACAATATTGGCTTCATTCACAAAACTTTTTTCCCTGCGTTTTTGACCATAGTAATCGATTTGCGTTGACGTATTAAAAACCCTAACTTCAGCGTGCGTCACTCTAACGATATGTTGGAGGATTGCGGCTTTGGTGTGTTTATCCAACTGGGTTCACCTCTAATTTGGTTTGGTGGTTCAGAGTGAACTATAGCAAAAAAGCCTATGTTAATGCAACAAACACATGCACCAAAGCTTTCTAGGCTGAAACATATCCAGTTTCATATGACAGCAAATCATTTTTTAAAGCATAAAACTGCTATTTCATTTTTTTATGAAAATTATTAAAATCGACCCTATAATAGCCATTGCACTGGCCAACGGAAAAATATCATGATAACCTACAAGTCCAATTACTGAGGATGCAAAAATTTGTCCAAACACCTGCCAACCATTGTTCGCCATATTCAATAGGCTCAAATCTTTAGCTGCTGTCTTTGGGTCAGGCAACACTTCAATATGCAAAGCTTGATTAACGGAATTATACATTCCCATCCCAGTACCAACAATTGCAGCATATACCAACATGATCCAATCCTTTGTACTAAACATTGGTGCAAGCAAGCCGCTGGAAATTAAAACGCCGACAAATATTACTGGTAACTTTCGCCTACCAATTTTATCAGACAAGGGTTCGGCAAAAACACATAGGATAATGGCTGTTACCATCAAAATCATTGATATCCAAGTAACGTAACTTTGCAGCACCTTGCCATGAAGCTTAATGTATTCTGTTAAAATGTAAAGTTGGTAACTAGAAATGGCAAAGGATGCAATTTGCATACACAGTTTACCAAAAAGTTCCAAGTAGAAATTCCTATCCCCTTTTGTTGGAAAAGCAAAGTTTTCCGAAAGATTTTTCATTGTAATTTTATCAACTGTCATATTTTTTGTGGATTTTTAGTGAATGATTAATCCATCCAAGGGTCCTGAGAAAAAGGTTAACACAGCCATGACAATAAAACCGTTATATGTAATTGAAAAAATAGCGAAGCAAATGCCTGACCCCCATATTGGTCTGCTACTAAACCAAGTGCATAAACACTTGAATTGTACCACGATATTTTGGTGATGTTGAATCAGCAATAACAGCAATTAAAGGTTCCACAATCATGTTCAAGAAAATCATGCACACGCAATCTGATAAAATAACTTTCCAATCCTGTTGAAGCTTTTCCCAAGAACAGAATACAAATTGCCGTTCCAACAGAACCGATGACAATCCACGGTGTTCATCGTCCCCAACGTGACCGTGTTCTATCCGAAATACGCTTCAATAATGTTAGCAATCGTTGATACAATCATCGCCTTTTTAATTGTATTGCAAGTTGTGCAACTTTGTTGGATCATTTCGATACTTCCTTTTTTCTCTTTCTCATACATCCCGTAAGGAATAAGAGGAATTTTATTGAACTTATCTATGACAGCCGCATAATTTGATTCACTACCATATCCAGCATAAGACACAACATATTTAAACAAATCCGGAAAGGGTAAATCAGATAAGAATGGGACTAAGGTTCTGATATCCGTAGGATTCGAAAAGACTCCAAAATTTAGATTTTAGAAATTTACCTGATACACTCATGAATAAAATAACGTCAAAGAGGAACCATGTTCCACGGAAATTTTTAAATTATAAGACGACAATAGAAGTATTCATGTCTTATATAACAGATAATCAAAGTATGTATCTAAGTTAATTTGACAATTCAAGAAATAAAGGTTCTTCGTCAAGAAGTACTGATAGAA
>NZ_AZGF01000046.1 GCF_001434475.1 Paucilactobacillus suebicus DSM 5007 = KCTC 3549 | reverse complement strand
ATTTTCTATCAGTACTTCTTGACGAAGAACCGTTTTTTGTGCTTATATGATGGAGTCAAAGCGCCCTTTTTATCACTCTTTTGAGTACGTAGCTGCCTTAAATCTTCTATCAACACGTTGATTCATATTTGGTGTTTCTTCTGTGACTGTGTTTTCGTTAGCTAATTCTTCTTTTAACTTCTTGTTAGCTGTGGCCAACATCAATCTGATTCGGTTCAATTGGTTAACAATTGATGCACCTGGATCGTAGTCGATTGGTGCAATATTTGCACCTGGGAAGCGACGACGTAGTTCCTTGACCATCCCCTTACCAACAATGTGGTTTGGTAAGCAGCCAAATGGTTGCATACAGATGATATTCGGTACACCGCTCTTCAGAAGTTCAATCATTTCACCAGTTAAGAACCATCCTTCACCAGTTTGGTTACCAAGTGACAAGATCTTGCTTGCATCCCCAGCTAATTCTTCAATTGCTTCACTACCTTCAAAGCGTTTCGATGATGTCAACGCCTTTTGCATTGGTTGTTCACACCACTTGATTACCTTCATTGCCATTTGTGCAAAGACTTCTGCCTTCTTTGAAGCACCGAATTCCTTGTACTTGTAAATCTGGTTGTAAAGTGAGTAGTTCATGAACCCAACGATGTCAGGAACAACAGCCTCGGCACCCTCTTTTTCAAGCAAGTGAACCAAATCGTTGTTAGCAATTGGTGAATACTTAACCAAGATTTCACCTACCAGACCAACCTTAGGCTTTGGAGTCTCATTAAGAGGAACAGTATCAAAGTCTTCAACAATTTCAGCAACGTTCTTCTTAAATTCACTGAAACTACCCTTTCGGATACTTGGTTGAACCAGTTTAAGCCAGTTGTCGTGCATCTTATCAATCATCCCTGGTTCTGTTTCGTAAGGACGAGTTCTGTAGACAACCTTTTCAAACAAATCACCATAAAGGAATGCCAATGCGACCCGTTTAACCAATGGCAAAGTCAACTTAAATCCTGGTGTCTCTTCAACACCCTGATTACCCATCGACATTGAAACTACTGGTACTTGTGGGAATCCTGCATCCTTCAAAGCTTTTCTGATTAATGGAATATAGTTAGTTGCACGACACCCACCACCAGTTTGCGTCATCATGACAGCAGTCTTATCAAGATCGTACTTGCCACTTTGCAATGCTTCTACCATTTGGCCAATAGAAATAATGGCTGGGTAGCACGCATCGTTGTTAACAAATTTCTGACCAAAATCGACAGCTGAACGATCTTTCATTGGTAAGTTAACAACATTGTAACCAGATGATTGCAATGCCACGTCAACCAATCCATGCTGGTGAATTGGTGACATCATTGGCATCAGAAGCGTGTAGCCTTCTTTCTTCATATCCTTAGTGAAGTTAACTGGCTCTGGATCATCGAATTGCTTGACTGGTAAAATCTTCCGCTTCCTACGTTCTGAAACGGCGGCCTTCAGTGAACGCAACCTAATCCGGATAGCTCCCATGTTGGTTCCTTCATCAATCTTCAAGCAGGTGTAAATTCGGTTGTACTGATTCATGATTTCTTCAATTTGATCGGTATCGATCGCATCCAACCCACATCCGAATGAATTCAGTTGAACAAATTCTAGATTTGGATTCTTTGCCGCAATTCGAGCTGCCGCATAAAGACGTGAATGGTAAACCCACTGGTTGACAACCCGCAGTCCCTTAACATCACCCATGTGTGCAATTGAATCTTCTGTTAATACATGGAATCCTTCTGTCGTAATGATTTGAGAAATCCCGTGGTTAATTTGTGGATCCAAGTGGTATGGACGACCTGCCAAGACAACTGCTTTTTCACCAGTATCATGCAGCATCATTAAAGTATCTTCACCACGGTTACGAATCTTTAACTTGAAGTTTTCAAGTTCCTTGTATCCAGCTTCTAGTGCATCTGTAACTTCTTTTTGACTAACGCCAAAATCTTTAAAGCATTCGTACAGATTCTTAGCTGTTGACTCGTGATCACCCAAGTTAAGATATGGATCACGGTAATCAACTAGGCCATCACGAATCTCATCAACATTATTTTTGATAACATCAGGATAAGCCTGAACGATTGGGCAGTTAAAGTGGTTCTGTGCGTCATCGTTTTCTTGAATTTCGTACACAACAGCTGGATAGAAAATCGTCTTGTAGCCTTTTTCAATTAAGTTTTGAATATGACCATGGACTTGCTTAGCTGGGAAACAAACAGTATCACTCGGAATAGTTTCCATCCCTTTTTCATATTGTTCTTTGCTACCCTTATGTGAAAGTTCAGCGCGGATACCAATATTTCGGAAGAATGTCTGCCATAGTGGATAGTTTTCGTACATATTCAGAACCCGAGGCATCCCAATCGTGCCACGAGTAGCAAGCTTCTTACGTAATGGACGGTAGCTGAATAATAGCTTGTACTTTTCATCAACTAAATTGATCTTACCATTATCCTTGTGAGTCCGTAGCTTCAAGCCACGTTCTTCACCACGTTCACAACGGTTACCGGTAACAAAGCGACGGCCGTCGTTAAAAATGGTAATGGTCAAGGCACAGTTGTTTTCACAACCACCACAGTGCATGTATTCCTTGGTTGCCTTTAAATTATCCATTTCTGCTGGTTTGAGAAGTGTTGTAACGTCGCCTTCTTCATAGTTCTCCTTCGAAATGAGAGCGGCACCATAGGCACCCATCAAGCCTGCAATGTTAGGACGAATAACTTTACGACCCGAAATCTTTTCAAATGCCCTTAAAACGGCTTCGTTGTAGAAAGTCCCACCTTGGCAGACAATGTTTTCACCCAAATCTTCTGGGCGCTTAATTTTAATAACTTTATAGAGTGCATTCTTGATGATTGACATCGACAAACCAGCGGCGATATCGCCAATTGTGGCACCTTCCTTTTGAACTTGCTTAACTTTTGAGTTCATAAAGACATTACAACGTGAGCCTAAATCAGATGGATTCTTGGCTAATAAAGCTGACTGTGCAAAATCACGAATGTTGTACTTCAGTGATGAAGCAAAGGTTTCAAGGAATGAGCCACACCCCGACGAACAAGCTTCGTTCAACTTAATGGTCGATAGGGCATCGTTTTTGATAGTCATGGCTTTCATATCTTGGCCACCAATATCAAGAATAAAGTCAACATTTGGTTGGAAATAGTGAGCCGCCTTGTAGTGAGCCACAGTTTCAACTTCACCAACATCGACCTTCAAAGCGTTCTTGATCAGATGTTCCCCATAACCAGTAACGGTCGCTTTACCAATAGTAACGCCCTCTGGCATGTGCTTATCCAGATCCTTAAGCATTTGCTTAGTCTTTGCTAGTGGATCACCATCGTTACTATCATAATAGGTATACAGTAATTTGTTATCTTCACTCATTAAGGCAATTTTTGTGGTTGTTGATCCGGCATCAATTCCTAGGTAGGCAACACCACGATAACTAGCTAAATCACGTTCATCAACTCGTGCTTCTGAGTGACGTTGACGGAATTGTGCTAATTCTTCATCATCCTTGAATAATGGTTCAAGTGAATGAGCTGGTTTCATGCCAGAATCATCCCCATTTTCAAGCAAATCAAGCAATGCACCTAGTGAACTTTGTTGTTGGTCATGGGCGTATAATGCAGCACCCTTAGCCACAAACAATTGTGGATCTTCTGGGAAGACCACTTGTTCATCGGTCAAGTGTAAGGTTTCAATGAAACGTACTCGTAGCTGGTCCATAAAGTAAAGTGGCCCACCCAAGAACGCAACATTCCCCTTAATTTTATGTCCGGCAGCTAAACCGGAGATGGTTTGGTTAACAACGGCTTGAAAAATGCTTGCCGCAATATCTTCTTTTCGTGCACCATCCGTTAATTAATGGTTGCACATCAGTCTTAGCAAACACACCACAACGTGATGCGATTGGATAAAGGGTGTCGTAGTCTTTAGCTAATTCATTCAAACCACTGGCATCCGTCTTTAGTAACGTTGCCATTTGGTCAATAAATGCGCCAGTCCCACCGGCACAACTACCGTTCATTCGTTGTTCGAGTGATGCGCCAAAGAAAGTGATCTTAGCATCTTCACCACCGAGTTCGATACTGACGTCCGTTTGTGGAATCAGTGTTTCAACGGTCTTAGTACATGCAATCACTTCTTGAATAAACTTAAGCTTCAATAAATTGGCTAATCCGATCCCCCCAGATCCGGTAATTGTAAATGAAATAGCCTGATCAGAACCTAATTCGGCTTCCGCCTCTTTAATAATACGTTCACTGGCTGCCTTAACATCGGAAAAATGCCGTTCGTATCGAGAAAAAAGTGTCTCATTCTCATCGTTCATGATGACTAGTTTGACGGTAGTTGACCCAACATCAATTCCACCGTACAGTTGTTGTGTCTTCATCTAATCTCTCCCCACTTTTCTATAACCATTTCAAAAAGATTATTTTTTCAGGTTAGCCAACAATCTGTTGAATAACCGACAAGTTGTCTGCTAATTTATAATCAGTCTAACCTAGGTTCTAAAAAACTGCAATCAGCAGTATCATACATTTTGTTAAATAAACGATACTTTTACAAAATGTGTTGGAAAGCTTCGAAATTTGTTGTTATTATAATAATGGTAGCGCATTTATTTTATTAAAAAGAGGAATCTATTATTATGCCGAAAACGCAAGATTTAAGAGTCGTCCGCACAAGAAAAATGATTTTCGATGCATTTGTCAGACTAGTAAACGAGTATGGCATTGACCGAATCACAGTCCAACAAATTGCTGATGAAGCTATGATTAACAGGGCTACTTTCTACGCCCACTTCAGAGACAAACAAGATTTATACGATCAAATATTTGATACAGTCATGCAATCATTTGAAATTTTTACAAAGGCCGATATTTTCGTTGGGGACAACGAACTACATCTGGCAACACTAGAAAAAACGCTAACTGAGGTTTTCGAAAATTTAGAGCAACAAAAAGAGCTATTCTACCTAATTTGCGATGGTAGCAAAAGAGTTGAACTAATGCAGCGTCTCCAACAAATGCTTAGCGATACCACCTCAGAATTCCTCACTAATTTAAAAATTGAACAAAATGGCAAAGTTGTACCAAACGAATTTATCTTTTCATATATCACATCAACTTTAATGGGAACCTTAAACTGGTGGCTAAAAGAGGATAAGGAATTTAGACCGGATCATCTGGCCCATTTTATGATTCAATTGATTGAAAACAGTCATTTAACGGTATTGGGAATCCAATTAATGGACGAATAGTCAGAATGCGTTCTGGCACGCTTAGATGCCGTGGGATAAGAAGACTATGTGGATTGATTGCTGGTTTTTGGCAATTGAATTACATAGTCTTCTTATCCTTTAGGCATCTGTGACAGATAAGCCACGTTTCAGGTTAATTAGAGTGCGTTCTGTCGCGTTTAAACGTCGTGGTCTAAGGAAGCTCTGCGGATTAATTATCGGGTTTTAGGTAATTGATTCGCGGAGCTTTCTTAGACGTTAGGCATTTGCGACAGATAAGCACGTTTCAGAGCCAAAAACATCTCTAAAAAAAGAGGTACTAAGCGCAGCACGTTAAAAAACGACCAGTGTTAATACCTCTTTTATCAGCATTTTGTTATTCTCGTAATCTTTCGAATACTAAATTAAGCAGCCTAATATATAAAAATCGTAACCATCCCTAGCTACACCAAACCACTAATCATCCTCATCCTTTTCGATCAGTCCATCCCAGGCTGACTTACCCAACATTGCTTGTAGAGTTTGAATAGTATGATTGTTATTACCACGAAGTGTTGTTAAAAACTGTGCCAATACCGGACGAATTTCTTTTTGTGACAATGCGATCGCACGGTCGATAAACATATTCTGTGTTGCATAGTCATGAACTGTAATATCAATTAACTCTTCTTGTGAGCGATATTTATTTCGACCATCCTCCTCAAGCATTGTGTAATTCCTATATTCTTCAGTTGTCGAAGGTGGTAACTCATTTTCATCTAGTAACAATTTACCTAATTCATCAAAATTAGAACGTGTTTCATCTATTAAGGACTCATAAAAATGCTTAACCGATACTGAGTTAATTCCCTTAATAAACCACAAAGTTTGGTGTAGCTTGATTTCGTTAACATGTAAGTTGGCTAATATGTGACTCGTCATTGCACCAGCTGTGGGCGTATGGTGATCAATATCTGCTTGCTTGACCTCTTCATCATATAAATCGTCAATGGTTGCCATGTCTAAGCCTCCTTCACCTTAACATTTTTGACTTCATAACCCAGTTTGGTCACTACGGTTGCTAGTTGATCTGCAGATACAGTTGAATCATCAAAATCTGCTTTGACTTTACCAGCATTGAATAGCACCTTAACGTTCTCGACACTTGGTTGTCCCGACACTGCTTTTTCAATTTTCGTCATACATGACGGGCATGTTAATGTGTCTAATTGTAGTACTGCTTTTTTACTCATAAGTAACTCCTCCATTTCGTATAGACATAACCCAGGAAATACTTTCGGGTTAGTTGTTATTGATTGTTTATAGTATATGAGGATTTCTTGTGAATAAAATTGACGTGGATCAAGTTTTGGAGAACTTTTTGTTTTTTTGCTGAAACGAGTTACTCAAGCACTGAGGCTTAACGTATAAGGACGCTATGGCCACCAATTGTCATAAACCGATAATTAATGTCCATAGCGTCCTTATACACCAGCCTCAAACCGTGCTTGTTCCACTCTCTATATGCTTGTCATCAGCCTATCCACAACCTTCACTCTAAATACCGCCGCAATCACTACCACGTATAGTACAACAGTGATAATTTCTTGCGGTACCCTGACTGAAAGCAGTGCTGCCCACGATGTGCCATACATAATATGAAGCCATAGACTATTTAGACCTAGGTTGCAAAATACTGAAACGATTAGTGAAGCCGTGATGATTTTAAAAAGTGTAATTTTTTGTTGATAGAAAAACAAACTAAATATAATTCCCGTCAACGCTGCTGTTATCACAAACCCGATAAAAAATTCGTACTTTGGAAACAGGATCATCCCCAACACATTCGATACCGCACATGCCGCCGCAGTTGTCACTGGATTAAACCGTCTGGCGATGATTGCAGTAATGATAAACGAAAATGTAATCTTGGTGATTAAAAACTGAACCGTTAACAAACTTCCCAAAATTGTCTGCAGAGCGATCAATACTCCCAGTAATACCAAAGCTCGCAGATTTTTCTCAATTCTCATATTTCTCCTCCAACATGTTCACTAAACCAATGTTTTAACCGCATCGCAGATTCGTTGAGCCACAATCGGATTATCCATCGTGTAGAGGTGGATGCCATCCACATCGTGTGCTAACAAATCAACCATTTGATCAACCGCATACGCTATTCCCGCATCGCGCATCGCAATTGGATTGTCGTGGTAACGACTCATCATCTTCGCAAACTTATCCGGTAGGCCAACACCGCACATGGTAGCCATGTTTTTAATCTGTCGTTCATTGATGACCGACATGATGCCGGCCTGAATTGGTACGTTAATGCCGGCCAGTTCACAACGTTCAGTGAAGTGGTAAAAATGTTCATTTTCGAAGAACAATTGAGTGACCAATTGGGACACTCCAGCATCAACCTTGGTCTTTAAATTCTGAATATCTTTGACTGCATCAGCAGCCTCTGGATGAACATCGGGATAGCATGCTGCTAAAACATTAAAATCGCCCACTGATTTTATATATTTAACAAGATCACTAGCGTACTGAAAATCCCGTTGTCCATCATCATGTTCAGGTAAATCACCACGCAGCGCTAAGACATTATCAATATGACTGGCCTTTAATTCACCCAAAAAATCATTCACAGTCTCTTTTGTAAACTTAACTGCCGGAATATGGGGCACCGCCTCAATACCATAATGGTCACGAATGTACTTCACTAAAGCAAGCGTACTTGATTGATTGTTACTACCACCGGCTCCATAAGTAACGCTGATATATGCTGGCTTTAAATCCGCCAAAATATCTAATGTATGGTAAAACCGGTCTAGTGCTTTTTCTGAAGCGTTAGCGCGCGGTGGAAAGACTTCAAACGATAAAACGGGGCGTTGGTTTTTGAAACATTCACTAGTTTTCATAAGCTAACTCACGACGAACTTCTTTGGTCGCGTCAACTAAGTGAATCAAACTAGGTGTGGTTTCTTTATTGCCCCGGGTCTTCAAACCACAATCCGGATTAATCCAAATATTGTCGAGCGGAATCTTGTTAACAATCTTTTCAATTGTTGTCTTAATTTCGTCTTCAGAAGGAACCCGTGGTGAGTGAATGTCATACACACCGGGGCCTACATGAGTCTTAAATTTGTCTTCTTGCAACGTATCCAGCAATGTCAGATCAGCACGTGAAGCTTCAAATGAAATAACATCGGCATCCATGTCGTCGATTGCGTCAATGATGTCTCCAAATTCACTGTAGCACATATGTGTATGAATCTGAGTGGATGGTTCAACCTTGCTGTGTACCAAACGGAAAGCTGGAATTGCCCAGTCAAGGTACTTGCTGTACCAATCTGATTGACGTAGCGGCAAGTTCTCACGCAATGCGGCTTCATCAATCTGGATGATTTTAATTCCATGTTTTTCAAGATCCAGCACTTCTGCTTGAATGGCCAAAGCAATTTGGTAAGTTGATTCCTTCAGTGGCAAATCTTCACGTGGGAACGACCAGTTCAAAATAGTCACTGGTCCAGTTAACATCCCCTTAACTGGTTTATCGGTTAGGCTTTGGGCATAAACTGATTCTGCCACGGTAATTGGTTGATTGCGGCTGACATCCCCCCAGATTATTGGTGGTTTAACGCAACGAGTTCCATATGATTGAACCCATGCATTGCTAGTGAACAGGAAACCGTCCAATTTTTCACCGAAGTATTCCACCATGTCGTTGCGTTCGAATTCACCATGAACAAGTACATCAATGCCAATTTTTTCTTGGAATTCAATGCATTCTTTGATCTGATCCTTATTGAACTGATCGTATTGTTCTTTAGTAATCTCGCCCTTCTTAAACTTGGCACGATTACGCTTAACTTCACGAGTTTGTGGAAATGAGCCGATCGTTGTTGTTGGTAATTTTGGTAAATTAAATTCTTCTTTTTGAATCTTAGCACGTTCTTCAAATGAAGGCTGACGGTGAAAATCACTTTCCTTCAGAGAAGCGACCTGCTTTGTAATTGCCTCGTTTTCAACATAACGTGGGGTATTAAAGAGTGTCTCATTAGCATCAAGCAACGCTGTGTCACCGGCCAAAATTTTCTTTAAGTCAACTAATTCTGATAGTTTTTCTTCGGCAAATGCTAAGTATTTTTTGTATTTTTCATCTAATTGAGGTTCATTGGCCAAAGTGTATGGCACGTGTAACAACGAACACGAAGTACTTAATGCTACTTGATCAGCTACATCAGTAATTTGATTAATTAAATTGAGTTTGTCTTGGTAGTGTGCCTTCCATATGTTTTTACCGTTGATTACACCGGCGTATAAAATTTTATCGGCTGGAAAACCGTGTTGCTTGATAATATCGAGAGTCTCAGCTCCCTCAATAAAGTCTAAGCCAATGCCATCAAAGTCAAGGCTGGTTAATACATCATAACTGTCACGAACATCACCAAAGTATGTCTGTAGCAAAACTTTTAATCCGTGTTTAGCATTCAACAACGGACCGTAAATTGCTTCAAACAGGTCCAAATCGGCTGCAGTCTGATCCTTTACAAGTGCGGGTTCATCGATTTGAATCCATTCTGCACCTTGATCAGCTAGCTTAGCCAACACATCCTCATAGGCTGCAGTCAAAGCAGCAGCAAAATCTGTTCCTTGCTTCTGGCCAGTGAAACGACCGTTTTTAATCAATGTGTAAGGTCCAATAATCGTTGGACGAGTCTGGTAACCGGCATCCTTTGCTTCTTGATATTCATCAAAAATCTTGCTGCCGACCAATTTAACATCTGTATCGTCATCAAATTCTGTCACTAAATAGTGATAGTTAGTATTGAACCATTTCTTCATACTTAATGCTTTCACATCACCGTTCTCGCCTTGATAGCCACGGGCTTGTGCAAAGTATTCATCAAGTGATGATAAGTTTAATTCACGATAACGCTTTGGTACGATGTTCAGCAAAGCTGCCGTATCAAGAGTTAAATCGTAGTAAGAAAAATCACCTGATGGGATTTCATCAATTCCAGCATTACTTAACGTCTGCCAATTAGCATGACGAAGTTCCGAAGCGGTATGTGCTAGCTCTTCAGCGCTGATGGTGTTTTTAAAGTATTTTTGAATTGCGAATTTAAGTTCACGATGACTACCAATTCTTGGGTAGCCGACAACAGTTGTTTTCATGTGTTAATCTCCTTGTTTGTAAAACCTACAGTTAGCCCGTCGTTATTAATAAACACGGGGCAAAATCTATCTGCGTACTACAACCCGAAAATTAACATGGCTTCGTCTCCAAGACCATCTCCAAGCAGAAAACTGGCGGTCGCAATCTTGTTCATATGTAAGTAAAATATTCTTCGTTCACGCATGTTTTCTGCCTCCTTTTTGAAATAAAAAAAGTCCCCACTTCCGCCGAAGCGAAAGTAAGGACGATTATTCGTGTTACCACCTTAAATTCGAAATATCCTCACAGATATTTCCTCCATAGGTACCTATCATACCCTGGCGCGATAATGGGCGCACCCATGATGTCTTAACTATTCAGACATCCCATTTTGAAGAAGACCATGTTCAGAAATTGTCACCTACGCCTCACACCAGCCGACGTTTCTCTTTGCGATGATTAATTTCCTACTCATCCTCTAACTGTTTTCTAATAATATTGACATATTAACGGGTTCTGAGAGTTTTGTCAATCATTTATTGAAACTTATGCTAAACATCGTTAAACATATATGGAAATGTAATATAAATTGATTTATTATGAGTGCTTTAGACCAAAAAGGTTCAATATTTTGGCAATTCATGATATTATGTATATATTAAAAGGGGATGCATTGTAAGTACATCCCCTTGGTCTTACCGTTTAAGACGGTTGGCCTTGTTAGATACTTTTAACAGCTATCCAAACTTGCCAAAGTTTAGTGGACGGCTGTTTTTTTGTTGTTATGTTCAATACACTCATAACATAATTATTTTAATTACAATCTACTGAGCTGATAGGATTTTTATTATCACAAAAACTGTTAAGCTGGTTTCAGATTCAACTGAAAACTTTGACAAAGAATACGAAATAATTAAAAAAAACTAGTCACAAGGACTAGTCAATATCTAGAAGAACTGTACTTAAAGTTTGAGCAGATATTATTAAAAATACTGACAATACTCTTATATTCGTAAGAATACTGTCTTTACTATAAAATTTGATCAAGCTACCTTAAACTACTAGTTAATAACTGCCATCATTTGGATCGCCTGCGTCATTGGGGTCTGCATTAGAGTTAACTTCACTATCTGCGGCACGACCCTTTGCAGTATCTGTTCCATCTGGATTTTCATATCCGTTTTGAATTGCCCACTGATTTTGCATTGAAGCAGTTTGTGCTTGTACGTTAGGATCACCATTATTTGCTTCACAATAAGCGTTGTATGATGAGTAACCTTTATACGGTAAATTCCAAGTATCAGGATTTGTTGGATCAGCTTGTTGTGAGGTATTACTTGATTTATTAGTAACATTTGCACTGGTGGTGTTGGTACTTGATGAACTTGAAGAACTAGTTTGTGTCGCACTTGATGACTCTCCAGTGCTTTCATTATATTTTAGTTTATAATTTTTGTGACCAATAGCATTCTGTTCTGCATTATTTGCCACAATCTTCAATGTGTTAAAATTCGGTTTTGTGAGGTCATATAAAGCAACACAATGAACTGTTTTATTTTTTACCACTTTTTTCATTGCTGTTTGATGTAAATTATCAAATTGGTCATTAGCTGATACTTCAGTAACAGACAGGGAATTAGATTTATTGCCGTATACTTGGTCAACATTAAAGCGATCTAAAAAAGCGGCCTCCGGCTCAACTTTATGATTTGTTTTGTTTGTAAAATTATACTTAATCACGGCAACATGTCCATCACTATTTTTATCTGTTAATGAAGGAGTGGTTGTTGAGACATTTATGATTTTTATAGTTTCATCTGGTGTCTTCAATGTGCCAGATTTAAAAACGAAAGAATTTTTATTTGACGCTGATTTAATGTTAGATGAACTACGATTTTTACCACTTGATGAAGTACCACATGCTGTTAATGATAGTAACGCTATCAATGAAATGCCAACCATCATAATTTTTTTCATAATTACATCCCCAATAATTTATTAATCATTATCAATTATAGGCGTATAGTTATGATTGTTAACAATTATTTGAAATATATTTATTAAAGTCCATTAGGTTCATATTGACGCTAATTATTATGTTGTTAAGTGCTCAAGAAAAATAGCTTTATGAAATTTTCAATGCAAACCTAGATATGCTATAATACCTTTCATGGTGCCAAACCTGGCAGGCCTTAAAAGTCTGCCCGCGTGATTAATTCACGCATCCTGCACCATGTCTGCGTGACATGTGTGCCACCCTCACTAACGACTACTGGTGAGGGACTTACATACAAATTAGTAATTAAAAAAGCGAGAATTTCGAAGTTGAAATTCTCGCTTTTTTATATTCTGATATATTTAATTTTAAAGTACCTTTTTTTTATTTGGATCTAGGATATTAACTATCAATACCAGTAAAATTAACACTACCACCGCTATGAAGACACCATGCATTCCCTGCAAAATAATGTTATTAATCGCAGCCTTATTAGTAGTCACTGTTCCTTGACCAGAACTAATTGCCTGATTGATCGAGGCCATCGAAATTGAGCCACGTTTGTTAGCAATGACAATGTTCAGTACGGCACCAAATACCCCCGTCATGATCGTTTGACCCAAAGATTGACCAAGCGTCAGTAACGATGTCGCTGATCCAATCATTGATTGGTCAACGAAATGCTGACTCAAAACAGTATTCATGCTGATGACCAGCCCAATAGTCCCACCATTAACCGCTGCGATCACATAGAACATCCACGATGGAAAATCGAGACCTGCGAAAATCAAAACTGCGTAAAAAGCAATTAAAATCAACGCCACTAGTATCGTGACATGCTTAGGAACGAACCTGGAAATCACACCACCAACCATGAACGCCATCACTAGCCACATAATCGAACTCGAGCTAACAACTAGACCTGCTTCTGTTGCTGGCATCCGATAAATCGATTGTAGCCAAATTGGAAAATAAACCTGATATCCCATTAAAACGCCACTCAATAAAGCAGTCGTCACAATTTGAACGCTAAATGATGCATTGCTAAACAATTTGGGTGAAATTAGTGGATTATTAACCCGTTTTTCAGTTCTGACTAACATAGCTAGGCAACACAGCGTCACCAAAAGTAAAACAGCAGAAATCCAGATGTTTGAATCTAAATTTTGAACTGTCATCAGTACACCAATCATTGTTAAACTCAAAAAGATAATACCTTGTCTATCGAGTGCTAATTTTTCAGACTGCTTTTTTTGTTCATGATAACTAAACCAAATTAATCCGGAAACAATCAATCCTAAGGGCACATTAACAAAGAACACCCAGTGCCACGATAAAGTATCAACTAAGAATCCTCCCAAGGCTGGTCCGATCAAATCCGACAGGCCCCACGCTGTGTTGTTAAGTGCCAAGATGCGTGCTCGTTCTTCAAAACTGTAGTAATCGGCAATAATTGTAAAAGTCAGTGGCAGCACTGCACCAGCTCCAATTCCCTGCAACGCACGTGAAACAATTAATAGATAAATATTGGCTGACAGTCCACTGAACAGTGAACCCAGCGTAAACATGATCACGCCCCATTGGAACACTCTCTTTCGACCAATGGAATCGGCCAGTTTTCCATAAATTGGTGTCGTAATCGCCGTAGTTAGCAAATACGCACTCATAATCCAGCTTTGATAAGCTAGTCCGTGCAATTCGCTAATGATTGACGGCAACGCTGTGGTCACAATTGTGACTTCTACTGAGGTCATGAATGTAGCAATAAAGACCGCTAGCATAACCATCCAACGTTTAGAATGCACCGCCTGTTGATTATTATTTGACACCATAAAAATTGACCATCCTATTCATAATTATTCTGTGCAACCATACTAGTTTATTACACATTAGACTTGAAAACAAAAAAATGCCGATTACCCATTAAAGTCAGATAATCGACATAGACTGCAAAACAGATCCTAGATAATAGGGTCCTTTTGCACTTTGTTTAATTTTTTAGTGGACTAAATCTTAGTACCAGCCGTTTGCTTCCCAGAATGCCTTAGCATTTACCCATGAACCGTAACGACTTGCTACATAGGCATTAGCAACCTTATCTTGGTTAGCAGCTGAGAGATCACCATTTAACATTGACTTAGTCAATTGGTACTTACCATAATAGTTACCGTTTGATGCAGTGTATGAACCACCTGATTCACGAGCAACAATCCAGGCCTCTGCAGCAGCTTCAGAACCACTTGTTGAACTAGTTGTCGAAGTTGTCGTTGTTGAAGAAGCTGTGCTTGTTGATGATGATTGTGCAGTTGAAGTTGCTGAACTTGCTACCTGTGATGAAGCAGCTGAACTTGCTGCAGTTGAAGTAGCAGTCGATGTTGCTGAAGAAGCAGCTGAGCTAGCTACGGCTGAACTTGCAACAGTTGAGGCACTTGATGAAGTTGCTGAGCTGGCAACAGCTGATGAAGCAGCTGAAGTTACTGAGCTAGCAGCTGGTGTAGTAGCAACTTGTTCTGAAGTAGCTGAAGTTACTGAACCATTGTTGCTAAGATAAAGCTTCTGACCAACGTAGATCACGTTTACATCAGAGATGTTGTTCTTTTTAGCTAATGAATTAACATTATCAATTGTATTTGTATATTCGTAAGAAATTTCTGAAAGTGTATCGCCTGACTTAACAGTGTAGATTGAGTCGGCATGTGCTGTTGCAGTAACGCCAACAAATCCTAAAGTGGCTGCGCCTAATGTAGCAGCGAGAAGTTTAACTGAGTTCTTTTTCAAATTCATAAATTAATAAACCATCCTTTTTTGTTTATCGTTAGTTACTTGTCTTGCATCAACGGTTATTAGGTTACAAGATCAATGTTACAGCTGTGTGACACTGGCTTTTCTTTTAAACCGGTTTTTGTGTTCTTTGTAATAAAAAAAGCGTATTTTTACACACTACAGTACGGTTCATAGAATTAATAAAGTCCGTTCAATGCCCTCACGTTGCGATTAGACGGTTTTTATATGCTCTAATTTTTAAAAGTAGTAAAAGTCCACCTTAAGTTGTACTTTTGTAATAAAAGTTAGTGAATTACTCAAAATCAAGCATAAATTTGAGCATATTTTATTAGATTTTTGCTCATTTTAAGCATTTATCGTGAACAAACTACCCATATTTGCTTAACTTCGTGACATTCATTTTGGTGTTTTCGTTGCTAAATCGAATCTATTTATCTTTACAGATCAAATCATAGGTTACTCATCTACACAATATGATGCGAAAATATTTTTATGATACATTCAACCATTTTAATTCACCCATTAAAAAAATGCCGACCACCCAATCGGGCAATCAACATTATCATAAAGAGTGGTTCTACAATATTTGGTACTGATAGATT
>NZ_AZGF01000045.1 GCF_001434475.1 Paucilactobacillus suebicus DSM 5007 = KCTC 3549 | reverse complement strand
TTAAGTTCTGGGTATGGCTGGCTGGTGCCTTACTCTGATCAGCTGATACCGATCCATCGCCGTTTAAGATCACGTAGTTGATCGTTTGCGTGCTCGTGGTCGTGCTGTTCGTTAAGTGATGGGTTAGATGGATCGTCAGATTATCACTATCATCCGTGGTGATCGTGTAATCCTCAGTTGCACTTTGGCCGGCAGCCAATCGATAGCCACTGTTGAGGCCACTTAAGTCTGCCGTATAGGTGCCACTTTCATCCGTCACACCATTAATCGTATCAGTCTTCACCGTTTCACCAGTTACATCATCGACATAAGTTACTGTCGCAGTTTCCGCATCTGGTGTGTAGTTGATTGTTTCCGTGGTGTCCTTAACATTCGCCGTGGCAGTTGGGGCTGGATAACTATAGTCCACTTCACTTGCACTTGGTGTGTAGCCGTTCACCGTTGGTGACGTTACGGCTGGATAACCTGTGGCTTCGGCAGTCGCGTAACTCGTACCAGTAACATCATCAGTCACAACTTTCCACGTTAAGTTCTGGGTATGGCTGGCTGGTGCTTTTGTTTGGTCAGTCGATACGGTACCATCGCCGTTTAAGATCACGTAGTTGATCGTTTGCGTGCTCGTGGTCGTGCTGTTCGTTAAGTGATGGGTTAGATGAATCGTCAGATTATCACTATCATCCGTGGTGATCGTGTAATCCTCAGTTGCATTTTGGCCGGCGGCCAATCGATAACCACTGTTGAGGCCACTTAAGTCCGCCGTATAGGTGCCACTTTCATCCGTCACACCATTAATCGTGGCTGTCTTCACCGTCTCACCAGTTACATCATCGACATAAGTTACTGTCGCGGTTTCCGCATCTGGCGTGTAGTTGATTGTTTCCGTGGTGTCCTTAACGTTCGCCGTGGCAGTTGGAGCTGGATAACTGTAGTCCACTTCGTTTGCACTTGGTGTATAGCCGTCCACCGTTGGTGACGTTACGGCTGGATAGCCTGTGGCTTCGGCAGTCGCGTAACTCGTGCCCGTCACATCATCCGTCACAACTTTCCACGTTAAGTTCTGGGTATGGCTGGCTGGTGCCTTGCTTTGATCACTTGAAGCCGTACCATCACCGTTTAAGATCACGTAGTTGATCGTTTGCGTGCTCGTGGTCGTGCTGTGTGTTAAGTGATGAGTTAAGTTAATAGTAAGAGTCGTACCATTATTAGCTGCAAGTGTGTAATCAACTGAACTACTTTGACCGCTTGCTAGTCTATAACCACTGTTAATATCACTTAAATCAACCGTGTACGTTCCAGTATCATCCGTGAAGCCGCTAATTGAATCTGTTTTAACAATTTCACCTGTCACATCATCTACATAGTTTACGGTTGCCGTTTCAGAATCAGCTGTATATGTGACTACTGCTGATTGGCTAGTTGGTTCTGTTGCACCGCTTCCCTGACTAAACGTGACCGTTGATTGACTTGGTGTATATCCCTCAACAGTTGGACTAACAATTGATGTAGTTGTGCTGTCTGGTACATAAGTTGTCGTATTCAAAACTGGATCAACTGTTACGGTCCAGTTAACAGTCGTTGATTTAGATGCCTGAGCATCTTTATCCGGCAATCCAGTATAACTAACTGTATTGGTCGTTGTCATATCCGTCACAGTTGTGTCATGGACTAAATGAATCGTTAACGGGGTATCTCCAGCGGTATACGTAAATGAAATTGTGTCGTCATTGATTGTTATATCTTGAGTATCTGCTAACTTGTATCCATCAGGAATAACTAGAGTGTAACTGCCCGCACTCCCTGAAGGACCATTAACAGTGACTGTATCGCCAACTTGGATCCCACCTTCATCGTCATCTACATAAGTGATGTCAAGATTACTATCACCGATCAATTCATACTGAACATAATTTCCATCATAACTGAATTGTGCAACATCCCCGATCACGGCCGAACCAACACCACCGTCAGCTCCCACAATGTGCATTGAATTTGCAACAAGTGTATATCCCGCTGGGAATAGTGCTTGATCTGTGGCCGAGAAGCCTGATTCAGTTGTCGGATAAATATCCTGTAATACATCAACATTTTCATTTAATGTTTGAGTTAAATCAGGCAGGTCAACATATACATCTTGGCCATTCAACGTGTAATGCAATCTTGCATAAACAGTTGACTGTCCTTCAATTGAAAGTTGGGCCGCCGTACCTTTTGAACTGATACTTGGTTTACTAGTGCCAACGTAGATTGCAGTTTCCAAATAGCCGGTATTACCAGCCTGCGATTGAAAATCTTCAACTGTACCGATAAATGCAATTCGGCCAGTAGAAGTGTTGCTTGAAATACCTGTCAATTCAATGATGACCGAACGAATTGCCGACCAATCAGTGACTTGATCTGCGGTAACGTACCCCGTAGTATCTGGACTAGTTGAATTAGCATCAATTGATTGCAAGCTTGTTGAATACAAAACCGTAGCAGTAATTGCAGTGCCAGTACCAGCAGCAGTGGTGTAATTTGTTGGTACCGTTATAGGACCAGTTAATTCAAAGTTATATTGTGATCCTTGCGAATCACCAACTGTTGGCAAGTTAACGACTTCTGTTGCAGTGGTATTTGTACTGCTTGCGGATGTGTTAACAACACTAGTATAAAAAGTTACTGTAGAATCTCCGTGTGTATCCGCCGTTCCGCTAGTAACTGCATCTGTGTCCTCATTACCTTGAGCATAAGAGTAGTCAGTAAAGATACCAGCCGAATTAAGAGTCCAGTTACCAATAGCTATCGTCACAGCATTTGTATCACCATTTACATATGACAGGTCTGCAGCTGCCCCTGTGTTATTAATTTTAGTGGTTGGAGAGTCCACGTACATGTAATACTTATATTGTCCTGGTAGTGCGTCAGAATTATTTGATAATGCAACTTGGACATAGCCACTACCAGTAGTCATATCAACATAGTCGCCGGTACCTGTATAGTCGATAATAACTAAAGTACGTCCGTCGTCTGTGGTTGAATACGATACTTTAGCATCGCCAGTATTCGCAACTTTATAAATAGTAGTGGATGTTGGGATAACGTAGTAAAAAATTGGTTCATATACCAAATTAGTTGTATGTGGATTACTCCCAATTTGCTGTAATGACATAAACCCAGAATTAGTGGCACCAGGAACCTGGGAAGTTTGATGGACATATGCATATACATTGGTATACGCTTCGGCAACAGTTTGTGTAACACTTTTAGTTGCAGCTGCTGTGGAGGAACCACCAAAGTTAAGTGTGACAGTTGTAGTTAATTTATCGCCAATATTCACTGCGGAACCATTATCGTAGGTCGTAGACAAAGTACCTACTAAAGTAAATGAACCACTTTTGGCTCCGGCAGCCAAATAGTTAGGAGTAATTACCGCTGTTCTAATTGCAGATCCATCAGCTGATGTGATTGAGCTACCAGCATCAACTATCCCATTTTCTTGAGTTCCATCAGCAAGCGTAATAACGTATGAATACGAGGTGGTTCCGTTCATATAATAACTACTATTATTGACTGATGTTGGGGTCGTGATAGTTGTTACATTAAATCCATTAGGAATGCTAACAGTAAGACTAGCATTAGTAGAGGAACTAGTAGATGTGTTAGTCAGGGTAAATGAATTTAGCGTTGCTGGTGGCGTACTTGTTCCTAACGACAATGTGGTTGAAGCAGAACTACTATTTCCGTTTAGAGTGACTGTACCAGTATTCGTGGTTGCGGTAGCCGTTCCTATCAGCGTATCGGTCCAGACCGTTGTCCCAGTCCCTGTTAGAGTGTCACCTGCAGCATTGATTACTTGCGTAAATGTTGCCGGTCCGCTGGCAGCAAGAGTTTGATTGGCGCTTGTTTGTGTTGTGGTATAGTAACCCACAATCTGATAACCGGATGGTGTGTTCCATCCTTGTTTACCACTGGCTGCAGAAGCAGTAATAATTATATTTCCACCAGGGCCATCAGGTTGAGTAATAGTTGTTCCTGCCAAATAATTTGTACCATCAGCGCCGACATTTAACGCTTGCGTCATTGAAGAATCTAATACAAATCCAGCGGGAACAGGAATCGTGATTGTTGTGCCACCATAATTAGCTGCCGAGTTTATTATGTTAGAAGCGTTGGAGCTGTCAGAAACACCGTTCCATTCGCCGACTTTAAAAGTATAAATATAGTCTGTGTTTGGTTGAACGCCGGTACTTGTAGCTGTATTAGTCCTAGTTGTTGTGCCAAAGTTTGAGTTAAGCCCAGGGGTAATTGTTTGTGTAAATGTTAATGGCGTTTGGTCAACACCATCGACTGAATATGTGATGGTCTTAGTAGTAGTTCCAATTTCTTGCATTGGATTACTATTAGCCCATGCATTTGTTAGCAGTGACACAGTGATAACTTGTGACACAACACCAGTTTTACTTGAATTAAAAGTGCCAACTAAGGTGTAGGTACCATCAGAATTTTTAGTCCAAGTCGATGTACCACCAACTGATGAAAGATCCTGATAACTATATGACTGAATAACGGCCGTTGTAGCGGGAAAGTTAATTGTATAAGTTTCACCAGCTACTGGATTGGTCACTGAGACAGTGACTATCAGTGATGACACTCCGGTATTATAACCAACGGCAGTCGCATTCAGGGTCACGGTAACATTGGTGGTCGTATCATCAGCGACCGCCTGAACTTCTTGCGCTTGGCCAGTTAGTGCGTAAGCCTGTTCTGCACTTGTTTTAGCATCTGCAATTGCGTCAGAGCTTGGGTTTATCAAAGTAACAGTGTTTAAATCAGCACTATTTGAACTGGCACCAGATAAAGTGACGCTATCTGCTGCAGAAGATAACGATGTTACAGATTGACTGCCTGAGGCAGAACTAGTTGTCGCACTCGAACTAGAAGCAGTGCCCGCACTTGCAGCAGATATACTTGAATCCGAATTTATTGATGTAGCATCTGAGGCAGCTACAGTAGCTGAACTTGCAGTACTTGTATTACTTGCCGAACTGGCTGTCGAACTTGCATCACTAGTTTCTGCAACGACGGCAGAACTAGTTTCGTTACTGGTAGCCGATGATTGGTTGCTACTTTCAGAACTAGTACTCTGTGAATCAGCAGTTGAGTTTGTGGCAATCGACGTCGCATCTGCACTAGCGCTTTCCGAGGTAGCAGATGCAGAGTTTAGTACTACCGCGCTTGATGAAGCACTTGAGCTACTAATAGTGGCAACCTGGCTACTATCAGCTTGATCCGTATTAGTGTCAGCTTGTGCAGTTAATGTGCTAGCACCAAAAATAGCAACAGCAAATAGGCTCGAGAAAAGCCATGTTTTCCCGGACTTATACATTCGATAATGCAATCCCGACTTATCTTCATGGGATGTATGATTTTTACTTGATAATTTTCTGTAATCTCCTAGCATGCTAATTCCTCCCAGCTTTTAATTTTCAGTGTACTTTAACGTTATCTTTCAAATATTTTTTGATCAGTTCCTCTAACAGATTGGCAACACTTGTATCATTTTCGACAGCATCAATTTTCATTCTTTTGATTAGGTCCGCGTCTAGGGTTGTTGTGAATTTTCGTTTCATTTTAGTCATCCCCCTTTAATTTATACCCCTATTTTACGGTGATTTTTCATTCCAGTAAACACGTACGCTTATATATTTTTAATTATTTTTCTAAACACTGATAAGTAAAACTTTTTACGTTCTATAGCCATAAGCAAAAATTATTTTTTTATTTAAAAAGCATTCTAATTGTGCGTGGCTATTGGTTTTGCGTCAAATGTTTTAACCACCCAATATCTGCTAGTATCGTAGGCATTATGAGCGATAAATATTATTATCGTTTATATAATTATCATGTTTGCTAGATAAGTAAATTCCTCTTTTCCTGAATTTATTTATCACGTGAACCACATCAAATTTTAAAAAAAGCTTGGTAACAATTTTCTGTTACCAAGCTTTTTTGATACTAACTAATCTTCATCACGTTTACGTTTCTTCAATCCGATGATTCCAAGGAATCCTACCAATACACCAATGGCTGTTAAGCCAATTTCTTGACTCTTTTCATCACCTGTTTGAGGTAATTTTTGTTGCGTGTTACTTGTGTTATTAGTGTTATTAGTGTTATTAGTGTTATTAGTATTTTTAGAGTTCGACGAACTGTCGCTTTCTTGATTTAGATCAGTATTTATGACTGTTATATTCTGAGTATTTTCATTTTTACTACCGACATTAGTGGCTGATGATTCTGGGATAACGTTACCCGTCTGAGTTTTCGAATTATCGCCATCATTATTTGACGTTGTCGTATCTTTCGAACTGTCACCATTGTTACCTGATGTTGTTGTATCATCAGAATCTGATCCGTCACCATTATTACCAGTGTTAATTGGTGTGACCTTCACTGAAATTTCAGATACTCCAGCTTCGACAATCATCGTTGCATCATTATTATCAATCGTATAGCCATCAATTGATGGGATTACATACGTAGAATCAGTTTTGCCGTTGATAGTCACCGTTTTAACAATTTTCCCAGTCACTGAATCAACATAGTTAATTGTGATGGATTGACTATCCGCTGTGTAAGTTACAGTTGCTGTTGTATCAGTCAATTGGCTAAGTGCCATGCTTCCATTTACAACCATTGCAACAGCATCAGTATCAGCTGAGTAACCTGCAATATCAGGGCTAACAACTTTATCATACACATTTTGTGCAGTTGCATACGATTCCCCGGTAACGTCGTCAGTGACTGTCTTCCAGTTCATTGTTTGTACAACTGATGAAGGTGTCTTTGTCTTGTCACCATCAGCAATTACATAGTTGATTGTCCTAGTAGTTGTTGCTGTGCCATCTGTGATGTGGTGATTTAAATGAATCACTAAGTTAGCATTACCATCAGCCGTGAATGTGTAATCAATGGTCGATGCTTGACCATTTGCCAAAACATAGTTTGTTGGAATCACAACATTGTAGGTGCCAGATTCGTCAGTCACACCAGTTAATGTCTGTGTTGTACCGACTTGTTGGCCCGTAACATCATCAATGTAAGTGACATTAATTGTTTGAGCATCGGGCGTATAGTTCACTGTTGCAGTCTGGTTGTTAGGCTGCTCGTTTACCGTACTTTGTGCAAACTGAACTTGTGACTCATTGGCGGTGTAACCAGATACCACCGGAGTTTCAATTGAAGTTGTAGTATTTGCAGGTGTGTATGTCGTCATTCCAGTAACTTCGTCAGTATCAGTAGTCCATTCAACATCAGCACTCTGATCTGGTTGAGTTTTTGATTCTGGCAACCCTGTGTAGCTTACAGTATTCGTCGTTGTTAACTGACCAATTGTGTGTTGGTGAACCAGGTGAATTATAATAGTTTGGTCTTCACCAGCTGTCAGAATGTATGATCCATTAGTTTTTTGACCAGTTGCAACTTTATATCCAGCTGGCAAGTCGTTAGTGTTCCATTCAACCGTTTCATCTGTGACACCATTAATTTCATATGAATCGATCAATGAACCATTGTTATCGTCATCAACATATTTGACCGTTACAGTTTGTGAATCTGCATTGTAGTTCACAGTCTTTGACTGATCTGCCGGTGTGCTAGTCGATGCTGCTTGACTAAATTCAACAGTGCTTTGACTAGGTGTGTAACCTGCCACTGTTGGTGAGACAACAGTATTGGTTGCATCCGCTGGTGTGTAAGTTGTTACCCCAGTAGCTTCATCCGTATCCGTTGCCCATTCAACATTTACAGTACCATCAATTGGTGTCTTACCTTCAGGGAGACCCGTGTAGTGAACGGTGTTGGTTGTCGTTGCTGTTCCCGTTGTGTGGATATGAGCCACGTGGATCTGAACAACCTGATTAGCATCTGCGGTAAATTGGTAAGTACCATTTGCAGCTTGTCCGTTTGCTAATTTATATCCAGCTGGCAAATTGTTCGTATTCCAATCTGCGGTTCCATCGGTTACCCCGTCAATTTGTGCGGTTGTACTTAGAACAGTGCCGCCATTGTCGTCATCAACATATTCCACAGTTGCCGACTGGGCATTAGCCGTATAGTTAACTGTTGCCGTTTGACCAGTTGGAGCCGTTGTCGTTGTGCTTTGATCAAAATCAACACTTGCTTGGTCTGCAGTATATCCAGCGACTGCAGGTGATGAAATGGTCGTTGTCGTATCAACTGGCGTGTAGGTTGTTACACCAGTGGCTAAATCAGTATCCGTCACCCAATTCACATCAGCTGTCCCCGCTGACAGATTTTTATCATCAGGTAAACCGGTGTAGTTAACTGTGTTAGTCGTTGTAGCGGTGCCAGATTCATGAATATGTGCAACATGAATTTTCACAACTTGATTAGCATCTGCGGTAAATGTGTAAATGCCATTCGCATCTGCTTCATTAACTAATTTATATCCAGTTGGTAGATTATCTGTATTCCACTCAGCGCTGCCATCAGTAACCCCAGTGATTGTAGTCGTGGTGGTTAAAATTTTTCCATTATCATCGTCATCTACGTATTCGACAATGGCTGACTGCTTATTAGCTGTGTAGTTAACAGTTGTTGTTTGGCCATCCGGCGTCGTTGTCGTTGTCGTCTGGTCGAAATCAACACTCTCTTGATCCGCCGTATAACCTGCTACTATTGGTGAATCGACAGTGCTAGTTGTAGTTGCTGCTGTGTAGGTTGTCACCCCTGTAGCTTCATCTTTATCAGTTGTCCATTCAACATTCACAGTACCTGCAGCTGGTGTTTTATCGTCAGGAAGGCCTGTATAAGTAACGGTGTTAGTTGTCGTTGCAGTCCCAATTGTGTGAATATGTGATACATGTACCTGAATTACTTGATTATCATCTGCAGTGAAAGTGTAAGTACCGCTTGCCGCTTGCCCACTTGATAATTCGTATCCCGCTGGTAAATTGTCCGTATTCCAATCTGCAGTTTCATCGGTCACTCCGTTAATTTCTGCAGTTTCACCTACAATCTCACCGCCATTATCATCATCCACGTATTCCACCGTTGCTGACTGCTTATTGGCCGTATAGTTAACAGTCGCTGTTTGACCAATTGGTGCCGTTGTGGTTGTTGCTTGATTAAAATCTACACTTGTTTGTTCTGGTGTATATCCAGTTACTTCTGGAGACGCAACCATAATCGTTGTATCCTCCGGTGTGTATGTTGAAATGTTTGTCACCTTATCGGTATCAACGTTCCAAATTACGGTGGCCGTTTCTGAATCCGGTGTCTTACTTTCTGGCAATCCAGTGTAGTTCACAGTGTTAGTTGTCGTCATTGTGCTGGTCGCATGTTGGTGTTCTAGGTGAACAACGATTTCATTTGTATCGCCACTTGTGATCGTATATGAAATACCATCAGCATCACTCGAGTTTACCAATGAGTAATTATCAGGAACGACTGGAGTATAGGTTACATCATCCCCAGCAAACCCAGTGATTGTACCAGTGTTGCCAACTTGTTTACCACCTTCATCGTCGTCAACATAAGTGACCGTTACATCCATCTTTTGATCGTAGATAACTTCGATTGATTCATAACTTAATTTAGAATATTCGTCCGAATCATCGATGGTTGGCGTATTCCCAAAATTGATCAGTGAGTTTTGAGTATTGTCGAGCAAATATGCTAAATAGTCCCCAGGTGTCATGTTTGCCATTTGTGATTCATCTACAGTATAGCTTCCTTGTACACCACCGTCTGCATCATATGTTGTTATCGTCAACGTGTTTGCAACGTTGTCTACTTGATAAACGGTTTTTGCAGTTTGAGTTGGATTGTAATCGGAGTTTGCGGTGCTTTGATTAACAATTACCTGATAAATTTGTTTGGTTGGATATCCCTGATCACTGGCACTAGCGTCATATCCTGTTGAGCTTTCACCATCAGGATAGGCAATGTCGATGCTGCCAGATTTTAGAGTGTTACCCGCTGTATCTGTGACAGTCACTGGAATGGTAATCGTTACTGGACTAATTGTTAAAGTACCGGCAACATTAATACTGGTATCAAATAAATATCCAGTATTAGCTGCAGCAATGTCAGCGAGTCCTTGTGCTGAAAATGACACAGTGTATGTTCCAACAGCCGCATTAACGTCTGTCACATCTAGATCATCAGATGAAACTGGCACTGTGTAGCTACCATCAGCATTGGCTATCCAAGTTGATGGTGCTACAAACCCATCTGGCAATGACACCGTATAACTTGTTGGTGTGCTGCCAGTCCAAGTCATGGTCATGTTTTCTACTGTAGCTTTGAGCGTCGTTGTATCGATTACCTTTTTGTAAACTGCATTATACGTATTGCCTGGTGCAACTTCATCTACCGATGTTAATGCTGACGAGATCAATGGATAGGTAGCAACGTTTGCAATTGAATCAGCGACTAATTCGTATGTCACACCGTCAACAGTTATAGTTTGAGGAACGATGCTGGAGGTACTGTAGGTGTCTCCTGGCGTTCCTGTTGAAGTCACTGATGTCTTGATTACATTGCCATCAGTATCGACAAAGTTATAGGTATCTTGAACTTTAACATTTGAGGCGATCGTGTATGGATAGATATAATTGCCATACGTGTTATTTAAAACATACGCATTATCAATTCCCAGGGCAGCGGCTACCTGAGGAATGTTAACATATGCTCCATAGCCGTTTACCGTGTATTGTCCTTGAGTGTCAGCATAGTTGTCAGTGACATATAAAACTGCACTATCATTATTTTGAGCATCTGGTCCAATAAATCCACTTGTAATTGTTGAATTAGGATCCGAAACGATGGTTAGTGGTGTGGTTTCATCTAAAGTTTCAGATCCGTTAACCGTTGTGACGGTCTTAAAGCTGATCTTGAAAACCTGTCTACCGTTATAATCTGCTTCTTGTTCAACTGTCAAACCAGTGTAATTAGCACCAATTGATGCTAATCCCGCAGTAAGTTGATTATACACGGCCGTTGCAGCATCATCCGCAACAATCGTATTCCCATTTTCATCAGTTGTTCCAATTAAGAAACCATCTGGAACAATCAAATACTCAGTCAGATTATTAATGTCCAATATTGCGTTGTTGTTCAATGGCCTGATATCCAATTGCAATGAAGATCCGGTGGCATAATAGTTGTCACCTCCAGAATTTTGTGAATTCATGTCTTCGGTATCAGTGGTTGAAGAGGATATCGTTGTGAACATGTTTGCTGGATAGAATGTTGCATCTGAAGCAGTGTACGCATGAACCGTAATCGTCCCATTTTGAATATTATCAGCTGTTAACTCACCATCACTACCATTTAATTCAGTAATAGTACTTGCTAAAAATGTGATTGTATAAGTACCAACGGTCGATGTATCGACTCCACTGGTGTCAAAGTACGATACTGGAACACTATAAACAACACCTGTTTGATCGGCCACATCAGGTACAACGGTCCAATCACTAGGTATGGTTAAATTGGCTGAATTATTAACTGTCACATAGACATCCGTACCATTAAGTGATGTACCCACATTGATACTTTTGGATGCTATTACTGTCTGAATGTTAGAAGTAATCTGATAAACACCAGACGTGATCGTTGCATCATTGATGCTGTAGTTTGGGTTTGCCGCCTGCAGTTTTTGAAGCGCACTAGCAGACAAGGTAAGTAGGTATCTACCAACACTTTGTCCAGTAATGCCGACAATGTCTCCTGAGGCAGCACTAACTGTGTAAGTCCCATCTCCGTTATTAGCCCACCCAGCAGGTGCAACTAATCCGGAATTTGAGCCAATAGTCACCGTATATTCTGTCGGGTCAGTGGCAGAATTATTATCATATACCTTAGAACCACCTGAAATGACGATTGTTCCTGAAGAAGTTGGAGCCTGCGTAATTTCAAGTTTACCTGCAATAATATCCGATGCGTCAATCGTCAATTTACTATTAGCGGCTTGTAAGGCTGCCAATCCCACAGCTGATAACGTGACAGAATAAGTACCAACATTTTGTTGGACTGCTGATAGATCTAAATCACCAGATGAATTAGATACATAATACTGATTTGCGGTTCCAGTGACATACCAACCGCTAGGCGCATTCATACCATCTGATAATGTCACCGTATAATTTAATGGTGTATCTGCATTACCATCGTATACTTTGGTAGTTGTACCAACTGTAACTTGTGCCGAAACATCTGCAGCAACTGAATTAATTTGTTGTGCTGTAACCGTTGTGGCATAGTTTGATGCTGCACTAGCCTTAGCGTCAGATAATTCTGATGACGTTGGATTTATCAACGTCTGACTTTCGGTAGATGTACTCGTTGCTGATCCACTGGTTGCCTGTGATGTACTGCTAGAAAAGTTGGCTGATGATACTGCTTCACTAACTTGTGACTCACTAGTACCTGAAGTTGTTGTGTCTGTTGAAGACGACACAGCGGTACTACCAGCAGTTTCCGATGATGTACTTGAAACTAAAGTTGTATCGGCACTTGAAGATGCAGTTTCTGCAGATGTGCTTGCAGAAAGTACTATGCTCGAAGCACTGTTATTGGAAACCGATGTACTCGAACTATCTGTTAGAGATTGGGTTGCTGTATTTGTATCAGTAGTGTCTGCATGAACAGCAGTCGTTGATCCAAATAACAATCCTGTTCCAATTGCCAGGCTAGCTATGCTTGCATAAATCCAGTTTTTACCACTTTTATACGCTTTGTAATGTTCCTTCATGTTGCCTTTCAATTCATTTGTCCGGTTATTCTTTCCAAACATAATCCTGCACCCCCATTTATATTTTTTAATGTATCTTTCTTGATCTATTTTCTAAGTAAGGTTTTGCGATTTGCTCAATCAATGCTGATACACTTATCTCTTTTTTCACCGCAATGATTTTCAGTTGCTTAATGAGATCACTATCCAGCGTTGTCGTAAACTTTTTTCGTTCCACAAATCTCATCCCCTTTCAACCACTATTGTACGGCGTTATATATTTAAGGTAAATACGTACGTAAACATTTATCAAATTGTTAATAATTTAAAGTCAATGCCGTGTTTGTGATGCTTACGTTTTTGTTTAATTAACGTATTTGCATATATATAATAACAAAATTAAGTTTTATAGTCTTCAAATATGCTTCAAAATGATGATTTTGTTTCAACAAATAGTTTATTTTTCTTCAAATCACTGATTTAATCCCACTATTTTTTAATCTATCAATTGATATACCAATTTTCGTTGAATTTAAAATTTAAAACATCCTTTAGGCAGTGAGATCATTTTCTACTTAGCCAGTGAAAAGTACTTTTACACAACAAAAAAGCATCCATATTCTAATCAAAGAATATGAATGCTTTTCAGTTTATTCTGGCTTAATCTTCATCGCGCTTGCGACGCTTCAAACCGATTAATCCAAACATACCTGTCATTAAACCAAGAATAGTAACTGCTGCTGCTTGATCTTTATCATCACTCGTTTGTGGTAACTTGTTTTGATCAGCGGTTGTATTGGTCTTTGGACTGGCCTTAACATTTGCTGTTCCGTTACCCTTTGCGGTTAATGAATTTGCAGAAGCTGACTTACTTGTAGAAGTTTGTGACCCGGTGTTATTTCCAGTTGTTGAATTGTTAGTTGTGCCACCATTGTTTCCTGATGGTTCATTACTTGCAATTGCAGTAACTGGTACATTTACTTGAGTCAACCCAGCAACAAAGCTAGTTGGTAATCCAGTTCGGTCAACGGTATAGCCAGGTAGATCAGGAATTGTAAGTGCTGAATCCGTCTTACCAGTTACGGTAGCCGTTTTAACCGTCTTACCAGTTTGAGTATCAACATAACTGATTGTGACAGTTTGTTCATCCGCAGTGTAAGTAACTGTGTCATTGACATTCGTATCTGCCAATTCACTAGTAGGTACATTGCCTTCAGAAAGTTGTGCCACACTCAGCTTGTCAGCTGTGTAGCCGGCAATCACTGGGCTCTCAACTGCTGCGTATGAATTTTGTGCAGTTGCATAGCTGGTACCAGTAACTTCATCAGTAACTGTCTTCCAATTCATCGTCTGTGTGACTGTTTTAGGTGTCTTGGCAGAGTCACCATCAGTAATTACATAGGTAATTGTTCTGGTCGTCGTTGCTGTGCCATCAACAATACTATGAGTCAAATGAACCGTAATATTACCACTATTATCAGGTGCAACAGTGTAATTAACATCTTTGCTTTGACTGCTTGCCAGCCTGTATCCCGCATTGACGTCACTAAGATCAACCGCATACGTGCCAGTTTCATCTGTCACACCATCAATCGTATCAGTCTTAACAACATTACCTGCTGCATCATCAATGTATGTGACAGTGGTAGTTGAAGCATCCGGCGCATACTTCACAGTTTGTTCAGTGTTCTTTACGTCAGCTGTAGCAGATGGGGCTGGGTAGGTAGCAGCGATTGTTGCTTGATCTGGTGTGTATCCATCAATCTCTGGTGAAGTTACTGCAGCGTATCCAGCAGCTTCAGCAGTCGCATAACTAGTTCCAGTCACATCGTCAGTAACAACTTTCCAAGTTAATGTTTGGCTGTTATCTGCTGGTGCCTTTGTTTGTGAATCTGCAGCTGAGCCGTCTCCGTTCAAGATGACGTAATGAACAGTTTGTGTGCTCGTTGTTGTGCTGTTAGTTAAGTGGTGTGTTAAGTGAACTGTCAAGTTATCACTACCATCTGTGGTAATTGTGTAATCTTGTGTTGCACTTTCGCCTTCAGCTAGACGATAACCACTGTTGATGACACTCAAGTCAGCAGTATAGGTACCACTTTCATCTGTGACACCATTAATTGTGTCAGTTTTAACCGTTTCACCTGTCACATCATCTACATAAGTAACAGTAGCTGTTTCAGCATCTGGTGTGTAATTAACAGTGACATCAGTGTTCTTAACATTATCTGTAGCGGTTGGAGTTGGGTAACTATATGCTACTTCATCTTTGCTTGGTGTATATCCATCAAGAGTTGGTGAAGTTACAGCTGGATAACCACTTGCTTCTGCCGTTGCATAGCTCTCGCCTGTCACATCATCTGTAACAACCTTCCAAGTTAAAGTTTCAGTGTCAGTAGCAGGTGCCTTGCTTTGATCGCTTGAGACATTACCGTCTTTATCCAAGATCACGTAGTTAATAGCTTGATCGCTTGTAGTAGTGCTGTTTGTCAAATGATGAGTCAAGTGAATGACGATATTATCACTATCATTGACCGGTTCAGCGCTTCGTGCAAACAATGCTCTACCAGCAACACTTGGTGCAGTAATAATGTAATCTACTGTACTACTTTGACCTTGTGCCAAACGGTAACCACTGTTAATACCACTCAAATCTGCCGTATAGGTTCCAGTTTCGTCTGTGACACCATCAATCGTGTCAGTCTTAACGGTTGCACCAGTCACATCGTCAACATAGGTTACATTAACTGTATTGCCCTGTGGTGTGTAGTTCACAGTAATATTAGTATTTTCAATATCTGCGGTGGCAACTGGTGTTGGATAACTGTATGGAACTGAAGATTGACTAGGAGTGTATCCATTGACAGTTGGAGATGTAACAGCTGGATAACCTGTTGGCAATGCTGTTGCATAGCTTGTACCAGTCACATCATCTGTAACGACTTTCCAAGTTAATGTTTGCAAATTGTTGGCCGGTGCCTTACTTTGATCAATTGAGACATTGCCATCCTTATCTAGGATCACGTAGTTGATTTCTTGGGTGCTAGTTGTTGTGCTGTCGGTAACGTGATGAGTCAAATGAATTTGAACTACCTGATTATCATCTGCAGTAAACTTATAGGTTCCACTAGCGGCTTGTGTTGGAGAAAGAACGTAGCCGGTTGGAATCGTAGAACTATCCCAATTAGTCGTTCCATTAGTTGCCCCTGTTTGAACTCTATTAGACCCAACTACAGCCTCATCAGCTTGATCATCCACATATTCGATTGTGACACTTTGTTCACCCGCAGTGTAAGTCACCGTCACTGTTTCATTGACTGGAAGATCAGCCGTTGCGACGCCATTGTAGCTCTGTT
>NZ_AZGF01000044.1 GCF_001434475.1 Paucilactobacillus suebicus DSM 5007 = KCTC 3549 | reverse complement strand
CCGTTGCCTTACCACTTGGCTATAGCCCAATCATCTATTTAGATATCAGTGGGCATCACTACCGCAACCGACGAGAATAATTATACCGAATCTACGTATATCTTGCAAGGGAATCTTTAAAATCCGGTAAATGCGATTAATAGCTTGCAATTGAACAAACTCTATCATTACAATAGCAGTAACATATAAAAGTTGGAGTTGAGCTGTTTTGACAAACGTCCCTGTAATACATATTATAATCTGCATATTTTTAGTCGTTTACGGACTCCATGGGCTCATTAGAACTCGCAAGATGGACACGTATTACGATAAAGTTGATTTCGCTCGCTATGCGGTTTTAATGATCATTTCTGGAGCATACTTATCTACTTCACTGTTAAGTGTCGTCGTTGTTTTCATCGGTTTAGTGATCTATTTGTATCTTAGTAGATTACGATATAAACATGAAGTTGAGGATAAGAAATAGCAGTGACATACTTTTAATTTTATTTGCCGAAACGCGAATTAACAGACTGAACCACATTAAATAAAGCACTAGGCACTCACCACGCAAAAGTCCTGCGTGATAAGTACCTAGTGCTTTATTTAAGACTGTTCACCCCAGCTATTACTTCGCTTTGTTTTTATTTCTTACGGCGCTATTGCGATACCCATACCCAAAGTAAACACACAGGCCGATTGCTAGCCAGATGAAGAATGCAATCCAAGTGAAGGCCTTCAATTCTAGCATTAATGTGACACACAAAATAAATGAAATAATCGGCAGTACCGGATAAAATGGCACTCTAAATGATGACTCCAATTTGTTAAAATCAGGACTACGGCGAAGGAACACAATTCCAATCGAAACCATTGCGAATGCAAATAATGTTCCGATATTAACCAACTCAGTAATTTTGTTAATTGGAATAATGCAGGCAAAGATACTACCAACAATCCCGAAAATCCAAGTATTTTCAACTGGTGCATGAGTCTTTTCGTTCAATTTGCTGAATAATGGTGGTAATAATCCGTCACGGCTAATTGCAAATACCAATCTAGTTCCACCATACAAGAAGACAATTAACACGGTCGTCATCCCAATTACGGCACCTAATGATACGATTCCTGAAACCCAATCCTGGTGAATAAAGTGCAGTGCATAGGCAACCGGATCAGCAACGTCAAGTTTCGTGTACTTAACAATTCCAACCAGAACTGCGGACAAGGCAATATACAAAACGGTGGCAATTAGTAGTGAACCAATGATCCCAATTGGAACGTTTCTTTGTGGCCGCTTAACCTCTTCAGCCGCAGTTGAAACAGCATCGAAACCAATATAAGCATAGAAGGCAACTGCCGCCCCGGACACAATTCCCTTAGCACCGAATGGTAAGAACGGGCTGTAGTTAGCTGGTTTAATATAAAATACACCAACAACAATGAACAAAATAATGACAATAATCTTTAAAATAACCATGATTGCATTAACACGAGCCGACTCGTTAACACCGTGAGAAAGCAGGAATGCCAAAACCATAATAATTACGAAAGCTGGCAAATCAAAGAACGCCCCAGGATGACCACTGGTGCCATACGCTGCGGTCAATGCTTCCGGTAAATGAATGCCAAAACCTGACAACAAATTTTGGAAATACGACGACCAACTAGCCGCCACCGCTGAAACTGAAAACAGGTATTCAGATACCAGTGCCCAACCTAAAATCCAGGCGATGAATTCACCAAACACAGCATAAATGTATGTATACGCACTGCCGGCCAATGGAATGGTTGAAGAAAACTCCGAATAACATAATGCGGCCAGTGAACACACAACTGCGGCTAAAACGAACGCTAACATTGCACCAGGTCCGGTATACTCGGCGGCAATAATTCCGGGTGTAATAAATATTCCGGCCCCAACAATTGCGCCGACCCCCATTGTAATCAGGCTAAAGGCAGTTAGTGACTTTTCCAAGCCGGTCTTTTTGTATATATCCGTAGCAATATCTTTACGGACAAATAGTCCCGTTTTATTTTTCATAAAACCTCCTCAAGAATAATTGCTATTCTGTCTTTTAAATTAATTTTTTAACATTTGAAACAATTATCCCCCAAAATTAGAAGATGTCAAAACAACATACATGAAAATGGCAGAAATTAAGATAGTTAGGTTTGTTTTAGTTCTCATTTAATGAGGTTATGATTAATTTAATTAAGTCAAAACGCCATTCAAATTTGGATTGTTCATATCTATTTATACAAAAAAGCCACTTCATGTCAGAAGTGGCCTTACTAAATGTTATATTACTTTTGTTTATTTGGATTTCTTAAGCAGAGCGCTAAAATTAATCCAACAATTTCAACACACAACATCATGACAAATGTAGCGTGAAATCCATGAAATTGAGCGACAACTTGACTCTGACCAGTACTAACACGATTACTGATAACGGTGGTCAAAACCAACGTAGACACAGCAACTCCGGCTGAGCCTAAAATTTGTCTAATTGTGGTCGTAACTGCTGTTCCATGAGGTACTAAATTTGTTGGTAATGAATTGGCACCCATTGTCACAGCGGGCATCATCACGAAGGCATTACCTCCTTCAATAATCATGGCACATCCGATCATGATCCAGATATTAAGATGAGTAACTAGCAACGTCACTAACAGCCAACCAATGACGATCAAACTCATCCCCGTTAACATGACTACTCTAAACCCAAATTTATCTGCTAATTTACCCGTTAATGGATTCAGAATACTTAGAAAGACTGCCGCGGGCACCAACGCCATCCCCGAAATAAACGGAGACACGCCTAGTACTTGTTGATAATAAAGTGGAAAAATAATCGTGGTCACAATTAAAGCAATGTAAGAAATAGCTGTTAATAAAACTGATAAATCAAAGTTAACTGTTTTTAAAACTCGCAATTCTAGCAACGGTGTGGTGGCGTGCAATTGGCGCATCACGAACCAGATAATTGCGGCAACACTGATCACCAGCAAAATGCCATTCGTTACCCAGTCTACATGAGACTTTCCAATGTTATTTACTACGTACATAATCCCAATTAACCCGATAGAAAGAATTACAGAAATAAAATCCAGCGAACTCGTTTGCCGCGGCATCACGTCTCGAATCACGCCGGTAAAAGCAAGTAAAAATACAATCGTAATGACCACCATGAAAACGACGAATAATCCGCGCCACGAAAAGTAATTCAATACAATGCCTGAGATAATCGGTCCACAAGCAAGCGCAGATCCCATTGCCAAGCCGGCAATTCCCATTGTTGTCCCCCGTTGTTTTTCGGGAGTAATTGATAGCAGAACGGATTGGTATGACGGAAACAGCACCCCAACTGCGATGGCTTCCATAATTCGTCCAACCATCATTAACCAAAATGAGGGTGCCAAAACAATAATTAAGGTGCCAACGTCAAAAATTACTAGAATCCACATAAATAGCGCCTTAAAACTGACGTTATTTAGCAGCCATGGGCTCATTGGCATCGTGACACACATGACGAGCATAAAACCAGTCGTTAGCCACTGGACCGTGGACGCTGAAATACTAAAATATCGCATTAATGTTGGATAGGCAGTCGATAATGATGACTGACTTATCGACATTGTAAAAGTTCCCATTAGTAAAGTTAAGATAAACCCAAAACGGTTATATGCCTTCCCGTTTCTATCAATTCCATTACTCACAGTTGTCTCCCCCTAGATTAGAATCATTATAAAAAAGCACCATATTATATCCTAAACTATTTTGGAGATTTTGCAATTAGTACGATCTGTTTTGTGACCATAATAAAAAGGGAAACTAGTCTAATTACTAGTTTCCCTTTCAAACGCAGATAAAGCTATTTAGCAGCACCCTTTTTGTCGCCTGCGATTAATTTACCAATTGCCGGCAATTGTCCTAAGCTATCAGTTGTTTGATTAGGGATCACAACTGTATTGGCGTCTGAATTAGCTAACTTGCCAAATGCTTCTGTATTCAAGTTAATAAAGTACTTGTCATCAGCATTAGCCAACGAACCGTTGATTGTATCAACACGAAAGGCTTCGGCCTGTGCCTTAATTTTAACTGAATCAGCTTGCGCTTGAGCACTCTTCACTAACGCCTCATTTTCAGCCTTGTTAGTTTCAAGCAATGCCTTGTTGTTGGCCTCATTTTCAAGCGTTATTGACTGGCTCTTACCTTGTGCAGTCGCGATTGTTGCATCACGTTCACGGGTTGCTTGCAATAGTTTATTCATTGATTCCTGAATATCCTTAGATGGATTAACCGAGTCAATATTAATTCGATCAACATTTAAACCATACCCAGCAGTCACAGATGAAATTTCTTTAAACAAAGCAGCATTAATATCTTGCGTGCCATTTAACACTTCGTTTAGTTCTTTGTTACCGATGATACCACGTAGTGCAGCACGCGTATCTTGAACCATTGAGCGAACGGAATCTTCGTTTTTGAAAACAAAGTCCTGAATATTGGTAACATGAAATTTAAGTGAAATTTTTACCGAGATCTCGGCATTATCTTTTGTGATCACAACTTGCTGATTCAAGTCTAATGGTGTTTGGGCCGTATTGACTGTCACAACTCGTGAAATGAATGGCTTAATGAAGTGTAAGCCAGGGTTAATAACTCGTTCAAAACGACCTAAAGTGACAACAACTCCAACATTTGGCTGAGTCACAATTTTGAGTGACACAAATAACAACACCAAAACTATTACAATGATGACAATTCCTAAAACTAACACAATGATATCTCCTTAATTATTTAAATTCGTTAAATTCATTTCGTAGTCCTGTTCGCTATCGTTAGCATTTTCAGTCTGCTTATCGCTAGCGTACGCAGTGAACTTGAAGTTCAACGTTGAAATCTGATCAACGTTATTAATCTGTTGCTTTGGATAGATGTACAAATAAACACTGCGAGTTGAATTATGAGGTACACCACCGTCAATGATGGTACTATTCAAACTTGGTTCGTAGCTACTCCCCAGGTTAGTGACAAGGTCACCCTGAGATGGATAATAGGTATTATCATACTTACCAGTCTTAATAGTGAGATGTAAAATTACGACTCCAGACACCTCATCCTTTTTTGAACCGCCAATATCTGCCTTGACCGGCTTAAAGGTTGCAATCCAGCCCTTATCAATCGTCACAGTTGAATCCATCCATTTTTTACTTTGCCAGTTAGGATTGAATTCCTTGATCTTGGTTAAGTTAGCGGTCTGCTCATAGTTAATCATTAACTGATTGGAACTTGGATCGAACTTGTTATCGCGGATGTCTTCAGCATCAGTGGTATCCATGCCATCATCAAAGTCTGAAGATGGTGTAATACCATCATGCGATTTCTTTTCGTTCTTCTTTGATGTTTTAGCACTGCTTGTTTCATGGCTAGATGATCCAGATTCGCTATTTGATTTGCCAACCACAACAAATATCGTTCCCATAATCAATAACGCAACCACAACGATTACCGCAATCAGACCACCATGGCCCTTTTTGGGAGGTCGCTGGTTGGGATCTTGACCATTGCCATTGCCACCGCCCATTGCCTGATTATACAAATCATTTTCAACCGTTGGTGCTGGATTAATCGTTTGACTAACTTCATTAACTGGTGTCTTTTGACCTGAATTACGCTTTGGTGTGGCCGATTCACTATCAGAAGATGAATCAAAATCCGATGCATTCGGTTCGAATCGATCATCAAACCCATCATTCATTCCCGCCGTGTAAACTGCATCTTGGGCACTTGAAGTCTTTTGACCAGATGATAGGTCACGATAAAATGCGCAACTTGCCATGCAAATGTAAGGCACCAGCCATAAATAGCCAAGACCCATCGTTACAGTGGATAACAACACCCATCCGATAAACGTTAATTGTAAAACAAAAAATTGCCACTTATGGCCGTCCATCATTTTACGACTAGCAGTAATGCAATCCAAGGCTGAGACATTTGTTTCTCCAGCATTAACTCGATCAAAATAAACAAACATTGCCTGCGAGTATGAAAATGACTTGATAATTCCTGGAATGTACAATAATAACATCCACAAGCAGATGAAAATGTATTGCAAGATCGAGATTTTAAATAATGGCCACCAATGTCTCTGTAAGACAGTAAATACTTGTTTCCAATTTGACGGTTTATTAGTGTCATACCAGCGTAAAAGGACTAAATTAAAACATACACCAATTAATCCGTAAGCAACCGCCGAAACAACTATTAACACAATCATTAGTAACGCCGTCGCCGTGATAAGACCTTGCGTAGTGTTCACATGGATTATCAACTCGCCAAATAATATAACTGCATAAAATACTACAAGTACTAACAAAAATGGCACAATAAATGTACCGATAGCACTTCCCCAGTGACCAGCCAGCTTTGCTCGTGCTCGTGCACGGTAAGCACTAGATCCCTGATTTGTCATGCTTTCCAACTCCTCCTGAATAAATGAATTCTATTATGGTTTTTGTCCTTTATGAATCTACCGAATCTACAGGGGGTTGTCAATGAGTTGGCTAATTATAAATTATCAATTGATAATTTATAATGGCAAAAAAAAGAAAAATAGAATAATTTACATAACAAAATATAAAAATTAGTCTGTTTTCTTACTTTTAAATTCACAATAATCTCAAATATTTAAATCATTTATTTTTTTCATAGAATCTTCAAAATTTAACCAAATTTATCGGTACCATCAAAACCAGTTCGATCTTCATCAGTAATTTTTCTCATCACATGACATGGGTTATCAACGGCAATCACATCGCTTGGAATGTTTTTTGTGACGACACTTCCACCGCCAATAATAGTTCGATCGCCAATCGTAACACCCGGCATGACAGTCACATTGGCACCAAACCAAACATCATCACCGATCGAAATTGGTTTGGCAATACAACCACCCTGCCGTCTTTCTTTGGCGTCGATTAAGTGGTTGCTGGTATACAATCCTGCTTTTGGTCCGAACAACACATTGTCACCGATATTAATCGGTGCGCCATCCAGCATCACGCAATCGTAATTAGCATAGAAATTATCACCGATATGGATGTTGCAGCCAAACTCGCATCTAAAAAACGGTTCGAAAAACGGATTTACTCCAGAACTACCAAGTAAGTGACTCAAAATCCGTTTTTTCTCATCATTATTGTTAGATGAGTTTAACTCAGTAGTTAATTTAGTTGATCTGGCTCTTGCGTCAACCAGCAATGGATCCAAATCGTTATATGGTACCTGCTTTGCCATGTAATCAAATTTTTCGCTTAAATTCATAATCGATCCTCCACAAATATATTTGTTACCAATATAGCAAAAATTAATATCTCATCATAGTTAAGACTGCTTTTCCAGTTTTGATTAATTATTTTATTTAGGCATCCCAAAATATTTAATATGGATATTGTAAGAATTAAAGTGCAGAACTATAATCAACTTGAACGGTTCATTTAGATGTAACTAATACTTTCGTTAATTGATCCGTTCGACTGTACTATGAAAGGACCATACCAGAATGTCAAAAACAGTGTCATTATTTTTCTTTGTCTTCTACCTTGTTTTGTTTGGAGTGGTGCTTTCAAAACACAACATGATTGCCATGCTAATGATGGCAACCGGAATGTTGTTGGAGGCATGCATTAATCTAGTCTACGCTTTTTCAAACAAACGCTAACAAATTATGAAGGAGTTGCTCATATGACCAATCAAGTTTACACGGACTATTTCTTTGACAAAACCGCATTTAATACTCAGGACGCGGGGTATGTACCTCTTGAACCCATGGATACTCCACAAGTACCACTAAACATTCCACCAATTTTGACACCTGATGCTGAAACAGATGACAGTCTCGCATATACGATCACCGCACAAACTGGTGAAACTCAAATTTTACCAGGTGAAAAAACTAAAACATGGGGATTCAACGCTCCATTATTAGGACAAACTATCGTCTTAAAGCGTGGCAAGCATACGCGAGTTCATCTACGTGATGAGTTACCAGAGCTGACAACATTCCATTGGCATGGACTTAATATCCCCGGTCCAATTGCTGATGGTGGCTGTCATGCGCCCGTTTATCCCGGCAAAACTAGAGATATTGAATTTGATGTTAATCAACCCGCCTCGACTGCATGGCTACACGCTCACCCATGTCCTGAAACTGCCTCTCAAGTCTGGCATGGACTAGCCGCAATGGTGATCATTAAAGATGAAGTTGAGGCAGCCCTGCCGTTTCCTCGCAATTATGGTGTCGATGATATTCCCGTGATTCTGCAAGATCGCAAATTCCATGACCATAATCAATGGAACTATCAAGCTGACTATGACCCTGATGGTGTTCAAGGTCCAACCGCAATGATTAATGGCACCGTAAATCCTTATTTTGATGTCACCACCCAAAGAGTACGTTTACGTATCCTAAATGGTGCAAACAGACGCGAATGGCGGTTGCACTTTACTGATGATCTCGAGTTCACACAAATTGGTTCTGATGGAGGCATTTTGCCAGCACCCGTGACCTTGACACATCTAATGTCTACCTGTGCTGAACGTCATGAAATTATTGTTGATTTCGGAAAATACCATGATGGTGATGAGGTCATCTTGTATTCAGACGATACACCGTTGATTCATTTTAGGATTCACCAGTTTGTTCCAGACAACGTTGAACTACCCACACATTTAGTTGATATTCCTGACCCAGCAGTGGATCCAGATTTACCAATTAAGCGTGTGGTCATGTCTGGTATGGATGAAGGTGTCATGATTGATAATACCAAGTTTGCAATGCAACGTATTGACTATGAAATGCCAATGGGCAAGTGCCAACTGTGGGACATTACTAACACAAATGATATGAAGGTCGGCATGATTCACCCATATCACATGCATGGTACTTCATTTAAAGTAGTTTCAAGAAATGGTCATGACCCATATCCTAACGAGCATGGGCTTAAAGATGTGGTTAGTGTTAATCCCGGCGAGCACGTTGTAATTAAGGTGTGGTTTGATGTACCAGGTATCTTCATGTACCACTGTCACATCATTGAGCACGAGGATGGCGGAATGATGGCCCAGTTAAAAGTGATTGACCCTAAAAATCCAACCGCTAAATACCAATTGATGGATCACCACACATTGATGGCTGCGTTTGCTAAGGAACGTGGTGTGTCAATGGATGAGCTTTGGATGGGCGGCATGGAATCATACAAAATGTTTGGCATGAGTATGTAATAATTGAAAAATGCGCTTGAGAAAAATCTCAGCGCATTTTTATTTTGAACTATGATAAACAGACGTAATGATCTGTCAATTCTTTATAATTTATTCGCCATACTTCGTTGCAATGGTTGTGGCCGACCCATCTGCAGAAATTTCTTGGAGTGCTCCGTTTGCATCAATTTGATATGACGCAACTCTTGGCGAGACATCTGGATCAGCTCCGGCCGATTGCATATTAGCGCTATCGTGATTTTCACGAACATCAATCTGCAATAATCCCGCACTATCCTTATACATGTCCATTGAATAATCGCTACGATTAAAGCCTGATTCAGCATAGTCACTCGAGAAGTGTTTCCAAACCCATGAATCTACTTGAGCCGTGGTTAAATTATTTTGATCCACGCCTGAAGTACTTGAATCATTCTCTGAGTCCGAACTACTTGATACCGAATTTGATGACACATTACTTGAATCAGATGATTCACTTGACGATTTACTGTTAGATGACTTTTTATGTTTATGACTATAACTAGCCGACTGTGAAGAACTATCATTATTTGAAGAAGTTGCACTTGTAGTCTTCCCACGACCGATTGCAAATGCACCACCCACTACCAAAATCACGACAACTGCAACCAAAGCAATAATCCATGTTCTCTTCTTAGGATTCTTTGGTGGTTGAGAATTACCATTAGGATGACTGCGCGTCATTGTCTCTTCTGCACCATCATCATTATTTTGTGCCGTTTTTTCAGTTGCTCGATTCTCTGGCAGTTGTTCATTTGTAACCTTGTTAAGTTGAAATCCACAATTTGGACAAAAATCCGGGTGTCCCACCAACTTTTCCCCACACTCTGGGCAAAACATCACATCCTGTGCCATACCCCAATACCAACCTTTCCAATATACTCTTTATTTAAAAATCCCAATGTATCGTATTAATTATATCGTATCTTGCGTAATTGAAACATATCTTGCGTAACAAAGTAACAAACTAATCAGAGCCCACCATTAGTGCTTCACTATGTAACAAAAAAATCCTTCATCTTTCCACGGATGAAGGGTATTTATTCACTGAACCGTTAATTTGGCGATTAAATCTGGTGCCTACTAAATATACTACTTATGTGCGATCGCAACAATTATGAAATGGGTTACATTTTAAATGGTTACAATTCTGTAATTTAACTTAAAAAAAGCTGTACCGAAATTGATATTTCGTGTACAACTTTCGTTTTATTGAGTTAATCTATTAATCTTGGCTTTCATTGCACTGATCTCTTGTGGATCACCATTACCGGATTGAATAAGCTGATCATACCTCATCTTTAACAACGGTAAATCACTATTAACTTTTTGATTAACAGATTGAATCGCTGGATCCACCAACTGACACTTAGTAATCAAGAGCGTCCGTCTTGCTACTCGATTTCTAAACCCCTGATCGTGTGAAACAAAAAGAACGGATCCTGGATATTGTTCAATAAATGATGCCAACGCATCAATCGCACTCATATCCAGAAAATTTGTTGGTTCATCCAGAACTAAAAAATTATTCGCGCCTAGCAACACTTTTAATAGTTGTACTTTGACCTTTTGTCCACCACTTAAATGGGCAATTTGTTTATCATAATAAGCGTGCGTAATGCCAAACGCACCCATCACTTGTCGAAGGCGGTCATCATTGACCCTGCTATCTTTTTGGACAAAATTTAACACCTTATCTTCCAAAGGTAATGCGGTCAAATCTTGGTTAAAGTATCCAATGCGGGCATTATCCGATACGTTTAAGTAATTCTGTCGGTTGATGATTGATTTAATTAACGTTGTTTTGCCACTTCCATTAGGGCCGACCAACGCCACCTTATCACCCGGTTTAATTTTAAAGGTACCGTTATCAATCAGTATTTTGTGGTCAAATGAGATTTTTAACTGAGTAGCACTGGCTAATGTTTTACCAGTAAATTTAGGAAAATCCGTCACCATTAATTTAATCGGCGCAACTTGAAATGGTTTATTAGCATCCCCACTATTAGCTTTTTTCAGCATGGCATGTGCACTTCGTTCCATCTTTCCAGCATTTTGTTCACGAATTGACTTAGTTTGTGCTCTCTCAATTCTACCCATGTTTTTACTGCCCTTACGAATGTGGGCAGCCTTTTGTTTGCGTTCTTCTACCGCACGCCTAATGGAACTTTGATAATCTTTTTGCCTGGCATATTCGTCCATTCGTCGCTTAAATTCTTGATTTTGTCGCAATTCAAATTCATCAAAATTATCGTTGTATTCAGTAAAATGGTTATCTTCAACAGACCAAATTTTACTTGTAACTGCATTTAAAAAATGCCGATCACGCGAAATTATAATTGTTAATCCTGAATAATTCTCAACTGTCTTAATTAATTGATGCTGGTGATTTTCATCCAAATTAGAGGTTGGCTCATCTAAAATGAGAATCTCTGGCCATTTTGCAACCGCCACCCGAATTTTTTCACTCGTTGTTTGACCACCACTCCGATCATTTTGAGCATTGATCTGCGGAACAAATTCAATTTGTCCATCCGTGTTGATATTGCCCTGATAGTCAGAATCAAGTCCCATAATCATGTTCATCAGGGTTGTTTTCCCACTACCATTTCCGCCAACTACACCCACTACGTCGCCAGTTTGTGCATTCAAAGCATTCGCATCAAATAACACGCGACCATCAACGATCTTTTTTACTTTTCTAATTATAATTTGTGCCATTGTAAATCCCCCATTGATAGGGATTCATTAGAATCTGTGCACAAAAAAAGTACACCTATAATAAATATAAATGCACTGACATTTAGTAGAATATGTCAATGCGATCCTAATTAACCCCACAGATTGCCAACTATTAATCACAATAGTTAGTTAGACTGAAAAAGTTAATTAGATGCGCATTGGCCACATTCCTCCGTTTTCTTAATTTCGGTTAGTATATCATCAAATAGCTATTCATGGCAAATGGTAATTATTAGTTGGTTACAAAATAGTTCCTACAGCACTTATTAGTGCGTACTATTAATGAGGTTCTCGTAAGTTTATGATTCTTAGTGTATTCAAATTAACACTAGGAGGAAATTTAAATGTCTCACAACTTTATGAACGGTTTTAGTTTTGCAAATGGTTTGACGGTAAAAAATCGAATCGTCATGTCACCAATGACTACCATGACTAGTTTTTATAATGGTATGGTCACCAGTGACGAGATTGCTTACTACGCTAAACGAGCTGGTGGCCCTGGCATGATAATCTCGGGTGTTGCCAATGTCAGTGACAGTGGTAAAGGGTTCGAAGGAGAACTTTCAGTTGCCAGTGATGAGATGATTCCGGGGCTGGCGAAGATTGCATCCGCTCTACATCAAAACGGTACTCGCGCTATTTTACAGATTTTTCACGCTGGTAGAAAAAGTAATAGTGAAATTTTGCGTGGTAACAAGCCGGTTAGTGCGAGCGCAATTGCCGCATCATACCCAGCAGGATCTGAAACACCCCGCGCCTTAACAGGGTCAGAAATTGAACAGATCATTGCAGACTTTGGTCAGGCCACGCGTCGTGCCGTTCAAGCTGGCTTTGATGGCGTAGAACTACATGGTGCTAATACTTATCTTTTACAGCAGTTTTTCTCTCTCAATTCCAACCAACGAACTGATCAGTGGGGTGGCAACCGTGATCAACGAATGAAATTTGCACTAGCCGTCATTAATTCTGTAAAAAACGCGGTTTCTTCTGTTAGTCGTCCATTTGTTATCGGGTACCGTTTATCTCCAGAGGAAATTGAGACTCCTGGTATTAGGCTCGAGGATTCTCTTTACTTTGCCGAAAAAATTAGAGACCTCGTCGATTATATCCACATTTCGATGGGCAGCTATCGTCGGACATCTCTAAACGACAAAAGAGATGTTGAGCCAATTTTACAAAAATTCGCCAAAATTACGAGTGGTCACACACCTCTGATTGGTGTTGGTTCGGTAGAATTACCAGCTGATGCCGACAATGTTTTGGCACTTGGTACGGATTTTGTTGCCCTTGGTCGCGAACTTCTTCGTGAACCGCAGTGGGTTCAAAAAATCGCAGCCGATGATGAGGACAGTATCCGAACTCGTATCAGCCCCTCTGATATGGCGGAGCTGGCCATTCCGTCAGTCATGCAGGTTTACTTAAGCGAATCATTCAAATCAGTCATGCACTTCACAACAGATACGAATACTAAACAAGACTACCGGAATCAGGTCGCACCGATGGAAGGTTTCGAAAAGAAACTCTAAACTGGTTAACCACAGGATTCGTTTAACCTTACGGTTGGGCGAATCCTGTTTTATTATTTTTTAGCAATTCAGTACAATTATGTGTTAGTTGTCGATTGGTCAATGTCAGTGTTTCATAAGTCGCAACCTCTGGATGATTAAACCAGTAAACGTACGAGTTAATAAGTCCGTCACTAAGATACTGTAAAATTATCTTGCCACGACCGTTACCACTTGTTAGCAACACATCACACAAAGTATCAAATAGCATTTGCTGTAGCTGGTCCACTAGCACATGATGTTGCTGATTTTGGCACAAGTATTTGAATCCTTCAAAGTTATCCATCAGTATTTCATCAAAAACTTTTAATAATGCGTCTAAATTTTGATATCTCACCGATAAAGCTTCATACACTCGTTGTGCCATTTCATCTTGATAATCTTCAAAAATATCTTCAACGTGGTCATAATGAATATAAAACGTACGTCGATTTATTCCCGCTTCTCGGCATAATTCAGTAACTTTAATTTGTTCGATCTTTTTATCCTGCAGTAGTTTAAATAATGCTGTTCGTAACGCCGCTTTAGTTTTGATGATCCGTCGATCCATTTTTTCTACCTCTTCAAAAGATAATTCACACTTTCTAGTAAAATGGTGCTAATGCCATTGTACATAAGAATAAAATAATTACCACAAATTAAAATTACGAGGAGGAACTATTATGTGGTCATTTTTACACGGTCTATTTTCAACCTACAACGGCACAACATATTCATTGCAAGATTTTGTTCATGCGTTTAGCTTCAGCAATCCTCACTTTGCCAGCGTTGCCTTCGTGGCCGGTTTAACATTTGCCATCGGTTTTATTGAATACATCTATAGTTTTTTGTTAGTCAATCACGAGTATAGCTCTCCTTACAACGTGATGATGCACACCTATTATTTTGCTATTGATTCAATGGGCATATTTGTCTTTGCACTAGCATCTCACGCTGTCGGCGGCTTTTGGATATTCACTGGTGCATCAATTGCAGAGGTCATCTGGACCCTGTTCGAGGTTTACAACATTATCAAATGTGTCTACGTCGAGCGTGAAGAAATATGGGGTAAAGGAGTCACCGTCGCCAGTGCCTGGTGGCGCATGCTAGGCTGGATCGTTGTCATGGTTGGAACCGTTAACCTATTTCGTGTCTTCATGAATGATCCGGCTATGTTTAAATGGTACATTTTTACAAACATTTTGATGGGAATCATGCCCGGTTTGTATTGGGAAAAGCGTGGTACCCGTGTTGGGGCATCATGGGGGCTTGCAATTGTAATCTGCATTGGGACAATTAATTCATTTTTGCCAACTAACATGTGGGCATCTGTCAGTTCATACTTCAGTGTAACCAATAATCCGTGGTTTTACGTCATCGGTGTCATTTCCATTTTCTTCTCGATCAGAACATTCTGGGTTTTAGGTAAGTTACCTAACAAGCCTAAAATTTTACAAAACGGGAAAAAATCAATTTGGTAACACAGAATGCAGTGACAAACTGTTGTTTCTGCACATATACGGCCTCCAAGACAAAATTCAATTTAGAATTTTAGCCTTGGAGGCCGTATATTTTGTGAGCAAAGCGCCATTTGTAATATCTGCAAGATGGATTTTTTGAGAGAAGATAACGAATAACCTTAGTCCTTGTTACCTCTAACCGCCAAATAATTATCATAAAGATCTATGCTAGCATCAATATCAGATCCAATTGCTCGATATGTCGTGGCATACAACGCCCTCAACTCGGTATCATCAATTTCCGTTGCAAATGAACTCATCATTTTATTGAGTTTCTCGTTATAAATTTTATCATTCATAATATCCACAATTCTAACGTGTTGATATGCTCTAACGACCTTCAGAAACAAACGCGTTGGTAAGTCAGCAACAAATGAGTTACGAATTAATTCAATTTCATCATCACTGAAATCACAAAAGTAGTCTTCATTTAATCGCGATAAATAATAATTTAGATGACTTTTGAAACGAGTCGCATATTCCTCATACTTCATATTTAATCCTCAATTCATCTTATCCAGAATTTTCGCCTTTCTATACGTATTATTGTATGATATTTTTAATTCATTATGCGAGCTTGACGCCCAAAGATTTGGTTAAGATTAAAAATATTTAGAAAAATATATTAATGTATTTTGTGTCACCGTTCATGAATAGCGTTATAGTAAGCACGAATGCGATCATAAATCTAAATGAATTGGAAGTAATAAACTTGAAAACCATTTTAATCTTAGGAGCAGCTGGACAAATTTCCACCTACCTCACTGATGAACTTTTAAAGAACACCGACTACCAAATTAAACTGTTGGCACATCGTGGCAAGAGCCGTATCAAGATTAAAGACTCAAATCGTGAAAAAGTCATTGAGGGAGACTTTGGGGATCAGCAAACAATATCTAATGCTCTGGACGGTGTTGATGCCGTATACCTAAACGAAATGCGTGATATTAACGATGTAACAACATTAGTTAATGAAATGAGTGCCCACGATGTCCACAAACTAATTGCAGCAACTGTACTGGGCATTCAAGACGAAGTTAAAGGAAAATTCGGTGATTGGAATACCTCAATGATTGCTAGTTCGATTGCTAAGCGCAAACAAACCGCAGCAGTGGTGGAATCATCTGATCTTGATTACACACTATTAAGACTAGCCTGGCTTTTCAATAATGACGCAAAAACTGATTACGAAACCACCGCTAGTGGTACTCCTTTTGGTGGAACAGAAGTTAGTCGCCAAGCGGTTGCTAAATTAATTGTCAATATTTTGACCGATGACTCAAATCAATTTTCTCGTCAAAGTATCGGCGTTAATGAACCAAATACTCAAGGGAACAAACCATCATTTTACTAACATAAATACCGTTGCCTTTTACTGCTAAAATTATGAACAATTAAAAACTATTGTTCGTAAACAATACCTAGATTACTAAATTACTAAATCACTAATTTAAGGATTCGGTTCACGCAATCTGACCATGCAACAACTATTCTTTTTCGGACACACAAAACCTCCAAGGACAAAATCCAAACTCAGGATTTTAGTCTTTGGAGGTCTTATGTTATAAGAGCCAAACACAACTTACACTTTTCTTTTATTGATTATCTTCTATTAGTTTATTAGCGTAGATTGCGATAGACCGTGACAGTGCTAAATCACCTTCACTCGTTGATCCACTAACACCCACTGCACCAATAATAGAATTATTAATTCTAATTGGAACACCGCCTCGTAATGGTAATACTCCGGGAGTAGTCATCATTGCCGGCTGCCCATCGTTCACAAACGACTCAAAGACACCAGAATCGTCTTGCAACAACACAGCAGACGTAGCCTTATCGATTGCGACCTGGACGGATACTGGAGCAGCGTCATCCATTTGAACAAATGCTTTTAGTTTACCGCTCATATTTATTACAGAGATTGAAACCTGGACATTATTAGCTGTAGCCTGCTTTATTCCATATGAAATCATTTGTGATGCTAAAACAAGTGTGATATCTTGCCTATTTTGAACATATTTTGTCATGTATATATCCCTCCTATTACAAATCACATCAACAATATAAAAATAAAAAGGTTATCAATTCAGCCACAAAAGCTGTGATAACCTTTTCTATTATTATGAAATTGGGCTAGCTGGGTTCGAACCAGCGCATC
>NZ_AZGF01000043.1 GCF_001434475.1 Paucilactobacillus suebicus DSM 5007 = KCTC 3549 | reverse complement strand
TGTCGGACAAACATCGGAGTATGATCGGACTATTTGCCTTAAAAAAGGGTGTAAATTAGTAACATGGAAAGATTGAGATAGGTGATCGGGTAGCTCCGTTATCAGCGAAATACCAGAAACCTGTGATGGGGCTGAAGTAATCCGACTAATACTCTTCATAAAATCAGCTCCCATTTGTCCCTTAATAACCTGCGCTTCGATAGAGCAAAATGGTTTATCAAAAAGCAAGTCGCAATTGACAGTGTGAAGTCAATCGGGCTATCGACCCGTTATTTTTGTTGGCTACGGTGCAAGCAACTTAGAGGTTTAGAGCTTGCGTACATATATATGAGACGTCATAATCAGCGTCGTTAAATAAGTGAGCGGAAAATATTTTCCAAGTCGGCTACTAGGTCGGCTTTTTTTGTACATACAAAGCTAACGTGCAGCGGAATAACAATAAACATTAAGCGTACAGCACTGTTAGCTTTCTATAGTTGCATCAACATCCGTCAAGCGCGCTGACGGTTACATAGAAAGGACTGATCAATATGGTATCAAGAGCTAAGCGCACAGATTATGGATTGGTCAGTTGCCAGTATGAGCGTGACGTGATTGCTGGAATTGACAGAAGATATGAACGAGAGCGTCGTGCTAAACAGCATGACACTTTTAGTTTGCGTAGAAAACGTGAAATAAAAACGTGGAACAAGGAGACGGCCAAATGAAATGGTTAATGATAATTAACACACGACTGGCAATCATTGAGGATGATCATGCCTAGAGTACGCAGGTGTCGTCAGCCAGGATGCCATCAGATGGTAGAACTACCAGACCATTATTGCAGTGAACACTACGAGCATGAAGCAGAATACTTAGCAAGTCGTGAGAAGTGGGCACGCGGCAATCAACGTGATAAGCATAAGACACACATTTATAATACTGTCACGCGTAATCGTAGTGAGGCTAAGCAGGAACAATATAACTTCTATCGTACTAGACAGTGGGCATATCTGCGCCAACAAGTATTGGATCGAGATCATTACTTATGTCGTTACTGTCAAGTCATCGGCAAGCTCACACCAAACAGTAAGACGGTTGATCATATCGTGCCAGTGGAAGCACAGCCATCAAGCAAGGCAGACATTGATAACCTTGCTGTGATCTGCCGCAAGTGTCATCACAAAAAGACTGAATGGGAGCGTCAATACTATGGCACAGGTGATGGCAATGTGCGTACTAACGCAAAACCCGTCAATGATATTACCCAAATAAGTATGTTAATGAATAGCCAATGCCGTGAGAGCTAATATAAGCCGTTTTAAGAACGTTTAAAAAATAATGGTCAATTATATTAATGACAAATAAAAATTAACCCCGCCCCCCTTATGAAAGACGAGAAGAGCACACGCACATCAATGCGCGCGCGCGGCGCAACAAATTTGAAAATGGTTAGGTAGGGGGGGTATTCACTGCAAAAAACATACATAATTTTTATAGAAAGGAGGCAAAAGTATGCCCAAAAAGCCGTTTTATCAACAAAATGACGGTCATTTGTCATATGATCCACCGAAACATTTAGAATCGCTTGCCAAGGAGTGCTGGCGTAAAGTTGTGCCTTTTTTAGAGGAAACGAAACGAGTTAAGCGGATCGATTCAATGCTAGTTGAATCCTATTGCACCCAATATCAAGAATACCGTGATGCGTATAAAACGTTGATAGACGAGGGCGCACAGCAAAAAGTATACCGTTCTTTGCAAAATAGCGAAGGAAAAATAATTGGTAAGGATTTTACCGGTTGGAAGCAAAATCCAGCAGTTGGTCGGCTAAAAGAAGCCACCAAAAACATGAGTACATTAGGGATCCAGCTCGGATTATCGCCAAAGTCGCGTGAAGAATTGTTTAAAACAGTCCAAAGCTCCGAAAGCAAGAAATCGGCCACAGATAAGATGAAAGATTTCTTTGGTGGTGATAAATGATGAAAATAGATTTAACGCAAACACATGATGTTATTGGAGCATATCGAAGTATTGATTATGATAACGTGAGAAGCCAATATACAGATGCAGGCACCGTATATTGTTTTGACGTTTTAGACGGTAAAGTGATGGCAGGATATGATATTAAGTTAGCTTGCTTCCGCCACTTACAAGATTTATCGCGTCAGAATACTAGCGAATTCCCATATCATTATTCGTCAACCGAAGTTACCAAGATTTTGAGATTTGCTTCAATTTGTCCAGAGATCAAAACTAAGCGGCCAGTTAAATTAATGGGGTGGCAAAAATTCGTGTTGGCGATGTTGGTTGGCTGGCGCAATGAAAACGATGATAAGCGATTTACGCGAGCAATTATTTCAGTGGCGCGGCACAATGGGAAAACTTATCTGATGTCAATTATTACTTTATATAGCTATTTAATTGAATCATTGGGTGAATCTAGTCAACAATTCTTAGTGAGTTCAATTAATTTTAAGCAAACCAGTCAATTGATGAGTTATGTAAAACAGATGCTGATTGATCTAGCACAAAAAGAACCATTTAAAGATTTAATCGATGACTTAGATATTAATCAAAAGTCGTTGGCGTCACAATCTGATATTATCGTTTCCCCTAAAACATTTAGCAAAATTTTGGCAGTGACATATGAGTCCGGACAATATGATTCGTTTCACTTTAAAACAGCCATCGGTGATGAATTTGCGGACCCGAAGGTGGCGGATAATCAAAAGACATCTAAGATCACGTCTGGGCAGGTTGATGTTACCAACAAGCAATTTATTCAGATTGCGACGGCCTATCCCGATGCAACTGTACCTTTTCGTCAAGATGAACAAAGAATTGTTGCTAAAATGGAAGCCGATTATAAACGTGAAGGTGAGAACTATCTAGTTCTTAACTGGTCGCAAGATTCGGAAGATGAAATCTATAAGCCAGCAACCTGGGAAAAGAGCAACCCACTATTAGGAATGGCTGAAAAACATGACAAATTGATTCTGGATATTAAGAACGAACGTGACAATGATTTGCTGGCTGGTAATGTGATCGATTTTCAAAATAAATCAATGAACGTATGGACCCAGCAGTCGGTTGATAGTTTCCTGACATTAGATGATATTGAACGTGCCGTTATTAGCGATTTTGATAGAGATAATCGCCAAGTATATATTGGTTTTGATTATTCCATGTTCAGCGATAATACTGCTCTTGCATTTATCTACCCGTATATTGAAAACGGTAAAAAGAAATGGCACGTTGAACAGCATTCTTTCATTCCTTGGCAAAAAGCAGGCTCAATTGATATTAAGGAAAAGCAAGATGGTATTAATTATCGTGAACTAGCTAAACAGGGCTATTGCACGATCACTAGCCATCCACAAGGATTGATTAACAACGAGCAGGTTTACACGTGGATGCTGGAATATATAGAGCGGCATCATTTGGAAGTTATCTTCTTTGGCTATGATGCCTGGGGAGCAACACCAGCGATTAAACAAATGGAAATTAATACTAGTTATCCTTTGGAGGCCATTAGGCAGCGAACTAGTGAATTAAAAGACCCAACTAAATTTCTGCAAAAAATATTTGTAGAAAGCTCGGTTACCCGGTTAGATGACAAAATCATGGCCAAAGCACTTCTGAACGCTAGAATTGTTGAAGATAAAATCGGTATTCAAGTGGATAAAGCACAAGCTACGATGAAAATTGATGTGGTTGATGCCATTATTGATGCACTATATCAAGGCATGTACCACTTTGAGGACTACGGGATCGTTAATGACAAGTCACAAGAAGTGTCCAGAATGACAACGGAACAAATTGAAGCATGGCTGACTAGTTCAGAATCGGGCATGACAGATGGAGATGTTTAAAATTAGAAAATTATTAATGGCAATTAAACACTATAATGATGCAATCTGTTACGCACTAGCAGGTATCTTCGGCACAATTAGTGCGTTTTTGTTTGGCCTAATTCCAGGAATGATTTTCCTGTCGATTTTGTGGCTCATGTTTGGCTTATTAATTGATTTGCCAGCTACTAAAGGTGGTGGTCAATAATGGCTATTTTAAGAGGCAAGTTTCAAGCGTTATCTAGCAGCAAACAAGCCTACTCGTTAAGCGATGATAATATTATGAGCATTTTTGGCAATGGAACCGGCGTTCAATATGTGAGTGCTGATGTTGCCTTGCAGAATTCGGATATCTATTCGGTAGTGACCCAATTATCAGGCGATTTAGCCAGCGTTAGTTATAAGGCAAACATGCCACGTGCACAAAGTATTTTAGACGCGCCAAGTTCAACATCTAATCCACGCGGCTTTTGGCAATCAATGTTTATGCAGGCATTGCTAAACGGCGAAGCGTTTGCTTATCGCTGGCGTAATGTTAACGGCGTTGACTTGAGATGGGAATATTTGCGTCCGTCACAAGTGAGCACATTCTTACTGGAAGATGGGTCTGGATTGATATATACAGTCACGTTCGATGAACCACAAGTTGGTGTGATTCAGGCAATCCCACAGTCAGACATGATCCATTTGCGCTTATACAGCAAAGATGGTGGTAAAACTGGTATCAGCCCACTGTCAGCATTGTCTAGTGAGATTAACATTAAAGATTTATCAAACAAATTAACCCAAAACGCTTTATCACAATCGGTAACATCACCTGGTGTTTTAAAGATCAACAATGATAAAGGTTTGATTAACTGGAAGATAAAGGCATCGCATTCACGAGAGTTTATGCGACAAATGGCAGAGTCAAATAATGGTCCAATTGTCATTGATGGATTGGAAGATTGGACACCACTTGAAATTAATTCAAACGTAGCTAGTCTCTTATCGTCAGTTAATTGGACGTCAACACAGGTTGCCAAGGTATACCAAGTACCAGATAGCTATTTGAACGGTACAGGTGATCAACAATCCAGTCTTGATCAAATCAAGGGTAATTATGCCAATGCGCTTAATCGATATGCCCAGATGATTGTTAGTGAGCTAGACAACAAACTATCAGCAACCGTGACAGCCAATATTAGGCCAGCTATTGATCCGTTAGGTGATGATCTTGCGGCCAATCTTGGGGCACTTGTTAAAAATGGAGCTATCGCAACTAATCAAGTTAGCTGGTTGCTACAGCAAACAGGATATTTCCCAGCAGATATGCCGGAAGCTAAAATACAACCGACTCAACAAGTAGTTATTCAATCAAATGATAAAGGTGGTGATAACGATGACAACAGTACCAATTAAAGGCGTTATTTCGAGTGACGACGATGCCGAAGTGTACGAATTCTTCGGCTATTCTGTTGCTACTCCGACGAGTGTTCAAGATGCACTAGATGCAGCACAAGGAATGCCAGTAGTTGCAGAGATTAATTCTCCAGGCGGCGATGCTTTCGCTGGTTCTGAAATTTACACGGCATTAAAGAATTATGCCGGTGACGTGGAAGTAGATATTGTGGGCTTAGCGGCATCTGCAGCTTCGATTATTGCGATGGCAGGTGATACCGTGAAGATTTCGCCAACAGCACAAATGATGATTCATCGAGCTTCAACCGTGTCACAAGGTAATTCAGACGATTTGGCCAGTGATTTGCAAGGGCTTGACTCAACTGACCAAGGAATTGCCAGTTTATATGCTGAAAAGACAGGTATGGACGTGCAAGATATTTACAAAATGATGTCTGATGAAACTTGGATCAATGCACAAGATGCTGTTAAACAAGGTTTTGCGGACGAAGTTATGTTTGCTAAACAACCAGCAACGGTGACCAACATCGCAAATGGCTCATTATTCAGTAAAGATGTGATTTCTAAGGTTAAAACGTTGATGAGAAAAGCGGCAAAGCCAGATCCATCAAATGCAAAAGAAAATAAAACCGAAAACAATGGTCAATCTGCGGATTCTGAAATGAAGAGCAAATTGGCTATTTTGTTTGGCAAAGATAAATGAGGAGGGCACTAAGATGCCAAAAATTAATGAATTAAAGAAAGCTTTTGAAGACGCAGGCGCTAATGTACAAAATATTGAGGACAAGCGTCAAAATATGGCCATTAAGCTTGGCGAAGACCCTGACGCATATACTGCGGAAGACTTGCAAACCATTAAAGATGAATTTGATAAGGCCTCTAAAGTACGAGACTTTGCTAACGAAGCACTAGAGACCGCTCGTGCAGCCGAAATCGCCAACATGTCAAAAGAAGACATTAAGCCACTAGATAACAAGGGAAAAAATCTCAAAGACGAGTTTGTTAAGAATTTCAAGGGTATGATCAAGGGCGATCCAAAGGTTATGAACCTAGTAACATCATCGACTGACGAATCAGGCAATGCTGTTGGGTTAACAATTCCACAAGATATTCAAACAGCAATTCACACCCTGGTTCGTCAATATGACTCACTGCAACAATACGTTAACCATGAGGCAGTTACTACACAAACTGGATCACGGGTTTATGAAAAGTGGACGGATGTAACACCATTGGCTGATTTAGACGATGAAACGGCCACGATTGGTGATAACGACGATCCTGAATTAACGCTGATCAAGTACGCTATTCATCGCTACTCAGGAATTACAACGGTAACAAACTCATTGATCAAAGATACTGCGGACAACATCTTGGCATGGTTATCAAGCTGGATTGCCAAAAAGACGGTTGTTACTCGCAACGCCAAAATTATTGCAGCGATGAATGCAGCTCCAACTAAGCCAACCTTGGCAAAGTTTGACGATATTATTGACATGATCAACACTTCTGTCGATCCAGCCATCAAGCAAACATCGTTCTTGCTTACCAACACATCCGGTTGCAATGAACTATGCAAGGTAAAGGACGCAATGGGGCGTTATTTACTGCAACCTGACCCTACACAGCCAGATCAAATGCTAGTTCGTGGCAAGAAAGTAATTATGGTAGCTGACAAGTGGTTGCCAAATGCTGGGACAGCAGCAGCTCCTGTATATCCATTGTATTACGGTGATTTATCACAAGCCGTTACTTTGTATGATCGTGAAAACATGTCACTGCTGGCAACTAACATTGGTGCTGGTGCGTTTGAAAAAGATCAATACAAGATTCGTGTCATTGATCGCTTTGATGTTGAAGCCACTGATAGTGACGCATTTGTTGCTGGCTCATTCAACGCTATTGCAGATCAGCCAGCTAACTTTGCGGCTAGTGCTACAACCAACGGCTAACAATTAGCTAATCAACGTCGCCTAAAAAATACACAGTACCTAACGGGGCGGTTGTAAAGGAGTGATGACATGGCAGATAGCGTTGTATCAGTGTCAGACGTCGGCAACATGATGAACTTAGATATTGATGATTCTGATACGCTCATGAGCGCCTATATTGATGCGGCTGAACAGTATGTTAAAAACGCCGTAGGCACGGATATCACTAATTTCTACACAGATGATAGTACAAGTGTGCCGGCACTATTTAAAGTTGCCGTGATGTCACTAGCAGGCACGTATTATCAGTATCGGATCGCGATGTCGGATACGCAAACGTATGATATTGACCTCACTTTAAATAGTATTATCGGTCAACTCCGCGGTCTCTACGCACAAGCATATGAGGAGGCGTATCCGGATGACCAAACGAATCCTACCCAGTCAGTTTAATCACGTGGCTGATTTTGGAAAACAAGATAAAGTCACTACTGGTGCCGGTGTTAATATTCCAAAATTTCAGTTTGCTTTTACGCTGCATTACGCTCCTGTAACGCGGTCGTTAACCCAGCAGTATCTAGCACAACAGGTTTCTAATGCAGACACAATTGTGATCGCCATTAGGCATAATCCTAAAGTGAGTCAAAACATGTTGGTCAATATTGACGATACGGAATATGAGATATCAAGTCTTAGTGCTAATGATCAATTTGATATTAATGCCTATGATTATCTAACACTGGTCGATAATAAAAAGGTAGGCGCTTAATATGGCTGAGACTAAAGATATGGCTGATCAGCTAGGCGATTGGTTAAAGATGATTCGCAACAGCTCGCTAGATATCAACGTTCTGTGGCAAGCAGAGATTACGAAAGCAGGAGCCGAAGTGTTCGAGAAAGAACTGGAAGCAGCCACTCGTGATAAGCACTACTCTAGCCATGACGATAAGGTCTATGGGCATATGGCTGATGGGATATCTTACATGAATAGTGACATTGATGGCACTAAGAATGGTAAGTCGACAGTCGGGTTCAAAAATCGTTATCATGGCATGAACGCGATGCGATTGAATGATGGTACTAAGTCGAGACCAGGGGATCACTTCGTCACGAATTTAATCAATGATGAGAAAATTCAGAAAAAGGTGCTTCAAGCTCAATTTGATAAGTATCAAGAGCTGTTAGGTAAAGAGGAAGAAGATGAAATCTAGTGTTAGCGACGCTACGCGCAAAAAAGGTAATTGATAGTGCTAATTACGGCATGACTGCCTACACCAATAATTTACCAACCACAGAAGTCGAAAACACGGATGACACCATTATTCTAGTAACCGATGTAAGTACCAAGCCAGAATTGTATGGCAATGCTGAGATTAACGGTTTCTTTCAAGAAGTAGAAGTTCAAGTATTTTACAAATTGGATAATGACGATCCGAGTGACTTTGAGGCTGGTTTGATTAAATTGTTTAAAAATAATAATTGGTCGGTTGAAGATATTCACCCGCACACTGTGGACCCCAAGACATATCAAATGTCTGCGGTCTTTTATTTTGGATATTTAGAAATAGAAAATTAAGAAAAGAGGAAACTAAATGCTATTTGATGGTATTGCAGGTGCTTTTTTGGCACTTAAAGATAGTGATACAAATGAACTGATTGCGGATGCTACGAAAGGTCTATCTGCTAATGGTATTTACGAATTAAATCATACAGTTTTGGGTGTTGCAGAAGCTAAGATCACAGGACTTCAAGGCAAGCAAGCCCAGATTACTGGAAATAATACAATTCAGTACGTCTACAGTGATCCCACGGCCCCAACAGTAGCTCTAACAGTGAATGATTTACCAATCGACATTGGAAACAAATTGACCGGGGTTTCGGCTTCCGGATTAGGCTACGCTGATGACGGAACGGTGCCACTGGGAGCGGTAATTGTTAAAGTGCCTAGTTTACGGATGCCAGGAGTCTTTGTTTATTATGCTTTCCCAAGTGGCTCGTTTACTCTTGGTGATCCAGACTTCAAGTCTGATGATACATCGAAGAAGAACGTTACGACAGATTCTTTAAGCTTCGCAGCTATCACTGATGACAATATTGGTGGTAAGTTATATCGAACATATTTGTCTAGTGACGATGGATTCAGCGAAGACGCGATGTTCAAGGACTTATTCCCAGACTATGTATCGTCAAAATAACTTCCCCTGTAGCCGTCACAGGTGTAGCACTGAATAAGACAACAGACAGTTTAGCCGTCAATGCGACTGACAAGTTAGTTGCTACAGTGACACCAACCAATGCTACTACTACAACCGTTACATTTGCTTCAAGTGATGCAACAGTAGCAACCGTAGCATCAGACGGTACAGTAACAGGGGTTAAAGCGGGAACTGCAACAATTACGGCAACAACAGCAGATGGATCATACACTGCTGCATGTGTGGTAACAGTTACCGCCGCATAGAACAATTTCAAGTCGTCATTATGACGGCTTTTTGTATACATAAAATTAAAATTGGAGGAATTACATTATGGAAATCTACATTAAACAGCTGCATCACAAGTATCAAGTGAAACAATCTAACAAGAACATGCGCAAGGTTTACACCACCCAGCTAAAGATGGCTAAAGTCAATGATATTAACAGCAAGCCGGTAGAAGATCAAATTAAAGAGGCACTAGAATTAACGGACGCCCTAGTTAATTTTGTCAAGGAAGTACTTAATCTCAAAGGTAAGTATGCAGACATGATTGATGATCAAGAATCCGCAGAAACCATTGAGATTGCTTCATACATTTGTCAAAGAATCATGGGACTAACTGACAAGCAAATCGAAGAGGGAGCTAAAGAAGACCCAAAAAAGTAAATTGGCATGAACGAGTCCATATTTTACAAGGTAAAATAGAGGATTCAGATTATGCCGAGCAGCAAGCAATAATTCAGCTTCATTGGGGTACCAATCAATATGAAAGTGAGGACTTCTTCCGCATGGGTGAGGTTCTAGCAGCTCGTAAACCAGAGGATCGGCCTCAAGACCCATTGGACTTTTTATCAAACTAGAAAGGAGGCAATCACTAAATGGCAAAAGTAACCAATGTAATGGCGACTGAAATGGCTTTAGATGTCATGAAGGCTTCTACTGATCTAAAGGCGTTAACTCAGGTAGTTTCAGCTAATCAATCGGCATGGAAAGCACAAACGGCGGCATTAAAGTCAGCTGGTGACTACGTAGGTGCATATGAGGCTAAAGTAGAAGGACTTGGCGGTTCGATTGAGGCTCAACAAGATAAACTGGACGCTTTAAAGGATAAGCAATCCGACTTAGGACTGGAAACGTCCAAAGATGCACAGAAGTTTGTTGAATTAAAAGACAAGATTGATGAACTAAAAAGTGCTCAATTTGAGGTAGATGACTCTACTGATGATGGCAAGACTAAGTTTAAGGAACTTGGAACACAGATTTCAGAGTTAACCGAGCAACAAGACAAGCTATCACCAGCAACCGTTAAACTCGCCGAGGATTATGAGAAGTATCAACGGCAAATCAATCAAACAGAAGCCCAAATTGTCTCCTTGGAAGCACAACAAGATCGGGCTAAGGAATCCTTAGATTATCAAAAATCTGGCTTGGTTGAAGTGCAACAGGCATACGAAAATAATAACAAAGTTATGCAGGCGCATGTTGAACGTTTAAAAGCCGAAGGAAATGAAGATGAAGCCAACCGCACCAAGCTAAACGGTCTAACCGAGGGTCTTGGCAGGCTTAACGAAAAATACGATTTGCAAGTAGCAGAATTAAAACGGCTTGAATCAGCACAAAACAAAGATAATGAAGCGATAGCTAATCAAAAAGTACGTGTTGATGAAACGGCGACTGCTATGGCTAAGGCTAGAACAGAAACTAGTGAGCTACGAGCGTCTATGGAAAAGCAACCCAATGCTTATTTTTTGAGTATGCGGGATAAAGTGTTTCAACTCAAAACGGCCGAGGAAGCGACTGCTAAACAGTCCCGCCATCTCGGTGACATTATTAAAGGGAGTTTTCTTGGTAACACGTTAAGCAATGCTTTTGGTATGCTCACTTTTAATATTGGTGAAACGGTTAAAGCTGGTTATGAATCAGCCGAAGTCGCTACTGAAATGGGTGAAAAGTGGAAGAACATTGGAGCTTCTAATAAGGATGTGGCACAACTAGGGCTGTCTGTTAAGTCACTGAAAGAAAATACCAATTTATCGGCTACGGCGGTTGGGAATTTGGTCACGCGTTTCTACTCCACAACTGGGTCAGTGAAACAAGCAAACGCCTTAGCTAAAGGCGTGGGTAGTTTATCAGATCAATTAAAATTAAGTCAAAGTCAATCTGACGCTTTCGCTAATGGGTTATCCAAGATTGAATCAGCGGGTACCGTTACCAGTTCAAGCTTAGGCCGGTTGGAAAAATCAGCTCCAGGTATGTCTGCGGCTCTGCAAAAAGCAAGTGGCATGTCCCAAAAGTCATTCAATGATCTTGTATCATCAGGGAAAATGACTTCCGATCAGTTTAATCAAATCTTAGCTAAAGCATCCAATAATTATAAAGAAAATAGCACTGAATTTGATAAATCATCTGCGGGCGCTATGAAACATATGCAACAAACCTGGGCAGATACACGGCAAGCCTTGATGAAGCCACTAGTTAAAACATCTGCCACGGGACTTACTAGTTTAAACAAGGCTCTGAATAACAAGCAGACTCAGACTGGTGTAGAAAAGCTTGGTACAGGTATTGCTAAACTTGCGACCAAAGCCGCAAGTTTAATCAATTTCTTAGCGAAACATCAAACGGCTGTAGCGACCTTCGGCAAGGTGTTAATTGGTGCCTTTGCCGTTAAGAAGATCATGGGTGGTGTAACAACATTCAGTTTGGGGCTTAGTCGCATGGTGATTGCACTAAAGGGTTATACAACTGCAGCCAAGACTACTGCAGTAACTCAAAAAGCGTTAAATATTGCTATGAAAGCCAACATATTTATTGCCGTGGTTTCTGCAATTGTTGCGATTGGTGTGGCGCTAGTAGCCCTCTATAAGCACAATAAGAAGTTTCGCAATTTCGTCAATGGGATTGCGAAAGATGCTAAGAAGTATATTGGCCAAGCCGTGGATGCCGTGAAGAACCTCGGCAAATGGGCTGGAAATATTGGCAGTGGCGCCAAAAAAGGTTGGAATAACTTTACTAAGTCCACTTCTGATGGCACTAAGAACGCTGTGAAGTCTTTCTTAGGTCTGAAAAATGACGCTGGTAAACACTTATCAAACTTGTGGAATTCAGGTAAATCTACTTTCTCAAATGGGTGGAAGACAGTAACTAGTGCCTCACAGTCTGGTGCTCGTAGCGTCGGTAATTGGTTCAGCAATATGGCTGATGACACCCGCAAAAAGGCTGTTCAGATGTTTAACAATCACAAAACAACCTTTAATTCGGGCTACAATGTGCTGAACAATCTAACGAGCACCTGGCATGATTTTCAGACTGGTAAATGGGGCAAACTTGGTAGTGACTTGAAGAATACTGCTAACTCCATTAATTCTTTTGTCCATAATATCTTTGCCGATATGTACAACAAGCTTAATCAAATGACGGGTGGACGTCTGGGCGACATGGTCAAATGGTGGCAGGATAAAATGAAAGCCATTGGTGACACTGTATCGGACGCTAAGGAGTCCATTCATAAACACTTCGTGGACTTGGTTAGAGACATCATTAAGCCATTTAACGATATGCTGTCGGGATTAGAAAAAGGTATCAATTGGGTTCTGGACAAGGTCGGTGCAAGTAAGATTAGTGGCGACTGGAAAATTCCCCTGCCTAGTTACGCTCAAGGAACTAAAGCCACTCATCAAGGTGGCTTAGCTAAAGTTAATGACGGTCAAGGCGCTAATTATCGCGAAATGTACCACTTACCAAACGGTCAGATTGGTATGTTTCCAGATGTAAAAAATATGATTGTACCCTTACCTAAAGGCACTAGCGTGTTAAACGGTGATAGTTCTGCACAATTAGCCAAGGCGATGCATTTACCAGGCTATGCCAGTGGTGTGGGTGACTTCTTTAGTGGACTCTGGAATGGTGCTAAGGACGTCTTAGACGACACCGAGGATATCTTAAAGAAGCCAGCTGAGTTCATGGAATCATTATTTAATCATTTCTTGGGCAACACTTCGAGCAAGATTAGCCTAGCCAGTGATATCCTTACGAAATTCCCGATAACAGTCGCTAAAGACGCAATTAAGTGGGTTAAGAAATTGTTTGCGGATATTGCTAATCCAACAGGTACTGGAGCTAAACAGTGGGAACCAATTATTAATGAAGTTGCTGGAAGGATGCATGTTGATCTTTCAGGAGCTGGTATGAATGCTATCTTGCATAGAATCGCGCAAGAGTCAAAGGGGTCAGCAACGGTTACTAACAACTGGGACTCCAATGCTAAAGCTGGTCACCCTTCTACTGGCCTTTTGCAATATATCAAGCCAACCTTTGAACACTGGTTACCAAAAGGTTTCACCAATGATATTCATAATGGAGCTTCACAAATTGCTGCAATGTTCAATGACTCGAACTGGTTAAAAGATATTAGTGTAAAAGGTGGTTGGGGTCCAACTGGTCACAAGATGTATGCCAACGGTGGTGTTGCGACTACCGCAAGTATCTTCGGCGAGGCTGGTGCTGAAATGGCTATTCCTTTGAATACTTTGAGTTCTTCGCGAGCTTGGCAGTTACTAGGGCAAGTCGTGGACTATTACCGCGGTGGTACCTCAAGCACAACTAGCGTTACAGCAGATAACTCCGATGTAGTTGCTGAACTTAAATCAGTTAAGTCTTATCTAGCTACTTTGGTTGGCTTAGGAACTGATCAAATAACTGCTACTAAAGGGATTGGGACATTTGACCAAAAAACCCAATTAAAATATGAAGCACAGGAACTATCCAAGCAATCTTGGACGACCATTTAAATAATTAATTAAAGAAAGGAGGAATACATATGCGGTTACGACCACAGTTATATATTCAAGTTGGTTCTGATGAGGAATTTAACTTGAATGATAAAATTCCCGACTTGAAGTTCTTGGGACTTGATGGATCACCTGTCGTCAATAATGCGTATACCGATAATAACGGTGTTGACGGCTCGGTGCTTAACTATTCGACTTTTAGTCGGAGTACTATTACAGCAAACTTTTACATGCATTTCAGTGACTGGCGCAACTTTCAAGGCCTCAAGGATCGCATCTACAAGTTGTTTGACAATCGGCAAGTGATCCGATTGCGGACAGATGCACAGCCCAACATGGCTATTTATGTGCGGTCCACTAGCTTTGATATTAAACAGACGATGGATCGCTCACAAGACACTACAATCAGCATTGTCTTCGATAATCCAACCGGGTATAAATATTCCTTGTTGCGTACCGATGCCATGACAGACTTATTTGACGATTATCCACTCGGCTATGATATCCCAATCCAAACAGCGGATGATTACTATGCTACTGGCAACTCCATCACCATTTTAAACGGTGGCGATGTGGCCATTGATCCTTATTACCAGCATCATGATTTAAAGGTTAAAATCCATTATGCGGGCGATGAATTGGCTATCTACAACCACACAAATGACAGTAGTTGGCGATTAACTAAGACTTTAACCAAGTCTGACGTAGTCTTGATTGATGGTATTGATACCTATGTCAATGGTACTTTAGCCACTGATAGCACGGATTACAATACTTTAGTGCTGGACGTTGGGCAGAACGACCTTGCTATTGGCGGTAGTTCCGACTTTGATGTGACGTTTAGTTTCCCTTATGTATTCTTAGACTAGAGGTGAAGTTATTTGGATAAATTACTGGTGACAGCCCACAATGGGACAACTAAGATTCCACTGAATTGTATTCTTAACAACACCTTCTATGAACACTGGGAAGCCAATAATACTTGGGAACTCCAATTAACAGTCTATGATGACAACTCAGTCGCCTACAACTATCTCAGTGTTGAGGCAAGTCTTTATTGGGATGATCAAGAGTTTATTATCAAGCAATTTGAACCGGATTACACTGGCGGTGTGACCACGATCCAGATTGTGGCCACCCATGTCTACGCTGAAATCTCACGGATCAGACAATATAATACGAAATCAGGGACACTTACTTATACACCAGCGAGTGTCCTTTCTTATTACCTCGATGATACTACTTGCAATACTCTAGGATACACTTATGAAGTTATTGGAACTTTTGACTCTGATACAATTACCAACTTAGGCAATAACTCAGGTCAAGACATGCTAAGTCAGATTCTCAGCACGTGGCCAACAGCGATTATCTATCCAGACAATAAAAATATTCGGGTGTACTCAGCGGATGCTTTTGCCGTGGATCATGGCAATCGGATTGATTATTTGCACGATACTAATGAAGTCACGTTGACGTATGACTCTACCAGCATTGTTAACTCAGTTAAGTGCTACGGAGCAACCGAAGATACATCATCAACGACTGATGACACAGACGATGATACCGAAACCTATTACTTCACACCGTTTGTCGTTCAAGATGACGACAGTGTGGCCGAATGGGGTATTCATAGTGGCGAAGATATCTCGGATGATCGATTTACTATCGCCGCTGACATGAAGGCTTATGCGTTAACTCAACTGGTCACCGAGCCAAGTTTATCCATTGAGATCAAGTCCTTACAGAACATGAAGCCGATTGCCGGTGAAATCAGACGACTAGAGGTTCGGCCAATTGGGTATGCCACTAAGGTTCAAGTGTTGGAATATCAGTACTACCCATTTGATCCGAGCCAAGAAACTGATATTGTCTTGAATAACACGGCCAAGACCATCATTGATTATCAATTGAAGCTGGCCAGTAATGCCGCTAACTTAGTGGCTCAACAAAAGAACAAAATTAACAGTTTGACTAGCACCATTGATACTTTGGCCAGCACTACAAGTAATCTAACGAGTTCAGCGAAGACAACCGCTGAGACGATTGCGGACTTGCAAGCCCAAATTGCGGCCTTACAAAGTTCTTCTTCTTCGGACTCCGACAGTTCATGGACATCAGGCAGCATGTTTGTTGATCTGTCATCTAATAATGGGACTACCTCAACGACTGATCAGGCCGCTAGTTGGTACACCAGTCTTTATAGCAAGGGTGTTAAAGGCGCCATGATTAAGCTAACTCAAGGTAGCGATAGTGGAACGGATTACACCAATCCAATTTTTGACTCCCAGAAAGCCAATGTGATTAGTGCGGGTATGAAATATATCGGATCATTCCACTACTTTACCGCTACGTCAGTATCAAATGCGACGGCAGAAGCAACACACTTCTTGGAAGAGTTGCAATCACGGAGCATTGACAAAAGTACCATTGTGGCTTGTGACGTGGAAGCTAGTGGACTAAGCACTGACGAAGCAACACTCACGAGTGAGTTAGCTGCGTTCTTCAAAGTCTTAGCCGATGCCGGGTATTCAAAGACATGTATCTATGCCTCTGAATCATGGTTTACCAGTGGCAGATTTACCTTTGCAGATACCGGGGCAGTTTATCGTTGGGTTGCCGCATGGGGATCAACGAAGCCAACCACGTGTGATGCTTGGCAATCCGCAGACACCTTTAATGGGCTTAGTTTGGACACTGATTACAGCTACAATGAAGCCTTTGTCTAATAGTAGAAAGGAGAATAAAAGTGTCACAATATCGAGATTTTACGCATATTGAGACGGTCAATACGATTGATCAGTCGAAGTTATCCGCGGAAGTATTACAGCTGGCTACATGGATATCTAACAAGGCTTACGGTATAGACGTGCGCGAAGCCCTTGTCCGAGCAGTTGAGACAATCGGTGCGTTAGAACATGATTATGATGATGGTGTCAATTATCTACGGAAACTTCAAGTTGATGCGACGATTGAAGACATCAAGACCATGCTTGAGGCAATCAAAGACACGCCAGTAGCCAGTTTACAAGCAGAACTTAATAATTATCTCACGATTGCTAATCAGTTAGCAGTCACCGTGAACTTAACTAGTACCGATGGTGAACAACCATATTTTACGGGAACTATGTATACCTATGGTTTTGGGGTGCCACAAGAGGCTGATAAACCAGCGGGTGGCCAAGAAACTTTTCAGATTCACGTGAAAACTAATGCGATTGGCAGTCGCAACTACAATTTACTGGTAAATTCGTCAGAGATATTACTGCAAGACAGCGATTTTCAGTTTACCAGTGCCACTACGGCCACCTTGGCTTCAAACAGCAAACATA
>NZ_AZGF01000042.1 GCF_001434475.1 Paucilactobacillus suebicus DSM 5007 = KCTC 3549 | reverse complement strand
AATCTATCAGTACCAAATATTGTAGAACCCAAAAGGCTGAGCATATTGCTCAGCCTTTTTATTTGTAGAAAAATTACATCAAATAAGATAAATCGCTTGCGGCACTCGGGTAAACCGGAATCTGATCAGGTAGATTCTTAGCACCCTTGCGATCGTTGATCATTTCAGTAAAGTAATTAATTAACTCTTCTGCATTTGAAGATAATACAACAGCTCCAACTAGGGTACCTTGTTCACCGTCCGTGATAGTTGCTATTTGTGCACTATCGTCTAAAACTCGATGGTATGAATACCAAGAGCCAACAGATTGATTCTTTATCTGATACTTTTGTGGATCATCTTTGGCCTCATTCAAAGTTACACCAACTTGGGAAAGTTCAGGTCCTGCAAACACTGTGTGTGGAATTGCAGGAAAAATAATTGGATCAGTCTTACGTTCTAAAATGAAGTCAGCAACATAACGTCCCTCGTAACTAGCAACCGGGGTTAGTTTGGGGATGCTTTTGCTGACAGCATCTCCAATAGCAAAAATATTGTTGGCAGTTGATTGCTGATACTGATTGACGATAACTCCACCATGATTCGATTGAACACCAGCTTTATCCAAATGAAGAGATTCAATGTTAGCACCTCGACCAACAGCAGCAAACACGTGATTAAACGTATATGTTTGTTGATCATTAGTACTTAAGGTTATTGATCCATCAGGTGTACCCTGTAACTGGCTGACGGAAGAATTCCAGTGAAAAGTAACTCCCTTTTTCTCTAATAATTCAGCGAGTTTACCAGTAAACTCCGCAGGAAATCCGCTTAATATTCTGTCGTTATGCTGGAATATATCCACCTTAATTCCTGATTCAATAGCAATATTGGCAATTTCGATTGCCACATATCCGGCACCAACAATTCCGATACTGTCAGGCTTAGATGGCATTGCTAGAAATTCAGTACTAGTATCAAAAAGTTCGGCACCAGGGATCTCCGGAATAGATGGTTTAGCGCCAGTCGCAATGATAAACTGTTTACTTTGGTACTTATTATTGTCAACCAGCACCGTATGTTGATCGATAAATTGAGCAGTCCCATAAACATGGTCGATGTTTGAACTAGCTAATCCAGATTCGGTTCCGCCAGGTATTTTATCAGTATAACTTTGTTTGAATTTTATCATTGATGGCCAGTCAACTGATACTTCTGATGTTCCCCGTAATCCGTTCTCATCATATTGATTTGCTTGACGTTTAGATTCAACGACACTATATAACATTTTTTTAGGGTCACAACCGAAATTAGGACATGTACCACCCCACAGGTTATTTTCAATTACTAATACTTTTTTACTTGATGATAGAGTATATGCTGCGGCTAGTCCCCCAGGTCCGGCACCAATTACTACGACATCGTAATCAAAATTATTTGCCAATTTTTAAAACCCCTTTCATTTGTTGCTAAACACAGCATACACTAGCCAATATCAGATGACACGTTGAAAGCTCAAAAAAAGCCCGAGAAGCTAGTTTGTGTTTACAAACACGCTTCTTCGGCTTTTTTTAATTATCAGTAATTTTAAACAGTGGAATATTTGGTCCCTTTTTGATTTTGTTGTGACCACTGGATTTAGAAATTGGTGCTTGTTGGTCAAGATGGTCTTGCCGTAATTTATCCACTTGCTGTGGTGTTGTGATATGCTGTTTTTCCCAGCTTCTCAGGATTCGATCCATGTATTTCAAATTCCACGCCTGATTGAGAACGGCCTCTTGAAGAGACATTTCGATTATCTGTGCGGAATAATGATCTTCATCCATCCATTTTGCAATTGTTTCAAACTCAATCGGTGAAAGAGGACGACCAAATTCAACTTCTATTTTATTGAATACCTGTTCTCGATCAGATTTTTTACTTTCTTCACTTGAGTCCGTATTTTCTTGATCTATCAGGTTAACCATCTTTTTAGCTAAAATCGCAAAATCGTAGTAGTCAGTTTGTTTTCCATTACTATCAATTTTTGTTTCATGTGTCATCAAATTTCCTTGAATCATTTTATGCATTAATTCATATACTTGATTAGTGTCTGTACCAAGATTATTGGCAATTTTACTAATATCAGGAGCCGGAATACCTTGGTCAATGTAGGATTTAAGTTGAAAATAGACCATTAGCTCACTGCTGGACATACCAATTTTATGGTAGTTTCTGAGGACTAGATTGCTAATTACGGTTTGACCGGCTGACAAATAAGAGTTAATAAATTGATCATTCATTAGTTAAGCCCCCAATACTCAGAATTATGGATAAATGCGGTTCAAAAGTCTAGGGAACGGAATAGTTTCACGAACATGGTCTTCACCTGTAACCCATGTTAAGAAACGTTCCAGGCCCAGCCCAAATCCAGAATGTGGTACTGAGCCATATTTGCGTAGATCTAAATACCATTCATAATCTGCTGGGTTCAATCCAGCAGATTTGATTTGTTGTAACAAATAATCATAATCTACGGCACGTTCTGATCCACCAATTATTTCACCATAACCCTCAGGTGCCAATAAATCGGCACAAATTACCACGTCGTCTCGAGTTGGATGTGGCTTCATGTAGAATGGCTTGATCGCTTTTGGATAGTTCAAAATGAATACTGGTTGTTCAAACTGATCTGCCAAGTACGTCTCTTCTGGTGATCCAAAGTCGTCACCCCACTTAGCCGGGATACCCCCCTTATTGAGCATCTCGATTGCTTCGTCATAGCTGATTCGAGGGTAAGGAGTTTTTGTGTATTTTTTTAGTAATTCAACGTCACGGTTAAGTATTTCTAAAGAGCTAGCACAATGATCAATCACGTTTTGAACAAGAAATGCGACATAATTTTCTTGAACTTCCAGACTTTCTTCTTGATGCATGAATGCCATTTCTGGTTCAATCATCCAGAACTCAATCAAGTGACGACGAGTTTTAGATTTTTCGGCTCTGAATGTTGGCCCAAATGAAAAGACTTTGTTGAATGCTAACGCACCAGCTTCTTCGTACAATTGACCACTCTGCGATAAGTAAGCATCATGGTCGAAGTATTCAGTATGGAATAAGTCCGTGGTTCCTTCCGGTGCATTACCTGTTAAGATTGGCGCATCTATTTTTGTGAATCCTTCTTTGTTAAAGAATTCGTACGTCGCCCGAATTACTTCATTTCTAATTGTTAAAATTGCATGTGGTCTGCTCGAACGCAACCACAGATGGCGATGATCTAACAAAAAGTCTATGCCATGATCTTTAGGCGTAATTGGATATTCTTCACTGGTCCCTATTAATTCAATACTTTGAACTTGAATTTCATAACCAAACTTTGAACGAGTATCTTCATGAATTTCACCGGTGATCCAAAAACTCGATTCTTGACGTAAATGTTTTGCTTCATCAAAAACATCTTCACCAACAATATTTTTTAAAACAACTCCTTGGAAAAATGCTGTACCATCGCGTAATTGCAAGAATGCAATTTTTCCACTGGAACGCTTGTCCGTCAGCCAGACACCGATTTTTACTGTTTCATTAACATGCTTTGGTGCATCAATAATGTTAATGGTTTCCAACAATAACTCCTCCATTCAATTATAAGTTGTCAATTCTTTGAACTACTTTACCATTCTTGAAGCTCAGTAATTCATAGCATAGATTGCCCTGCTTATTCAGATAAGTAATTTCCCAGATAGCTTGATTATTGAATATACCTGGTGCTATCTTGAGAACCTTTTTTGGTTTTCTGTTGTTCCAGATTTTAGTCAATGCTTGGTTCTTCGTGATACCATCCTTTTGTTTAAGAACCCTAATTTTTCCGCCAGTTTTAGCAATAATTACTAATATTGATTGATTATTTTTATTAGTTCCAGTGACGGTATAGTATGTCTTATCACGATTGTAGATATAGAAATTCTTTTCATGTTTTAGATTGGCATACTTTTTAGCCATTGACACTGCTTGTTGCTCAGATTGACGCCGCGGATGATTACCAATTGCGTAGATTGTCCAACCGCAAAGAAAAATCAGCACAATGATCACAATTGTTATTCTAATTGGATGATGCCGCCGTTTTTCGTTTCTTCGGCTTTGCATAAATGTTTGTCCCCTTTTCAATTAATCGACTGCTATTATACCAGACATCTCCGCCACAACATATTTTAATCATGTTTTTTAAAGAAAGCTTTTGTTTCTGATAATATTTCACTCGTTGGTATGCTTGATACGGGTAATTCACTGGGCAATGTATTTAAAATAGACTGTCCATATTTCCGCTCATGAATTCGACGATCTAGAATAATTGCCACTCCATAATCATCTGGAGTTCTGATTAATCGGCCAATTCCTTGTCTTATTCTTAACGTCGTTTTTGGTAATGCAGAACTATAAAATGGATTTTTATGATTTTGTTTTAACCAGTTATTTTCAGCACGTTGTAATATTGCGTCTGGAAAATCAAATGGTAGTCGCGTAATAATCAATAATTGCAACTGATCCTTTGGCAAATCAATTCCCTCCCAAAAGCTTGATGCCCCAAGAAGAATGGATTGACTGCCGGTGACAAATTGTTTCATTATTTTTTCCTTATTACCGGTGACGCCTTGAGCCAGAATATCACGTTGCAAAAACAGGTCAGTGCTGTGTAGCTGACTATATACCTGTTCGATTGTTAGTAATGAATTAAATAATATCATTGTTTGACGGGGATTATCTTTTGCAATTTGATAAATTGTCTGACTTAAATAACTGATATAGTCACGATAATTTTCAGATGAGATAATTGGTGCATCATTAGCAATCATTAATGATGCTTGGTTGGCAAAATCAAATGGTGAATGATATTTTTTAACCCGTGTTTTCTCTGCCTTAATGTCTAATTGATCATATAAGTACCTTGATCTGCCGGAAGAAAATAGTGTCGCACCTACAAAAGTTGCCTTTTTAAAGTATGGATATATTTGTTCCGCAAGAAATCCACTAGTAGTGAGCAGGCCACCACTTAATTGAAGGTTACTTTTTTCTGATGATTGGTGGACTGTTAGCCAGAAGACTGATTCATTAAGTTGCTTTTGAAGAACTTCGCTAAAGTGATGCAATGTATCATAGGCTTGTGTGATGATTAGTAGCTGGCTCTGGAATTGAGTCACTAAATATCGATCACTGGTCAACCAATGGATTTGATTTTTTTCAAACATCCGGAACAAAGTATTAAAATGCAGATGTAGACTACCTAGTGACTGTTCTAAATCGCTTAAGATTCGATTCGCAGGCTGTAGCATGTTGGCCAATTTATGATTATCAATAGTTTCTTCAATAATTTGCTGTTCCCGGCTGGTATTGACGTTGAGCATAAATTGACGGTAAAGGGCCTGCTCAAATTGTTTAAAAGCCTCGTCAAGATTAAGTAAGTCGTTTCTGAGCAAATCAATATTGTACGTGCCGAGTGGCAAATCATTGAAGACATTTCTTAAGTTACGGTCATGATTAGCATTCACCAAGCTCTGCATGATGTGAATGGCGGCATTAATCAATGGAAAGTCAATTTTCTGTCTTGAGCGTTTCAAAATACTGTCGCTGAGGTGCTGAGCTTCATCAATAATAAGATATGGTTTGTCTATATTCGATCCTAGTTCTTGTGCATGGGATGCTAAATATGCATGGTTAACGACAATAATGCTAGCATGCTTGAGAGCTTTTTGTTGCCTAACTAAGAAATCGTCGTCATAGTAGCGGCTCTGTTGGTTAAGACTTAAAATCCCTTCATGTCTAATTTCGCTAAAATATGGCAAACGGTAACTGTTCAAATTAAGTTCGTCTAAATCGCCGCTTTTGGTTTCAGTTAACCAGACCAGCAACTTAGCCTTCACCAGTTGAATTGGTTTCGAGTCTTCAATAACGCTTAGTGAGTGCATGAATTTGGCAATGTCAATGTAATGTCTGCTGCCTTTTAGCACGACGCTGTTAATTTTAAACGGTAATATATTATTTAACTGCCCAATTCCCGTAGCACTGAGTTGTTTTTGCAAAATATTGGTTGCAGTACTGACAATAATCCGTTGATTCGGATAAGCTAAATAGATTGCTGGTAGCAAGTATCCTAAAGTTTTACCTGTGCCGGTTCCTGCTTCAACGATCATGTTTTTGACATCATCATGAGTATAATTATTATGGATTGCATTCATCATCTTTGCTTGTGATGGACGGTATGACAAAAATTGACCGTATGACTTTATTTTAGCCGCTTTTGACCTTGGAAACTTAGCAGAGGATCTGTTTTCAACGATTTCAAAATTTACAGGTTTTTGTAAAACGAGACCGCCTACAACGTTTAAATTATTTGGTAATTTATTTGTAGATGATCTTTCTTCCAATTCCTTTTTAAACACATTGTCTGTGTCATAAGGCAAGGATAGTCGTAGCTTAATGATGCTTTGCAAAGTAGTGGTTGGTAACTGATGTAGTTTATCAAATAACTGCACCAATAATTCTCCAGTAGCTTGCGCATCAGAATCAGCTGTATGTGGTGAATCATGATCAATTGAAAGATAGTTTGTCAAATCGCGTAATCTGAAGCTTGGTTCATTTGGTAAGAGAATTTGGCTCAGCGTGACTGTGTCTATTGCCTTGATATCAAGTGAAGGATAGCCAGCTCTTTCCATTTCAGCATTTAAAAATGGAAAGTCGAATCCAACGTTATGCGCAACAAAAACAGTATCTGATAGTAAACTAAATAATGTAGGAGCAATGTCGTCAAAGAGAGGCGCATTTTTAACATCGTGGTTAGTAATACCAGTTAATTGCTCAATTGTTTGAGGAATACTTGTTTGTGGATTAATAATAGATTCAAATTTATTAATCATTTTGCCATCTGAAAAGAGAACACACCCAACCTGAATGATGCGATCACCGTTTTTATAACTTGTACCAGTTGTTTCTAAATCAACAACCGAGTATATTTTTGAACTTTTCATTTACTTCACCATTTTATTATTTATTAAACATTTTATATGATACTATTTGTCGTGGTGTTTTTCCATTTTTGAATTAACCCGAAAAATTAAATTTAAATTAGTAATCAGGTCTGAATATTAAACTCCGCATAAGTTTTTCCTTAATAAGTAACGTTTGCGCGGTGTTTAAGGTATAATTAAGCCTGGTTTTTATTTTGAAGTTAGAAAGTTGGATTTCAAATGGTTCGTAAAGGCAGTGGTACCAGCCACGCAAAAATAATATTGATTGGTGAGCATAGTGTAGTTTATGGCCAGCCAGCGATTGCTTTGCCGCTTTCAAGAGTTACTTGCACGGCAACGATGACTGAGACACTGACCCCTGTCCGCACAATTGATAGTCGCTATTTTGACGGATTAATTACAGAACTACCTGAGCAAATGGCTGGTGTGAGAAAACTATTAGATAGACTGATTAGATATTTTAATGGTGAAAAAGATTATTGGCACCTCAGTATTACCAGTATGTTGCCGGCAGAACGAGGCATGGGTTCGTCTGCTGCAACTGCTGTGGCGATCATTAAATCTTTTTTTGACTACTATGATACCTCACTAGACCAGGACCTCTTACTTAAGTTAGCTGACGTTGAGGAACAGGTAACACATCGTAGTCCAAGTGGACTCGATGCAGCAACCGTTAGTTCAATTCAGCCAATTTGGTACGTTAAAGGTAAGCAAAATGAGTCATTAAGCATGAATATTGATGGAACACTGTTAATTGTCGATACTGGTGTTCACGGTCAAACTAAAGAAGCAATAGCTGCTGTAAAGCAAGAGTTAGAGAATAACTCCACTAAAGCAACTAAACGAATTTCGCATCTCGGCCAACTAACAACTGAAACAAGACAACATTTAATAAAAAATGAGGTTGCACTTTTAGGAAAATGTTTAACGCTTGCCCAACATGATTTATCGGCTTTATCTGTAAGTCACCCCTCGATTGACTCGTTGATTGATGTTGCCATGAACGAAGGTGCTTTGGGAGCCAAACTTACCGGTGGTGGCAGAGGTGGTTGTTTTCTGGTGTTACTGCCAAATGAATCTGCGGCAAAATTATTAGCTGTTAAAATGGTTGAGGCCGGAGCAAGTGCTACTTGGATACAACCTTTATCGGGAGGATTTGAGGATTAGATGATTGGTAAAGTTAAGGCCCATACAAATATTGCGTTGGTTAAATACTGGGGTAAGAAGGATTCAGGCCTAATTATTCCATACACAGATAGCTTGTCACTTACACTAGATGAGTTTTATACGACAACTGCAGTTGAATTTAGTGATGATCTTGAACATGATGAATTTAAAATTGACGGCAACCCGGTTAATGAAAAAAATTTTGTTAAACTAACAAATTTCATGTCTCATATTCGTGATTTAAGTGGCGTAACACAGTATGCAAGCGTCAGTTCAAAAAATCATGTACCTATTTCCGCGGGATTGGCCTCTTCTGCTTCAGCATTTGCTGCGTTGGCGGCTGCTGGCGCTAAAGCAGCGGGATTAGATCTAACGCGGCAAGAATTATCACGTGTTGCTAGACGTGGATCAGGATCAGCCACTCGGTCAATATTTGGTGGACTCGTTGAGTGGCACCGCGGTTACGATGATGTCAGCTCGTTTGCAGAACCGATTCAAGAAAAACTCGATTTTGGTCTTGAAATGATTGCGATTCTTTTGGATACCAATATTAAAAAGGTTTCGAGTCGTTCAGGAATGCAAAGCGTTGTTGCAACTTCACCCTACTATGCTTCGTGGATTGATGTAGTTCAGAACGACATGGGATTAATGAAGGAAGCCATTAAAAACAAGGATATTAATCGAATTGGTAAAATTGCTGAATTGAATGCAATGAGAATGCATGCGCTTAATATGTCGGCAGAACCCAGCTTTACGTATTTTAATTCTGAGACGTTAAAGACGATTGAACTAATACATGACTTGCGTAACCAGGGTATAAACTGCTATTATACCTTGGATGCAGGTCCTAACGTAAAAGTGATTTACGATCGAAAAAATCGTGATCGTATTTTAAAAGCTTTACAAATTGAATTTAAACGCGATCAATTAGTTGTCGCCCACCCTGGACCGGGAATTGAATATATTGATTGTTAATGAAAGGACATGTTTTGTTGATTACCGCTAAAGCACCTGGAAAATTATATATTGCTGGAGAATATGCCGTCGTAGAAAATGGATTTCCTGCAATTATCGTAGCATTGAACCAGTTTGTTACTTGCACCGTTGAGGAAAGTGAAGATTACGGTAGTATTGTTTCTCGTCAATACACTGAAAACTCCCTTCATTGGCGTCGTATGGGGGATGAAATGGTTTTTGATAACCGTGATAATCCCTTTCACTATATTTTGTCTGCAATTAAAATTACTGAAGAATATGCACGTTCAATGGATCGTCAATTACGTGTCTATCATTTAAGAATTGACAGTGAATTGGATAGTGAAGATGGCAAAAAGTATGGCCTGGGATCATCGGCCGCAGTGACAGTTGCAACTGTTAAAGCCCTTTGTGAATTTTATCAGCTCAATGTCACTCAAGCTCAGATTTTTAAATTGGCTGCTATTGCACACTTTGATGTGCAGGGAAACGGTTCGCTTGGAGATATTGCGGCTTCGGTATATGGTGGTTGGATTGCTTATCATTCTTTTGACCGCCAATGGTTAGCGGAACGCCGTCATTTCTTGCCGCTTCCCGAGTTAATTGATTTACAGTGGCCCAACCTAGAAATTGAACAGCTAATCGCCCCTGACAATTTAAAATTAGTGATTGGCTGGACTGGCTCGCCGGCGTCAACATCAAAACTGGTTGATAAAGTATCGTTGGTAAAAGTACATGATCAAATTGAGTATCAGACATTTTTAACGGAAAGCAGAGATTGCATTCAAAGAATGATTGTCGGCTTTCATGAAGGTAATATCGCAAAGATTCAAGCAGAAGTTCGTTACAATCGTGGATTGTTACAAAAACTGAGTGATTTTTCTGGAGTTCAAATTGAAACCCCTACCCTTGTTAAAATGTGCTCGATTGCTGAAAGCTTTGGTGGCGCAGCAAAAACATCAGGTGCTGGTGGTGGAGACTGCGGCATTGTTTTAATTGATGGTGGAACCAATTTGAATCGGATGTTGTCACAGTGGAATGATAACAAAATTGAACAATTGCAACTTACTGTCCATTTAATCAAGCAAAACGTTACACAACAGTAGAGGTATTTTATATGGAATCTCAACAAGCTCATCGAAAAAATGAACATCTATCAATTGCGGAAAAGTATTATCAAACCGCACATAGTGTTAATCCTTTTGAAGAATTGAGAATTATTCATCAAAGTTTACCTGAGATTAGCATTGATGATGTCACCCTTAGTAGTATGCTGACTGATTCTATTACATCTGAAACACCATTCTATATTGAAGCAATGACTGGTGGCAGTCAGCAATCTAAGAAAATTAATCGTCAGTTGGCCCAAATGGCTGCCCTACACCAATTACCAATGGCATGTGGTTCTCAAAGTATTGCACTCAAGGATCCAGATGCCATTGATAGTTTTTCGGTAATTCGTGAAGAAAATCCTAATGGAATTGTAATTGCGAATTTAAGTGCGGGAGCTAGTGTAAGTCAGGTTAAAGAAGCAGTGAATATGATCAATGCTAACGCTGTAGAGTTGCACGTAAATGCTGCTCAGGAGATCATTATGCCTGAAGGTGAAAGATCTTTTGACTGGGTTAACCAGATTAGTGAAATTGTTAGTCACGTTGATATTCCTGTGATTGTCAAAGAAGTTGGTTTTGGCATGAGTCATGAAACCATCCAACAGTTGGTTGATGTTGGTGTTAAAAATATAAATGTCAGTGGCCGTGGTGGAACAAATTTTGCGATGATTGAAAATCGTCGGAATCATGATCTGGATTTTTCATCATTAGCTAGCTGGGGTCAAACGGCCTTAGAATCATTGCTAGAAAGTCGTCATTTTCAAAGCCAAATTAACGTCATTGCGGGTGGCGGAATTACGTCACCACTGGATGTTATCAAGTGTGGTGTCCTTGGCGCGCAAAGTGTTGGTATTGCGGGCTACTTTTTAAATATATTAAACACAGATGGCATGGATGCATTATCTACAGAAATAAGTAACTTTAAGCTTGAAATTAAGAGAATATTACTTTTATGCGGATGTCATAATTTTAGTGAATTATCTAAATGTTCTTATGTTCTTTCATCTAATTTGAAAAACTATGTTGATCAGAGAAATATATAAATTAAAAAAGAGATCGAATTTTTCGATCTCTTTTTTGTGTGCTTAGAATCTTAAACCTTTAGGATAGAAATTTTTAACAGTGTTATTAACTAATTTTCCAAAGCAGATACTATATCCATTACAGGTTAATAAATACCAGCCCTTTTTATGTTCTGTATCTACCTTAATGACATCGCCGTGAACATATTGACGCCACTGATCTTGAGATATTTGGATTGTGTTCTTTACTTCAGATGAATTGATTGACAAAGCCAGTCCAATTGCAGGTTCAAATCTGTTCTTTTTGAAAGTGCCAACTTCAATACCTGGTTTTGTGATATTAAGTTTGTCAATTGATGGCATACCATCGGGCATATCATAAAGTCGATCACCAAATAAAACAACGTTTCTAATGCTGTAGTTAGGCATAGTGTCATTTAAAAATTCTGATAGCAGAGTTTGCTGTTCTTTCGTTAACCGTGATGGCTTAAATAATTTGTAATTTTTTTTGTCTAGATTCCTAGAATCTGCTTTCCATGATAAACGAGCGATGAAATGTCCCTCACCTTTGATGTGATGTGGGAATAAGCGAACTGCATCTGAAACATCATTAGACCCCTTGCTCCATTCATTGCGGCCATCATCCATTCCCGGGTATTTATTGATTGGTGTCATTTCAAACTGTGGATATTCGTCTAGCAACCAGTTGATGATTTGTTCATCTTCCTCTGGTGCAAATGTACATGTTGAATAAATTAATTTGCCCCCCGGTTTCAACATTTTTACTGCCGATGCAAGAATATGACGTTGACGATTTGCACATTCACTTGAGTAACTTTCATTCCAGTATTGCATTGCATCGGGGTCTTTACGAAACATTCCTTCACCAGAACATGGTGCATCAACTAGGATTTTATCAAAGAAGGCTGGGAAAAAAGATTCTAATTTATCTGGGCTCTCATTTGTAACAACGGTATTTGAGGACCCCCACCGCTCAATATTTTCGCTTAATATTTTGGCTCGGTTTTTAAAAATTTCATTACTAACAAGTAAACCCTGATTTGCCATTTTACCAGCAATATGTGTACTTTTCCCTCCTGGTGCAGCACACAAATCCAAGATATATTCTCCGGGTTTAGCATCAACAACTTCTCCAACAAACATCGCTGATGGTTCTTGACTGTAAACTTGACCACTAGTATGTTGAATTGATTTGCCGTTCACTTTGCCAAAGAAACCAGTAGAACAGTATGGTACAGGTTCATCATCTATATTGTTAAGTTGATTTTTTGTCATTTTATTGGGATTGACACGGTAAGCTGATAAACTGGGAAGGTCAAATGATTTAAAAAAATTGTTTGCTTCGTCCCCTAATAATTCCTGATATTTGTTAATAAAACCTTGTGGTAATTTCAAAAGCTTAATCTCCTATATATTGGGATTATGTACAATGCAATTAATTTGCTTGTATTATACATAATTAATTTAAATGGCTTAAATTGCTAGAGTTTTGTTAGAATTTATGATAACGTGTTTTATTGTAATAATTCGTTTAAAGGACGTGACTGAATAAAATGAATCAACACCTCATTGCAATCGATTTAGATGGTACCACGCTGAATAACCAATCGCAACTTTCGCCGGATACCATCATGACACTGCGTCAATTAGCAGCCAATGGTCACATTATCAGTATTGTGACTGTGGACGTCCCTACCGAATTTCAGGTCAATTTTATGACCAAATTGGGTTGAAGACTCCCATGGTAAATTTCAATGGTGCGTTAACGCATATTCCACACGCTGAATGGCAGTTTGAATATCAGCGAAGTGTTGATCGGGATATTGCACTTGACCTGCTAGATAATCGTCAAAAATTGGGCATCCACACCATGACGGCTGAAAACGAACTTCATTTGTGGGCTAACCAAGCTAGCCATGTGATGAAGGATTTCTTTCCAACAAGTTTGACAGAAAATGAAGTATTGAATCACCATAACTTAACTTCCGATCCAACAGCCTTAACGTTGCAATATCAGCCCGATCAAAAACAAACTTTAATTGACCGAATTGAAGCAAACTATGGTAATGACGTGGACATTCGTGTTTGGGGCGGACCACACAGTATTCTTGAGGTCGTTTCAAAGGGTGTTCATAAGGACCAGGGAATCGAGTATATCGCTAAAGAGTATCATATCGATCGCAGCAATATTATCGCTTTTGGTGATGAAGATAATGACACCGAAATGATAAAGTATGCTGGGCGAGGAGTTGCTATGAATAACGCAATTGATTCGATTAAAAGCGTTGCTGATGATGTCACTGAGTTTGATAATGATAGTGACGGATTAGCACGGTACCTACAAAAATATTTTAATATTGAAGTACCAACCCAAAATGCTGTTTAATAAACTTTCACGAACTTAAAACGCGAGAAATAGTTATTTTACTGAAAAGTAAGATAATTATTTCCCGCTTTTTTATGTTAGTGGCTGAAGGCTTGAGTAGCTTTGATTGCTTGCGTCCACCCTTTGTAAATTTTCTCGGATTTATCAACTGGCATTTTTGGCGTGAATTCGGACCCTGACTCACTAAGTTTGACCAGTTCATCTTGATCGTGCCAGAAATCAACTGCTAATCCTGCCAAAAACGCCGCTCCAAGTGCCGTAGTTTCTTCGATCTCTGCTCTTTGAATTGGTGTTTGTAGAATATCTGCTTGGAATTGCATTAAAAAGTTATTGCGAGATGCGCCACCGTTAACCGTTAGTGCTTTTAAAGGCAATTTTGTGTCGGCGACCATTGTGTCAACCACGTCCCTTGTTTGAAATGCAATGGCCTCAAGAGTTGCTCTAATGACCTGATTTTTAGTTGTTCCCCTTGTTAGTCCAAACATTGAACCACGAACTTCTTGGTCCCAATACGGGGCTCCTAGGCCTGTAAACGAAGGGACAACGTAGACACCACCTGTTGTTTTTGCGTCAACGGCTAATTTTTCAGATTCTGAAGCATGATCGATCATTTTTAGCCCATCACGTAACCATTGAACAGCTGACCCGGCAACGAATATACTACCCTCTAGAGCATAATTAATCTCTCCATTTAAGCCATAGGCAATCGTTGTTAGCAAACCATTGTCAGACAATGTGGGTTCCTTGCCAGTATTCATTACTATAAATGCACCAGTACCATAAGTGTTTTTAATCATACCTTTTTCAAATGCGGTTTGGCCAAATAAAGCGGCTTGTTGATCACCTGCAATGCCTGCAATTGGAATTTGAACACCATAAAAATGATATTCGCTAGTGTAACCATACATTTCTGATGACGAGCGAACTTCTGGTAACATTTCTTTCGGGATATCCAACAGGTCCAAGATGTCTTGATCCCAATTAAGTTGATGGATATTATAGAGCATTGTCCGACTAGCATTGGTGACATCAGTTGCGTGAACCTTTCCATTGGTTAGATTCCATAAAAGCCAACAGTCAATGGTCCCAAACAATAGATCCCCGTTTTTCGCTTTCTCACGAGATCCTGGAACGTGGTCTAAAATCCACTTAATTTTGGTTGCAGAAAAATATGAATCTATGACTAATCCTGTTTTGTCGTGAATCATTTTTTGGTAACCGTTGTTAATTAAATCGTCTGCAATTTCGCTAGTCTGTTTTGATTGCCAAACAACAGCATGGTAGATTGGTTTACCAGTATGGCGGTCCCAAATAACTGTGGTTTCACGTTGATTTGTAATCCCAATCGCTGCAATCTTATATGGTCGAATTTTTGATTGAATCATTACGTCAGAAATAACTTTCTGAACACCATCCCAAATTTCAGATGCATCGTGTTCTACCCAACCGGGTTCAGGAAAGTATTGCGTAAATTCATGCTGCGCCTTTGCGACTTCTTTGCCTTGATGGTCAAAAATAATTGCTCGAGAACTGGTTGTTCCCTGATCAATAGCCATCACGTATTGTTGATCACTCAAATGTGTCATCCTCTCAAAATTGATCGGTGTTAATTATTTAACGGCACGTCTAATCTAGTTAAATCCTCAAGTTGCTCTCTCTTAACAACTAATTGTGATTTGCCATTTTCACAAAATACTACAGCTGGACGTGGATTACGATTGTAATTGCTAGCCATGGAGTACCCGTAAGCACCAGTATCCAAAACGGCCAGAATATCACCAGAATGGGTATCCGGTAATTCCTGATTCCATGCCAACATATCTCCGGATTCGCAGTACTTGCCAGCAATTGAGACCGTTTGTGTTACTGGGGCGTTAATTTTGTTTGCGAGTACTGTTTCGTACTTGGCCTGGTACAATGCAGGACGGATGTTATCCCCCATACCACCATCAACAGCGACATACTTACGGACACCGGGAATCTCTTTGTGTGATCCAATTGTATATAGAGAAGTGCCTGCATTGCCAACAATTGATCGACCAGGCTCAATCCAAATTTCTGGTAGGTTAATTTGGTTTTTTGATGCAATTTTTTTCATTTCTTCAAGAATAGCCTGACTAAATTCTTCAGGATGCAGCGGAGTTTCGTCATCGGTATATCGAATGCCAAACCCGCCACCTAAGTTTACCACCGGTGCATCAAAATTATACTCATTACGCCACTTTAAAATTAGATCCATCATTTTTTGAGCGGCCATGATGAATCCTTCAGTAGCAAATATTTGTGAACCAATGTGGCAATGAGCACCAATTGGATCAAGATACTCGGCTGATAACACCTGTTTAATAGCACTATCTGCTTGGCCACTTTTGATATCAAAGCCAAACTTGGAGTCCTCTTGACCGGTCATTACGTATTCATGAGTGTGGGCTGAGATCCCAGGAGTGACCCTAAGCATAACGTTAATGTGTTGCTTACGAGCCGTTGTAAGTTGGTCCAGCAGGTGTAGTTCGTGAAAGTTATCGATGATAATGCACCCAATACGCTGATCAAGAGCAAGTGCTAGTTCATCGACCGACTTATTGTTCCCATGAAATGAGACCTTATTCATTGGAAAGCCGGCTTTCATTGCTGTGTATAGTTCGCCGGCTGAAACAACGTCACAGTTAATATTTTCCTGATTAATTAGTTGATACATTGCAACCGTTGCAAATGCTTTACTAGCATAACTAATCTGATAATTTACACCAGCCGAATCAAATATCTTCTTAAATCCTCTAATTTGCTGCCTAATATTCGCAGTATCGTAAGCAATTAATGGTGTCCCGTACGACTTAGCAAGATCAACGGTATCAACGCCGCCGATTAGTAAGTGTCCTTGATCATTAACTTGGCTTGCTCCTACCTGATTGCTCACACCGATTCCCCCAAATTTCAATAAAAAAAGAAGTAATGATCACCGAATATGAATTACGCATTCATACTGTCATCACTTCAAATAGATATCTCTTATTTATCACTATTGAGTGTTCCGCCAACACTATAACGATTTGGCTTCATTTCGTTTAATACAATATGGATTCTTTCTGCGGGAACATTGGCGTCCTTTGAGATAGCTTCTGTAACGTCTTTAACGAGGGCTTTTAGCTGTTCTTCCGAACGCCCTTCTAATAAGTCAATGTGTACTAGTGGCATATCAATTCCTCCATTTTTATCTATTGCAGTTCATTATACTTAAAAAGTAGTTGATTGCCAAATAGCAATTGAATAGTTTGCTAAAATTGTTGTTTGGCGTGTAAAATTGGTCCATAAATATTAAAAGGAATTGGTGTAATATGAAAAAATATTCTGCTTGCACGAGCATTCTGGTTGGTAAAAAGGCCAGCCTTGATGGTAGCGTAATGATTGGCCGCAATGAAGATGCAAAGGCAGCCTGGCCAAAGCATGTGAAAATTCATTTGCGTGATGACCTGGGTTCTCATTTCAAATCAAAAGATAATAAGTTTGAGATTGACTTACCATCTAGCAGTGCCAAATACACAGCGACTCCAGAATGGACCGATAAATTTGGCTTGTTTGAAGAAGATGGGATCAATGAGTTTGGTGTGGCGATGAGTGCAACTGAGAGTGCGTACTCAAATAATAATGTTTTAATTGCAGACCCTCTTGTCCCTGACGGGTTAAACGAAGAAGCAATGGTGACTGTTGTTTTGCCTTATATTAAGACTGCTCGCGAGGGCGTTACTCGACTAGGTGAAATTATTAAGCAGTTTGGTACTAATGAGAGTAATGGAATATTGTTTGCAGATAATGATGAGGCCTGGTATATGGAAACCGGTGGCGGACATTATTGGGTTGCTCAACGAATTCCTGACGACGGTTACGCTGTTGTGGCAAACCAATTAAGTATTCAAGACATTGATTTTAATGATGATGCGAATTTTATGTATCACGATGGAATTCAAAAATTTCCCCGATTTAAAATTGAAGTGCAACACTTG
>NZ_AZGF01000041.1 GCF_001434475.1 Paucilactobacillus suebicus DSM 5007 = KCTC 3549 | reverse complement strand
CTATCAGTACCAAATATTGTAGAACCTTAAATCTTAATAACCAAAAAAGAGGTGGTGAAATTTTAATTCACCACCTCTTTTTAATAAAGTCGTTTCAATTCGTCTACTGTTTTCACTACATCTGTACTCTTCATAATCATTGAAATACCAGAAATACCGGCGACACCTGTCTTAATCACATCAGCTGCGTTGGCTGGTGTGATACCTCCGACTGCTACAATCGGATGAACAGATTGTTCAACCAATTCATGCAATTTTACGAATCCCATCACTGGGTCTGCATCATCTTTTGATCCAGTTGGAAAAACCGGTCCACTACCGACATAAGCGATTGGCAACTGATTGGCATGTTCAATTTGATCCAACGTATCGCAAGAATATCCGACAAACATTTCATCACCAACGGCCCTTAGAACTTCGTCGATTCGTTGATCCTTTTGACCAACGTGAACACCATCTGCATGGACATTGATGGCCATTTCATAGTCATCATCAATGATAAATGGAACATTGTATTTTGTGGCTAATTGTCTACTCCGCTTTGCTAGATCTAAACGTTCGGAACTTGTTAGTTTGGAACCATCCTTATCGCGAAATTGAAAGGCTGTAATTCCAGCTTTCATTGATGCTTCAACACGACGTAGGTAATCAGCTACATCCCCGCCAACATCTTGAGTTCCTGCAATCAAGTATACCTGAAGCATGTCTGATTTAAATTTCATCATTTTCCACCTTCCGATATGCCCAGTGATTCAGTGGGCCATGACCGTGCCCAACGATGATACCATCACGAATGGTAGCATCCACAAATTTTTTACCAGTACGAATGGCATCCTCAACTGTGTGACCCTTGGCCAGTTCAGCAGTAATGCAGGCTGACAGCGTGTCGCCGGTTCCATGCGTTCGAACAGTATCAACTCGCGGAGCACTGAGCCAAAACGATTTTCCATCTTCAAGCAAAACGAAATCACTGCTTTGGTCATCACTAACAAAGTGGCCACCTTTGACCATTACATTTTTGACACCAATCTGCTGTAGCCTTTTCGCAGCCACAATCATATCGTCTTCCGTTTGAATTTTCATATCAGCCAGCTTTTCAGCTTCGGGTAAATTGGGAGTTGCGACTGTTGCTAGCGGTAATAGCTCATCGCGAACAACAGCAACAGCGTCCTCGCTAAGCAACGGGGCACCACCCTTAGCAATCATAACTGGATCAACCGTTAGTGGTCCCATGTTGTACTTTTTCAGATTTTTAACCACTGTTTCAACGCGCGTCACATCAGCTAACATCCCCGTCTTGCATGCCCTGATCTGCAAATCATTAGCGATTGCCGCAAACTGTTCATCGATAATTTTTGGTGATAGTGCCACAAAATCATCGACGCCCAGTGTATTTTGCGCGGTGATCGCAACTAACACAGTTGTCGCAAAAACGTGTCGTTCCTGAATCGTCTTTAAATCGGCCTGCATACCGGCCCCACCACCACTATCTGATCCAGCAATTGATAACGCTTGTGTAAATTGTTCGTCCATTATTTTGATTCCACCTCAAGTTTCGCATTAATTTCATCGACCGTAATCAAGTGAAGTTCATCCATCAATTCCGTTGAAAACGTTCCAGGTCGTTCTTCTTGTAATCGTTCCGCCACAATTTGCCCGGTAGTCGCAAAGACTGCACAGGCAGTCTGAGCTGCTTCAAATAAATTGTCATTTACTGCCGCAAATGCTGCTACAACACTACTCAGCATATCTCCTGATCCAACATGAAGTTGAAACAGTGTCGTACCATTTTTCACGTGAACAACGTGTTCACCATCAGAAATAACATCAGTTACCCCGCTTAAAATAACAGTACACTGATGTTTTTGAGCACAAGTTTTAGCAATCAGATCTAAATCTTGATTGCCAGTTCCAGCATCAATTCCTTTAGCTTGCCAGTCAATATCAGCCAGAGCCGCGATTTCTCCCGCATTGCCACGAATAATATCAACTTTGAAATCGTTCATTAATTCCTTGACCGCATCTAGGCGGTATTTAACTGCTCCCACCGCTACTGGGTCCAACACCACTGGTTTATGGTATTGATTTGCGGTCTCACCAACAACTTTAGCTTGTGCAATTTGTTTGGTTGTCAGCGTCCCAATGTTAATGGTCACAGCTGAACTAATTTGTACCATCGCGGGGGCTTCATCGATTTCTTGAGACATAATCGGTGATGCACCGATTGCATTAATTCCATTGGCGACATCTTGAACAGTCACAAAGTTGGAAATATTAAAAACAATTGGATTCTGGTTACGTAAATCATTTAGTAGTTCTGTATGCATTTTGGTAAGTCTCCTGTCAGAGTGTGAAAAGGCCTTAGCGCCCTTGAACACGGTTTTATTTGCGACAAATAAGACGTTTTAACAATTCGATCTGTTAATTCAAAAAAAGAACTAGTGGTTTTTATTTGCCACAAGTTCTTTTTTGCTGTTTGGTGCGGGGTGGGATATGCACTGCCGGTAACCGGCTCCGAAAGGCAGATCCTGTGCATAGCCATGATCATCAAACAATCGGTAGCCCACCGATTATTCGATGGTCACCGCTATTGCTCGGATCTAAACGCCTTTCTCCGCACCTAATTTTAACCGGCTCCGAAAAGCAAACCCTGTGCATAGCTACGGAAAATCAACAATCGGAAATACGCCGATTATTGATCATCCTAGGCTATTGCTCGGGTTTTAACGCTTTTCTCCGCACCTAATTAATTCACTTTCCTACGCAAGTTCGAACTTACAGGTTCAAAGGGATCACGTTGTTCAAACGTGTCTCAGTTCCTCTACGAACACCCCTAGTGTCAAATCGATTTAATTGTCAGATTAATGATACTTGATGTAAGCGGTTGTGGCAAGTTATTTTGTGACACAGCACTATTCATTTACTGCTTTGTCACCTATAATTAGTCCATTAATTATCACAAATTGAGGTATCCTCTATGAAACACTTTTTCACTCAGTTGCCCATACCATTCGGAGGTGTTGCTCTTGCTATTGCAACACTTGGAAGCTTTTTTAGCTTTGAACATTTAGCCTTCCTAGGCACTGCAGTAACCATTATATCCGTCATACTATTATTACTGTTAATTTTAAAATTAGTTATCACCCCTCGGTCAGTTATCCGAGAACTAGGGTCACCAATTATTATGTCAGTTGCACCAACAATTCCAATGACAATTATGATCTTGATCACAAATTTCAGTAATTACCCTATAGCAAAACTAATCTGGTTGCTTGCCCTAGCTCTTCATGTAGGTTTTATATTTACCTTAAGCGGCCAAATTATCAAAAGCCACTTATTTTCTCGGCAACGTATCTCGCCCAGCTGGTTCGTCACGTACGTTGGGATTGGTGTCGGTGCAATCACTTGCCGTCCGTTCAATTCCATCATTGGAAAAAACTGTTTTTGGGTTGCATTGATATGCTATGTGGTCTTGCTACCCATGATTTTGAATCGCATATATCGTAGTGGCAACATCCCCAGTGCAATGTTGCCGTTAATCACAATTCTGGCTGCTCCAGGATCACTGTGCTTAGACGGTTACTTGCACGCATTTAGTCACCCACAACTGCCGATGATTATCGCTCTGCTAGTAATCTCTCAGATTTTCTACCTACTCACAATCATCACGATTCACGGTATGATATCACTACCATTTGCCTCAAGTTTTGCCGGTTTCACTTTTCCATTAGTTATCTCCGCTAGTGCACTGGCCAATGCTCGACCGTACTTAAGCCTTGGTATGATTTATAGCATTACTTACCAAATCTTGGTCATCATTGAATCAACCATCGCCGTTGCGGTTGTTATCTATGTGCTGGTTCGCTTTGTGGTACAAATGAAAGTAGCAATGTCTCACGATTTATCCGAATAACCAAAAAAATAAGCCCACTGAGGCTTATTTTTTATTGTCCTGCTCTTCTTTTTTCTGTCTCAATCGCACCTGCGTCACTTCATCACGATTCACTTTCGTTTGATGAAATGCAATCCAATTATCCCACAAGATAAAGATTAACATCCCCGCTAACAACAATTGTAAATCACCATTGAGCGCGAATCTTTTAAATAATGACATCGGTTGGACCTTCACGTTGATTGTTGCAATGCCTGTCTTAGGCATTGTGTAATGAATTTGTTGGCCACCAATGATCTTAAATCTTAGCGGTGCTACCACTTTGAACGATGTACCAGTCGCTTTTTGTAAGTATTCTTGATGCACGCGTTTGCCCTGATACAGATAGTTAATTATCGTGCCTTGCATCGTAGGGTGAACATAGCGGATCACCCGTTGATTACTCTGATCGGTAAATGTATATGTCGAAGCATTACCCTTGTTGGTAGTGTATCCCGCAGTGGAGGCATGGCTGATATCATATTTTTGGCCCACTTGACCATTAATGGCTTCACGAGCAACGATCTTACCAGTTTTCTTCACCTTGTACACAATCGTGGTAGTCGCTGACGCGGCCTGTTTTTTGACATTCACCGTCACTTTTTGATTGGCCGCGGTTGTAAATGTATAGCTCTGTGAATTACCCGCTAGCGTTTGATAGCCGTCAGTAGATGCGTGACTGATGTCAAATGATGTTCCTACTTTACCGCTGATAGACTCTGTTCCAACAGTGTTGCCATTCTGATCAACGTAGTCAATCGTTGCAGTCTTCATTTGTGTCGCCGCATGTACGGTAATGGGTCTCAGCATGCCAGTCACATCTCTGTGAAATGCATTCAAGAACTGATAGGTTCCCCAAGTAATACTCTGCTTATTGATTGGTACCTTCACCGGTTCAATCGAATTATCGATCGTCACCGACTTTAGTCCATAATACTTAGCCATCCACACGTTAAACCACTGTTTGTTCGGTTTTCCAGGACTAACATAGGTTTGTGTTAAATAAACGTTGTGGTTGTTAGTGACTGGTGGCATCCCTGGCACCTTTGCTTGTTTAATGCCATGTTTAGCATCATAGCGAGCAATCGTGTCACCCGTTTTCCAGTAAGTGTACGAAACATAAACCGATTTAACAGCTGCGTGATAAACCGGGATTCCCACAAATAGCATCAAACATGCGGCAACAATCGGTGTTACATGGTCGAGCATCGACCAATGGCGTAATTCAGCGTGATCGTACAGTAAGATCAAAATTGAGGTAATGAAATAAATATTGGGTCCAAAAAAGACTCGACTAACGATTTCTGGTGACATAATTAAGGCCATGATGCCTAATATACCGCCAATGAAATAAAATAAAGCGGCAAAATAGGTGCGTTCGTTTTGCCAAATCAACGCATGGCCGTATGAGCGGTGCTGATGATACATATACAGTAGAAAAATCAGCGTAAACAGGATAAGTGCACCCGAATACTTCATCGTGTAGTTAATAATATTGCTTAATTCAAATTGAGAACCACGCTTACCGATTTGATTAGCTCCGGACATCACGACCGTCCAGAAGCTGCAGGCCGCAGCTAATCCACCTGCCCACTTCCATCCCAACTGGCCCTTTGATCTTGACCAGTCATAGATCGTCAGAGACAGTGCAACAAAAATTGTCAGCGGAGCGGTATTTTCGTTAGTCCCACCAGCTAGAAATCCTAACACTAGCATACCGGCAAACATGATACGGGGATGCTTTGCGTGATAATTAAAGCGGTATGGCAGCAAATACGATAGATAAATCAGGACCACCCAGAGGTAGTTGAAGCCACCCGACAGCCACAGAATTGATGTGCCATAATCTGGTAGGCACAGCCACATAAGGCCGAACGTTAGTGCAAAATAACTGACTCGCAATTTTTTTAAACTACCAAATACGTGAATATCAATTAGAAAAGCCACCATTACAAACACGATCGAGTTGGCCACGTTATACACTGATTTTGGGAACTGCATAAACAGTTGCACACCGGTGTGCGCGACGAAACGACCATTATTAATCCGCGTATGAATTTGAATCGACTGTAACAAATCACCAAGATTATGGATACCAGATAGGTTCTTAGTTGGCCATTCACCTCGAAAAAAGAAATGGTATAAATAATCATCGGCCGCATAGCCGGTGTAATCGTTAAGCTGTTTGAACAATATGTAAGCAAAAAAAGCGATGATCGCAAACCCAATAACTTTAATCACGGTTCGCAGAATTGTTAATGATTTCTGCTTAGTCACACCGAATCCCCCAAGTCCAAATTTTGGGTAGCTTTCGCGCCTCTGACTTCTTTTAAGAAATGTCGCTCGCTACCACGTTAATTGGATTATATCATTCAGTGTATACGTGTGCGACTACTTAACGTAATAAAGTTATGCTTTGTTCTAATGAATTGCTAAGGTGATAAAGTTGGCAAATAACTTCACGCCATAAAGAACAATCACCGCCCCACAGATAATATTGATCATGCGCAGTGTCTTAGTGGTGAAATGTCTGCTAAATAATGAAATTACCATCGTCAGAGCAATGAACCAAATAACGGATGCACTTCCCACGCCAGACACAAAGGTCACCGATTGACTGGCTGGTAACGTCACTCGAAACGCACCCAACATCATCGTTCCATCAATGATCGCTTGTGGGTTAATCCACGTGACAATGAATGCATTCACGAACGTTTTCCAAATTGAGGTGACCGGCTTTGAACGACCAATTTCTTCAACTTGTGATCTAAATAGACTAATGCCAATCCATACAACAATTAAACTACCCACTAGTAGAACAATCATCTGTAACCATTCAAATTTTTTCATCACGGCGCCAATGCCAAAAAAACTGGCCAGCGACAAACTAATATCAAAAAAAATAACACAAATTGCCGTAATCAGTGCTCGTCGTCTCGTTTGTGTCAATGCTGAATTAATGATGAATAGATTTTGGAGTCCAATCGGTGCTACGTAGGCCAATCCCATTGTTAATCCTTGTAAAAAATACTGCATTTATTCTCTCCCACCAGCCAAATAGTATACTCATTCAGCCACAATTATGCTATAACAATAGCAATTAAACCGATTATATATAAAATATCTGGTTGTGTAACCAGCCAAATAACATAAATTAGCCCAGCCAAGTGGAGGAAGACAATGACAAATATTGAACCAGTTCAAATCGACTGGAAGCCCGATAAACAAAGCCAAGTACCCATCTATCGTCAAATCGTGCAGTTAATTTGCGCCAAAATTGCGAGTGGTGAATGGGCAGTCGGTACCCGATTGCCATCACAACGATCATTGTCACAATCTTTGGGTGTTAACCGCAGTACCATCACTACCGCCATCGATGAACTAACTTCATACGGTATTATTGCTGGCAGTCGTGGTGCTGGCACCCGTGTTATCAGTAATACATGGTCGCTAATGCTGCCGACAGATACCAGTTGGAATCATCTAGTCAGCTCTGGCTTTTTCAAGCAAAACAATCAAATTATTCAATCAATTAATCGGTTGGAATTCGACCCATCAATGGTGCGACTTGGTACTGGCGAACTAGACCCACGTCTGTTTCCAACTAAAATGTGGAAAACCATTTTGCAACGTCTGGGTAATAATATTTCTCAGCTTGGTTACTTAGAACCACTTGGATTGTTGGAACTTCGTCAAGCCATTGTCGCGCACATGGCGACGCTGGGAGTAAAGACAACACCTGCAAACATTCTAATCACTTCTGGTGCATTACAAGCTTTGCAACTTATTTCTGTCTCACTACTACAACGAGGCTCAACCGTAATAACCGAACAACCAACATATATCAAGTCCCTGCAGGTCTTTCAATCAGAGGGAATGGAACTTGCAGGCGTCCCCATGGATAATGACGGCCTTAAATACTGGCAAATGCAAGAACTAATGAAAAAATCCAACCACAAACAAATTCTATACACCATTCCAACTAATCAAAACCCGTCAGGTATCACTATGTCATCCCAACGTCGTAGCGAACTTTTGAAATTTTGTGTTGATCATCAGCTCCCCATTATTGAAGATGGTGCCTATCACGAGTTGTGCTACAATCAACAGCCAGCCACGCTGAAAAGTATGGATGACCGAGGAATGGTCATATACTTGGGTAGTGCATCAAAAACACTTGCTCCTGGATTACGAATTGGCTGGATGGTCGCCCCTGAGCCAATCGTTCAGCGATTAGGTGACGTCAAAATGCAAATGGATTACGGTGCTAGTTCGGTATCTCAGTGGATCTTCAGAGAATTTCTAACCAGCGGGCTGTACGAGCAGCATCTTGATGAGTTGAAAACAACACTCAAGAATCGACGTGATAACGCACTACAAACTCTAGACCGATACTTCACCGATTTAGCAACGTGGCACCGGCCTGCTGGTGGTTTTTACATTTGGCTAACCTTAAAAAAACATTTACACATGGATCAGCTCTTTAAACAGGCAACTGAAAATAATATTTTATTGAATCCGGGAGATGTCTACGATTACCATTACAACCATTCACTAAGGCTCTCATTCGCATACACTGATGAATCAGAATTCACAACTGCAGCAATTAAATTGGCAAAAATCATAAAAAAATTATCGTAATCATAGTTGACGATAATATCACTGCCATTTACAATGAACGTGATCTGTCTGGGGTGCCACGTGCTGAGAAATACCCATTGAACCTGATACAGTTAATACTGTCGCAGGGAGACGCTATATCTACCAAACGGTGCACACCCGCAGACCAATATTTATAGATGAGGTGCATCGCATGAATTTTACTAATCAGCTCCACGAGGCTGCAAAACCAATCTGGCAGGCTAGCTTTGACCATCCATTTATAAAAGAAATTGCTAATGGAACTTTACCGCTTGATAAATTTAAGTTTTACCTAATGCAAGATCGTTACTATTTGGAACAATTTGGTGACTTGCACGGTGAAATTGCTAATCAAATCAGTGATCCGGATATTAAACAGTTTCTACTTGACGGTGCCGCCGGTCTGCACGATGGTGAAACCGATATTCGCCATACGATGTTTCAAGAACTGCATTTAACGGACGAGGACATCAAGACAACACCGATTGCGCCAACAGCTTACGATTACGTTACGCACATGAACTTTCAACTGAACAACGCCTTCCCCGCTGCCGCAGTTACCGCTTTATTGCCGTGCTATTGGCTATATAGCGAGATCGGGCAACGGCTAGCTAATGTTAAATCGCCAATTACCGTTTACCAACAGTTTCTGGACAGTTATTCAGCAGCTGATTTCGAAAACGGCACCAATCAAATGATTGAAATTGTGGGGAAAATGAGTGAGCCGCTGACTGACAACCAGCGTGATTACGTTGAAAAAGTCTTCTTACAAAGTAGCACTTATGAATTACATTTTTGGCAGATGGCCTACACAAAAGAGCACTGGCCATTCAACAACTTATCAGCATAGTTGTGCATGCGATTAGTTGATGCCATTCAATAAAGAAAACACTTACATTTTTTATGAAATCGATTTCTTATCACTCTGTCTTCTGGTAGAATGACAGTTAGAGCATCAACTAATTTGGAGGCGTACAGAATGCAAAGTCTAACAGATACTTATACATTGAATAACGGAGTCGAAATCCCCGTTGTCGGATTTGGAACTTGGCAGACTCCCGACGGCGATGTGGCCTACCAGTCTGTTAAATCTGCCTTGGACGCCGGCTACCGGCACATCGACACGGCAGCCGCATATGGCAACGAAGAAAGCGTTGGCCGTGGTATCAAGGACAGCAGTGTTGATCGTCATGATATCTTTTTAACCACCAAGCTTTGGAATGATGATCACGGTTACGAGTCAACAAAACAGGCACTAGATGTTTCACTGCAAAAATTGGAGACCGACTATGTTGATCTATACCTGATCCACTGGCCAAATCCAATTAAATTCCGAGACGATTGGGAAGACATCAACGCCGAAACTTGGCGTGCAATGGAAGAAGCATACCGTGACGGCAAGGTTCGTGCAATCGGTGTATCTAACTTCCGCCCCAGTCATTTAACAACGTTAATGAAGACCGCTACAATCACGCCGGCGGTAAACCAAAACTATTTAAACCCCAGCGACATGCAACCAGAAGTTACAAGAGTTAACGCCCAATATAACATTTTAAACGAGGCATACAGTCCATTGGGAACTGGTGAATTACTCCAGGTGAAGGCATTGCAAGACATGGCAACCAAGTACCAGCACAGTGTGCCACAAGTCATCCTCCGCTGGTCATTGCAACACCACTTCTTACCATTGCCAAAGTCAACTCACGCCGACAGAATCAAAGACAACACTAATTTATTTGATTTCAAGATCAGTGATGAAGACATGCAAACAATAGACGGTCTCCACGGTACAACTAGATTAGCAACGGATCCGGATGAAACAAACTTCTAGAGAGCGGAACAACACGGTTAGCTCGTGTAATATAACGCCATAATTGCAATTGGGTCATGCACTTGGCCCCGGTTGTGATTATGCCGTTATATTATGTCGAGCTGTGTTGTGGAGCTCATTTCAGTAGAGAGCGGAACAAGCCGTTTAGATCGTGAGCATTAACGTAATAAAAAATGAATTCCTGCACTTTGGAATTCTTTTTTTATTGGGTTAAGCGGAATGATCTGGCTTGTGGAGCCGGTCTAAGAACACAAAAAACCACCCCATCATAAACCTTGGAGTGGTAAAAGGAAGGATACGTAATTTAATATACTTGAATGTTCAAAACATATATCAAAAACGTGTGCATGTACTCGTATTAAAATATCTCAATATGAGCATATATAAAATGTAGCATAGTACATACTATTCTTCAACAGCTTTTAAAATTTCTTTAGTCTAAATCCACATCTTCGTCATTAGTTTTAAACACCATTTGGTTGTCCAAGTTAAATATCCGTTTACTCATCGAACCTGGTTCCATGTCAGCATAGTTTTTTTCATATGTCATCATTGTCGCATCCAGTTCATCAATTGAGTGCAACGCTGCAGCTTCTGGAATGCGTGCTAACACTGGGGATCCATATTCCAATTTACCATGGTGAGCTAATAGGCAGTGCCGCAACAGAACAATTGACTGCTTATCAGTATCAATACCATTTTTGTCGCACACTTTGATGATCCACTCATCCCCCAACGTAATATGACCCAGTAAGTTTCCTTCTTAGGTGTAGTCCGTCGCCAGATACCCAGATAACTCACGCATTTTACCAACATCATGAATAATAGTTGCTGTCACTAGCAGGTCATGATTCAAGCCACTGTATATTTGACATAAAGCGTTAGCGTGGCGACACATACGCAACACGTGATATGCCAGTCCGCCTACAAAGGCGTGGTGCAACGAACTAGCAGCGGGTTGCGTATAAAAGTCATTGGTAGAAAATTCATTATGGTTAATCAATTGGTCCAGTAATAATCCATACTCAGGATTATTAGTAGTAACCGTATCGATTTGTCCCTGAATATATTTCTTTAATGATTCATTGTTAATTGGTGCATGCGCTAAGTAATATTCTGGTTTATTAAATGCATCATCATCGGCTAATTTATGAATTTCTTTGATATTTAATTGCATTTTATCGTGATACGAATCAACAACCGCATTCACCATCACCACATCGGCTGGCGCAAAATCTAAGTCATCAGCAGTCACGTCCCACATTTTGCCATTAATCACACCCGTTGGATCTTGAAAATCAATTGATGCGTACGATTTGTCAGATTTTGTGGTGGCAAAGTTCAACTTTTTAACGAGTAAGTCACCGTCAAATTGTTGTCCCTCCTGAAATTGTGAAATAGTAGTTTGTGGCATGGAACCAGTCCTTTCGTTTACGATATATTATGTTCAGTATATACGAAACACTTCCCTTTGTGATGCATTGTTGAGTAATCAAAAAAAATGATTAATTTGAAGTATTTTCTTGGTGCGTCAGTAACTATGTATATTATTCGTACCTCATATTGGCACATCTGGTTTGAAACCTGTATAATAGCCCGAGGTAAGCCCCATTTGAACGTTATGAAATCAGGTAATTAATATGAACAACCATCAGAATCACCGCCATTCGGATAGACAACATAAAGACGTCGAAGTTGAAATTGGCCAGCGTTTTCCGCTCACCATTAAACGACTTGGTATCAATGGTGAAGGCATTGGCTATTATCAACGAAAAATTTGTTTCGTCCCATTTGCACTACCCGGTGAGGTAGTTGTCGCAGAGGTGACTGAAGCAGACCCTCGATTTATTCGTGCCAAAATTCATAAGTTGCGTAAACCGAGTCCCCACCGCGTTGAGCCAGCTGACGATTACGCACAGGACGTGGGCGGCTTCGAGCTCGAGCACTTGGCCTATCCTCAACAATTAGAATTCAAACGTGACCTAATCAGACAGGCTCTCGATAAATTTAAACCTACCGGCTATCACGGCTACACGATTCATCCAACGCTGGGAATGGATATGCCCTACGAGTATCGTAACAAGGCTCAATTTCAAATTCGTATGATTGATGGTCATGTTGCTGCTGGTCTGTACCAAAGCGGTTCACATGATCTCGTTGATCTAGAATCATGTTCTGTGCAGATACCAGTTACAATGACGGTTATGCGGGACATGGTCAAACTGATCGAAGAACTAGAGATTCCCGTTTACGACGAAAAAACAAAGGCTGGTATTATCAAAACAGTCGTTGTCCGTGTCGCTGATGGCACCGGCGAAGTACAGTTGACGATTATCACAAACACCCCAAAGTTGCCGCATAAGCATCAATTACTAGAACAAATTGAACAGCGATTACCCGAGGTCACTTCGGTCATGCAAAACATCAATCCTGGTACATCCCCACTTGTTTGGGGAGATGAAACCATTCACCTTGCCGGTAACGATGCCATCACAGAAATGATTGGTGGACTCAAGTTCCGCCTATCAGCACGCGCGTTTCTTCAGCTCAACCCTGAACAAACCAAGGTACTCTACGAACAAACTGCTAAAGCTCTTAAACCAAGCCGCAAAGACACATTAATTGATGCCTACGCGGGAATTGGAACGATTGGTTTATCATTTGCAAATCAAGTTGATCAAGTATTGGGGATGGAAGTTATCCCCGATGCCGTCGCAGATGCCAAGTATAATGCAGAACAAAACAATATCGATAACGCACAGTATGAAGTAGGTACTGCCGAAAAAGTAATGCCAAGATGGTTAAATGACGGAGTTAATTTTGATGCATTAGTAGTTGATCCCCCTCGCTCCGGCCTGGACGGTGGCTTAATCAAGGAAATTCTCCGTGCCAAGCCAGAAAAATTTGTCTATGTATCATGTAACCCATCAACGTTGGCAAGAGATTTAGTGCCATTAACAAAAGTATACGATGTAAAATACATGCAACCGGTAGACATGATGCCACAGACCCCGAAATGTGAGGTTGTGGTGAAATTAGTAAAGAGTGCAAAATGACCCGTTTAGCTCATGTAATATAACAGCGCCTAGCGCATTAGGATTGGTCTTTATCCTGATGTGCTAGGCGCTGTTATATTATGGTGAGCTGGGTCATTTTGCACGTTTCCGCTATAAAATTACAATTTCAATGTAAGATTGTCCTTTATCCCGATATATTGCGTATCACTATCTTACAGTGCGCAAGCAAGCCCTACACGTTTCAACCACCAAATTCCCAACCAAAAAACAAAAATCATTCCGCAAGCTCGTTTCACACTGAATAAATCGACTATACTAGCATCAAGAACAGAAATCAGGTGAAACTAATGGCCCAGAATGAAATAATCGCAAATTTTAGCCTCATTCCCGATAAAGACCCTACCGCCATGGCCAAGTATATGAAAAACAAATTTAAGTTTGTTGGTGTTTCGTCAGCGAGTCGACGCAACCAAAGCAAACCAATTTTTGATTTCATCAAAACTGTCAAACCAGCAGAGGCTAAAAATATCGTTGCCGATTTATTTGATCGGCCAGAACGAGAGTATCAATATGTGGCCATCGACGCTGCCGGTAAATTTTTGAAACATTGGCGCTATGACGATATCATTTGGCTAAGCCAGTATGTAACTATGAAAAGTTGGTGGGACAGCGTCGATCCATTAAGAAAAGTATTCGCAGATTATGTCATACTACATGAAGAATATAAGCATGATGTCTTCCATCTCTTCTATGGATCCGAAAATTTTTGGGACCGCAGAATCGCGATAAATCTTCAACTGCTGGCCAAACAAAAAACTGACCTGCATTTACTAACGCAGGCCATCGAGTACGATATCAACACTAATGAATTCTTTATTCAAAAAGCAATCGGCTGGTCGCTAAGAGACTACGCCAAAACAGATGCAACCTGGGTTAAAAATTACCTGGCAACTCACAAACTCAGTAAGTTAGCTGTCAGAGAAGCCAGCAAGCACCTATAACTTTGTAATTTGATCCTGTTGTTTAATAAACCTATGCAGGTGCAATGTACTGCTACCCTTAAATTCATTACTAGTTGAAACTAAATTTGATACAATTTTACGAAGCCGTGGCCGTAATTCTGGCCATAGATCACAGTATTCTCGCATCAGCGCTTCATGCTCTGCGGTGAACGCCTGTGAATCAGCGGCTTCGTATTTTTGTGTTCTTAAAAAGATATCCGCCACATAATCACTATACGTGGTAAACAAAATTTTAGGTCGGTGAATTTTAATCATATCAAGGTAAGCATGATTCATACGACTCCACACGTGCAATTGATTGCTGAAATCACCATTGCGTTGTCTCATTGTCGACTGTGGATTAGATTGCCACATGTAAGTGATGGCCTCCGAATAATAGATGCTGCCAGCTAACTCACAGGCCAGACCAACAAAGTAGGTATCTTCAAACACCCGCAAATCGTCAAGCCACCTCAGACCAATTCGGTTAATAAAGTCACGGTTAAACCACTTGGCCACTGGGGAAGTCCAGTTTTTACTTTGGTGAGTCAAATAACGAAAACCAGCGTCCTCGTCTGGTACTTGTTCAATGTAACGGCTAGTAATGATATCACGATCACCGTTATACTCAACGACATTAAAAAATGGTTCCAGTGCGTTACAATTTTGTAGCTGATCATCTGCATCAATAAACATGTAGTAGTTACCTTCTGCAGCATCCATCCCCATTTGACGAGCAACACCCGCCCCACCGTTAATTTCATTTTGACAAAATTTAATCTGGCATTTCATGTAAGAAAATTGTTGATCAACATCCACAAACCGGCCCCCATCACTAACCAAAATCACTTCAACTTGGTTAAAATCGATACCCGTCTGATTGTTCACCGACGACATTGCGACGTGTAGTTGATCCAGAGATTCACGATAATATGGAATGATGATCGAAACAAGTTTATCCATGACGCCCTCCAGTTGTTTGATGGCTCTATTTTAACATCAATTTTTTTAGTTTTTGCCTGATAGTACCTGTTAAAATTAACCTAAGTCAGATAAAATTGGTTTATAAATAAACCGTTTCCATCTATAACAATATTTCCAACACAATCTGGGGGGATTTCGTTGAAAAAAGCAGTCACCGTAACAGTCACATTGCTCAGTACGCTTGTATTGGCCGCTTGTGGCCAAAGTAACAGTAAAATTGGTCAAAATAGTCATAGTACAACTAGTAGCAAAAGCTCTTCAACGCAAAATGAAACACGCAGTAATTCTACAAGTTCCACAAATAAACAGGTTCAGTCAACTTGGAATTCAAGTAAGAAAGCCAAGCTAGCAACATTTATGAGTGCTTGGGGTAATACCATGGACCAACAGTACAAAAGCTATTATCCTGGCAATAACACCGATTTCTACGGCATCAAATTCCCGGCCGAACTTCAGCAAGACACGATTAAATTAGATAACCAAACAATCGATATTGAATGGTCAAACACAGGTACCGGAACCAAGCCGTATCAACTCGTTGCGATCTACTGTGATAGTGATACCGCGGAACCGATGAGTGAGCATTTATACTTCTTTGTGATCCATAATGGTGAACCAGAAGTCCTCATCACTCAGCAAACCAATGGTGATGTTCAGTCCGATGGGTTACACCCTATTTGAACATTGAGTGGTAGCTTAATTTATCAATATCAAGCTTAAAAAAGAATCTAGTTTACGCATTTTTACAGTATATGAAGAAAATATTATTTACTAATAATAAATATGCTATAATTTTAGATGTTCAAATAGGGTGTACGCAATCTGATTATACGCAAGGATATTTGGAGGGAATATGATGGAAAAGTTGCATTATAAAATGTACAAAAAAGGTAGGATATGGGTGTTCGCAGCAATCACTGTTGTAGCTTTAGGGGTAGGAGTAGGCACAGAGACAACTATCGTTAAAGCGGATAATGACATTTCGGTATCAAATAGTACAGAGTCGGATACTGATTCTAACAATAATATAACCAACGACACTACTGGAAATTCTACGACCAGCACAACAATTAGCACTAGTGGGAGCTCCGCAGCCGACACAACAGGTAGTACTAGTGGGAGCTCCGCAGCCGACACAACAAGTAGTACTAGTGAGAGCTCTGCATCTGACACAACAGGTAGTACTAGTGAGAGCTCTGCATCTGACACAACAGGTAGTACTAGTGGGAGCTCCGCAGCCGACACAACAAGTAGTACTAGTGAGAGCTCTGCAGCCGGCACAACAAGTAGTACTAGTGGGAGCTCCGCAGCCGACACAACAAGTAGTACTAGTGAGAACTCTGCATCTGGCACAACAAGTAGTATTAGTGAGAGCTCCGCAGCTGACACAACAAGTAGTACTAGTGGGAGCTCCGCAGCCGACACAACAAGTAGTACTAGTGAGAACTCTGCATCTGGCACAACAAGTAGTATTAGTGAGAGCTCCGCAGCTGATACAACAAGTAGTACTAGTGGGAGCTCCGCAGCCGACACAACAAGTAGTACTAGTGAGAACTCTGCATCTGGCACAACAAGTAGTATTAGTGAGAGCTCCGCAGCTGATACAACAAGTAGTACTAGTGGGAGCTCCGCAGCCGACACAACAAGTAGTACTAGTGAGAACTCTGCATCTGGCACAACAAGTAGTATTAGTGAGAGCTCCGCAGCTGATACAACAAGTAGTACTAGTGAGAGCTCTATAACCGACACAACAAGTAGCACTAATGATAATTCACAGAAAGATGTAACAATTAATAGCATAACAAATGTCACCAATAATCTTACTAATTCTGTTGATAGTAAGATAATGGAAAACAATGTTCAGATTTCTTATAGTACCTTGATTCAACAATTAAGTACCGCTAATGAGTTAGCATTAGATGAAGAAGCGCTGACCCATGTTGATAAAGATAATTTTTTACAATATTTTACTTTGAATGGTTCCGCAACTTATGATGCTATTACTGGAACTGTGACACTGACGCCAGATGAAAATAATGAAGTTGGTAATTTTTCACTCACTAGCAAAATTGATATGAATACTAGTTTTACCCTGATCGGGCAAGTTAATTTAGGATCAGATCCGAACGGTGCAGATGGCATTGGCTTTGCTTTTCATAATGGTAACACGACTGACATTGGGAATGCTGGTGGCAATTTAGGTATTGGTGGGCTACAAGATGCTATTGGTTTTAAACTTGATACATGGTCAAATGGTTACCAAGCACCATCGTCAGATGAGGATGGTAGTGAAGTATCCTCAACCGATTCTAACGGTTTTGGTTGGAATGGTGATTCATTAAAGGCGCCATACGGAACTTTTGTTAATACCAGTAATCAAGAAATTACCACGAAGGATGGATCAACAGTGCAAAGATGGTGGGCAGAGGATACTGCCGGAAGCGCACAATCTTTGAGTAAAACGGATATCAATGGCCAATTTCATGATTTTGTTGTTCAATACGATGGGGCAACAAGAACATTGACAGTTAATTATACAGAAACAGACGGTAATGTGTTAACTTGGACAACCACTGTTTCGGACTCTTATCAAGCAATGGCCATGATTGTTAGCGCATCTACTGGTGGGGCAAAAAATCTACAGCAATTTAAGATAACTAGCTTTGACTTTAAGCAAGCAGCTACGGTTGATGTTGAGTATGTTGATACCACAGGTAAAAAAATAGCTGAAGGAACTGTTTCATATCCTAACGGAGCAGCAGTGAATGGAACCTATGAAACAACACAAGCGGATGTTGATGGATATACGTTTATTGAAATGGATGATGGGTCCGTTACAGGGGCAAAAAGCTTAACCGCTACTGGTACACTTACGCAAGCTGGAAATAATGGTACTGTCATTTATGTTTACGCTCCAGCCTATACCGAAACCACGAAAACAGTTAACGAAACCATTAGTTATATTGATCAAGATGGCAATTCGGTAGCTTCCAGTCATACTGCGAAGCCAGTTACCTTCTTGACAGTTACTAATCCAGTTGATGGATCAACCGTTATTTATTATTCAACCACGACTACGGATGGTACTTTGGATAAAGAAACTGGTATTCCGACCGCTGCTGGGTGGACGAAAGAAACTAATGCGGATTTCCCAGAAGTTGCCAATCCAGTAGTTAAAGGTTATACGGCAATTAGCAATGATGCACCAGACTCAGATTTGACGAAGGTTTCAGCTCAAACTGTCGACAATAGTTCAAACGACTTAAATTTCACAGTCGTATACACTAAGAATGCCTCAACGGTTACCACTGAAACAAGGACCGTGAACGAAACAATTCATTATGTCTATAAAGATGGTAGCAAGGCAGCCGATGACTATGTGGCAACGCCAGTTG
>NZ_AZGF01000040.1 GCF_001434475.1 Paucilactobacillus suebicus DSM 5007 = KCTC 3549 | reverse complement strand
TATGTTTGCTGTTTGAAGCCAAGGTGGCCGTGGTGGTGCTAGTAAATTTGAAATCGCTGTCTTGCAGTAATATCTCTGATGAATTTACCAGCAAATTGTAGTTGTGACTGCCAATCGCATTAGTTTTGACATTAATTTGAAAAGTTTCTTGGCCGCCAGCTGGCTTTGTTGTATCTTGTGGCACCCCAAAACCATAGGTATACATAGTTCCCGTAAAATATGGTTGTTCACCATCGGTACTAGTTAAGTTCACGGTGACTGCTAACTGATTAGCAATCGTGAGATAATTATTAAGTTCTGCTTGTAAACTGGCTACTGGCGTGTCTTTGATCGCCTCAAGCATGGCCTTGATATCTTCAATCGTTGCATCAGCATTAAGCTGACGTAGATACAAAACAGCACTATCATAATCGTGTTCAAGTTCACCAATTGTTTCAACTGCTCGGACTAATGCTTCACGTACGTCAACCCCATAAGCCTTGTTGCTAATCCACGTTGCTAATTGCAAAATATTGGCATCTAGTATTGTCTTGTTAATTGGATCTACCTCTGTTATATGAGTATAGTCTCTATATTGCGACACTTAATTCACTCCTCCCTTAAACAAAAATTTTGTTATAACTGTAACTGGCGTCAACTTTTAGGTTATTCCAGTTATCTGTTGATTGCCATGCGTCCGCACCACTTGGAGCAGTAGTAACGCCGTAGCTTGCAATCCACTTATATTTAGCAACCGAAGTAAATCGACTCCCAAACCAGCTAGCACTAGCGTAATCGACAGTGTTGCTATAGCCAGCGTCTGTCAGTATCTTGTAGAAAGCAGTAATCATGCTAGTTAAGGTGTCTTTATCTTTTGACAAGGTATCAGATTCAATGTCACATGCTACAATCGCATTTCTATCAATGCTATTAGCTTGTAACTTAGATAAGAAATATTTTGCTTCTAATTGCGCACCCGCAACCGTTGTCGAAGTTAGGAAGTGGTAAGAACCGATAAACTTCATGCCAGCGCTAATTACATTAGCTTTTTGACTAGCAAACAGTGGGTTAGTGTACGTCGTTCCTTGAGTAAGTTTGATGATTGCACCTTTAGCCCCTTTTGAGACTAAGTTGCTATACCAGCTAGCCTCTTGATCGGTAGTCGATGTTGCACCATTATTACTCGACAAGTCCACGAAAATACTACCCGCTGCCCAGTTTCCACTATTATTTTGTAAGCCTTTAACTTGTTGCTGAAGCCCGGCAATTGTAGCTTGCATTGTCTTATAAGCTTCAGACAGAGTGGTCGTTGCATTCGACAGTGTTTTAGCTGTATTGCTTACAGTAGCGACTTCGTTTGATAAACTTGCGATCTTAGTTCTTTGAATAGTAATCAGCCTATCTAAATTAACTGATTGTGCCCGCTGGTAATCCAAAACCGTCTTAGCTGTGTTGTTAAGGGTAACATCTTTCTGCTGAGTATTGTCAAATGGATAATGTTGATACTCCAAGACTTGCACATGAGTCGTGTACCCCATCGGTCGTATTTCCAAACGTCTAACTTCGCCGGCTATCGGCTTACTTAATTGGTCGCTCTTAATCTCAATTGACAAACTAGGTTCTGGAATCATCTGTGTTAGCGCGTAAATACGCATCGCATTGGCGTCTGTAAAACGTTCATCCGAGACGTCATCTCCACTGTGAATTCCCCACTTAGCAATGCTATCAGTATCTTGTACGATAAAAGGATCGAAGTAATATCGTATGGTATCTGCATCAGTATCATCATCAGAACTAGATGAAGATGTATCGACTGTTTTACCAAAACACTTAACCGAATTCACGATTTCCGTTGAATCATAAGTTAGGGTTACTTCTTGCGTGTCATATAGGTAGTCGATCCGATTACCATAATCTTTACCAAAGCTGTTAGATGAGTACACTCTGATTTGCTTATTATCGGGATAGATAACCGCAGTCGGCCATGTGCTAATGATTTGACTTAACATATCTTGCCCAGAATTATTACCCAAGTCTGTAATTTGTGCACTATCAAAGTTACCGATTACTTGATAGGTATACCCCATTGTATTACAAGAACTGTCGTCAAGGTAAAAAGAAAGAACGTCAGAAACTGAATAGGTCAACGTTCCCACCTTAGTATTATATTGTCTAATTCGCGATATTTCTGCGTAGACGTGGGTAGCTACAATTGCGGCAGTCGTTACGCCACTAGAATAATCAGGAGTGAATTGTTTGATGATAAATTCTTGGTTGTTCCAGTACAAGCTAGCTTCCACACTCAGACTATCATACGCAACCGAACCATCATCGTAAACAGTTAGCTGTAATTCCCACGTACTATTGGATTGCCAGTGCTCATAAAACGAGCTGTTTATGATGCAATTAAGTGGTATTTTCCTTGAGTCATTGTGAGCTTTAACAAGTAGCTTATCCAATTTTTTCCCCCCCTTAATCTAGGAATACATACGGAAAACTGAAAGTAACATCGAAGTCAGAAGATCCACCAATTGCAATATTATTCTGCCCAACGTCTAGCGACAGCGTATTGTAGTCTGTACTGTCAGTTGCTAACTCATTATTAACATAAGTATTAATACCATCAATTAATACCGTGTCGCTCTTAATTAGCAATTTATTAATCGTCCAATTACTGCCATTGGTGTGATTAAAAATTGATAACTGTGGTCCAGAATAATGAATTTTTATTTTGAGATCATGATGTTGATAGTATGGATCAATCTTAACGTCACCGCCATTTAAAATATTGATAGAGCTGTTAGCAGTGAGGTAGTCATCTGCATCTTGAATCGGAATATTGTACCCCAGAGGGTAATCATCAAAGATGTCGTCCATCTCATCAGTTCGCAGGCTGCTATACTTGTAGCCTGTCGGATTATCGAAAACAATACTAAACAGGCTGTCTAGTGAGCCATTTTCGGTTACTTTGATGTCAAAACTATTTGAGTGGACATACATCACCATATTGGGTTGTACGTCAGTTCGTAGGCGAATTGATTGTCGATTATCAAATAATTGATAGACACGATTTTTGATCCCTTGAAAATTCCGCCAATCAGAAAAGTGAGTGATGAAATTAGCCGTTATACTACTTTTATTAAAAGCGGTGTAATTAAAAATTGATCCGTCAGTTCCGCCATTATCTGTATACGTATTAGTTATCACAGGTGATGTATCTAATCCCAAAAAGCGAATTTCTGGTATCTTATCCTGCAATTCAAATTCCGGGTCAGACCCCACTTGGATATATAATTGTGCTTTGATCTGTAATTCCTCCCTATAATGCAGTCCATTTTTGCGTGCTCAAGTCACGAGCTTGTTGCTTGTAGTTTTCCTTCTGATCGAATGTCCCAATTCCTTTAGTGGCGGCAATTTGATCAGCGTTTAAGCCAATGATAGCTTTCATCATGGTAGCCATTGAGTTGACCACATTTGTCAATTCTTCAACTGTTTGTGCCAATCCTGAATCAGACGATCCCTCAACGGCTTGACGTGCTTCTTTTAATAACATGCTGGCCCGTGAATGCTGTGCAGGATCAGTTGGAATAACATATTCTGGTTTGTTGTGTTCTGCTAACTCAACCATCTGGTTGGTTAAAACTAAGCCACCCGTTGCCATCTGTTTATGCCCCGTTGGCCCCCAACCACGGCGTTTGCCTAGCGGAGCTAGATCCTTGTGCCAGTTAGAATCATTTAGAACGGCCATGATTTGGTCTAGTGCGCTGTGAATATTGGCATGGCCTTTAACCGCCCACGATTTCCAAGTGCTTAATTTATATTGCATTAATCCAACTGGCCGCCCAGTACCATCATGATCATCAATACCGCCACCTTGTGCAGGGTTAACCGTCGATTCAACCATTGCTTGCCAATAAAGTCTCTCAATATCACCGGCAGATAATGACTGATGCATCAATAATGCCGCATGGTGTGCTACTGACGTAAAATCACCCATGCTCATTTTTCCAGCTTTAGAGTTTCCATCGCCACCACCCAAATCATCAAATGCTTTTTTGAGTTTATTCAAGGCTTGCGCAACACCGTCAGTGATCTTGTCAGTCATTCCACCAGAAAGGCCGCGTTGCTCTGGTCCAACACCCGAAACACTGTTAATGTCGAATGTGCTATTGACAATCTGTTTCAAACTTTTAAGCGGATCAGTAATTTTTTCTAGTGCTTCCGATGCGGTATCGCTAATTTTATCCCAAACGTTGGAAGCACCACTGCTAACACTTTTTATGAATGAATCGATGTCAGAAGTGCCGTCAGCGTATCCTGGTAGATGATTTTTATATTGCCCACTCATCAGTTTTCTGGTGTCATTGGCATTCAAAATCTGTTCGCCTGGTCTGACATCTACAAATTCAGGACCATTAACACCTAAGAAATCAACTTGACCAGAATACGGCTTGTAACGTGCTTCTACTCCCGCTTCACCGACTAGTGCTTTGCTGGCTTGTGTAATAGCGCCACCAGTTGAATAAGCACCAATAGTGGCTTGCGAATATGCATAAGCAGACTTACCTGCATCAATCGTTTTTACTCCAAACGGCTTCGCAATCTTATTAAAGAAATCGGCAATTTTGGACCAAACACTTCCAGTACCTTCGCCTTGCTTCTTGTTAGCTTCCATCGAGCTATTGGCCTGGTTAACTGCATGAGTGACGACGCCTTTTGATTGCTCTCTAGCCGCGTCTTTTACTTGATCACGTTGCTTTTCAGCCTTTGAGATAGCATTTTTGCGTTGTGTTTCAGCCTTATCTGTAACGCTTTTCTCTTGATCTGTAGCGTGCTGGTATGTCTGATTCAATTGATTGAGTGCTTCTTGAGTAACTCTTTGTCGTTGCTGTTTGGCATAGGAACTATTGCCCTTGTACTGACGATCCGCGGCGGCAACAGTTTCTTTGTATTGACGATCTGCAGCACTGGTGACACTTTCATATTGTTTCTTTGCGGCAGCCGATTTGTCGCTGTATTCTTTGTTAGCCAGCGTTTTGGTTTTGTCGTACTCTTTTTGTGCCGCATTAACCGCACTTTGAAGTTGTTTGTTGGAGAGCTTACCCTTCTCATCGGTCAGCTTCTTAATGATCTTTAATTGCTTGTTAGATTCTAGCTGAATTTTACCAGTTAAAGTGGTGTGTAATTTGGCCTCTTTAGCACTTGTCTGTGTAGCACTTTTAATCCGAAGTTTATCAAGCGCCGCATCTTTCTTGTTTTCTTCCCTTTTGAGTGCCGTCTTCTTGTTGGCAATATCCTTTTGTACTTGATATGAAGCCTTGCCGTACCGCTGTTCATCAATCGCAATCTGGTTATTCCATTTTTTACGTGTTTTACTTTCCGTAGAATTCCACTTGTTGATTAAACTGGCTTTTTGTTGCGCATAATATTTAGCAATTGCATTTTGATCCGCATCCGACAGCTTTTCGTACTTATTGCGTTCACTACCCTTCTTCTTAACCGCAGCTACTTGCTTAGCATACTCTGCATCCGTCATATTCCCTGTCTTATGCAGTTCTTTTAGATCTGCTAAATCTTGTTTTTGTCTCTTGGAGTAATAAGATTTGTAAGCCTTTTGTAGATCATCGAGTGCTTTCTTTGTGCTTTCCGTCTTAACCTTTGGAGCGGTGACAGTTTTACCACTTAAAGCATGGCTAAGTTTAGCAACAATATTACTTGCAGTCTTACTATTACCAATTTGATCACCAATCGTCGCGCCCCAAGCAGCGCCAACTGGCCCACCAAAGGCAAAACCAATACCACCACCAATTAAAGTACCAGCGGTCGTTCCAACTGCCTTATACTTGGCGGTAGCTTTGCCAGATGTGACAGCTTTAGTAACACTACTACCAACGTCCCAAGCAGTTAATGCAAGTCCGGCGCCTGTTACGATCCGTGTACCAATGGATTTCCCTAAAAACGACCATTTACTACTTGACTTGCCAGCCGTCTTTTCAACATCACCGACAACGTTTGTTGCTTCACTTACTCCGGTTTTAGCCGTTGTAGCCTTTTCCGCGGTTCCTGATACAGAAGTACCACCAACATCAGCAGCTGCTTCTTTTGCGACGGCTAATTCTTGGTATTCTTTAGTTTGTAAGCTAATCAATTTATTTTGTGCAACAATCGCTTTTGTTTCAGCTGACTGAATTACGCCCAAAGATTCCATTGAACGAATGAAAGTGGCCACTTTATTAGTGACCCACATAGCCCCAAGAATTTCAGCGAACGTTTTAACTGTTCCGATATGTTCTGCCGCAAATTCACCGATTTTTAAAAAGCCACCGGCAACCTTAGCAGTTGCGGTAGCAGTTTTATTAATACTCCTTTGAAAATCTTCATCTGCAAACATTTTAGACATCTTGTTCGCAGCATCAGTCATGTATGGCAACATTTTTGAACCAAACATAATGGTTAAATTCGACCATGCTTGCTGGAAACGTGCTTCTGATTGTTGCGCAGTTTCAGAATTTTTTTGTGCTAATGTCTGTACATAATTGCCTTTGTCGCCGGCTTTTTGAACCTTATTTGTTAACTCTGATAATTCTTTATTATTAACAGCTAGAATTTGAGCGGCTTGCATACCAGTAGTACCAAAAATTGCTTTAAATACCGCTGCCTGTTGTGCACCACCTAGTTTTTGCGTGTGCTCTTGAATTATACTCATGATGCTTGACAGGCTCTTAAAGTTCCCATTAGCATCCTTGAAAACGTTGGTCGAACTGATACCAATACTCTTTAAAGCACTAGTAGCTTGCGCAGATGGTTGAGCTAAACTGACAATTGTTTTACGTAGCCCAGTCCCGGCTTTGTCTGCTTCGAGGCCGTGATTACTAAGCTCCCCCATTGCAGCACTAGTTTCAGAAAGCTTGAAGTGTGCGTTATGTGCAGTATCACCAACGTACTCCATACCCCTTCCTAAACTTTGAAAATCGGTTGCCGTTTGATCAGCCGCGTATGCAAGTTCATTAACTGTTTTTCTAGTATTTTTAGTCATCTTACCAGTGTTACTGGTACGCATGCCAAAAGCATCAATAACTTGCGAAGATACCTTAACCACATCACTAAATTCATCGCCCGATGCAACACTTGCTTGTAGTTCTGATCGCATGGCGCCCAGTGCTTCGGCCGAAGTATAGCCACGTTTTACAAGTTCCTGATATTGCTCGGCAATTGATTGCTGTGATTTACCGTACTGCACGGAATATTTAGTGCTGTCTTTCTGCATTTGAGCAACATTTTTGGTTACTTCTGCTTGTTTTTCACCGCCAGTGATTAACAAATTCGATGTAACTTTATATTCGTTTTGCAATGATGACGCTTTCTTAGCGCCGGAAAGCATTGCTGCCCCCACAACTCCAACACCGACACTAGCCCCAATAGCGTCTGATCTAATACTTGCGAAGCCACTTTTTACTTTGCTTGCAGTGATCGACATGGCATCACGCATTTTAACTTCTTGTGTTGTCATACCACCAACTGCGTGATTTAAACTCTTAATTTGAGCCTCGTTAGTTTTATATTCGGCAGTTAAACTATTAACGCGAATGATCTGTTTTTGGTATTCCGATGACGTCTCACCATATTCATTTTTGAGTTGGCCAAGGCGGCCTTTTTCAGCTTGCAGTTGTGCATCCATCTTTTGATGAACATCAACTAGGCCGTTTAGTTTAGTTTTTTGAGCACTCCACGTCTTACCTTCGGCTTCCAAAACAGCTACATAACCTTGGTTAACCTTAGTTGCCATAGACGTTGCTTCTTTTAATTGAAGCACACCCGATTTTTGCAAATTAACTGAATCATTTGCCCGCTTTAATTGGCTTTCATATGAATTAAGTTGTCGTGTGCTTGATTCGATTTGTTTATTTAATTTCAAATACTCTTCGGTATCTTTTTGTGTAATACCGGTTTCTTCACGACGTTTGTCTTTTAATTCTGTTAATTTTTTTCTAATTCGTCATACTTTTGTTTGCTGCTAGATACCGACGTATCAAGGCTAGACATTTCTTGACGAGTTTTAGTGATTTCAGCATTATACTTTTCAAATGTTCGAGCAGTTTCTTCGTTAACGTTAATAAGGCCACGTTGGCGCGTTTCTAATTCTGCAATTGATTGTTTTTGAATTTTGATAACATTGCTTAATCCTTCGTACTTTACCTTAGCAGCACCAAGATAGTCACCGGAATTTTTCAACGCAATTTCTTGTGCTTTCCATTCATTGTTGGTCGCTTTTATGGCATCCTTAAGACCTTTTAGAGAACCAACGGCTTGTACACTATCCAAACTAATTCGTGTTGCTATTTCTTCTTGTACTTTACCCATTGATTACCCTCCTCGCATCCTTCTGTGTGCCTCACCTGACGACATAACCCGATCTTCACGTGGCTTAGCTTGCATTAGTTCCAAAAGTTCAAAGAAATCCTCTTGCCCAAATTCACTTGGTAACATGCCTGCTTCCATCAATAAATGCTGTTTAAGATATAGAAAATCTTCACGCTCATTTTTGGCTTTTACTAATTCACGCCGATAGCGTGCTAACCTTTTTTTGGGTCTTCGTCCTCGTCAATCTCGGCGTCTAAAATAATTTGGGGATCATAGTCGGGGCCTTCGTTAACTCGCGAAATCAAATAATAGGTAAATGCTCCTAAGCCTTCCCCATCAAGACTCTTTCGAGCCGCTTTTAACTGTTTAGCATTCAAGCCTAAAACTTCTTTAATAAATTCGAAAGCTGTGTCAGTAAAGTCTTGATCTTCTTTTTCATCTTCAAGCGATTTTTGAGCATTTTTGAGCTGAATTTTAAGTTCTTCTAATTCTGATAATTCCTCTTGGCTATCTTCCTTATCCGATTTTTCAGCCAATTCTTGTTGCTTAGCCAATTCCAAGTTGTATTTAAGATTTTTAATGTTTGTCTCTTTCAGCTTAATACTCATTTTGCTAGCTAAATCGTGATTATAGATAGATGTAAACACCTCAATAGGCTTGTCGATTCCGATCATTTTGGCATTGATAGTAATTTTTGGCATTGCTAATTCCTCCTAAATTTTATGTATACAAAAAGCCGCCATTAAGCGGCTTGAATTATGTTTGATTAATCTTATGATTTCGGAACGGTTGTACCGGTTGGCGCCACGTATCCGCCAAAGACTTCCTTGCGCATATCAGCCTCGCTAAATCCGTCAGCTGCACTGTAATAATATTTGTACGGCCGTTGTACACCTTGATCATCAATAAATACTGTATCGCCAAGTGGATCAAGTGCATCATATTCAAATGTCCCGTTGTAATCGACTTCGGAATTAGTGTTAGTCCCATGATTATGAGCCACTTCGATCATTTCACCATTGGCAAAACAGTCGTAAAACAGGTTTCCTTCAAAATCAAAAGAAGCTACAATGATTGCTACATGAGGTTTCTTAGCACTTGATAGCACATAACCGCCCTTTCCATCGGAAACATAGCCCTTCATTTTGGCCATGACAGAACCGTCCATATCTAACATTGTTAGAGCTAAAGATGGTGTCTGTGAACCGTGTGCCATACGCTTTGTTTTCCCATTAGCGTATTGAGGCGTTCCTTTTTCTTCCAATCCAGTGATATTAGCTGTCGTAGCACCTTCACCATCACCATCGGCATGGTAAATACCTGTTGTTGATAGACCTTTGACAGCGTCCGTGATAATCTTGCCGTTATCGTCTAAATTTGCAAATTCAACCCATGCAATGTCTTTAAAACTTACTCCTACTGGCATTTAAAGTCCTCCTTTAATATCTTTGACAAAATAAAAGACCTTGCACCATTGCTTAGTGTCCGGGTCTTTAATCCTATTTTTTGATTGTTCAATTTGCCAACCGTCTAAGTTAAACAGCTTGGCAATTGTTATTTCTACATCTTGAAAATTAATATTCGTATCTTTGGCGTAAAAAATCTGTAATTCTACTCCAATTTGCCAGCCTTTAAAAGTCTGATTAGCATAATAAGCTGGTTCATTAACGTATTCCGTAATGAGAACGTCTGTTTTATCGGTATCGTCAACCACACTTTCAGGAATAGACCCGCGATAAACATTGTTGATCCAACTATAACTAGCTGATTTAATCAGATTACTAGCTTGAACCACTGACAGTTCCACTAGTTACCACCCCCTTTTAGCCGATCATAAGTTGCCTTTTCAGCAGCAAATATTTCTGCTTCCGAGCTTTTCCGTGCATTATCAACGAAATGAGTGGCTGGCATTTTCTTCGTACCATCATTTAAGAATCTAGCAATGTATGCTTTTTCGCCAAATCCCACGACACTGTTACCATTCTTATGACCGCCAATGTCAGTGTCTTGAAACGTCACGGCATCTCGTAAATGCTCATACTTTTTATCATCATGATCTGATCGAGGGGTCACTTTCCGCAAATTATTAGCCAAAACTGCGGCCCCAGCCGCCGTAATTGTCTGCGATTCTTTTGTTGAAGGAACACGGTCGCCAATTTGTTTAAACCATTTGTCTAACTGATCTTGCAACGGATCCATGATTTACACTCCTTTTTGTAATTTCAAAGTAACTAAATCATAATCAATCGGCTTACCGGTGGTACCTTTAGAAATATCCACGATATCATAAACATCCTCTGAATTTTTAAACTGTGCTTTTAGTGCTTTATCTACTTTATCAGTGGACCGGATCACAATGATGATGGTATTGGCTAAATCAGTCCCATTAACTTGATAATTTTGCGTTTGTGTTCGCTGATAATCGGCATAGTGCTTACTGAACTGTGCCACAAATTTAGTGTAATAATCGCCTGTATTATCATTTTCAACACTGTCTACTGTTCCAAAGCTAACTACTTTGCATAGTCGCTGAACTGCTATTTGCACTATAAGCACCTCTAATCTTCCAGCGAATGCCGTTAATCATGTACTGATAACTAGGCGGATAGGCGATTTTTTGTTCGCCTAGATTCCCCCGGTTATAGTAAGTGAAATCTACTAATGTTTTCACGGCTTGATTAAACAGTTTGTATTCTCGATATTTTTCTAATTCAATGTTGTCATCGATTGATCCTTGAATATCGATTTCGGCTACATCAATTAATGATTGAAGTACATCTGCATCTTCATCGCTATCTAAGTTCAAATAAGCCTGCATATCTGCTACCGATACTGCATCATTATCAGTCAAACAATCGCCTCCAATCATAGCCGCCAGCTACGCTTACTGTTTATTTCTTAGGCGACATTTTGTTCAGTTACTTTCCAGGAGTTACGGTTGATGTGTCAGAATTAGTTACAAAATACCCTGCGGCCGTATCGGCTTGTTCTACTCCAAAACGGAAGGCAGCCCCAAGATAGCGGCCATAAATTTTGCTTTCGTCCCATGCCAATGTAACTTGTTGGCGATCAGTAAACAGCACGCCTCGCTTTAAGTCACCAATAAAGGCCTTTTGATCACCTGCAGCTGATCCTAGCAACATGTCACCAACTACATAGACTGGCACGCCGAGTAGTGTTCCTTTAGCCGTGCCACCAGTAATTGAATCACTAGCATCATGTAATAAATACCGGCCGTTTTTGTCCTTTAAAGTGTCTAGTGTGTTGAATAGGGATTGAGTCACCACAAGAGCCTTACTGTAAGCCGGATCAAGATCAACGTTTAAAATATGCTTCAAATTATCAACCAGAGTGTCGGTGGTTGTGGTTTTAGCTGTAAATGCTTGCAAGACTGGAGCAATCATCGCGTTATAAGTATTTACTGATTTTTCGTGAATAGATTGACCGACTAAAGCAGTCAAATCAACTAGTGAATCGGCAATTGCTTCTTCTGAGAGTGGGATTGCACCACGATAAGTCTTTACTGACCAATCAACATCGGTAAATTCGGGTTCAGCTAAAGATGGGTTTTCAGCTAGTTCAGCAACTGAACTAAACCGATCAGTAGCACGTTTTAAGATTGGGTAAGTTCCTTTTGGCGTAGTAACTGGCGTTTTAGTAACCAAAGCCGACAAATCCACTACAGAATTAATTTCTGCGGTAGGATCGTAAATGATCTGTTCCGGAATCAATACACCAGCTTCTGTAGATGTAACCTGCTGGCTTGCAGTATCCACTACCTTGCCCCGCGAATGAATGAAATCATTGATTGCCTTCTTAGCTTTATCCAGGGACTTCGTCGGTGTAAGATTTTTACCTGGTTCTGTTGGCTTTGCATTATTGTTCGTTGGTTTATTTTTTTCTTCTGCTTCGAGTTCCTTCAATTGATCATTAATTGCATCACGGCGTGCTTTCTTAGCCGTCAATTCATCTTTAATTTTAGTAAAATCCTCCGGTTTAGCAGAATCATCTTGTAACTTTGCGCTTAGTTGTGCGTTCAAGTCTGAACATTTAGCGCTAACCTCGTTAAATAATGCTTGTAATTGTTCTTTATTCATTGGTATTGTCATCCTTTCCATAAAAAATAGCCATCTTAGCTTGCACGAGTTTTTCGTGTTCACTAATCTGACTAGTTGTGTTTTTCAATTTTTGGTTTTCTGAAATTAAATCTTTAATCTTAGTAATAGAACGATGATTAACTAACGGTGACTTAACTAAATTGGTGACGGGCTCAAAACTCATAACTTCATCAACTAACCCTAAATCGATGGCATCTTGGGCGGATAACCATGATTCTTTATCCATCAACTCTAAAAACTCATCAACTGGACGACCTGTTTTATCAGCATAGATCGCTGCAATGCTTTGATTGACTGTTTGTAGCATATTTGATGCACGGTCCATATCATGATAATTGCCCTCAGCACCACTAGCAGCATTGTGGATCATCATTCTAGCGCCGGGCGATATTTGTACCTTACCAGCCCCCATCGCCACAATAGTTGCGGCTGAATAGGCGTTAGCCGAAATTTGTGCTGTAACATCACCCGAATAGTTTTTTAAAGCTGTGTAAATTTCCGTAGCTGGATCAACTTCACCACCATTTGAAGCAATGTCTAACGTTACTGGAGACCCGTCGTCTGGCAAACTATCGAGCACATCTTGAGGTGAAACAACGGTCATTCCTAAAAAGTCACGATAAATCGGTGCATCATCATCATTGGTAACCATACCTTTAACTGGGATTGTAACCATATTGTTATCACCTCCTTTCACTATGAATTATTTTTTTCTGGTGCTACATATTCGGGCAAATTATCCGGTAGGTAACCTTCTCGTTTTAAGACAAACTGAATTTGTTCTGGTGACAAAGCGTCAAACTGAGATAGTTGGTTCATTTGCTTAATTAGTGTTGAATCATCAACATCCAACATGCTCTTAATGTCTAGTTCTAAGTCAGGAGCATTAAATTTTAGCCTTAGTTCATCAATAATCGGGCCCACGTATGTATTTAGATTTGACAAATACAAGGCCTTAATTTGATCGCTATTGCTATGCTGGCTTTCAGTAGATGATCCACCGCCTAACATGTCACTTGGCACTCCAAATGCCGTCGCAATTCGATCAGCGGAGTATGAAGCATTTTCATTCAATGCCTTGAACACATCTGTTTTCATTTCGTATGCTTCGTAGTCTAAAAAATCAGGAAGCACCATTAAACGACCAGAATTGTCGCCGCCGTTAGCTTTCTCAAAAGATTCTCGTGCTTGCTCTAAGTCATTAGGATTATCACTGTTGTAATTGGCTACTTTTAGTTTGCCGGCTGAATTAATCTGATTATTTAACGTGTTCAAATTGCTATCGGTCGTCTTCTGATCAATTGTCAACGACGTTTGCAAACTTTCTAGTGGTGATCGACCAATTAAATAGCGATATTCAGGATCTGGCATTAGCCGAAAATGTAGCATTTCATCTTGGCTAATTTTCATCTCGGGACGGTTATTGTTTTCCATTACCGTATACGTAATACCCGTGTTACCAGGTAAATAATTAATTTGCACATCAGACGGTGGCACATGTTCGAGATTCGTTGACGAAAGTGGAATATAATCATTGCCTGACAAACATAGCTGTATTAAAACACCCTGCCAAAATGAAAACCGACTAATAAGGTTAGATGGCCTCTCTAGTCGGTTTAAAGCAGCTTTATTTTCAGTTTTAAAATGAGCTGATGCAATATCACTAGAAATGCGGTTAATTACACTGTAAATATTGACGTTTTTTAACGCGCCACCCGCATCAACGTAACTAACAGGAATCCCACCCACGCTGGTATTGAAGCTCAATAATCCAGGAGTGCTTGGGTAAACCATGTTAGTGATTTTAGGTTTATGATAATTTTTCGGGGTAAGTAGTCCCATTCAATCACCCCATTTCCTTTTCAGTGAGATAAGCAATGGTAATTAAAATGATACCCAATGCCAAATATCCCAAAATTAGATTAAATAAAAAGGCACTGTATGCAACCAGCGCCATGCCCACAATAAATAAAATCGGTGTAAACCAATTTTTGATTAGTTCTACAAATTTTTTTGCCATAATTAACACCTCCTATCCGCCGAAAACCGCGTCCCAGAACTTATTTTTGTTATCCGAACTCATATCATTGAGTGGGTTGTAATTTTCATCATGATAGTCTTCAAAATACTCACGGATATTGTATGCGGCATTAATTAACGCGTCTGCCGTATCAATATGCGTACTGGTACGATTTTGACGATCTATTTTAATCGCACCGCCTCGATCTTCAACCAAAACGGCGTTGTTTAAGCCATCAATTAATAGCGGATCATTAATAATTTTAACGTCACCATTGATAAACCTAGTTTGAAAGAACTTCGTTGAATCTGATAACTGATAAGATGTGGGACTGACAGTTGCGAGCACCCACTCTTTATGATAATTTTCGATTTTTGCCACAAACCAGCGGGCTAAATTGGGATCAGCAACAATTCTTTTTACATTTAGGCTATTTTCCTTAATAAACTTAACTAGCCATTGATAGACTTGTTCTTCATCGATAACCCCACTTGGTAGGTCGGTGACTTCGCAAATGCTTTTTCGCTGTAATGCTTCATAATTCAATCCGTCTTGCTTAGATTTAGCCTGTAAACTCTTGGCTTGAGCAAACGGAATAAAACTATACTGCATGGCATAATATTTATGCTTGTTCCCATCCACATACGGAAACATAAAGCCAAATGATGTATTATCGTTTGTTTGACTCGCATCAAAACCAATAAATACATCGTGACCACGAATATCAAACCGATCAATGATACTGTTTTGAATATTGCTTAACGATAGAAAACTATTCTGAAACCGGCGTGACCACAAGTTGAGGTTCTTATTAACAAATGATTCCAGTGTTCCTTCACGTTCATCTTTGTCCCTAGATTCAATCATTGATGCTAGCAAAGTTTGCGCTTTTTCCTTCGGATATCCGTCAAGTAAGGGATTAGACTTTGCCCATGTCTCAGGCTCAAATACTTCATCTTCACTGTCTTGACAATAAAGCACTTGGAAAGTTTCATCACCATCGCGTTTAGAGTCTTGCTCAAGTAATGTTCGCATAACGTCCTGATCGTTTTTAAATTTAACTTTAATGTCGGGATAGGCCGTTGAAATCTGCACAAACATGCGATTATTAATATCACCTTGACCAGTTGAAATCTGCTTTAAAGTTTCATTCAATGCTGGTCTCAAATTTCCAATTTCATCATACACAGCAATCGCATTATGGAATGAGTCAAACCCACCACCCTGTGATGAACCCTTACGAATCGTATTTTTATTTTCACGACCGATAATTTGATACGACTGTACACTTACATCGTTTTCTTTGACCCAATCTTTGAAATCATCTAGTTTAACTAACTTTTTAGCTTGAATAGCCACATCATTAAAGAGTTTCGTTGCGTGTTCATTGTCATAACTAGCAATGAGCAAATCTTGCGAAGAGGCTTGCCGACACACGACGAAATAATAAAAATTAATCAGCATTGATGCAATCCAAGTTTTTCCTTGTGCACGCGCAATGGAAATAATGGCTGTAGTGTAGCGTGTTCCTTTATTGGGCTTCCGCCAGCCAATCAAACTATCTAAAATAAATGATTGCCATAATTGTGGTTCAATTTTTTCATGTAGCTTTTCAGGGTTTGGCAGCATACGTGTGAAATATTCGATTGCGTTAACCATATTCAAGTCATAATGATATGGAAAATCTTCATCACCGATGCGCTTTAAATCATTTAAATGACGCACACATGCAAGTTGAGTGTCCCGCCCGGTCATGAACTTATCTGTAAAGATAACTTGATAGGCATATTTTGTAGCAGGATCACTATATTTTGACAAAATATCATCGTATTCAGTTTTAAATGTGCTCATATACTCTTTAATATTTTGAACACCCGTAAAATCAAATTTCTGCACCAAATCCTGCTTCCTCCAATGGACTATTGCTCTGCTTTTCAGGTGGTTCTTTAATTGTTATTTGGCGCAAACCAGAATCAAATGATAACCCCAGTGAAAAGCCTAACGATTTTAAATTTTTGATACACGAATCTAATTGAATAGCTTGCGGCGCACGCTTAATTGGATTCCCATCTCCATCTTTAAGCCAAACACCGTATTCTCCAATTGCATCTTCACATTCCAAGTAAAGATAGTATGTAGTGCAGTACATTTCTAAATTAGCCTGATCAATATATTTCAAATATCCCGCTTTTTGAATTTCAGCATACAAATTTTTGTAAAGTGTCTTAGCAGCTACCGATAAATGATTCGGTGGAGTGACTTGAATGGGCTTTAACTCGTTTTTATTTTGTTTTTCACCAATCTCAGTCACCTTATTACTCTTTACAATTTTAAAATCTTGCTTTTCCAACTAAATCACCTCCCTTTTCCAAAATTAGATGCGATTCGAGGTACCCTTTTTAGGCTGTAACCCTTGATGCTATGCGATTTCTTCCTGATTTGGGATTTTTTCCAAATTGCTCGCGCAACAGATGGACGGCTCATGTGTGAGCTTTCCCTCAAGCAACATAGGCCCCCCTCTTTTATATTTTAAAATCTTTTTAAGGTAGTTGATCACATTTTTTTAAAGACGCTTAGAACGCATTATATGGCCTTTAAACAGTATTGTGATGTTGCTCGTGTTTTACGATCCATTCGGTCACTTTGTCCCTGTCCCATTGCTTGCTAACATCAAGGTTTTCAATCAATGACTGTGACTGGTAAAGTTCATCTTCAAGTTGTCCCTTCCAGTAGTGGCATCGTTTGCAGATCACCCATAGGTTGTTGACCTCCAACTGCTTACGTCGATCCACACGTCTAGGTACAATATGATCTGTCACTAAGTAGCCTGGCTTGTCATAGGTATGACCACAGCATGCACATGTAAAGTAGGCTTGCTCTTTAAGCCATCTACTTAGCTTCTTCCATTGCTTTGACTGGTAGAATGTATTGGCTTCTTTGTCACGCTTATAACGATTGTATGATTGATAAGACGTGCGTCGCTTATGCTTGTCAAACCTGCTGTAAGTGCCATGATATAGACTTGCATGCTGGTTGCAATATGGATTGGACTGATCATAGGGTATCTCGTGATAACAACCCGCTTTGCGGCATATGCGCACTCTAGGCATTGGTATCGTCCTCAATGATTGCCAGTCGTGTGTTAGGCTTTCTTAACAGCGCTATTGTCTCGGGATTGCTAATACTGACATTAGCATAAACAATCTTAGCTTGATCCCATTCAGGAAGTTCATGTATCTTCGGCTGGTGTTCTTTATCTGCATTGTCTTCATGCTGTGACACTGCGCTTAAAGCTTCCGTTAATGCGTTGATAGACTTAACCAGCTCATCATCTAGTCTTACATCAGTAGCCATATCTGCTTCAACACGTGGCTTAGGTGTTCCATCGTTTCTTAACTGCTTAATCAAGTCAGCAGCTTTCTCTGGAATTTCCTCTTGTGTTTTAATCGGTGCATCATCATTAACGTGTTGGTCAACAATGCCACCAACTTGATCCTTATTACGTTTAAAAAACATTACGATTCCTCCCTGTATTAACGTTCCTTAATCCAGCACGCAACAAAATAGGCGATTAATATTGCCAACACAATGATCCATACAACTGCATAGAATCCTACATAAATAATTGCTGGGCTGAATACTAATAACCAATCCCAATTAATCGCACCAGCTAATCGTGCACCTGTAACCATTGCGGTGAGAATTATTACTAACCATTTCATATTTTTTCCTTTCAAGCGTATCTTTTGATAAACTAAATACATATTTGTTATTCTAATGATGTACACATACTACATTTTCAACGAAGGGAGATTCATTTATGACTCAAGAGGAAAAGTTTGAGAGCAAAAAGGATCAATTAGCTGGTAAGACTAAGGAAGTCGGTGGAAAAGTGACCGGTGACAAAGAATTGGAAGCTGAAGGAAAATCTCAGGGTGTGCTTGGTAAAACTAAGGAAAAGCTTGGCGATGCAAAAGATACGGTAAAAGGTGCTACAGAAAGTGTCAAAGAAAAGTTGTCCGGTAATAAAGATTAATAGTTAATGTAACGTAGACGGAGTTTGTGTGGGTGCTCCGTCTTTTTTGTACACTTTTTTATGCAAACTAAAAGCGCCATGCTGTTTAGCACGACGCTCTAGTTCCCATTTTCTGTCAATTCCAGCAATCACGTCACGCTCATACTGGCAACTGACCAATCCATAATCTGTACGCTTAACTCTTGATACCATATTGATCAGTCCTTTCTATGTACCGTCAGCGCGCTTGACGGCTGTTGATGCAACTATAAAAAGCCAACAGTGCTGCACGCTTAATGTTTATTGTTATTCCGCTGCACGCTAGCTTTGTTATGTACAAAAAAAGCCGACCTGGAAGTCGACTTGGAAAATATTTTCCGCTCACTTATTTAACGACGCTGATTATGACGTCTCATATATATGTACGGCTGATAACGGAGCTACCCGGTTGCTATCTCAATCTTTCCATGTTACCAATATATACCCTTTTTTAAGGCAAACAGTCCGATCATACTCCGATGTTTGTCCGACA
>NZ_AZGF01000004.1 GCF_001434475.1 Paucilactobacillus suebicus DSM 5007 = KCTC 3549 | reverse complement strand
AAATCTATCAGTACCAAATATTGTAGAACCTCAAAAAGTGGCAATTAATCTCAATCCTTTTTTATGCTTAAATGTGCTTGGTACGCTTTTGATGCAATTTAGCTGAAATGAACTACATCAAGCAGTCTACTCCGCTTAACCTAACAAACAAGCCGATCCCAAGTTCAGGGACCACCTTGTTTGTCATGTTAATGCTCATAGTCTAAACGCTTGATTCCGTTCTCTGGTTGAAATGAACTACACCAAGCAGTCTACTCCGCTTAACCTAACAAACAATTCGATCCCAAGTTCGGGGATCACCTTGTTTGCCATGTTAATGCTCATAGCCTAAGCGCTTGATTCCGTTCTCTGGTTGAAATGAACTACACAAGTACTGAGACCTAACGTATAAGGGGACTACGACCATCAATTGTCAAAGTTCAACAATCAATGGCCGTAGTCCCCTTATACACCGGTCTCAAACCGTACTTGTTTCGTTCTCTTTTTTTACTGTTTTACATTTGTTTAGACGCTGCCACACTCGATCTCCATAACTGATACGATGTCCAGCAACTTACCACAACTATTAACCACCCTAATACTTCTAGCGATAAGCTCTTTACTAATGTTGCTGCTATGACAACACCAATAATGCCACCGAGAATAAAACCAAAAACTCCTCTTAGTGAGTAGCGCCCCTTCTTAATGAAGTTAACACTCACACTTGGCATTAATAATGCGCACGACAACATCATAATCGGAAACGCAGCAATCGGTTTTAGACCTAAAAAGTATACTAATACCATGCAAGGCGCATATAAACCGACACCAGCAGACATCAATATACCAAGGATGAAGTTACCAACAATTCCAATTGCTAGTGGCAAACCGGTTAAGCCAAGTGCCTCATTGTGCACAGCAATGATTGAAATCCAGCCCATTTTGTTAATGGCCATCAGTATTGAAGTAAGTATTAAGGCAACTGCCATCGTTTTTTGAATGATTGCCGCCACAACCATTGACACCATCGTGACAATATCCACTTTCACCGCAGTGACAAAAAACAAAGCTTCCACAACCGTGGGAATAGCGTGTGCCATGTTCATTGTCCCTGGCAGATCACGTTCATCATCTAAATAATGCGTGATACCAAATAGTGTTGTCGTGGTAACAAAACTACCAATTCCCAGTGTGTCCAAAAAGTCTGTCACTAGGCCAATACCGCCACCCAGTAGATTATCAGCTAATGTCATTTTGGGCCGCTGACGAATAAACTGCCAGACAATTAACGAAAATAGGCCAACGGCGCACAGCAACAGCACGGCAATAATTAATTTAATCATCTATCATTCTCCAATTTTATTCTCGTTGTTATAGTATAGAAAATTGGAGAACAAATTGCCATCATTAGTTAAGCGCGTGAGGGCTCTTGCCACCGTTTGCAATCGTTACAACGTCATTTAATCCAATTTCTACAATATTTTTAATTGCTTTGTTGGTAAAGAATGCTGAATGTGGTGTCATTGAAACGTTCGGCATCGCACGCAATTCTTTATAGTCTTCAGGGATCTCTTCCGGTTTAGCTTGTTTCTCAAAGAATAATGTTTCATCGGCAATGGTATCGAGTGCAGCACCAGCAATTTCGTGATTATTCAATGCATCAATCAAAGCTTGCGTGTCAACCAAGCCGCCACGGGCCATGTTAATGAAATATGCAGTATTTTTCATTTTTTTAAACGCTGCTGCATCAATAATGTTGCGGGTATCGTCTTGCAATGGCGTGTGAATTGTAACAACGTCTGACTGAGTCAATACAGTTTCCAAATCTGTATATTCCAAATATGGTTCCAATTCTACGTTATATACTGGATCCGTTGCAATCACCTTGGCACCCAGCGCCTTGTATATCTGTGCACTGGCACCGCCAATATGACCAGCCCCAATAATTCCAACAGTTAAATCGTGGATTTCACGACTGATCAACCCATGCCATTCAAAGTTTAAGTTATCCATGCGTTCCTGAAAATAGCCAATATTACGAATCAGATACATTGCTTGAGTAACACCCATTTCAGCAATTGCGCGAGGTGAGTAGGCAGGAATATTAGTAAGTGTCAGGCCGTTTTTAGTAGCCTCGTTCAAATCAAAAGTTTCATAACCAACCGTTCTACTGGTGATTTGTTTTAATCCGTACGATGCCAGTTTTTCATACACAATCGGATCCTTAACATCGTGAGTTTGTTGAATATCAATTCCATCAAACCCCTTGGCCAAGTCAACCGTTTCTGGTGTTAACATATCATTAACTTGAGTAACTTTATTACCAGTTTTCTCTTCCCAAGATTTAATATATGGTTTTTCTTCTTCAAGGACACTATACATAATAATTTTCATTGGTTTACTCCTTTAGTGTGGCTGGATCTAGTTTCTTCAAACGATCGAATGCAGTCTTAATGACATCTAACGGCTGGGTCGCCGCAATGCGGATAAATCCTTCACCGGCCTCGCCAAATGCAAGCCCCGGTATCACTATAATACCAGCTTTTTTAAGTAGTTGTTGAGCAAAATCAACTGAATTTAATCCAGTTTTCCGAATGTCAGCAAATGCATATATACTTCCTTGAATTGGAGACGCATCAAGCCAATCAATTTGCTTAATTTGTTCATCAATATACGTCAGTCTCTCACGGAATGCCTTAGCAAACGGTGGAATAATTTCGTCAGCATGCTGAATAGCGTAAAGTGCGGCGTTTTGCGATGGTGCTGGTGCAGAATATGTAATTCCTTCGTTTACAAGTCTGGCCGCACTAGTTAAATATTCTGGCCCAATTAAATAACCAATTCGCCATCCTGTCATCGCATAGCTCTTCGAAAAGCTACCTAGCGTGATCACATTTTCTGGTGCATATTTGACCATCGGGACAAATTCATTGCCAGGCATCAAATAATCAGAATAGACCTCATCTGCCATGATAAAGATGTCATGCTTTTTAGCAAGCTCTGCTAACGCCTTAGCGTCTTCCTGACTCATAACATTGCCAGTTGGGTTATTTGGCGTGTTAATGATAATTGCTTTGGTATGCTCATTGATCAGTGCCTCAACCGCTGTCGGTTTAATTTCAAAGCCATCTTCCGGTTTAGTATTTAAAATAACCGGGGTTCCTCCGGCCACGATAACTTCTTCAGGGTACGGTGAAAAACATGGTTCAGGCACAATCACTTCGTCGCCTTCATTCAATAGTGCTGCTAACGCAATGAACATCGCATGTGAGGCACCAACCGTGACACGAATTTGTGGAACCGACAAACCAATACCGTATCTATCTTGATAATAGTCACGAATAGATTCACGCAATTCAGGTAAACCACTAGCTTCAGTGTAATGTGTCATCCCCTGTTTTGTTTTTTCAAACGATGCATCAATCACAGCGTCAGGTGTTTTAAAATCTGGATCCCCAATCGATAAATCAATTGCATCCTTGGTGGTGGCCGCCAAGGTGCCAATTTCGGCTAAAATATTTGGTGCCGGATGCTGATAACGTTTCGTTAAAAATGAACTATCCATTCTATAACACTCCTTTAATCAAAACCAACTGAATCTCTAATATAGACTTTAGAGCAAAAATGATATTTATGCAATAAAAAACGTTAAATACTCATCATTATGATGTATTTAACGTTTCTTTTGTATATATTAATATTTACGACGATAGTCTAACAGTTGGTGACTAACATCTGCAGTGGCACCGTAAACTTGCTTGTAAATTCTGTGCATTTCCTTATACTTTTCAACATTGTCAGGATTTGGTTCGTATTCATTACCAAATGAAACAAATTGTTTAGCACAATCCTGCACAGAGTCAAACCAGCCTAGCCCAACGGCAGCGAGCATTGCAGCTCCCATCCCAGGGCCCTGTTCGTTCTTCAAGCTGACCACTTTGCGATTGAAAATATCGGCTTGAATTTGTAGCCAGAGCGGACTCTTAGCACCACCACCAATTGACACAACGGTATCAAATTCTTGGCCCTTTTCTTCAAAGATGTCCATGATATCTGCAAATGAGTAAATAATACCTTCCAGAACTGCACGAACAAAGTCTGAACGCTTATCAGTCCCATCAACGCCAATGAAACTACCACGAATGTCAGCATCCGCATGTGGTGTTCTTTCACCAACAATGTATGGTGTGAAGATCAGTCCATTTGCACCGACAGTCGATTCACCAGCTGAAGAAACAAAACTAGTAAAGTCTTCGTTTGGTCCAAATGTTTTCTTTAACCAACTCAAACTGTAGCCAGCAGCCAACGTAACACCCATCGTGTAGAATTTATCTGGAATGGCATGATTAAAGAAGTGCAAGCGGCCCTTGTAGTCAACATCTGAGTTATCATCATACTTTAGCACGACACCAGAAGTCCCAATGCTGGCCATTACCATGTTAGGGGCAAGAATACCAGCGCCCACAGCGCCAGCGGCATTATCTGCAGCTCCACCGAATACTTTGGTGTCAGTTGACATTCCTGAGAACAATGAATAACTCTCAGAAATATTACCTGCAAAACCAATTGATTCGATTAATGGTGGGCACATGCTAACAGGAATATCAAATTTGTCACAGATTTCTTTGCTCCACTGCTTATTAGCAACGTCTAACAAGACCGTACCAGCAGCATCTGAGTACTCCATATTAATTTTGCCAGTCATCCGGTAACGCAAATAATCTTTTGGTAACAAGAATGTTTTGGCTTTGGCAAAGATGTTGGGTTCATTTTCTTTAACCCATAAAATTTTGGGGAGTGTAAATCCTTCTAATGGTTGGTTACGAGTAATATCGATATATTCCTCGCCCATTGTGTCCAAAATTTCTTTGCGTTGCTTTGAGGTACGAGTATCATTCCAAAGAATCGCTGGTCTCAATACTTGATTGTTTTCATCAAGTAAAACTAAACCATGCATCTGACCTGAGTAACTGATACCTTCGATTTCTTCAGGCTTAATACCGTCATTTAAAATCAAACGGACGATTGCCACAGTTGTTCCTGAAACCCAGTCCTCCGGGTTTTGTTCACTATAGCCGGGTTTGGGATTACTTAATTCATAGTCAAAGCTTTGTTGTGCCACGATATTACCATCGTGATCAACTGCAGATACTTTGACGGCACTCGTGCCAAGGTCCACACCTAGTACATAACTCATAGTATAAATTCTCCTTTTAAATGTGAGATCTTTGGTTCTAAACTAACAAAATGGAGGGTGGGAGTAACCCCATCCTCCACCAAGTTGAAGGCTAATTGTTATTTGCCACCCAAAGTGTTAACGATGTAGTGGTTGATTGTATCTTTAACTTGTTCAAGATGATCTGAGCTTGTTGCATCACGCAATTCCTTTTGGGTCTTGTCCAATGAGTAAGCTTCAAGGTCAGCCATTGTTGCTTTACCGCTTTCAATATCAGCACCGATACCACTCTTGTATGAGCTATAACGATCGGCAACAAGGTTTTCAAGAACTTTATCTTCCTTCATCTTCAAGGCAACACGTAGGCCGGCAGCAAAGCTGTCCATGCCGACAATGTGGCCATAGAATAAATCTTCTGGAGCAAATGATGAACGACGAGGTTTTGCATCGAAGTTCAGTCCACCACGAGGGCCGATGCTGCCGTTTTCGACAACTTCGTACATTGCGGCTGTTGTTTCGTAAAGATTTGAAGGATATTCATCGATATCCCAGCCAATTAACTTGTCACCTTGGTTAGCATCAAGTGATCCAAGCAAGCCGGCTTCACGAGCAACACGAATTTCGTGTTGATATGTGTGACCAGCCAGGTTGGCATGGTTACCTTCAAGGTTAAGCTTGAAGTCTTTGTCCAAACCGTATTCCTTCATGAAGGCAATTGTAGTTGCTGCATCAAAGTCATATTGGTGAGTTGTTGGTTCCTTTGGCTTTGGTTCGAGAAGCATTTGAGCGCCGAAGCCGATCTCATTTGCGTAATCCTTAGCCATGTGGAATAACTTAGCTGCGTGTTCTTGTTCCTTCTTCATGTCTGTGTTCCAAAGTGATTCGTAACCTTCACGGCCACCCCAGAAGACATAGTTTTCAGAACCGACACGCTTACCAATTTCAAGACTGTGCTTTAATTGTGCAGCAGAGTAAGCGTAGATGTCAGCGTATGGTGACGTACCAGCACCGGCAACGAAACGAGGGTTGGTGAACAAGTTTGAAGTATTCCAAAGAACTTTCATTCCTGAAGTCTTTTGATATTCAACAATCTTATCAACAACTTTATCAAGATTTGCGTTTGTTTCGCGAAGTGTGTCACCTTCAGGAGCAAGGTCACGATCGTGGAAGCAAAGGTAATCAACGCCTAATTTGTCATAAAATTCAAATGCGTAATCAACCTTAGCCAATGCTTGGTCCATTGGATCTGTGTACTTGTCATATGGACGAAGTGCAGTTCCATCACCAAATGGATCAACTAAACGTTGGTCAAAAGTGTGCCAGTAAGCAACAGCGAAGCGTAACCAGTCACGCATCTTCTTACCGCCAATTACTTCATCTTTGTTGTAATAATGAAAACCTAAACCAGATTTTAATTCATCGGTACCAACATAGGGTACTTTGTCAACATTCCAATAAGCCATATTGAAAATAGCCTCCCATTGTTTAGTTTGTTGTGTCAACCAACTTACATGTCCCATTATAGTACTATGTTTTTGTTTTGCAAGCCTTTTCATGATTTAATTTAGAGTGAAGAGCAGATCGTTAAGATGCCAGAATATAAGCCACTAATCACGATATCCTGAACTTTAGGATATTGTGATTAGTGGCTTATATGTCAGGCGTCTGATCTGCTCTTCACGTTTTATCTAAAAAAATACAGTGGTAGGAAAATCCCAGAGAAACGCTCCAGCCAAATCCAACCATTCGTCCAAAAAAATTACTCAATAATCCCGGCAGCATTCAGATCAAAATTAAACTTCAACTGCTGTCCAGACATTTTCAAAGCTAAATGGGTCACTGAAGAACAGCCCCCAAGCAATGATGCATACTTAGCTCCTCGTAACATGCGAATATCTGTGTTCCCATTTTCTGGCAACAAGTTGTACTGATTATTAATCATTGGTAGTAACTGATCAATTGTCTCAATTAAGTTCGAACTTAAATAAATCGTGTCTGGATTATAACTGACTGCCGCATTATAGACAATCATCGTAATGTAGTCACGAAAATCATCGATGGCCTTCACGACTACTTTATCTCCATCTGAATACATTTGAGCAACGTCATCAAAGTCTAACTCATCAAGTTTCTTCTCATTCTTAATCAAATCAATAATGGCATCTTGAGACGCATAATTTTCAATTTTTTCAACTCGCCCAGGTTCAGCAAAAACTGTTGGATAAATTGCACGACCAATTTCACCGGCCTCGCCCTTTTCACCGCGATAGATTTGATGATTAATAATAATGCCAGCACCAATCCCTTTGTGAATACTGATGACCACAATATTGTTCATATTGTGTTCCTCATCATGAGAAAAATCACGTTGAAACACAGCAACTAGGTTGGCTTCATTATCGACAACGATTGGAACAGTGAACGTAGCGGTTAACCGTTCGTAAATTGATACATCTTCCATATCAATAAATGGTGAATAAGTAACTTGGTTTTGATAAACAATCCCGTGAACGGCGACTGAAATTCCCAGTAGCCCATTCACAGTATCGGGATTCTTAAAGTTATTCACGGATTCAATAATCAAATCAAGAACTTGATTAATGTTGTACCCAGCGGTTTCAAACCGCGTGTACTGAAACGCCGTGCCGTCCAAATAATTGGCCATCATATCCAAATGACGGAACCCAATATCAAAATTAAGCGTATAACCATATTTTTGGTTTACCTTAATCATCACCGGTTTACGACCGCCAACTTGAGTACTTTGCCCCTGTCCCATTTCCATGACTAGTTGGCGATCACTTAAGTCGTTGAAAATGGCCGATACAGTGGACTTGTTGAGCTTTAAGTTTCGTGAAATTTGGATACGTGAAATTGGCCCTTCGACAAAAATTTGTCTCAAGACCGACTTTTCATTTAAATCACGAATACTCTGCTTATTTAGTGCCATTTTCTGTGTCCTCATTTCAATAAATTGTTGCATACTATCTATTGTAGATTATAGCATAGCAATTACTGTCGTAAACGCTTTCCCGCCCATTATCAGTCGGAAATAACATCATTCAATTACCATAAAACGCACAAAAGGATCCGAAAAAAGCTTTCGGATCCCCGTACGATAGTATTTCTAATAAACAAACTAACAGATTGCCCACGTTATTGATTAACCGTTAATTTATTTTTTTGACGACTATAGTGAAAATTCACCAATCTTACCATCAATAATCTTACCGTCATCGTGCACTGAAACCTTAACATCCCCGCTTAGGCCGTCAGCACTAACAATAAAGTTATCTCCATCACGTGTGACAGTTACCTTTGCAGCATCGTTACCATGATTATCCACAACTTTTTGTTCGGTTGTCCCTTGAGCCATGTTGTAAAGGTATATTGTGACGTCCTTAGTGTAATCGTAATCAGCATGTTCTGCTTTTTCGTTACGAACAAGGATACTGTTTTCACGAGCTAACAGAGGTAAGTTGAGATGATCATAAGTACCTTCATACCAGTTACCACCTGCAGGAACATCGAAGAATTCTTCAGTCAAGACGTTGGTCCACTTACCAGCTGGCAAGTAGTACTTAGCTTCACCCTGATCGTTAAAGATTGGCGATACTAACAGCTTGCTACCAAGCATGTATTCTTTGTCGAGCGTGTAGGTGTTACGATCTTGACCATATTCTAGGAATACCGGACGCATTAATGGCGTACCAGTATTTGACGTGTTAACCGCTTCTGTGTAGAGATAAGGCATGATGGACAACTTAAAGTCAACAAACTTACGAGTAACATCAACCGCTTCGTCATCAAAGTTCCAAGGTACACGAGCTTCAATACTGCCATGATAACGACTGTGCGATGAAAGTAGGCCAAATTGAGTCCAGCGCTTGTAGATGTCAGGAGTGGCACTTTCTTCGAAACCACCAATATCGTGACTCCAGAAACCAAAACCTGAAAGTAAGAATGATAGTCCACCACGCAATGAGTCAGCCATTGAGTTGTAACGTGACAGGTTATCACCGCCCCAGTGAACTGGGAACTTCTGTGAACCAACAGTTGCTGAACGAGCAAATAATACAGCTTCATCCTCACCCTTTTCCTGCTTCAACAGGTCAAAGACTGTTTCGTTATATAGGTAGGTATAGTAGTTGTGAATTCGCTTTGGATCAGATCCATCATAATAAACGGCATCTTCGGTTGGAATTCTCTCACCAAAGTCGGTCTTGAAGCAGTCAACACCCATATCAAGCAGGCGCTTCAACTTACTTTGATACCACTTAACAGCATCTGGATTGGTGAAATCAACGATTCCTAATCCTGCTTGCCAAAGATCCCATTGCCAAACATTGCCATCCTTCCGTTTGATGAAGTAACCTTTTTGCTTAGCTTCTTCAAATAATGGTGATTTCTGACCAATGTATGAGTTAATCCAAACGCAGACTTTAACACCCTTATCATGAATTTTCTTAATTAGTCCCTCTGGATCTGGGAACATATCTTTATCCCATTCAAAGTTGCACCACTCAAAACCTTTTTGCCAGAAACAGTCGAAATGGAAGACATCCAACGGAATGTGACGTTCTTGCATTCCGTTAATGTAACCCATAACCGTCTTTTCACTGTAATCAGTGGTAAACGATGTTGAAAGCCAAAGGCCAAATGACCATGCAGGTGGTAATGTAACCTTACCAGTCAAACGTGTATAGCGGTTTAAAACTTCCTTTGGTGTTGGTCCGTAGATGATAAAGTATTCAATTGACTGTCCTTCGACACTGAATTGAACTTTATCAACATCTTCTGAACCAACTTCAAACGATACCGTTTCTGGTTGGTTAACAAACACACCATAACCATTACTGCTTAGATAGAATGGAATGTTCTTGTATGCCTGTTCACTACCAGTCCCACCGTCTTTTTGTTCAATATCAACGACTTGCCCATTTTTAACGAATGGGGTGAAACGTTCGCCTAATCCATAAATTAATTCATCAACACCGATTGATAATTTTTCACGCATGTAATGCTTTTTATCACCAGTGTCAGTAATTTCACCTTCTGATTTTGGTTCAGATTTAGTAACAGTTTTACCATCCGCTTCGAATTCAATACTGAAATCTTTGCGAACTGGCATTTTGGCTGTCAATGGACCAGATGCGAGTGAAATCTCATCATCACTCGTCTTAATATCAACATCAGGATTCTCGTCAGCTAACTCATAACTAGGCCCCTTTGGTAACTGGTCAAAGTGAATCAGCTTAACTCCAATAACCCCTTCAACTGGTGAAGACAATTTAACTGTTGTCATGCCCAAGTTGAGTTCATCGTTTCGTGTCTTAATTTTGTTATAAGGAGCGTAAGCAATTAATTGCTTACCATCAACCTTATAATCAAAAACCTCTTGTGGCGAATTAATCTGATACTGTGGCCGTGTAAGCCAATAACCATCTGTAAATTTCATCTGTGTATTCACCTCTCAAAATTTGTTTGAAAAGTATGTTTTCAAACTATGCTTACATGATACAATCTATATTAGTTAATGTCAACGCTTACATTTCTTTTTTTATTACATTGTGAGCCCTTTCATATCACCTATAATTAGGATATAATCCTGTTTAAGCAATCTATCACACTCAAAGTGATCCAGATAAAACGTGTGCATCAAATACAATAAACGAATTATTTTTTGGGGGAAAATAACTATGGTTATCAAAAAAGACACAATGAAAAACGCTAATAACCGTTCCGTTTTTCAGACAATTATTAATAAAGGCCCTATTTCTCGAAACCAAGTGTCTCAAGAATTAGGGCTGAATAAAGTTACGGTTTCCAATATTATTAACGATCTAATGAAGGAAAGCTACATTACAAGTATTGGCGAAGGCCAAAGCACGACCAGTGGCGGTCGTCGGCCTGAACTAGTGCAGCTGAACGCCTCTTTCGGGTTCGTTGTTAATCTCAATGTGACTAATGATCAAATTGAAATAATGTCCAACCAGTTTGACGGCCGAACGTTAGAATATAATGTTTTACAAACTAAGACACGCACACTGCAACAGCTGTACCAAAACATTGCTGCGGCGATCAAGGACTTACCTAGTTTTAAAACGATGAATGGGCTTTGTGGCATTTCCATTGCCATTCCCGGGTATGTAGAGCGTGGCAATATTATCGATTCACCGTTTCGCGCAGTTGGTAATTTTAATTTGCAAACTGCTTTGCAAGATGAATTTGACGTACCAGTCATTATTGAAAATGCTTCAAACCTATCAGTGGTTTTTGAACAAGACTTCAGTCAACAAGAACTCGTGAATATTATCTCCCTAACCGTTGGTAAAAAAATTGGCGCCGGCATTTTAATAAATCGTCAATTATACAAGGGCTACTTTGGTCGGGCCGGGGAAGTCGGTCAGATGATATTTACTGATGATGGTCAGTCAACACCTCTCGCCCAGTTAAAACCAATCGAAGAAGAATGGTCTGAGGAAAAGGTGCTAGCCCGTCTGGCTGGTGTGCTCGGCAAAAACTTCACCCTGAACGATATGGCTCGCGAATATCAGAATCAAAACCCCGAGGTAACAAAAATTTTAGACGATTTTTGTTACCATCTTTCATTAATCGTGAGTCATTTAATTATTTCTTTTGACCCCCAAATGATCTTTTTTAGTTCCGAAATCATTAATGAGCTACCAGATTTGTTGCGTGTAATTCAGTTAAATCTGTCATATATGCCACTCGTTCCACCATTGGTTTTTTCAAAAGATGTTCACTTTTCAGCATTGCTTGGCGGTTGTTCATTAGTGATTCATCACGTTTTGCACATGGAAAATATTCGTCTGATTCTTCATCACTAATAGCTTAGATCTTTGCCTCTTGAAGCAATTACTTTTTGATACCAGAAAAACGAATCTTTCTTAATGCGCCTACCGCTACCATGGCCCAAATCATCTTGATCAACATAAATCATGCCATATCTCTTCTTCATTTCTCCAGTACTAGCAGAAATCAGATCAATATGGCCCCACGGCGTGTAGCCAATAAGATCGATGCCATCTTCGACAACCGCTTTCTCCATTGATAAAATATGATCATGGAAATACTTAATGCGATAATCATCATGAACCTGACCATCATCAGTTAACTGATCATAAGCACCAAAACCATTTTCCACAATAAACTGTGGCTTGTGCCAGCGATCGTTCATCCAATTCATACCGTACCGAAGTCCGACAGGATCAATTTGCCATCCCCAGTCAGATTTTTCTAAGTATGGATTGTTTACTAAGTCGTGATCTTCATCAAATGTCAGTTCATTTGTCTGTCCTTTAGCCTCGGTAGCAAATGACATGTAATAACTAAAACCAATATAATCAACAACACCACTCTTCAAGGTTTGACGGTCTTCATCCGTTATATCAATTTCGTAATCATGACGTTTCCAGTAATTAAGAAGCCATTGTGGATATTCTCCCAGTGCCTGGACATCCCCAAAATAATAACGATATTCCATTGCTCGTTGGGCTTTTAAAATATCTTCCGGCTTTGCTGTTAATGGATAAATTGGGCACATGGCAACCATCGCGCCCACTTGTAATTGATCGTCAATTTGGTGTGCAATTGTTACCGCTTGGGCACTGGCTAAGAATTCATTATGCGCGGCTTGAAACATTGCTTCTTCCCAGTTATCATCGTCTTCAAGAATTAATCCTGAATTTTGCAATAGTGGATGTGGATCATGCCAATTAGTTTGGTTGTTAATTTCATTAAAGGTCATCCAATACTTTACTTGATTATGAAACCTTTCAAAACATACCTTGGCAAACCTTGTAAAGAATTCAATTAGTTTTTTATTGCGCCAACCGCCATATTCCTTAACCAGGTGATACGGCATCTCAAAATGGGACAACGTGACTACCGGTTGAATTCCATTTTTGTGACACTCATTAAATAAATCCTCATAGTACTTCAGCCCTGCTTCGTTTGGCTTAGTTTCATCACCATTTGGAAAGATTCGTGTCCAGGCGATTGAAGTTCTAAAGCAGTTCAACCCCATATCAGCAAATAACTTCAAATCACTAGGATATTGATGGTAAAAATCAATGCCCCAGTGATTGGGATACACTTGATCATCCTGGACTGTATCCGTCACAATTCGCGGATGATCCTTGCTACCCGCAGTCATCACATCTGCAATACTGACGCCCTTGCCGTCTTCTTGCCAAGCGCCTTCGAGCTGATGAGCCGCTACAGCCCCACCCCACAAAAAATCATCAGTTAATTGATATCCCTTTGTTTCTTTCATCAACCTTTGCCTCCATGCATTGAACCGTTTTCATTATGTGTTATTATAACTTGTAGGTACAAGTTTAGCAAGGCTGTTAAACTGTCAATTTCAAACTAAATACGGAGATGATCACCCATGTATCACCAAATCGCTGATGACATTATTAAACAAATCAGCCAAAAAAAATACACAGAAAAGCTTCCAAGTGAAGCTCAACTCATCGAACATTACCAGGTTAGTCGTAACACAATCCGTAAAGCAATTGATGAAGTATGCCAACAAGGACTCCTACGTCGTGTTAAGGGTAGTGGCTATTTTATCAACAAAATCACAATGAACGATGCACCAGTCGTGAACCTATCTTTGGGTGCCGGCCGAGCAATGCGAGAAGTCGATGGGCACCTTGCGTCCACCGTTCTCACAATTGATTCAGTTAAAGCGGATCAGTTTCGTGCAGACCATTTGCATGTTGAAGTTGGTGCCACACTGATTCATGTCGTGCGTGTTCGCCGCCTAAATGGTGCTCCATACTGCCTGGAAAACAGTTATTACGTCGCCCAATTCGTCCCTGAGATCACCGAAGAAGATGCTAATAATTCAATTTTTAAAGCCATTAACCAGCGCTATGGAATAACTGTAAATAACGCAGAAAACTATTTGAGTGTGTCTAATGTTAAACAGCATGTTGATGCTTTACCTGAGATTGACCTTGGTCAATCGTATCTGACGCTAACCCAGGTTAATTATTATGCCAATAATGTTGCTTTTAATTTCTCCACGACCCAATTTTTCAATCAAGATATGACATTTTACTTCCATTCATCTCAAACATTTGGAGGTGAGTCCAAATGAAGGCCATTGCCTTGATTGATATCGGAGGATCTTCAATTAAGTTTGGCTCTTGGGACGGTCATAATCTAACTAGATCGAATTCCGTAACCACTCCTTCAACCATTCATGCATTCTATCAAGTACTCACAGATCAAGTTAATTCATTAAAAGAGCATGCCGACATTGTTGGTGTCGCCATTAGCAGTCCTGGCGCTGTCAACAAACAGACTGGTCAAATTGAAGGATCCAGTGCTATCAAATACATTCATTTTTTTAATATTCAAAAGAAATTAGCAAAATTATTTGATTTACCTGTCACTATCGAAAACGACGCAAATTGTGCCGCCTTAGCTGAAGTCGCAGATGGGGCCGCACAAGGGCTTAATAACTTACTGTTCATCGTCATTGGGACTGGAATTGGTGGTGCCGTCATTGTGAACGGTCGAGTATGGCACGGTGCTCACCTATTTGGCGGCGAATTTGGATATATGATGGCGGATCAAGAACATATTCTAAGCGAACTTGCCTCACCAGTTAAGGTAGCCAAGAGATACACCGATCAAATTAATGATGGTCATCTGTACAATGGTAAAGAGGTACTAGAGTTGGCTGACCAAGGTGATTCGATTGCTAAAAAAGAGGTTAAAACCATGTACGATGCGTTAGGAAAAGCAATTTATAATCTCCAGTATAGCTTTGATCCTGAGGTGATCGTCTTAGGTGGCGCAATTTCTAACAATCAGGAATTAATTCCTAAGCTCACTGCATCCGTTGACGCTTGGCGCAAAAAAGCCAAAATATCGACAATCATGCCAACACTGGTCACTTGTCAATATACTGATGCTGCAAACTTAAGAGGAGCAGCGGTTGACTTTTTGACACAGTACAAGGATGCCCTAAAATAGAGTGTCAAAATAGACGGGTTGCTCCGTCTTAAATAAGGGACTAGATCGAGAACCCTGAACTTGGGTTCTTGATCTAGTTCCTTATTTAATGTGGAGCAGTCTATTTTGACACGTTTCAACAAAAAAAGTTGAAGTGTGAAATACTTTGTGAGCATTGTCATATAAAAAAAGCGAAGAATCTAGGTTTAAGAGCCCAAATTCCTCGCTATATTAATCATTCAATTAATTATTTTTCGTTTTCTGCAGCATCTTCGGCATTTTCACGAGCATGCTTGATAGCTAAATCGTTAAGCATTTGTTTTTCAACTTTATCAACCTTGTAGAACGCAAGAGATACAGCTGATAAACCAAACCCGATCAGTGGAACCCAAATGTAGTTCATTTCAATTCCGTGAAGAGCAGTAGCATCTTGAGTGTGGTTAGCAACATAACCAGTTGCAGAAAGGATCCAACCAGTGATGGCACCGCCAATACCCATACCTAACTTAGCACTGAAACTTGAGAATGAAGTAACAATTCCTTCAGCACGGACACCGTTCTTCCACTCACCATAGTCAACGGCATCGGCTAGCATAACGGCAATCAGACCTGAAACAAATCCAGTGCCCATGTAACCAACCAGAGTGGCAAAGATAATCATTCCGACACTCAAGTGTGTTGCGCCAACGCTCAATAGTAATTGACCAATAACAGCAAGGATCATCCCACCGAGCATAGTGTTACGTTTACCAATGGCCTTTGAAGTCATTGGTGTCAAGACAACGGCAACCAACGAAACAAGTTGCAAACTAAGAACTAGTGAAGCAAGTTGTGTGTTGTGCATGTTGTACTTGAAGAAGTACACAGTAACTTGAGAACGGCTTTGCATCCCCAACCAATAAATAAAGTTGATGAAAATGATAATTGCCCAAGGCCAGTTCCTCTTCAAAGCTTTCAAAGAAGTCTTAATTGGAATTGACTTACGTGAACTCTTTGTTTGCACACGTTCTTTAGTATTTTTGAACACAATTGCAAAAATGATGACCACTAGAATACCAATAATCAAGGCCCATAAGAACCAGCCACGTTTGCTGGTGGTTGAACCGCCACCAAGCAAGGCAACGGCGCCTAATGTAACACCGGTGATAATTGTGTTACCGGCAGTTCCCATGAATTGACGAATTGTCGAAAGTGTAACACGTTCCTGTGGATTGCTGGTTAATGATGGCAAAATCGATGTAATTGGAATATTGACGGCTGAGTAAGTAACATCAACACCAATATAAGTAATATATGCCCAAACCAGTTTACCAGTTAAACTAAGGTTTGGTGTGGTAAATACCAGCACACAGAACACTGCAAATGGGATTGAGAACCATAACCAGTACGGACGACTCTTTCCCCAGCGGGTATGAGTATGATCGATCATGATACCCCAGAATGGGCCATCAAACGCATCGATGATACGAGCAACTAAGAACAATGTCCCAACAGCGGCAGCACTGATACCAAAAGTATCAGTATAGAAGATCATTAAGTATGTGCCGACCATTTGGAAAGATAAGTTACAAGCAAAATCGCTTAAACTATATGAGAAACGTTCACCCCACGGAACCATATTTTTTGATTTCTCAGGCTGTGTTTCTGGTTGTGAAACATTTTGAGCCATAACAAGCACCTCTCTGAACAATAAATTAGGCAACCATAATAAATTCAATTTCCTAACTGAAATTATATTGTAATCGGTTTCATTCGTCAATATGTTTTTTACCTTTTTGACAGTATGAAAATGCTTGCTCATTTATGCGCTTTCATAAACTAATTGACAACATGTAGGTACATGTATTCAAAATTGTGTTATATAAGCACTTACAATGTATTTTGCATGACATTATTTGCGGTTTTTACCACTATTTTCATTTAAAAAAATTATGCAAATTTTTTCTTGTCTGTTGCTATTAGCTCATTAATAAGTTAAACGGTTAGGTAACTTTATTTACTAACCTACGTGTACAGGACAGCATAGTGCTTATCTAATCGGCCATAATTCACGCTAATCAGTTTGCTAACATTAGTCAAAAAACTAGAAGTCACCAAAAGGCGGCTTCTAGTTTAATATATAATTCAAATTTGCTAATTATTTTTAATTGCGTCTAAGACCTGAGACTCTGTGGGGATAGACGGAATGGCTCCCAAGGTTTGAACAGCAATCGAGCTTGCGCGTTGAGCATAGTCGACAGCATCAGGTAAATTAACCAAATTTGGTTGCAGTCTAGAGCACAGTGCACCAATAAAGGTGTCTCCCGCACCCGTTGTGTCTGTCGCTACAACTCGGTAAGCCGACATAAAATGATGACCTGCAGGTGTTGAGTAATATGCGCCACGATTACCAACAGTAATAATTACGTTATTAACTCCAAGTGTTTTAAAGGCTTTTGCACTAGCAATCATTGATGATTGATTAGTAACCTCAATGCCAGTCAGGCTCGCACTTTCTGTTTCGTTTGGCACGATTAAATCGGTATACTGTAATAATTTATGTTCAATAGTACTAGCTGGTGCAGGATTTAAAATGGTTGTTACACCAGCATCCTTGGCAATTTTAAACGCCTCAATGGAAGATAGTTGTGGTGTTTCAAATTGAGTGACCAAAAAATCAGCACTCTTAATCAAGTTTTGTGAACTGCGAATTTCGGTCTGATCAATTTTTTGATTGGCTCCACCGTACACTAAGATACTATTTTGACCGCTCCGATCAAGTAAAATAGCTGCACTCCCCGTGCCATCCTGATCTTCCGTGGCAATCGCGTTAATATTGATACCTTCTTTTGCCAAAATTGCCTTCATCATCGTGCCCTGTTGATCATCACCAACTTTACCAATAAAACTAGTTTGGGCACCGTTTCTGACGGCTGCCACTGCCTGATTGGCACCCTTGCCACCCGCGGAACTGCTCTTCTCGTCAAGATGCAGAGTTTCTCCTGGTTGCGGCATACGAGGAATTTTAAAAATCGTGTCGACATTTAAACTGCCTAGTACTACTACTTTGTTACCCATTTGAAACGCTCCTGTCTATTAATCCTTTTAACTATACATTAGCCGTACTGTCGCGAATAACTAAGTTTACAGGTAGGTGAATCGTTTTAACTTCCGCATTTGGATGCTGAATTCGGTCAACGAGCAGGTCAGTTGCTTGTTCCCCCATTTGCATAATTGGTTGATGAACTGTTGTTAATTTAGGTTGAACGTATTCATCGAGATCAATGTCATCATAGCCCATGATTGATAGATCTTGTGGCACTCGCAGATCCTTTTCACGCAAACCGCGGTACAAACCAATCGCCATCTCATCGTTAATAGCAAATATTGCGGTCGCATCTGTGGCTAAAACCTCATCAGTTGCCTCATATCCGCCCTGTTTGGTCATTGGTGAGTATATCACTGACACTTGTTTACCATCTTCTTTAAGTCGCTCCTGAAAGCCCTGAAGCCGTCTCACCAAGTTGTTAGTTGGTTCACTTGGCATCACCATTGTAAAGTGCTGGTGTCCAAGAGATAACAAATGATCTGCCGCAATACGACCACCATTAATATCATCGGTTTCAATTCGATCGCCATCAACGATTGTATTTTGATCCAACAGCAAGTAGGGAATGCGATTCCGTTTCAAAATCTGATCCAGTGCGTCATCAGTAATTGATGCACTGGCGATGATCAAACCGTCCGTTGCTCTTTCTACCAGCTGTTTCAGGTAATAGGTTTCTAATTTTTCATCGTGATTGGCGCTGAATACAAATGGCGTAAATTTAAGTTCTCGCGACTTTTTTTGAATTCCCTTAATAAACGTACTAAAAAATGGATTGCCAATATTTGGTACTAATACCCCAATTGTTTTCGAAGACTTCATTATTAAGTTCCGTGCGTTGAAGTCTGGGACATAATTCAATTCTTGTTGCAGCGTCAATACCTTTTGTCTTGTTTCATTACTGAAACGTTGTCCCTTGCCATTTAAAATTTGGGACACAGTTGTCACAGATACATTTGCCGCATTAGCCAAGTCTCGAATTGTCGCCTTTTTTGCCATCTTGCTTATCCTCCTAAGTTCATCCAACTCAGTATACCTGGCACATTCGGCAGATGGCAAGGTATAGCTTTATGATTTATTCAGTTCTTACGATTAGTACGTCTGTTTGAGTATGCTCAATAATATAACTAGCTGTTGACCCAATAATCATTTGTTCAACTCGATTCAGTCCTGTTGCACCAACTACTATTAAATCAGTTTGATACTTTTCTGGAATCGTCACCGCTAATTCTTTTTTAGCGCTACCGTGTGCCATCACCGCATCAACCTGCACGCCTTGCTCGCTAGCAAGTTGTTCACACTGGTTAAGAAACAAGACCAGTTGATGCTTAGCCTCAGTGATAACTGTCGGGCTCGTCTTATTAACCACTGAGCTGCCAAAACCCATGTTAGTGAACTTCGCATCATTTTGTACAGAGGCAATTAATAATTCAGCATGAAAATCTTTAGCAACTTGAATTGCTCTTTTCAATGCTTGCTTTGACTGTGAAGATCCATCAACACCTACTAAAATTTTACGATATTTTTCCATAGACGTCCCTCCTCTTTATTTTAATTATCTCTACAACTTTAGTTTATCAATAACTAATTGAAAACGCTACCAATTGGTAATAATTAGGGTTATTGAGATATCAACAAAAAAGGACACGATCCTTAAATGGTCGTGTCCTTCACTTTAGTTAATGCTTATCAACTTGTACATTCTAATCATTTTTAGCAGTTGAAGTAACACCAGCACGTTTGTCCAAGTATCCTTCGATCTGTTCCAGAGACTTGCCACGGGTTTCGAAGACCCCTGAGTGGACGAACCAAATGGCCAGTACACACAGGACTCCATAACCAACGAACAATGTTTCTGTACCAAGTGCAGCTAACAAAGTTGGGAATGTCAGAGAAACAATCATGTTAGCGCCCCAGTTAAAGGTACCACTGAGTCCAACACCCAAACCACGAATATTAAGTGGGAAGACTTCACCAATCATAACCCACATTACAGGGCCCCACGTTGCTGAGAAGAATGCAATGTAAACAGTTAAGGCAATCGCAGCGATATATGCAGCTGTCATTGAGTTATGTGAATAATGCATTGCAATCCCCAGTGTGAACAATGATGCAGCCATTCCTAGTGCACCAACGATCAACATGGTCTTACGGTTAACCTTATCCATAATCACAACAGCAACCGCAGTAACGATCACGTTAAAGATCCCAATGCCGATATGCGCAAGCAATGCCGCCGAAACCCCAAAACCAATATCAGTAAAAATTGTTGGAGCGTAATACAAAACTGTATTACATCCCATAATCTGTTGGAAAATAGCTAAACCAATACCAATAACTAAAGCAGGACGAGCAACTTTTGAAAACAGGTCACCCCAACCACCCATTTTAATTTTGGCCTTTTCTTCGATATCCGTTAATTCAGCCTGAACTTCATCCTGGTTCCGAAGTTGGCCAAGAACACCGCGAGCTTCATCAATCTTACCAATCCGCACTAAGAAACGAGGACTTTCTGGTAAGAAGATACCACCAATGAACAAAATAGCAGCAGGTACCGTTGCGGCACCAACCATCAAACGCCAGCCAATTGTATATCCTGACCAAGCGTAGTTAGTAACATATGCTAAGAAAATACCAGTCATAATCATTAATTGGTTTAAACTGGAAAGTGACCCACGCATGTCAGCAGGTGCAACCTCTGACAAATACATTGGCACCATTGTCGAAGCACCACCAACGGCAATTCCCAAAACAAACCGGAATAAGATTAATGACCAGAACCCAAGTGCAAGACCACACCCCAAGGCTCCAATAAAGAATATAACAGCCGAAGCCATTACCATTTTTCTTCGACCAAATTTGTCACCCAATGGTCCAATGATAATCGCACCAACTAACGCACCAGCAAGCACACCTGAAACAACCCAGCCTTGTTGCCAAGTTCCCAAGTTAAGCTGCTTTTGAATAAACAGGATTGCTCCTGAGATAACACCTGTATCATAACCGAATAAAATTCCGCCCAACGCACCAAAGAAGTAGATAAATCCTCTAGATACTTTATGCATGATACAACTCCTCACTTTGCAAGAATTTTTTTGATTGCGCACGGTATACTTAGATAATGGCTAGTTTGTTTATGTGCTCAACCAACTTGCAAGCATGATTATATACGTAAGCTCATTCTTTTGCAAGCGTTTTCTTAAATATTTTTAATAACGTTTTCATTGTTTAGTTTACAGGCAAAGCGTGCTAAAATCATCTTAACGGTAAAAATGGCAATAAATTTCTGGAGGCAATATTGATGAACATTTCTAAACATGCATTTGGTGAGTATGAAGGAAAAACTGTTGATGAATACACATTAACAAATGATAACGGTATTAGCATTTCGGTAATTACATTTGCCGGTCTCTGGCGTTCATATACAGATGGCAAAACCAACCTGCTGTTGAATTCCGCAGACTTAGAGAACTACACAAACAACCCATTTTTCGCTGGTCGAATCGTCGGTCGAATTGGCGGTCGATTAAAAGATGGTAAGTTTACTTTGAACGGCAAGGAGTACCAAGTCGATCAAAACGAAGGCAACAACAATCTGCACGGTGGTTCAAATGGATTTTCATTCCAAATTTGGGACGCACAAACTAGTCAAGATGCTAATGGAGTTTCATTAACATTGACTAAGACATTCACACCAGAAATGGATAAGTTCCCAGGTAAGATGCCTACAAAGGTGACTTACACTCTATCGAATGATAATTCGGTCACAATTGACTTCACTGCAACTAGTGATGCTGACACATTATTTAATCCGACTAGTCATGCATATTGGAATCTGGCAGATGAAGGTACAGACAATATCTTGTTCCACACCTTCCAGGCTAACGCTGACCAACATTTGGAATTCGATGATGAAAAGATTCCTACTGGCAATCTCTTAGATACAGCCGGTACACCATTTGATTTCAGCAAGCCAACACTGTTGAAGGATGCAATTGATGGCATGCAAAATACTACCGAAAAGGGATTTGATGATCTGCTTGTTGTTAAGCCTAGTGCTACGGATTCTGTGGCAACACTTAGTGATCCAGCCAGTGGCCGCTCACTCAAGATCTATTCGGAACGCAATGGATTAGTTATCTTCACGGCTAACTCATTTGACGATTCAATGACTTATAACCGTGGCGTTGCCCATCCTTATGAGGCTGTGGCTCTTGAAGCACAAACACTTTCAGATACACCTCATCACCCTAACTTTGGGGACGTAACTTTGCCAGCTGGAGAAACTAAATCTTATAAGATTCGTTTTGAAGGAACATTTTAATCTCTACAATTAATTAATCTGCACAGTCCAGTAGCTGTGCGGATTTTTTTATTTGATTGACAAAATATTGAGTTGCGGAGAAAATGGGATAGTTATCTTACAAGATGGAAGTGAATTTACGTGACAAAGTTATTAATCATTCATACCGGCGGAACTATTTCAATGCATACTGATGAAAATGGAAGCGTTGAAAAATCAGATCATAATCCGTTACTCACATTAATTGGCAATCAATCAAACGGCGTGACAATTGATCAAGAGGAACTATTTAACGAACCTTCTCCACACATGACACCAGCAAAAATGCTACAAATCAGCAACAAAATTAACGCTGTTGGTCAAAAATACGATGGCATTGTTGTCACACATGGTACCGATACACTTGAAGAAACTGCCTACTTTTTAGATTTAACAACCGATGTAGCTTGTCCAGTGGCTGTGACTGGTGCAATGCGATCCACAGATCAAATCGGCGCCGATGGAATCTCAAACATTCGGGCTGCTTTAACCGCGGTACTATCACCATTAGCACATGGACAAGGTGTAATGGTAGTCCTGGACCAACAAATTCATGCAGCTCGATATGTAACTAAATCAAATACCACCAGCTTGAGCACATTTAAAAGTCCTGAAATTGGCCCACTCGGAGAGATTATCGGTAGTAGTGCGTTCTTCTACAGCAACGTTACTAGGGATCAAACACTGAATATTGATCATCTCGCCACTGGTTTTTATATGTTCAAGGCATATGCGGGTATGGACGATTCTATCATTAACTTACTTGATATTACCACCACTCACGGTATTGTCATTGAAGGCATGGGAGCTGGTAACCTCCCCCCTAAAGTCGCTGAAGCACTTCAGCGATTCATCGATGCTGATATACCAGTAATTCTTGTGTCACGTTGTTATAGCGGTCAGGCGGTGCCTGTGTACGCCTATGATGGCGGCGGTGTGCAACTAGTTAAACACGGATTCATTATTAGTCGATATCTGAATGGTCAAAAAGCCTTGATCAGACTGCGTGTTGGGGTGAGTGCCGAGTTAAGGGGTAAGGAATTAGCAGATTATTTAAGGAATTAATGCTATTTAATTTTTTAACCTGAGCAGTGTTGAAGGGCAACAGTAATCAATTTAATGTTACTGTTGCCTCTTCTTTAATTTTGATAGTCGAAATGAGCTACGCCAAGCAAGCATCCATGATATTAACATAAAAAGAGGGTCATGCGTTCACAGTTCGAACGCATGACCCTCTTTTTATGTTAATATCACAATGCCTGAACGCTTGGCTACGCTCTCTCTATTTTGAGTACGACATTCTCTTCTCAAAGTAACGTGCAATGAGAGATAATGCATAACATACTACAAAGTATAGTACAGCTAACGCCACGAACATTGGGATGATGTAGTTTGTATTCTGACCGTAAATGATTTGAGCATGATACATCATTTCTGGTAACACAATGATCGTTGCCAACGATGTATCCTTAACCAGCGAAATAAACTGACTTACCAACGCTGGAATCATATTACGTAATGCTTGCGGTAAAATAATGATTCTCAATCCCTGCCAGTACGAAAGACCATTTGATAATGCTCCTTCCATCTGACCTGAATCGACCGCCATAATGCCTGACCGAACAATTTCCGCAATCATCATTGATTCGAACACCGTCATTGCTAAAATTGCTGCTTCAATAATTGCTGGTTTGAATCCTAGGTTTGGCAAACCAAAGTAAGTAAAGAAGATAATGATCAGCAATGGTAGATTACGAATCAGATCAATAATAAAGCCAATAATTGCCGAAACGTATTTGATGTTAGCATATCTAATAACACCTAAGATCGTACCAAAAATGAAACTAAGAATAATCGAAGCAACTGAAACTTCAACCGTTACCCATAACCCTTGAAGCAGGTAGTGGATATTGGTCCATGAATATGCATTAATAAAATTTTGCACGGTTTCCATCTACCTCCTTAGGCTAATTTCTTTTCAAGATGACGCATGTAATAACTTAATGGCATGGTAATAACCAAATACAAAACCGCCACAATGAAATAAGATGGCATTGTTTGAAGTGTATTATTAGCAATCATGTTACCTTGATACATCAAATCAAAACCGGCCACGAAGGCTAGCACTGATGAGTTCTTAACCAAGTTAATAAATTGGTTACCTAACGGTGGGATAACGATTTTAAATGCTTGTGGCAAAATAATAAATCGCATCGATTGCCAGAAAGTTAAACCATTTGATAACGCACCTTCCATTTGACCAGACTCTACTGACTGAATTCCTGATCGAACAGTTTCAGCGATAAAGGCTGAAGTATAGATTGTTAGGCCAATCGTGCCGGCAGTGAAGCCGTTAATCTTAGTAACGTATAATGGTATAACAACAAAGAAGAACATGGTAATAACCAGCAATGGAATATTTCTGAAAATTTCCACATAGACGTGACCGATAATTCGCATGACTCGATTAGGCATAATTTCAAAAATCGCAAACAACGATCCAATAATTAAACTGAAGAACAGTGCAATCACACTGCACAATATTGTGTGCCACAAGCCGGTTAACAGCAGTGGCCATTGGGTTGCAACAATATGGGCCATTAGCGCATCATCTCCTTATAGTTAAGTCCTGGAACATTACTGAACCACTTCTTCAAGATCTTGTTGTAGGTTCCATCTTTTTCAACCGCAGTAAGGGCCTTATTCAAACGATTACGGAAGTTCTTTTGTCCCTTGTTAACTGCAATCCCGTAAGGCTCTTTGGTAAATGAGCCCCCGACAACAACATAACCTGGGTTTTCAACTGACATACCATATAAAATACCGTTATCAGTAGTCAGTGCATCCCCCTGTCCAGATTTAAGGGCTGTAAATGCTTGAGCGTAATCTGATAGCTGAAGCACTCGAGCCTTAGGTGCGAACTTGCCGATGTTTTCAACGGAGTTTGACCCAGTAACACCCAGAACGACCTTGCCAGACTTGTTAAGATCGTAAACGTTCTTAATTGGGCTACCTTTTTTAACTAAAATTGCTTGGCCGGCATCAAAGTATGAACGAGTGAAATCAACTTGTTTTGCACGCTGAGGTGTAATCGTCATAGTTGCCATAATTGCATCAATATTGCCGTTACGTAACAGTGGCATCCGTGTTTGACTTGTCACAGGTACAAAGACGGCCTTACCGTTTTTACCTAGAATTTCTTTAGTTAGTGCTTTGGCGAGGTCAATTTCGAAACCTTCAACCTTACCAGTTTTAACATTCATTAAACCAAACAGCTTGGTATCAGCCTTAACACCCCAAGTAATGGTATTAGACTTTTTATCAGCTTGTAATACGTCTCGTTTTGATAGAGCTGTTGATGATCCACAAGATGTCAATGTAATTAACATTAATGTCAGAACAGAGAACAGCCCCATGAAGCACCAAAATTTTTTCATGGCTGTTCCTCCCCTACTTGTGAACGATAATTTTACTTAAGAATTGACGAGCACGCTCGTTACTTGGTTGGCCGTCAAAGAATGTTTCCTTGCTATCGTCTTCAAGTATTTGTCCATCGGCCATGAAAATAACACGATCGCCCACTTCACGAGCAAATCCCATTTCATGAGTTACGACAAGCATCGTCATATCAGAGTCACGAGCAATATCCTTCATAACATTCAAAACATCATCAATCATTTCTGGGTCGAGTGCTGACGTTGGTTCATCAAACAACAGACACTTTGGACGCATCGCTAAACTACGAGCAATCGCAATTCGTTGTTGTTGACCACCAGAAAGTTGGCGAGGATAGCTGTCCGCTTTGCTTGCCAGCCCGACTTGATCTAAGAGTTTCATCGCAAAGTCGCGGTTTTCATCATCATCACGTTTGAGAACAACTTTTGGTGCTAACATGATGTTTTCTAGCACAGTTTTATTGGCGTAGAGGTTAAAGTGTTGGAAAACCATCCCCACGTTTTTTCGAATTTTATTTGGATCTGTCTTCTTGTCAGCTAGATCATAACCATTGACAATCAGCTTACCATCTTGGATTGGTTCCAATCCATTAATCGTTCTGATTAAGGTACTCTTACCAGAACCTGATGGCCCAATTAAAACAACAGTTTCACCCGCTTCAACGGTTAAATTAATGTCCTTCAGGGCGTGGAAATCACCATAATATTTTTGAACATCGTGAAATTCGATCATCGACATGCGAATCTCCTCCAATTTGTAAAATTTATATGAATATTAACTTAAGATTTCCGTTCTAATTTAATAAACATTAAGCTAAATTTTAATTCATTTTTTTGAACACGTCAAAATATAACGTTAAATAAAATATTTTTATTTTGAAAATAACTTTTAAATTGGTTAACGTAGCCTAACTTTATAGGAATAGGATATCAATAATTAATATTAGTTAGCTTTTAAATTTGTGGCTAACAAATTTTATTATAATTATTTAGTTAGCCAGTGTCAATCTTAACTAAATACATTATGAACAAAAAGAACCAAGACCTCTGTCCTAGTTCTTGCTAACAATATCTAATTTCCATACCGGTCATTCAGATAGTTTCGGATACGTTCCATCGCTGAATGCAATTGTGTCATCGAAGAAGCATAACTGATTCTGATATGATTGGCACCACCAGGTCCAAACGGCGAACCAGCAGCTACTGCAACCTTATTTCTGTATGCTAAATTATGACAAAATGAAGCTTCATCTTCGTCAAACCAATCTGGCAATTCACAGAATAAGTAAAATGCTCCTTGAGGTTTATCGACACCAAAACCCATACTCTTCATCTGATCATAACAATAATTACCGCGTTTTTCATATTCTTGCCGCATTTTTTGACCGTCATTTAGTCCATTTTCAAAAGCCTCCTGCGCTGCATCTTGAGCTACATAGGTTGCGGTCGTCACACTGAATTGATGTAGCTTAAACAAGTTATCTACAATCAGCTTAGGTGCACAAATCACACCAATGCGCCAGCCGGTCATTGCATGAGACTTGGAAACTCCGTTGATCAAAATTGTCTGTTCAGGTAAATATTCAGCCACCGATACATGAGGCTCTCCATAAGTCAGTTCACTGTATATTTCGTCTGAAATGACAAAGACGTCGTACTCGGCAAGCACTGCAGCAATTGCCCTTGTGTCTTCACGGCGGTAAGTAATTCCAGTTGGATTAGACGGAAAATTTAACACAACCGCCTTCACACTGTCTCCATATTCTTGCAACGTTTTTTTCAAGCGCGCCGGTGTCAGAACATAGTTATCCGCTGAAGTATCAATAAAAATTGGTTCTGCTCCCTGCATTCGTGCAATCGGAATATACATGGGCCAAATTGGAGTTGGAATAATGATCCTATCACCTTTATTAACTACGGAACCAATGGCCACCGAGATGGCCTCAGTAGCTCCTACCGTGACAATCACGTTATCTGGTTGATAGTTTAAGTTATACTTCTGATTCAGAAAATTGGCCGCCGCCTTGCGTAAGCCAGGAGTCCCAATTGACTGAGGATAATGTGAGTGATCCGCTCTAATACTTCTAATCGCGGCATTTTTGATATGTTCTGGTGTACTGAAATCAGGTTCACCAAGCGTTAGCTTAATAATTCCTGGGATATCAGAAACTTCTTGATCGAACGCTCGAATTGCTGATGGTTTAACATTCCTTAGATCCGTGCGCATTCGACCTAGCAATCGTTGTACTTTGTCACTCATATTGCAATCCCTCAATCTTTTATTAAAATTTGATTAGACTACAGTATATCAATTTCTCATCTTAAAATCAAATTTCAATCAGTGGTTTTGGTCTTGTAAGCTACCTTAACATTCAGGTCATATGGTTCTTCAGAAACAATTGTTGAGTCCGACCGACCGGCTATTTTGACTGGTCCCCCGGAAATGAACACATTGGCCAAATACAATTTATAATTTTTTCTAGCCGTGCTTACTTCGGTCAGTCCAACACTGGTAATATGCCCAACTGCTAATCGTTCCATTTGGTTAATCCCAACGTAAATTTCCAGCCGTGCTCCGGTTGGTACCAGTTCAAAGTATGGAATTGGTTGTTCAGGCCTAAGTGCTGGAATTGCTTCTCCAGTTTCGCGATTTTGCGAAATAATTTCACTTTCGCTCATGCCATTGTAGTCATTCAACAATACCTCAGCTTCGATCATTTGTTTAACTACGCGCTTAAGGTTAGCCTTCTCATGTTCATTCGTAACCACATCTGCTGGCAATATTTGATCATCAGTAAAAAGTCCATTCGCTGGAATCACTGGCGCTGTATTTTGAACATTATTTTCTTGTTGTAGATCTTCTTTTCTTGGCCCACCCATTAATTTTTCAATTTTTGGGGAAATATCAAATTTACTACGTTTATTTGTAAAATAATAAATGATATTGAGCACAGAAAAATAGAAAATGAGGATGAACACAATTGTATACAACGATCCTCGCAATAATTTACCATTTTGAAGTAGTCGGATCGCAACGTACAGCAAATACCACTGCCCGACAAAGCCAATCACAGTGTAAAGCCGATTTTTAAGTTTCACATTAAGGTTAAAATAACCCAATGAATGGTTAATCATATCTAACAGACTAAGCATGAATTATTCCCCCTTAATTTAATTACTTTCAGAATCATCCGTTGTTGTCGTAGTAGTCGTTGGTGTTGAACTCGTTGTGGTTGTTGATGAACTAGATGCTTTTGTCGTATCATCCGCAGTTGAATTATCGTTGCTGGTTGCATTACTGGTTGAATTTTCATCTGTTGAAGTTGAATTAGCATCTGACGTCTTTGTTGCACTAGACTCATCTGTTGAAGACGACATATCACTACTGCTCTCACTAGGCTTATCATCCTTACTCGATGAATCACTACTTGATAGTGATGATTTGGATGACGTAGTGCTCGATGAGGTACTCGTGATGGCCGCCCCTTCATTAGTATGTGTTGTTTTGTTAACAACAATGTTTGTTGCCCCTAAGGCAAGAACAATCGAAACAATTGCAAAAGGTGTCATAAATGGTGGTGTACGATAGGCCATAGGTTATTCTCCTCTTATATTTTCCTAACAATATATTAACTCAGAATATTGAACTTTAATACGCTGAGATTATTAAGATTTATCAAAGTCACATTAATTTTTTATAATAAAAAAGCGGCCTTTCAGCGATCTCCATTTGTAAGGAGCGCATTAGGTCACTTGCTATCATTCTTAGCAGCACGACATTCGGCACATAGTCCCACCAGTTCAAATCTGTGACCGGTAATTTCCGCACCTGGTAGTTGGCTTTCAAAAAAAGACATATCAATTGGGCACATCTGAATTTCAGTTACCCGACCGCAATTTTGACAAACAAAGTGGTGATGGTGCTGATTAGCATAATCACACTGATATTTAACTTGCATTTGGTCATTTTCAATATGAGTCTCAACAATGCCGATTTCTTCAAATTCTTTGAGGTTACGGTAAATTGTATTGTGACTCATGCCTGGATACAATTGTCTTAAATATGAATCAATTTTTGTGATGTCCACGTAACGCTCCCGATGTGTAGATAAAAAGCCAATCAAGGATTTACGTTGTTTCGTCAATTTATAGTGGTTATCTTGTAGTATTTCTAGTGCTTGTGCAGTTGTTGTTTCCATTGGGGATTCGCCTCGTTCAATCCGTGATAATCTTTATAACTGTCATATTAACATAGACCAATGTTTAACCCAAACAAAGTGTGTTGTGTCAATGCTCTAATGATTTAACTAATTTATCAAGTTCCATCTTAGTTTTCTCCCAATCGTCGTTAACGATCACATTAGCAATGTCACTAAGTTGATCTGGCAGTGTCAGATCTCGATGGTACTCAGCACTGGCGATTCTCTGTTTGACCGCTGTCTTTAAGTCTCCACGCTGAGCTAATCGTCGCACCAAAGAATGCCGCTTAGTCACAGTTAGAAACAACACCACTGCTTTTTCACCAAGTGTTTTCCGATAAGTCTGTGCACCCTTTGTGTCTAGCACGATCGTTGCTAATTCACTATGTGCCCATGCTTTCTCAAGTCCCTCATATGACGATCCGTACAAATTATGATCGTACTCAACCTGTTCAAGCAAGTGCAACCGATCCATTGATTCGCGAGTTTCAAAATAGTAATCCACTCCATTAACTTCACCGTCACGTGGTTTTCTAGTCGTATGCGTGATTACTCGTGGTATATGATACGTTTCATTGAGATACCCACTCACCGTCGTCTTTCCCGATCCTGCTGCACCGGTGACGATTAATACATGCTTCATCAGTCTTCTTCCTATCTAGTTAGATTATTTTTCAGTTAAATGTTTATCGACTTGATCTAATAAACCTTTTAAATTATCGTATGTTAATTGTTGACGAGCATCAGAGTAATTAAACCAACCGGAATTTTTGATTTCCTCGTTCTGAAGTTTAATTTGATTTTGCTGATTTAATTCAGCTGTAAACAATGTCATTTTCTTATGATTGCCATTTGGTAAATCATATTCTGTTTTAACAGAAAAATCACTATTAATCTCCAAGTTAAGGTGAGTTTCTTCCATAATCTCTCGTTGGGCAGTTTGAATTAAATTTTCTCCATCTTCTACATGGCCCTTAGGAAATCCCCAAAAATGTCCCGGGTTTGGCTTTGTAGTAGTAAATACTCGATCTTATCATTTACCTGGCGATAAACTACTGCACCACTCGTTACTTCAATCTTCATAACTTCACGATTCCTTCCAAATATCAATAAATTAGTCTAATTTTAATTGACTTTTAATCTTAACCAACGGTATGATGTTACCTAGTTTAAACGCAATCATTCATTTTATCAAAGGTGGTTTGTTGTATGTTTTCTAATTTATTCCGTAAGGAAAGTCTAGACCGTTATCTTGAACGTGACAATCGTTTTGCAAAGACATTATCGGCATTTGACTTAATGGCCTTAGGAATTGGTGCCGTCATTGGTACCGGTATCTTTATTTTACCAGGAACTGTTGCTGCGACAACTAGTGGACCAGGAATTATTTTATCATTTTTAGGATCCGCAATTGTTTGTGCTCTTGCCGCAATGTGTTATGCAGAATTTGCTTCATCAATGCCCGTTGCCGGCAGTGCGTATTCATACGGTAACGTTGTTTTTGGAGAAATCATCGGCTGGATTCTTGGATGGGCACTAATCCTTGAATACATGTTGGCCGTTGCTGCCGTATCAACTGGATGGGCTGCTTACTTTAATTCGTTTATTGAAGGATTCGGCCTTCACGTACCAACGGCCATTGCGGGGCCATTTGATCCATCTCATGGTACGTACGTTAACTTGGTCGCAATTATTATCGTATTGTTAATTTCATTCCTCTTATCTCGTGGAATGACAACCTCAATGAGAATTAATAATTGGGCGGTCATCATTAAAATTGCCATCATCATTATTTTCATCATTGTTGGTGCATTTTACATCAAGCCAAGTAACTGGCATCCATTCTTACCATACAAATCAAGTGGTGTTCTACAGGGTGCAGCATTAGTTTTCTTCGCTTACTTAGGATTTGATGCCGTTTCTTCCTCTGCCGCAGAAGTAAAGAATGCTAAGAAGAATATGCCAATTGGCATTATTGGAACGCTGATCGTCGCCACTATTCTTTACATGGCCGTTTCAATTGTCCTGACTGGAATTGTTAAATATACCAAGTTAAACGTTGCTAACCCAGTAGCTTTTGCACTACAATACGTCAATCAAAACTGGGTTGCCGGATTAATTTCAATCGGTGCCTTGATTGGCATGTTCACCATGATGGTTACGATGATTTATTCTAGTTCTCGATTGGTATATTCAATTGGCCGTGATGGCCTCTTACCTAGCTATTTAGATAAGATTAACGAGAAACACAAGATACCAAGTAACGCCTTGATCACAGTGACCATCATTATCGCCGCAATGGGCGGACTAGTACCACTTGATCAATTAACCAGCTTGGTTAATATCGGTACACTACTGGCATTCACATTCGTCTCATTTGGAATTATTCCATTACGTCATCGTAAAGATATCAAAAATCAGGGTGGTTTCAAGGTTCCTTGGTACCCATTTCTGCCAATTTTGTCAGGCCTTGCTTGCTTGGTAATGCTGACACAACTAAAGATGGAAACATGGATCGGTGCCGGTATCTGGTTCTTGTTAGGAATCATTTTATACTTTAGTTATGGCTACAGACATAGTAAACTGAGTCATTCAAATTAATCAGTGTAATTTAAACAGTTAATCATCGTTAGAATAAGCCTCTAATCTAATAATCACGAAATCAATGGTTGTTGGAGTAGAGGCTTATTTTTTATTGTCGCCGTGATTTTGTGTAAATGTTCATTTTTCAAATAATGCCTGATTTTCATAATTTTTTTCTCTTCAATTTTCAGCTTATTCGTCTGAAACGTGCTTCAAGAGACTGCCCCACATCAAATAAGACTTTCGTTTTATTTCTCTTTCCTTTTGAGCTTTCCTCTTATGCAGCTGAAACGTGCTTTAAGAGACTGCCCCACATCAAATAAGACGATAACACATAAGTCCCAAATTCGGGGACTTATGTGTTATCGTCTTATTTGAAACGGGGCATAGCGTCTCTTAAAACACTCTCCTAAAATAATACTTCAACATCAGCGGTGCGATTAGCGTACTCAACACAATCACAATTACCAAATCAGAATATTGTCCACCCGATAAAATATTCGCTGACAACCCAATTTGTGCAATTATTAATGCCATCTCTCCTCGCGAAATCATTCCAGCTCCGACTGCTAACCCGGACGACCAACTGAAACCCGTCAGTTTGGCTCCAATAGCGCCACCGTAAAGTTTAGTTACAACTGCTAAAATCGTTAGTACTAAAATTAATACCCACTGATCCAGTACACCATCAAACTTCATTTCTAATCCAATGCTGACAAAAAATATTGGAATAAAAAATGCATAGCCAATTGGTGTAACTGTGTTTTCAATTTCTTGTCTGACACTTGTCTGGCCAACCGCAATTCCTGCGAAGAAGGCCCCGACAACGGCACTCAATCCAACTAAATCAGCGACATATGCCATTGTCAAACAAACAACGATCGAAAGAATGGTTGGTGCCGAATTAACTAACATTCGATTGCCAAGTCTCATCACCCATGGTGCTACCCATTTTACGAATAGATAAACGGCAACAAAGTAAACCAATTGAATCAACAGGCTCCACTGTAACGGCAGTTGATTACCGCTACCACCATCGTGGGTTAAAGTAACAAACACACTCAAAATTAAAACTGCCAATATATCGTCCACCACTGCTGCCCCTAAAATTGTGGTTCCTTCTTTGCCGTTCAGCCGCTTCATCTCTTGTAAAACTTCAACAGTAATTGAAACCGATGTTGCAGCAAATGTAATTCCCCAGAAAACGGCATGTTCCGTAGTGAGGTTGGCCACCTTGCCTGCCACCACAAACACAACCATTGGTACAATTACACCACAAACAGCAACACTCAAAGATGGCCTAAGGTAACGCTTTAGCAATTGCAAATCACTTTCTAACCCAGCCATAAACATCAGAATGATCACACCAATTTCTGCTAAAAACGATAGAATTTCGTTTGGATGAACTATGTTTAGTAACGCAGGACCAAGGATAATACCAACAACAATTTGCCCGATCACGGCTGGAATCTGAAATCTCTGTGCTAACGTGCCAACAATTGCTGTACAAAACAACATCAGTGCAATAATTCCTAATTCCGCCATTGTTTTTCTCCTCTAATTTGTCTTACTTCTTAAACATCTTAAACTCTAGAAATAAATCGTTGTAGTGACCGATCACTTTTAGTGGTAGGTCACGATAAACCTGTAAATGAGCAACCGTACTATTATCTGGATAAAATTCTTTATCATTTCTAACATTGGACGGTAAATACTTCATTGCGGCCTTGTTTGGAGTTGAGTAGCCAATATATTCCGCATTTTGAGCAGCATTTTTGGGTTCAAGCATAAAATTCAAAAACATGTAGGCAGCCTTTTTATGCTTAGCAGTTTTAGGGATCACCCAATTGTCAAACCACATATTACTGCCTTCGCTAGGTACCACATAATGAAGGTGTGAATTTTGACTCATCATCTCAGCCGCTTCACCAGAATATGTGACCGCAATTGGAGCCTCATTTTGCTCCATATACATTTTTATTTCATCTGCCACGACTGCCTTAGTATTAGGTGCCAACTGATCAAGTTTTTGCGATGCTTGTTGTAGATGGTGATAGTTGGTTGAATTAACTGAATAACCCAGAGTAATCAATGCCACTGCCATCATGTCCCGTGCGCTGTCAGTGAGCATAATATCATTTTTAAATTGCGGGTTCCATAATTGCTTCCAATGTTCAACCTGACTTCGTTTAACAAATTTATCATTATAAACAATGCCAAGAGTCCCCCAAAAATATGGTACCGAATAATCGTTGTGCGGGTCAAACGTTAAGTTCATAAACCGCGAATCAATATTTCTCAGGCCTGGTAGTTTACTCTTATCAAGCTTATCTACGAGGTGCTGTCGTCTCATTCTTTGAACCGTGTAATCACTAGGTACAGTTAGATCATAGCTAGTACCACCCTGTTTAATTTTAGTTAGCATTGCTTCGTTACTATCAAATGTCTCATAGTCGACGTGATAACCAGTTTCATGTTCAAACTTAGTTATCAGGGATGGATCAATATAATCTCCCCAATTGTAAATAGTCAAAGTCTTCTTTGTGTCACTGCCTGACTTCAGATTAATTTCATAATTAATTCCAAATAGTACTAAACACAAGGCTAGAATTCCCGCTAAGATTATCATTAATTTTTTCATTGGCTAATCTCTTCTTCTGCGGCTCTCGCACGATGGATTTTTTTACTTTCATTGTACCTAGTCAATGCGTAATATCCACCAACTAGTAACAATGACACCACAAACATTAATGTTGAAAGTGCGTTAACCTCCAAATCAATTCCTTGTCTTGCACGCGAATAAATTTCAACCGACAACGTTGAAAATCCGTTTCCAGTTACAAAAAAGGTCACGGCAAAATCATCGAGCGAGTACGTAAATGCCATAAAATAACCGGCAAAAATTCCTGGCGTAATTGCTGGTAAGACCACCCGAGTTAATGCTTGCCATTTTGTTGCTCCCAAATCATAGGCTGCATCGATCATGACCTGAGACATTTCATCAATTTTCGGTAGCACCATCAGGACAACAATTGGAATTGAAAAAGCAATATGGCTCAGTAATACGGAGCCAAATCCTAATTTAATTCCTAAGAAGGTAAAAAAGATTAAAAAACTAGCCCCAATGATAACGTCTGGAGAAACCATTAAAACATTATTCAAAGATAAAATACAATTTCGCAACGATCGTTTACGCAATTGTTGAATTCCCAGCGCGCCAAATGTCCCAATCAAAGTGGCAATCAGAGCAGATAAAACGGCGATAATGACAGTATTAATCACAATGCTGATCATTCGAGTATCTGCAAACAATGTTAAGTAGTGTTGCCACGAAAAGCCAGTGAATTTATCCATCGTCTTGCCAGCATTGAATGAGTAGAAAATCAAATACAGAATTGGTAAATATAAAACTGCAAATACCAAAATTAAGTAGAGGTTACTCAAATGAAACTTCTTTTTCATCGAATTTGACCTCCTCTATTTTTACGATCTCTGGTCAAAAACATGACCACAAACATTGCTAGAATCAAAATAATCCCAATTGTGGATCCCATCCCCCAGTTTTGAGTCACCAGGAAATGCTCTTCGATAGCAGTTCCAAGCGTAATCACCCGATTGCCACCAATTAATCTGGTAATCATGAAAAGGGATAACGACGGAATAAAAACGGCTTGAAATCCAGCCTTCACTCCAGGCATTGTCAGTGGCACAATCACTCGTCTAAAGGTTTGCCAATTACTTGCACCAAGATCACGACTAGCATTGATCAGAGATGGGTTTAGCTCATCCAAAGAATTAAAAATTGGCAAAATCATAAATGGAATCTCAATATACGTTGCCACAAAAATAAAACTCGCATCAGTAAATAAAATTTGATGACTACCAAGACCCACAAATCTCAAGAAATCATTTACGGAACCATTTTGACTAAACAACCCAATAAATGCATATGTCTTTAACAATAGATTAATCCAGGTTGGTAAAATAATTAGCAGCAACCACAACTGTTTATTCTTCAGCTGGTTAATTAAATACGCGGTTGGATAACTGATGGCCAGTGCCAACACGGTAATAATCAGGGCATACCAAATAGAGTTAAACGTCATTTTTAAATAAACGCTGGATGATAAATATTCTTCGTAGTTAGCGAAGGTGAAATGCCCTGTGATACTGAAAAATGATTGATACAAAATCAGTGCCATTGGTGCAATAACAAATAACGCAATCCATAGGAAATATGGTGTCAGATATGCAGCTTTACTTTTCACAATCCCATATCTCCTATTCATATTGTTCTAGTCTGGCGTCAAAAGTAGCCTCATCTTCACCAAAGCGCATCACGTGAATGTCTTCAGGATCAAAGTTCAGACCAACCATTTGACCAACGGTTGTTTTATGAATTGAATTAATCTTCCACTCATTATCGTTCACATCATGGGCTGTAATCTGATAGTCAACACCGCGAAATAGTTGTGTATCTACAGTTACATTCATTTTACCGGTATTTGCTGGGGCAATATCCAAATCTTCAGGACGAATAACGATTTCAACTGCTTCATTGGTCTTCATACCTGCATCCACACATTCAAAATCATGGCCATCAAAAGTGACAATATAATCGTCTTTCATTTTGCCGGGAATAATATTACTTTCTCCAATAAAATCTGCCACAAAATGGTTAATTGGCTCATCATAAATGTCAACTGGCGTACCGCTTTGTAAAATTTTGCCTGCATTCATGACAAAAATCTGGTCACTCATTGCTAAGGCCTCTTCTTGATCATGGGTTACAAAAATAAAGGTAATACCTAGGCGTTGCTGCAGTGCCCGCAGTTCACCTTGCATTTCCTTTCTTAATTTATGATCTAGCGCAGACAACGGTTCATCCAATAACAGCACCTTAGGCTCGTTTACAATTGCACGTGCAATCGCTACCCGTTGTTTCTGACCACCAGACAACTCATCAATATTTCGCTGACCATAGCCACTTAGCTGAACTAATTTCAAAGCGTCAGATATCTTATTCTTAATAATTTTTTTATCGACTTTTTTTATTTCTAACCCAAAAGCAACGTTTTGTTCCACATTTAGGTGCGGGAATAATGCGTAATCTTGGAATACTGTGTTAACTTGTCGTTGATTAGCTGGCACCTCGTTAATCGTTTGCCCGTTAAACAATATCTCACCGCTGGTTGGATGTAAAAAGCCGGCAATCAAACGTAAAATTGTCGTTTTTCCACAGCCTGAAGGCCCTAACAAGGTATAGAATTTCCCCGCCTCAATTTCGAAATCGATCTGTTTCAATACTTGTGTTTCGTCAAAACTTTTAATTACGTGACGAAATTCAATAACTTTACCAGCCAATCCATAACCTTCTTTACTGTCTCAATATATTTGATAGTTGTGGTAAACTAATCCTTAATCATTATACGGAATCTAACACTATTCGTGAACAAAAATGTTTGTCGGTATCCGAAAAATAAGGAGCATTTATGATGAAAAATAATCAGTTTGCAATTATGCCAGTTTCACATGAACAAAAGGTACGAGAATTAACTGAAATTGGGTTCTTAAATAATTCTACTATTATCACAGACGCCACGGAATTATGGCTGTCATTTCTTCATCGAGCCATTTTAACTAATCCAGCACCGGCTGGATGGAATCAATTTTGTCATAACACCCTTGCAACTGAAATTTATACTCTAGAAGAATTTATCGCTCGTGGCCTGCAAATTAACGAATCTGTTTTTAAACTGGTTTCGTTACAATTACTCGAATTCGAAGATGAAACTGACTTCCAAGTAACAGATCCAATCCAGGCTTGGGACACAATTCAGTTACCTGCTGTCAATATTACTAATAATTCAAATTCCATCATTGATGCTTGGTATGATTTACTATGTACTCATACAAAAAACGGAGTTCAATACCTGGATTTACTGACAAGCCAAGGGTTCTTCGTATCAACATACTCAAAATCAATCGATTCAAGGCCTCGTTTTTTCAATGGTAAAGCGCTGGCAGTATATGATGAAAGTAAGCTAATTCGTGAAGTGGTTTATGTTGAAACCGACATAGATACAGATAATGATCACCACGCTGATTTAGTTAAAGTGGAAGTCATGCGACCAGTTGAAACAAATAATGGTTTTAAGGCACCAGCAGTTTATACGGCTAGCCCATATAATCAGGGTACAAATGATAATTGGGGAGAACAAAGAACACATAACGTTCACACCAAGCTACATCATAAGTCTTCAGAGACTCACAGTAGCGAACCTGTTTTCAGCGAGGATTTTGAATATCAAATAACTAAGGGCATCACCAAGCAAACGGAAGAAACGTATACTCATCAGGCGTCTTATACATTGAATAATTATCTCGCCGTTCGCGGTTTTGCGATCGTCTATTCTGCTGGCATTGGTACAAAAGATAGTGATGGTTTTCAAACTTGTGGTTCTCCAGAACAAACCGATGCCACGGTTGCAGTCATTGAATGGCTTGCTGGCAAACGACAAGCATTCACTAATCGCACCGATGGCATTGCGGTCACCGCTTGGTGGTGCAATCAAAAAGTAGCGATGACCGGACGCTCTTACCTTGGAACACTAGCAACTGCTGCTGCAACGACTGGCACCCCTGCTTTAAAAACAATTATCAGTGAAGCCGCCATTTCCAATTGGTATGATTATTATCGCGAAAACGGTCTAGTAATGGCACCAGGCGGGTTTCCCGGAGAAGACGCAGATGTACTAGCAGCGGAAACTTTCAGTAGAACAAAAAATGTTGGTGATTATTCCAAAGTTAAACAATCCTTTTCGGATTATTTAGATTCAATGACCACTTCAATGGATCGCAATTCAGGTGATTACAACGAGTTTTGGCAACGGCGAAATTATCGATCTAACATTAAAAATATCACCGCTGATATCATGATGGTCCACGGATTAAATGACTGGAATGTTAAAGTTAATCAAGTGAAGAGTCTGTGGGACGAACTGCAAAAGCTACCCGTAGCTCACAAAATCGTCCTCCACCAAGGTCAACATATTTATATCAACGCTTTTAGATCAATTGATTTCACAGACATTGTTAACCTATGGCTCACTAATAAACTTTGGGATGTCCACAATGGAGCAAATGAGATAATACCTGATGTGATCGTTCAAGATAACGTTGCACCGGAAACATGGCGTTCGTTTGATAATTGGTCAACGAACAACCCTATAAAGTGGCAGTTATTGCCCCATACCCTGTCAAAAAATTCGACATCCGCCAATGAACAACAATCATTTAATGATCAGCTTGATGAAGATACATTTCGCCGTTTCGACCAGCATCCGGAACAGTGGCAGTCTGAATTGCTGACTTCAAAAAACGGGTACAGCCTATTATTTAAGACTGCACCCGTTAAGGATGAATTAATTTTACGTGGCACACCACAGTTAACGTTAAGTGTCGCTTCATCAAAAAATTACGGTATGATCAGCGCCCAGCTGGTTGATTTTGGTGAGGCAAAGCGATTCAATATTTCTCCGACTGTCCTTGATAGAAACGGAATTGAACTCGGCCACCTTTGGCAAAAGGATGATTTGCGCGAGTTCCAATTAGCAAGTAAATCATCCCCATATAAGGTCATTTCATACGGACATATCAATATGCAAAATCGAACCTCGAGCGATAAAGTTGATGATTTAAATGCAAATGAATTGGTTAACCTTACTTTTAACCTTCAGCCTCTTTTTCATCATCTAATTACAGGTCATCAACTTGGTCTAGTTGTCTTCAGTACCGATTTTGGCATGACCATTAGGGCTAATGACGATTTGAAATACACAATTTCACTCGATACAAGTTTCCTGAAAATACCAAGCTTTCAGCGAATTTGAAATGGTAGACGAGCGTAAGACAAAATTGTCTTAGCAACTGCGGTTGCAAGAACTGCTTTAATGATTCCTGGAATAATAAATGGAATTAAACCGGCAGTAAGAGCAGCCGGCCATGATAGTTGACTGTAAAACTTTAACCAAACGGTTCCCACCAATAACTGAGCGGCTGCTCCCACAATGTTACCAAGTGTCAGATAAAAGACTGTCGGCCGACGTCTTAAAGCAATAATTATCCATGATTGGATAAAAAAGCCAAGAATAAAACCGCCAAGCGGACCAAATAATACGCCAATTCCAGCTCCCGCACTCGCAAATACCGGTAGGCCTACTGCACCGAGTAACATATATAGAATTAATGTTTTATTTGCCAATCTAAAACTGACAATTGATGCTAAAAGACCCACCGCCAAAGTTTGACCAGTCAGTGGGACAACCGGTAACGGAATTGTTAGTTGTGAACAGACTGCCAAAATCACCGCTAACTCTGCGGCAAATAAATTTTCTCTTAATCTCTCATGATTACCCATGGTACTTTCCCTCTTTCAAGTTTAACTTCGTAATCTCACCGGCACTCACTACTTGAGTGCCTTTTTTGGTGTTTAAAACGAGTGCACCCTCATCATTGATTGTTTCAACACGCCCATCAAATTGCTCATTGCCAATTCGTACCGTTGCCTTTTTACCAATCACCATACAACGCTCCCGATAACGCTTCATATAGCTAATTTCTGGATGATCGACTAAGGTACTAACTTCGTTAATGACGTTAACCACAGTTTGATTACGGTCCAGTTGCTGATTATCCTCAGTGATTGCGCCGACTTTTTTTCTTAAATCAGCCGGGACAACGTCATTTTCTGCTAAATTGATGCCAATGCCAACAATGACACTTGAAATCTGCCGGCTTTCAACATCCGCAATGGCCTCGGATAAGATTCCTGCAACTTTATGATCGTTCACAATTAAGTCATTAACCCACTTAATTTTTACATTAACTGGATATTGTTTTTCGATCGCTTGAGCAGCGGCAACCGCGACACCCGTCGTCAATAACCCTGGATCAAAATCGGTTTGGGTAACTGGCAATAAGAAGCTTATATAAATTCCTGTATCGCTTGGAGAATAAAAATGACGACCAAATCTTCCATAACCGGTGGTCTGTTCATTAGCGACAACCACAGTCTGCTTTATTGGTAATTGTGCCGCCAATTCTTTAGCTCTTAAATTAGTTGAGTTTACCTGATCATGCACCTCGAGATGCCATCTTGAATCAATTTTATTTCTAATGATTGCATCGCTAAGTGTCTGATTCGGTGTAAAGAAATAACCCTTTCCAGACTGGCTATCTATCTGATAATTTTGCTCTTGCAATAATTTAATAGCTTTCCATACGGCGGTTCTTGAAATATTTAGTGTTTCAACTAGCTGCTTACTGCTTGTCCACTCTTTTGGATGCTGAGCTAAGTATTGCAAAACTGTTTGTTTTGTTTCGATCTCTTTCACCTCTGTTAACCAATAATTGATATTAGGTTAACAGAACTAAAATTATTTGGCAAGGCCCATATGTTTGAGCTACACTATAAACAACAAATTTTAGAAAACAGGTGACTCTATGAAACAAGGAACTACCATCTTAACACTTGATAACGGTTATCATCTTTGGACTAACACCCAAGGCACTGGCGATATTCATTTGCTATGTCTTCATGGTGGCCCTGGTGGTAACCACGAATACTGGGAAAACTTTGCTCAAGAACTCAAGAAACAGGGCCTCGACGTAACCGTCCATATGTACGATCAACTTGGTTCGTTTTACTCAGATCAGCCAGACTATTCAGATCCAAAAATTGCGGACAAGTATCTTACCTATGATTATTTTCTCGATGAAGTTGAAGAAGTCCGCCAAAAGCTCGGCTTAGATAACTTCTATCTGATCGGTCAAAGCTGGGGTGGCGCTCTTGTTCAAATGTATGCGTTGAAGTATGGCCAACACCTTAAAGGTGCGATCATTTCTTCAATGGTTGATAACATCGATGAATATGTCACAAACATTAACAAGGTTCGTGAAGATGCACTCCCAGAAGAGGCTGTTGCTTATATGAAGGAATGCGAAGCAAAAAACGATTACGATAACGAACGTTACCAGAAATATGTTGATGTTTTAAATGCCGGATACGTTGATCGGAAGCAGCCACCTGCCATTTCTCACTTGATCAGCACAATGGCAACACCAGTCTATAATGCATTCCAAGGAGATAACGAGTTCGTTATTACTGGTAAACTAAAGGAATGGGATGTTCGTGACCAAATTCATAACATTACTATGCCAACACTGATTACATTCGGTGAACATGAAACAATGCCGATCGCGACTGCTAAACGAATGGCAGAGACTATCCCTCATGCACGTTTAGTTACAACACCAAATGGTGGTCATCATCACATGATTGACAACGCTCCAGTCTATTTCAAACATCTGGCTGATTTTCTCAATGATGTTGAAACTGGTAATTTTAACGAGTAAATGGAGAGTTTAAAATGCTAAAAAACTTTATTTTCGATATTGATGGAACGTTAATCGATACAATTAATATGTACATGCCCGCAATGAAGACCACATTGGAAAAATATGGCTATCATGTTAGTAAGGATGACATGCGCATGTTGTTTGGCATCACAGCCATTGACGCCTTACGTGGTGCTCATGTTAAGGAAGAAGACATTCAACCGCTATTCAAAGAATGGTTTGCACTTGCTTATCAAAATAGTGACAAAGTGACTGTCTTCGATGGTGTAGATGAAACACTCAATACAATGTCACAAAGACCAGACATCAATCTTGTAGTGGCAACGTCCAAAACTACCGAAGAGTACAAGAACGAGTTTGAAACTCACTTTGGCATTGCAAAATACTTCAAAGCACACGTTACTGCAGATGATACTAGTAAGCACAAGCCAGACCCAGACCCGGTGATTGCAGGATTCACAAAGGTTAATGGGAAACCAGAAGAATCTGTATATATTGGCGACACTATTAATGATTTAAAGGCTGCCCACGCCGCCGGGGTTAAATTTGGTGCTGCTCTTTGGGGTTCTGCGCAACCGGAAAACCTAACCAAAGCGGACTTTTCATTAGAGAAGCCACAGGATTTACTTGAACTTATCTAAAACAAAAAAATTACCGCTAGCAAATTTCTGCTAACGGTAATTTTTTTATTAATTCAAATCAACATTATACTTGTCGATGAAGTACTGCAAAGGTTTAAGTTCCTGAGCATCATAATGTGCAAATAATTCTGGCAACGTCTTAATATCTGGACGGGAATGGTTCACATTGTAGACAGGGCTAACTGATTCTTTAATCTTACCATCTTCAACCTCAACCTTGAGGGCTTCAACCGGAAATGCCCTCTTATTGGTAATTTTAGCGTTGATTAAAAATGGTTTCCCTGCAGACAAAGCTGCCACTGCTTTTTCGACTGCGCCTGGTAATTCTGAACTCTTGGTGACAGTTGTTGCTTCAACACCTAATCCTTCAGAAGCCTTGGCCCAGTCAGCATCTTCAAGATCAATCCCACTGTAATCCTTCATATCAACATCGTCTTGCTCGCCCTTAATAAATCCTAAGACGCAATTGCTAGTAACGATGTTTAAAATTGGCAGTTTATATTTCTTTTCAGTAATCAGATCCTGCATAACCATTGAAAATGCACCGTCACCTTGAATCGAAACGACCTGACGATCTGGATAATTTAGTTTAGCCGCAATTGCGCCAGGAATACCAGATCCCATCGTAGCGAATAGCGCTGAAACGGTCCACTTATTCTTTGGTCCAACCTTCAGATAACGTAGCGTGTTGATCGTATTATCACCAACATCCAGTGAAACAATGGTATCCGGTGTTGCTACCTGATTCAGTGTCCGATACAGCTGTGGTGCTTCAAGTGGATCACTTTCACGATCGTAAGTCTTATTGATGTATTCTTTCCAATTATTATTATCAGCCACGGCTGCATTGTAGTAAGGACGATCAGAAACTTCTGTACTTCGGTCAAGCATCTTGTCAACAAACTGACTAGCATCTGACCAAATGCCCAGGTCAAGATAGTGGTGACGTCCAAATTCAGCTTCATCATGATCAACCTGGACGAATTTATAATTTTTATGGCGTGGATAAACATTGTTTGCAAATGGGAAATCGGCTCCAATGGCAATGATCAAATCTGAAATATCAATCATTTCGTTAGCAGACTTTGATCCGGCGCGGTTAACAACACCAATGTGTCCTTCATACTCCTCATCAATCAAGCCTTTTGCTAAGCCAGTCATAATTACCGGAATCTTCAACTTCTTTGACAATTCAATTAACTGATCACCATGATCTTTAATACCTTTACCAACGTGGAAAACTGGTCGTTTTGCGTTCTTAATTAAATCAAGCACCTGGTCGACCTCTTCGTCAGTTGCTTCTGGTTCCTATTGTCACTTGGTGAAACCGAGCTGTAAGGTTCCTCAGGAATTTCAACCATCCCAAAATCATTTGGAATGATAACAACTGCAACGCCACTATGCTTGTATGCTTCACGAATTGCCTTATCTACCACGTAAGGAAGACTTTCAGCAGTCATGACTGTTCTAGCATAGCAAGCAACATCTTGAAAAATTGGATTTTCATCAAATTCCTGAAAGAAATTGTAGTTCATATTGTAATGAGGAACCTGACCAACCAAAGCTAATACCGGCGCATGATCTTCACGAGCATCATATAAGCCATTTAGTAAATTAACAGCACCAGGTCCAGCTGAACCAAACGTTACTGCTACTTTACCAGTTAGTTTAGCTTCGGCAGCAGCAGCCAGTGCTCCAACCTGTTCATGACGAATTTGAATGTATTTGATGTTGTCCTTTTCGTCTTCTAATGCAGACATTGTTGAATTAAATGAACCACCAGGATAACCATAGACTTGTTTTACTCCCCAAGCTTCAAGCACCTTCAACATTGCAACACTCGCACGTACAGTCTTCTTATCAGACATAAAGCACACTCCCTTTTCCAAGTAATATTTTTTCTTGTTTACAGGTATAAACTAGCACTTTATGAAACCGTTTACAAGGACGATGCCCATCTTTTTTCACAAAGATTAAAATCATATTTTGTGCTATTATTAACAACCACTTTCCTATGATATCAATGATTACACTGATATTATTTATTAAATGCGACTGGTTGCATAAAAATGGGTGGAATTAAATTCACAATCTAAGCTATTTTTAAATAAAAATGATTGAATATTTTTTAATTTATCAATTGATAATAAAAAGCTGAGAATTTTAAAAATTCTCAGCTTCATTCCATTAATAATGCTCTTACTTTAAACTAAGCTTCTCAACGTTCAAGATTTTGTCGACCCAGCCGGTATAAAAACTCTCTTCGTGACTAACCAAAATCAGATTGCCGGGAAACTTTTTAAGGGCTTTTTTCAACCCTTCTTTTGTTTCATCGTCTAAATGATTGGTTGGTTCGTCCATAATCAAGAAATTACTTGGTGTTAACTCTAAAATAGCTAATTTAACTTTAGTTTGTTCCCCACCGGACAACAGGTTCATCTCTTTCATGGCATTGGCTGCGTTAATACCAGCACGTGCCAGTCTTGTCCGAATCGTTTTTGGCAACATAGTGGGAAACATATTTTGAATAGTTTGTAATGGGGTGAGTGTATTATCATCCCAAACTAAGTCTTGATCAAAATAATTAATTTTGGCAGATGGTGAGAATTTTGAACTACCACCCTTTGCCGGTATCTTGCCCAAAATAGACTTAATCAAAGTTGACTTACCAACACCGTTAAATCCTTTGAAAATTAGTTTTTCACCCATTGTCATTGAGAAAGTCACCGGTGCAAGTAATGGTTTATTATATCCCGCAGATAATTCTTCAACCCTTAATGCATTTTGAGAACCGGTATCCTCATAAGGAAAATCAAACGTGGCAACTAAATTCTCTGACGGTGGATCAATTTTATCCATCCGGGCCAGCATTTTCTCACGTGATTTCGCCATTGTGGACTTAGAACCAGCTTTATTTTTTCGAATGAAACGTTCTGCCTTTTCAATCTCCACTTGTTGTTTCTCGTATTCACGCAGTTGGGTTTCTTTTCGTTCCTCTTTTTGCCGCATTGCCTGCTGAAAACTACCACGATATTTAGTGATTTTACCGAATGATACATCACAAATACAGTTTGTAACCTTCTCCAAGAAATCGTAATCGTGTGAGATTACCATTGCTGCGCCATCAAAATCATTCAAATAATCGATTAGCCACTCAATATGAGCAGTATCCAAGTAGTTTGTCGGTTCATCTAGCAAAATAACATCCGGATGTTCCAACAGTAGTTTGGCTAAAATAATTTTTGAACGCTGCCCACCACTCATTTCGGCAACAATATGATCGTCACCCAACTCGTTGAGTCCTAATCCAGTTTTAACCCGATCAATTTCAGTTTCAATATCATAGAAGTTGCGTGCTTCTAATTGTGCCTGATATCGCCCTGCCCGTTCTAATAATTTGTCGTCCATATTTTCAGCATACTTGGTATAGCAATCATTCATTTGATCGTTAATCTCATACAGATCATCAAATGCAGTGTGCAGAAATTGAATCAGTGTTGTGCCGTCTTCAATATCTGCATACTGATCAAGGTACCCGATTCTAATATGATTTTGCCACTTAATATTACCTTCAACTGGCAAAACGGTTCCCGTCAGGATCTTAATTAAAGTACTTTTACCTGCTCCGTTTTGTCCGACGATTCCCATGTGATCACTAGCATTAAGCTGAAAACTGGCATCGTCATATAATTTTTTATCGGCAAAGCTCATGCTTAGGCCGTCTACTTCTAATAAACTCATTTCTCTTCCTTTTCTTAAACCGTTGAATAATTTCATTCAATCGTAGTCACTAATAAACAATGTTAACACTAGCATAGGCCAATTAACAACGTCAATTTCTATGCTATACTGAAATCAAACCGTAAATAAGGAAGATAACTATGAAAATTAAAGATATGGATCATATTACACTGACAGTAACTGATTTAGCACGCAGCACCCGCTTTTACCACGAAGTTTTTGATATGCCAGTCATTGAAACTGATGATGGTAGACAAACACTACTTTGTGGTAAACAAGCCATTAAATTGCAACTAGTCGATCATCCCCACCTGCCAGTTGCCGGTAAACCAACACCAGGATCAGCGGACTTTTGCTTCATCGTCAAGGACCCTTTAGATGACGTTAAAAACCATCTGGAAAGCTATTACGTCGATATTGTGGAGGGCCCAGTAGAACGCGATGGCGCACACGGTAAAATTAAATCAATTTACGTTAACGATCCGGATAATAATTTAATTGAAATTTCGGAGTACTAACCAGAGTGCGCAAGAGACACAGTTTGAGGCTGTGGAATAAGAGCACTTCGGGTATTGATCGCGCCTTTTGCGAATGATACCCGAAGTGCTCTTATTCATTAAGCCTCAGTGTCTCTGGAGCACGTTTCAAATCATAGATAGTGTAACAAACACGGTTTGAGACCGATATGTAACGCAACTATGACCATTAATTGTCAAAGATCGACGATCAATGGTCATAGTTGCGTTACATGTTGGTCTCAGCGTTTGTGGAGCTCATTTCAGCAAATAAAAGATCACAATTACTATGGCTTAAGGTATACTAGTATTTCTAATTTTTAACGTCACCAACAGTCCGACCTTCTTTAACGCGCAAACGATCCTTAACCGATCCCGCATGCCACAATGCTTTAGTCGTTGGTATCAAAAATAGTACATTAGCAACTTCCAAAATTGCCGTTGCCATAAACACACTCTGATAACTGAAGATACTAGCAACAACTGCACCCATCATCGGACCACCAACACTGCCCATCGCCTGAAATGATTGATTGTAACTAAAGATTCGTCCAAACCCACTTTTAGGTACATAGTATGTCATTAGTGACTGAATGGCTGGCAACAGTGCCGCATCGGAAATTCCCAGCAAAGCTCTCAACACACCTAATTGCCAGATATTGGTCACAAAGCTCATTGGAATAAAGCAGATGATTGCTATTAGTAGGCCATTCACCAATACCTTTTCGGGGCCAATATGGTCACTGAGCATCCCCAATAACGGTGAAGCAATCAATGTCACCACGCCCGGTAGTGAAGTGATAATTCCACTCACCAATGCGACCCTGCTTTGGTCCTTTGCTAATTCTTTAATCAGCAAACTAATCACGGACGTCATTGACATATTGGCCGCCTGAATTACCATAGTTGTCACAAAGAGTCCCCAAATCAACATTGGGTACTGAATTTGATGAAAAATCTGTTTGACTGGAACCATCTGTGATTTACTGATCGGTGTAAATTGTTCATGCACAAATAACGCTGTCGTTACAAATACTACTAACATCATTACACCAGTAACGTAGTACGATTCACGATAACCAAAAGTATCAGCCAGCACGCCTCCCAATAATGGTCCAAGAAGCGTACCAACCACGTTACCCGTGGCCAGCGTTCCAAGAGCTTTACCGCTTTTCTCAATTGGTACGCTGGCGGCCACAATCGCGTTGGCGTTATTAATATAACCTGAAAAACATCCTTGAATTGCTCGAAGAACTATCAAAATCCAAACATTGGGTACAAACCCGCATGCTGTGATGGTAAATGTCATTCCTAGCGAAGCTCTTAAACACATCGGCTTGCGGCCATATTGGTCGGCTAATTTACCCCAGTATGGTGAAACAATTGCTTTATCCAGAAATGTAATCGCAAATGCAACACCAGTTAGTATATTCAGTTGCCATTTATTGAAATCACCCAGCGTCTCTGTGGACTTAATTAGGTGTGCACTTTGATTAAAATTAAATTACCTACTATTATATGGATCTATCCTGCAACATGAGCATTGGCATTAGCATGTGCGTGCATTGATGCATGCTCGCGTGCTTGCACCTTATCGGTATGTGTACGCCAGTATGATGACAATACCGAACCAGAGATGTTGTGCCAGATACTAAAGATCGTTGAAGGAATAGCTGCAGCCGGTGCAAAATACTTCAATGCTAGAGTAGCACCTAAGCTTGAATCCTGCATTCCAACTTCAAAAGTAATTGCCTTACGTTGTGGATCACGTAAACGAATAATTTTTGAAAACAGGAATCCGAGACCGTAACCAGACAAATTGTGAAACTAGAGGCAGAGCTTCTGTAATTTTATCAATGTGCTTACCAAAAATTGAATGAACTACCACCCCTAAGACAATTGGTACAATAACGATTTCAATTGTGCTTAAGAACAGCGACTGAGTAGGAATAGTAACGTACTGGCCAGCATATAACAGTAACAAACCTGGTAATGCAACCGGTGCGATGATCGTTGATAAAGTTTCGATTGAAACATCCAATGCAACATCACCACCGGCTAAGTATGCCATCACACTTGATGAAGTCCCACTTGGGCAAGAACCAACTAAGATAACCCCGGCTGCGGTAGCACCCTGCAGATGAAATATTAAACAAAGTACCCAAGCAATTAACGGCATGATGACGTAATGAGCAACGGTACCTAAGATAACAGGAACAGGTCTTTTAACAATACGAGCAAAATCTTCACCTCGTAATGTTAATCCCATTCCAAACAGGATAATTCCAAGTAAATATGAGGTGTTTGGTACTACCCATGCGCTTGTTTTGGGTACAAAATAATTAAATTCCGCCCAAATAATAACTAATAATGTAAACCAACGACTAACTAGCTTCCCTAATTGTGCTACTTTTGTCATAATATTAAGTCCCTTCTATGTGTTCAATACAAAGTTCCAATTCAAAATCAATCTCTTGTTTTTTCTAATATATGTTCGAATGTTGTATGTATTGGTGACTAGCTTTTACTAGTGCACCTTTGTGATGATCTGTTAATTGAGTTTTTCTGACTTATTGAAACGTGTTTTGAATGCCAGTTCACTGCGCATAACCCGATTACTAACACGATCCCACAACCCAGGGATCATTTAATGACACACATTAATGCTCGTGATCTAACCGTTTGGCTCTGCGCTCTGTTTTAGCCGTGATATCCCAGTGCCATCCTTGCGTAACGACTCATCTTTGCCGGTGACCACGCCGGTTCCCACACAATCTTAATCTTGACATCATTAACTTCCGGTAGTTTTTCTAACGATGTTTCGATCATGTTCTGGAGAACTTGTGAAATTGGACAACCGACCATCGTTAACGTCATCGTGACGGTCACAACACCGTCCGTCATGCTCAAACCGTATATCAAGCCCAAATTCACCAAATCAATTCTCAATTCAGGATCAATCACATTTGATAGCTGATCCAGCATCCGATCTTGTAAGTCAGTAACCGCATCCTTTTCTTCGGTTTCACTAGCCATAACGATCGCCTACCTTTTGGCTATTTAATTTTTATCGTCTTCTTTACCAAATAACTCATCTGCACCCAGCATTACACCACCAGTATTAGCTGATGTTACTAGATATTGATAACGTGCCAAATATCCAAAACGAACCTTAGACTTAAATGGCTTTAATTCCTTGCGCCGGCGGGCAAATTCTTCTTCACTAACGTGAGCGTCCAAAGTCCTGTTCTTCAAATCGATAGTAATTTTATCGCCATCATGAATTAAAGCAATTTCACCACCCGAAGCTGCTTCAGGTGAAACATGACCAACACAGATTCCGTGAGTTGCACCAGAAAAACGACCATCTGTAATTAATCCAACGTCACGCCCAAGACCACGACCGATGATATCAGAAGTTGGATTCAACATTTCTGGCATACCTGGTCCACCCTTAGGGCCCTCATAACGAATGACAACAACGTCGCCCTTCTGAACGGTTCCATTATCAATTCCTTCAACAGCTTCATCATGAGAATCAAAACAACGTGCAGTCCCGGTAAATTCATGAATATCTGGATCAACACCGGCAACTTTGATAACTGACCCTTCTTTAGCAATGTTGCCAAACAGAACTGACAAACCGCCCTCCTTAGAGTAGGCATTATCGATTGTACGAATAACTTCTGTATTCAAGCTATGCGCATCCTTAACATTTTCACGAATAGTTTTACCGGTAACAGTCATCCGGTCCGGATGTAAAATACCGCCCTTTTCGATCAATTCATTCATGATTGCGGGGATTCCACCAGCTTCATGAACTTCTTCCATCGTATAGGATGACGATGGAGCAATCTTTGCGATATGTGGAGTTCTCTTTGCAATTTCATTGATATCCTTTTCTTCATAAGGAATACCAGCTTCATGAGCAATTGCTAATCCATGTAATACGGTGTTTGTAGAACCACCCATTGCCATATCAAGAGCAAATGCATCATCAATCGCATCTTTAGTTACAATATCACGTGGCTTAATATCAGCTTTGATATTTTCCATCACACGGCGTGCAGCCTGGCGTACAAGTTCGCGTCGTTGCTGCGACACGGCTAGTGCTGTACCGTTATATGGCAAAGCCAAGCCAAGTGCTTCCATCAATGAATTCATTGAATTAGCAGTATACATACCTGAACATGAGCCACAACTTGGGCAGGCATTTTGTTCAAGCTTCAAAAAATCTTCTTTCGACATTTTACCGTCTTTAAACGCACCAACAGCTTCGAAAACTGTTGATAGTGTAGCTGCCTTACCGTTTGGATCAAGTCCAGCTTTCATTGGACCACCAGACACAAAGGCACAGGGCACATTTGTCCGTAATGATGCCATCAGCATCCCAGGTGTAATCTTGTCACAGTTTGGCATATATAAAACACCATCAAACCAATGAGCATTAATTACCGTTTCTGCTGAGTCTGCAATCAATTCACGACTTGGAAGCGAGTAACGCATTCCAATATGTCCCATAGCGATCCCGTCATCAACACCAATTGTGTTGAATTCAAATGGGATTCCGCCGGCTTTTCTAATTTCTTCTTTGGCAATATCTGCCAGTCCCCGTAAATGAACGTGCCCGGGAACAATTTCTATGTACGAGTTACAAATTGCGATAAACGGTTTTTTCATGTCTTCGGGATTTTTAACCTGGCCAGTCGCATATAATAGACTGCGTCCAGGAGCCCGATCGACACCGACAGTAATTTCATCACTGCGTTTTTGCATATCTTTACCGCTAACGCTGAAATTTAACGTGTCGCTCATTAATAACCAACCCCCAAATATTTAATTGTCAAATTCCGAATCTTAAGTAAAACATCCTATTTCGTTCGGATAATTAGAACTTTATCACTATTTGTTTAATTGTCAACGCAATTTTCTAATTATTTTCTAATCTTACATAACTTTCTCTCATCTTTATAGTTATACCCTGTATGTTACTTAAAAAAATTAAGTCACATAAAAAACACCGTTAGTGACACATCGTGCGTCACTAAGAGTGTTTTAATTAATTTCATAAATTATCTTGAATGTAATCCTTCATCGCATCTGGCTGCACAACCACTTCTTGACGAGGTGTTAAATCAAAGAGTGCAGCAACTCCACCGGGCAGTTGACCGCCTAGTAGCCGATTAAGTTCATTAACTGCATTTAATCCAGTCCACTTACTTTTCCCATTGATCGCGGTCAAGACTGTTTCAGGGAACTTATATGGGCTAGCTGTTGAAAGCACAACAGTTGGCGTATCAGGATCATTTTCCTGATAACGATGAGCAACTGCAGATCCTACTGCGGTATGTGGATCAATTGCATAGCCGGTTTCATCATATACACGTTTAATTTCAGCCTGAATTTCTTTTTCATCAGCAGATCCAGCTGCAAAATCAACTAAGCCAGCTTTCATATCGTCATTGATTTGATAGGACCCATCACTGGCCAACTGAGCCATTAGCTTACGTACCTGTGCGTCATCCTGTCCAGCAATATCAAACAGCAGTCTTTCCAAGTTACTGGAAACCAAGATATCCATCGATGGAGAATTCGTTAGATAAAATGGGCGGTTGCGATCGTACTTACCAGTCGCAAAGAAGTCAGTTAGAACGTTATTTTGGTTGGAAGCACAAATCAATTTATTGATTGGTAACCCAATTTTCTTTGCATAATATCCCGCAAGAATATCACCAAAGTTGCCTGTAGGCACAGTAAAGTTAACCTTATCCCCCATCTTAATTTCATGACGTTTAGTTAACTGAGCATACGTGTAAAAATAATAAGCTACTTGCGGAATCAGACGTCCAATATTCATTGAGTTAGCCGAAGAAAATTGATGTCCTGTTCCAGCCAACCATTCATTAAATTGCTGATCTCCAAAAATCTTTTTTACGTTAGTTTGAGCTTGGTCAAAGTTTCCTTCGACGGCAACAACTTTTAAGTTTTTCCCTTGTTGAGTCAGCATCTGACGTAACTGTACGGGGCTAACACCATTATGAGGATAAAAAACGATTACTTGTGTGCCTTCAACATCTTGAAAACCACGCATTGATGCTGTTCCCGTATCACCCGAAGTTGCGGTTAAAATAACAATATCACTGTTAACACCTTGGTCTTTAACCGCACGAGTCATCAGTTGCGGCAATACTTGTAAAGCTAGATCCTTAAACGCAAGTGTTGGTCCGTGAAATAATTCCATGTAATAACTGCCAGCCGTTTTATCTGTTAACGGTACAATTTGATCGTCATCAAACTGCTGACCATAGGCAGCTACAACACTTTCTGACAACTCCTGATCAGTATAGTCATCAAAAAACCAGCTTAATACAGTATTAGCAGTCTCTTGATATGACAAGCCAACAAAATCATTTAGGTCTACCTTGGGTTGTGGAAAATCAACGGGGACATACAGTCCGCCATCTGGGGCTAGGCCTTGAATAATCGCTGCAGGTGAATCAATGGATTCTGACTGTGATCCTCTAGTACTCCGATATTTCATTAGAAAGTTGTCCTCCGGTTTTTCATAATATTCTCATTATATACATGCGCAATGCATTTGGCTATGATAAAATGGTAGAAATGATGTCGAAAATGAGGTGCTCATATATGGAAACAATCAAAATAGGATTGGTCGGCCTCGGCACTGTTGGGAGTGGTGTTCTCCAAATGGTGGAAAATAATCAAGATAAAATATCTAATATCACCGGCCGAAAACTTAGCGTCAAAACAATTGTAGTGAGAGACGTTCATAAACACCGTAATGTTGACACAGAAAATATTCACTTAACCACTGAACTGGATGACATTATTAACGATCCAGAGATTAAAATTGTAGTGGAAGTAATGGGTGGCATTCATCCCGCCAAAGAAACTATTACTGCTTTACTTAATGCAAAAAAACATGTGGTAACTGCTAATAAAGACCTAATTGCATCTGAAGGTGAAGAATTGACCTCCATTGCTCGCAAAAATAAATGTGACCTGATGTACGAAGCAAGTGTCGCTGGAGGAATTCCAATTCTGCGCACAATTGTCAACAGCTTTGCTGCTGATCAAATCACTGAAGTTAAAGGAATTGTGAACGGTACTACCAACTATATTTTAACCCAAATGCAACAAAAAAACTGCAGTTATGACGAAGCACTACAAAAGGCTCAAGAATTAGGTTTTGCCGAATCGGACCCCACAAACGACGTGGATGGTATTGATGCGGCTTACAAAATGATTATCCTGAGCCAGTTTTCTTTCGGAACACATTTGAAATTAGACGAAATGAAAATTCAAGGAATTCGCAAAATGCAGTTAACAGATGTTGAACAAGCTTCTCAGCTGGGCTACACAGTTAAATTACTGGGAATTGCTCGTCGTATTAACGATGGTGTTTTTGCTGAAGTCGGTCCAGTACTTGTACCAGCTGACCACCCGCTCGCAACCATTAACAATGAAAACAATGCTGTTATGGTAACCGGTCAAGCGGTTGGTGAAACTCTATTTTACGGACCAGGTGCGGGTGGCTTGCCAACTGCCAACAGTGTCCTGAGTGATATTGTTTCTGAAACCAAAAACATTGTGCTTGGTACTACCGGCAATTCATTCAACAATTATCAAAATGAAGCTGACCACGTCAAGGCTAGCGAGATTGTTTATCCTTACTACTTATCTTTGAAAATGCCAGATATCCCTGGTCAGATGTTGAAGGTTACCCAAATCATGACTAAGATTGGTGCCAGTTTCAGTCAAATTGTTCAAACTAGAAACGATAACGACTCAGCTCGGGTCGTTATCATCACGCATGACATGTCAAAGACACAACTTGCACAACTCAAAGAAGAACTGGATCAAAAAGACTCAATCGACCTCTTGGCCGCTTATAAAGTTCTATCTAACTAAAGGAAGTAAATCAATTATGCGCATTAAAGTCCCCGCAACCAGTGCGAATCTCGGCCCCGGATTTGATTCAATCGGCATTGCCGTGTCTCTATACCTAACAATTGATGTCATCGGTAAAAGCGATCACTGGTTAATTCATCATGATCTTGGCGATGAGGTTCCGAGTGATGAATCCAATTTAATTTTAAAAACGGCACTCAAATTAGCACCGGATTTAGCCCCCCACGAGTTTAACATGGTATCAGAGATTCCAGTCACTCGTGGACTAGGCAGTAGCTCTGCAGCCGTCGTGGCTGGCATTGAGATCGCAAATCAACTTGCTGGTCTAAACTTAACTGATCAGCAAAAAATTGAATTTGCATCTCAAATCGAAGGACATCCCGATAACGTCGCACCTGCCATTTTTGGCGATCTTGTCATTGGCACAAATATCGATAGCCATTTTGTCGCCATTAAAGCGCAGTTCCCTCGTTTATCGTTTGTCGCCTATATTCCAGACTACGAGCTAAAAACAAGTGATAGCCGTGGCGTCTTGCCAAAAACATTAGACTTTAAAGATGCAGTTCACGCCAGCGCTGTTGGTAATACGTTTGTGGCATCGTTATTTACTAAAAACTATGATGTACTTGGCCAGTTGATTGAAGATGATCAGTTCCACGAACCTTATCGACAAAAGCTTGTACCTGAATTATTAAAGATTCGCGCAATATCTCATCGTTGTGGCGCATTGGCTACTTACTTAAGTGGTGCAGGACCAACAGTAATGACAATTATCGATGATAAAAATCTTAATAGATTCAAACAAGCCTTAATTGACAATGGTCTCACAGCTAATACTGTTTCTTTGTCAATTGTTACAGACGGTGTTCAAGTTATTGAGTAGTATCCAGAGCAGAGGCATTAGTATCTGCTCCTTTTTTATTTATATTTAGACAAAAGCAACGGAATGCTCAAAATCATTCCGTTGCTTTTGTCTAAATAATACTAACCTTTGTGATGTTGTTGACCATTATTTCTGTTTCTTTGACGCGCACTTAATTTGTTAGCCTCTGCCTGCTTGGCAGCTTCTTCTTTTCTCCTGATTTCTTCACGTTGTCGTTCCTGCTTATCGTGAGCTTCCATCAATTGTTGCCATGTTTCTGCGTGCCCAGCTTCCAAAGATTTCGTAAAATGGTTCATATCTTTAACATTTCTAACATTCTCTGGGATCGTCTCTAACGCAGCTTGGTCCTCTTTAACAATTTGTTCTTGCTGATTTAATTGAGAAATAATTTCCCGATAGTCGGCATCATCGCTATTGTAAGATTGCGCAAATGGTTCAATGGCTTCGTCATAGTTGGCTGCCAAATCCGTTTTAATATCATCTAGTTTAGCCTGAACCGGTTTTAGTTCATCTTTTTTCTTTTGTGCATATTTAACTAGCTGTGGACGATACTTACGCCAATAGAAATAACGATAAAAGCCATAGAATATTGCCAAGAAGAAAAACATGGTATAGATGCTGGTAACTAAACGCTTAGTGGTTCCACCAAAATTACTGGTTGACGACCCGGTGATGAAAAATTTACCATAAATCAACGCAATTAATCCCAAAACAACTAATACTGAAACGGCAATTATTGAACGTGTCTTGAACTTTTTTTGTATCTCCACTGGGTGCTGTGCCAACTTCATCCGTTCGTCGGCTATTCTTAACTGCTGACGTAAATCCTTCACATCGTCTTTATTGAGGGCATCTTTACGAGCTTGTTTGGCCTGTCTTCCTGCTTCAGTTTCTTCGAAGTAGGGTGCTAAAAACTCATCGCGCTGACGACGAACTGCAGCCACCTTTTTTTCATCTTCAGGTAACTTTTGTGCTTTATGTAAGGTATCAAGTAATGCATCACGATCCATAGAATCAATATCCATAATATAGTCTCCTAATTGTTTTATGGTACTAGTATATCAGAGTGTCAAACAAAGCGCATAGACGCTGGTGATATAAGTAAGATAATCGTGAATCGGTGAATTTCCGATTGGCGATTATCTTACTTATATCATGGGCATCTGCTTTGTTTGACACGTTTCAGATCAAAGTGCAAGAAAGTATTTAATCATAAGTATCTGCTTTCTTTTACCCATTTCAAAACAATAAAATTACTCGACAAATAAAAAAAGGCCTCTAACAATTAGAGGTCTTAAAAATTCTACATATATGTAACAAACTCAACAATCATCTTCCAACGCGCAAGTGAGTTAGTCGCTGAAAATTTAGCCAATATCTTTTTGATTAGTTTCATCCCCCATCGACCAAACCACAATCCCTGCGAACAGCGCAATTGCACTGATTGTCCAGAAAATCATGTTAGTGGTCGTAACCCTAAGCATCCATGCAACAACGATCGGCATTGCCACTGTAAATAATTTGGCAATTCCATTAGCAATCCCTGAACCACGAAATCTGAAAACAGTTGGAAATAGTTCGGCAACATAAACGGCTACAACACTAGCCATCAAAACATAGAAACAGGTAGTCAGCATAAATCCAATTACGACCACACCAGCCATTGTATCTTGACGTGCATAGAAAATACCGAAAACGGCGGTCAAAATAAACGCTGGCACGATGGTCTTTTTACGACCGATTTTATCAACTAGGTAAGCACCAATTGCACATCCCACCGGTGCACCAAGCATCATCAAAGTTGAAAGGCCAAGTGAACCAGAAACATTAATACCACGTTTAACTAACAGAGTCGGTACCCACGAAGTAAACGTATATTGGCAAATAATCGTGGCAGAAACGGCAACGATGGCAACAAACAAACTGATGCCGATTGAATGGTGAACAGATTCACGTTTAGTTTTCTGTGGTTCATCAAAATTGTCGCTACCATTTACTTCCAATTGTTCAATAATCGCTTCTGCTTGATCACTTTTCCCGTGAGCCATCAACCAGCGAGGTGATTCTGGAATATCACGACGTAAGTACCAAAGAATGGCCGCAATAACACCAATCCCCATGAACATTACCCGCCAACCAAAGTGAGGAATAATTGCGTAACACAACAACATCGTGATGGGTGCACCTGAATTGGCAATCAGTGAAACTCCGGCGCACCATTTACCTCGACTGTGAATTGGAGCAAATTCGTTCACCATGGCGTAACCAGTCACAATTTCGGAGCCTAATCCGATGCTGGACATTACCCGACAAATTGTCAGTATCGCCATATTTGGCGCAAACGCAGCTAAAAAGGTGAAACCACCAAACAATAACAGATTAATTTGGTAAGCCACGCGACGACCTTTTAGATCACCAATGAATCCGGCAATTAGTGATCCGATAAATAGCCCAAGAAATCCGCTTGATAGGAAATACGATTCCTGCGATAAAGTTGCCCAGCCTGATTTTAAGACAGAACTACCAACTGAACTTGCCATGTAGACATCGGCTGCGTCCAAAAACATTCCACCAGCAACTAGTGCAAAAATTTTATAAAATAAAGGTGATTCATGTGTGCGATCAATTCTTCTCTGTAGTTCTATGCCATTTTGTATTTCCATAAGCAGTACCTTCTCTCAATTAGTTATAGCTGGGAATATTGGCCTCATAATTCTCAATTTGATCTTCATATCCCATTGTGATGGCAATGTCATCCAATCCGTTAATAAACTTGTGCTTCCACAGTGGATCAATATCAAATGGAAAAGTATAATCTTCGTACCGTACTTCCTGATTTGGTAAATCAACAGTAATTTCAGCGTCCGGAGCAACGGCTGCTAAAATTTTACGTTGGTCTTCAGGTAAAATAATTGCTAAAACTCCATTCTTAGTACTGTTCATGTAGAAGATATCGCTGTACCCACCAGCAATAACAACTTTAAAACCCCAGTCTTTCAATGCCCACACGGCGTGTTCACGAGACGAACCACAACCAAAGTTATCGCCTGTCACAAGAATTTCTGCTCCTTGTCGCTCTGGTTTATTCAAAATAAAGTCAGGATTAGGCTTATTTGGTGCAACATAGCGCCAGTCAAAGAAAAGATTCTTTCCGTAACCAACTTTTAAGATATTTTTCAAAAATTGCTTTGGAATAATTTGATCAGTGTCAATGTTCTCACGCATTAGTGGAATACTTGTACTTGTTACAGTCGTAATTGGTTCCATTAGGCTTCTTCCTTTCTGATATCAACAAAGTGGCCATTAATCGCCGCATAAGCAACCATCGCTGGACTGGCCAGATGGGTTCTTGAACCGGCACCTTGCCGGCCCTCAAAGTTACGGTTTGAAGTTGACGCACAATGTAATCCGGCTGGTACTTGATCGGGATTCATCCCCAGACAAGCTGAGCAACCAGGTTCACGCCATTCGCAACCAGCATCCTTAAAAATTTGATCAATTCCCATTTTTTCAGCGGCCTTTTTAATAGCTCGTGATCCGGGGACAACGAGTGCTTGCATTCCTTCAGCAATATGATGACCCTTCAAAATACTTGCGGCAATTTTCAAATCTGACAAGCGACCGTTTGTACATGAACCGAAGAAGATAAACTGAATTGGAATGTCAGTTGCCTCTTCTCCAGGATGTAGTCCCACGTAGTCGTATGCCTTTTGATCGTCATCATTCTTGATCTCAGGTAATTTTTGATCAACAGGAACCGACATACCCGGGTTAGTACCCCAAGAAATGAATGGTGCAAGATTACTAACGTCAAAGTCGATGACTTGATCAAAGGCCTCTGGACTATCGGTATAATACTGTTTCCAGTCTTCGATTGCTTTGTCCATATTCTTTGGTGCATATTTACGACCAGCCACATAATCAAATGTTGTTTGATCTGGCTTAACCATACACATCTTGGCGCCGCCTTCAATTCCCATGTTGCAAAGTGTCATTCGTTCTTCCATGCTCATATTTTCAATAGTGTCGCCGTACATTTCAACTGCGTTACCAGTTCCAAATGCCACACCCTCACGAGCAATGATGCCCATGATAATATCCTTTGCGTATACACCATGAGGTAACTTGCCATGAACATGAATACCCATTGTTTTAGGCTTTGTTTGCCAGATTGTTTGCGTAGCTAAAACGTGTTCAACTTCGCTCGTGCCAATTCCAAAAGCAATGGAACCAAAAGCACCATGAGTTGCAGTGTGTGAATCACCGCAAACAATCACCATGCCAGGTTGTGTTAATCCCAATTGAGGACCGACAACGTGGATAATACCCTGATCTTCATGTCCCATCCCCGCCAAACGAATGTTAAAGTCTTTCGCATTCTTAGCAAGTGTCTCAATCTGCTTTCTGGAAATTGCATCTTGAACGTTGAAAATATCCTTCGTTGGCACGTTATGATCCATCGTGGCAAATGTTTTATCTGTTCGACGAACCTGACGATTATTCTCACGCAGTCCTTCGAAAGCCTGCGGTGAAGTAACTTCATGAAGTAAATGAAGATCCACATAAATTAATTGTGGCTCACCGGGTTTCCCGGATATAACGTGTCGATTCCAAAGTTTATCAAACATTGTCTGTTGCATAACTGTGCCTGCTTTCTTTTATTGAACTAATAATTGCTGCCGTAACTTCCTTTGTTGTTGCGTGCCCACCTAAATCAGGAGTTACGACCTGCTGACTAATTACTTCATTAATTGCATTCGTAATTTCAGTTGCGAGGTCCTGACGGTCAAAAGAGTTAGCCAGCATCATAGCCACTGATTTAACCATCGAAATTGGATCCGCAATCCCTTTACCTGCGATGTCTGGTGCTGAGCCATGGATTGGTTCATATAGTGCTGGTCCATTACTGCCTTGACTCATAGAAGGAATGGTTCCAAGAGAACCCGTAATCTCAGCCGATTCATCACTGAGAATGTCGCCGAAGAGATTTTCGGTTAAAATCACATCGAATTGATCGGGACTAGAAATTATCTTCATCGCGGCGGCATCCACATAACTTGTGTCGTAATTAACCTGTGGATAATCCTGAGCAATTTCACCGACAATCTCACGCCAAAACTTACTGGTAGCAAGAACGTTCGCTTTATCAACCAAAGTAACGTGATTGCGACGCTTAGTCGCCATCTCAAATGCTAGCTTGGTAATGCGTTGAATTTCCTCTTTCCTGTAACGCATTGTATCTAATGCATAATCTGCCGTTTTCTCTCGTGGAGTACCAAAGTAAATCCCACTGGTTAACTCACGAACAATCACAAAATCAACCGGATTCTCATTCTTGATTGGTGAATATTGTCTCATCGCTTCACTGATTGCAGTAGGACGAATGTTAGCAAATAAATTTAATTCCTTGCGAATCTGCAACAGCCCAGCTTCTGGACGTTTCTCTGCATTATCCCATTTAGGACCACCAATCGCCGCTAGCAAAATTGCATCGCTTTGTTGACAGGTTGCCAGTGTTTGCGCCGGCAATGGATCTCCTGCTTGATCAATGGCTGCACCACCAAATGGTTCTTCATGAATTTGATAATTGAATTTACCATCTTCACTAACGGCTTTAAGGACCTCCAAACCCGCTGCCATAATTTCGGGACCAATGTAGTCGCCGGCTAATACGGCGATCTGAGCTGTTTGATTCTTTTGCATTATGCAACCACCTCTTTGACTTGTTTCATAATATTGCGAAGATCATCTTCACCAACAATGGCTGTATGATCAGCTTTATTCTTAAAGATTGGGAAGATCTTTTTCATGTCATCTCGATCAACATCGAAGCCCATCTTGTTGAGTTTAGTCATGACAGCATGCGAACCGGAAAGTTTGCCCAGTGGCAATGTCGTCTTATGTGCACCCACAGTTTCGGGGGTAATAATTTCATATGTGTTAGGGTTCTTCAACATGCCATCTTGATGAATCCCTGATTCATGAGCAAAGGCGTTTGCGCCAACCACGGCCTTGTTATGTGGCACTGGCATCTTAGCGTAATCACTAATCATGTCACTGGTTTCTTTGGTTTCTGCCAAGTTGATATTGTCAGTTGCATCGTAGTAATTCTTGCGAACATAAAGAGCATCTGCAACTTCTTCTAGTGCTGCATTACCGGCACGTTCACCAATACCATTGATGGTACCTTCAATTCTGGTTGCCCCGTTTTTAATCGAAGCCAGACTGTTTGCAACGGCCATTCCCAGATCATCATGACAGTGAACGGAGAACGTTACATCGTCAAATGATGGAATATGTTTTTGCATGTACTGGAATAATTCAGCAAACTCTTCTGGATTGGTGTAGCCAACCGTATCTGGAATATTAATAACTGTTGCACCAGCATCAATAGCCGTTTGAATTGCTTCGCAAAGGTAATCGTGTTCTGTTCTGGTGGCATCTTCTGGTGAAAATTCAACGATGTCGAAAAATTGATGTGCGTATGTAACGGTGTCCTTGATTGTGTCGAGCACTTGTTGTTTTGTCATATGTAACTTTGAATCACGGTGAACTGGGCTAGTAGCAATGAAAACATGAATTTGCTTATGAGCAGCATTGGCAGTTGCCTTCACGCATGCATCAATGTCTCCCTTACGTGCTCGTGCAAGACCAGTTACGCAAGTATGTTTGACGGCATTAGCAACGGCGCTCACGGCTTCAAAGTCTCCTTCAGATGCAACGGGGAAACCAGCTTCAATACAATCAACGCCCCACGCTTCAAGTTGTTTAGCAATCTCTACCTTTTCTTCAATGCTGAAATTAACCCCAATTGTTTGTTCCCCATCACGCAATGTTGTATCGAAAAATTGAATTTGTTTTGTCATAATGTATCACCTTTCCTTATCCTTAACTTCTGTTTACTAACAATAAAAAAAGCACCCCATCTGAAATGGGGTGCTGGTCAAGCCCCATTTCATAACGCAAATAGGACTCGACATATAATTGTCAGAGTCCTGCGTCATAATAATAAGGCTTGAAGATTTGAGGCTACAGCTGAAGTAGCGTTTTGAATGTATGTTTTGATCATTGCTTGTTTCATGGTTGTAACCTCCTTCAATTTGATATTCCTAACTTAACATTCATTATGAGAGAATGCAACCTTGTTTTTAATATTTCTCATTTTTTGTATTTGGACTTGAAATATTTATGCTTGCAAAACATTGATATAGCAAAGATTACGTAGTAACCACATTTAACAATTATTTTTTTGTTGTTTGTGTTTGTTTTCATTATTAAAAAATGAGAAAGTTAGTGTGACTTATACTGATGTTATTTTACAGAAATTTTTAATTCTGAAACGTGTAAAAAGAAGCAAATGCGCATAAAATAGCCGGGATTATGACCGGCCCAAGTTCAGGACCAATCATAATTCCGGCTATTTTAGACGCATTTTTTCACTTCTTTTTGCACTCTGGGTTTTCTGAAACGTGCAAAAACACACAGATGCACATAAAATAACGGGGTTAATGACCGATCACAAAACCCGTGATCAATCATTAACCCCGTTATTTTAAACGCATCTAACCGTGTGTTTTTGCACTCTACTTAGTGTATTCCCAACTCCATCCGGGCCTCTCTCGACATTTTTTCAATTGACCATGCCGGTTCCCATACTAAGTTGATTTTTACTTCTTTAACCTCGTCAAAACCTTGTAGTTCTTCCGTGATTGCGTCATTTAGATAATCTGTTAATGGGCATCCTGCAATTGTTAATGTCATTGTGACCACACAGTTACTATCTTCGTCTAATTCAACGTTATAGATCAATCCTAGGTTCACGATATCAATACCGAGTTCTGGATCGATGACATTTTCCAATGCGGCAAGTGCCCGCTCCTTAAATGGTGTCTCGTTACTCATTTGAAAGTCCTCCTTGCTTTTTTGCCCACCAACTAGCTGACATTATTAGCCAATTGATCCTTCCATTTCGAAACTAATTAGTCTGTTCAATTCAACAGCGTACTCCATTGGCAGCTCTTTTGTAAATGGTTCAACGAAACTCATGACAATCATTTCCGTTGCCTTAGCCTCCGAAATACCGCGACTCATCAGATAATATAACTCCTCTTCAGAAATTTTAGAAACTTTAGCTTCGTGTTCCATGGACACATTACTATTCAAAATTTCATTATATGGAATCGTATCACTTGTCGACTTATCGTCCATGATTATAGTATCACATTCAACGTGAGCAAACGAGCCATCCGAATGGCGACCAAACTTAATTTTACCACGATAATCAACCGCACCGCCGTCCTTCGAAATCGACTTTGACACAACCGATGACGATGTATTAGGAGCATTATGAATCATTTGGGCACCCGTGTCGGAATCAATATTTTTACCAGCAACGGCAATCGACAACATTGTGCCACGGGCCCCCTCACCATTCAAATAAACTGAAGGGTACTTCATTGTCACTTTAGATCCAAGGTTGCCATCAACCCATTCCATGACAGCATTATCTAAGGCTTGGGCACGCTTGGTTTCCAAACTATAAATATTGTTAGACCAGTTTTGAATGGTTGTGTAACGGCAATATGCATCTGGCAAGACGTTAACTTCAACAACCGCTGCGTGCAAACTATCCTTTGAATAAGTTGGGGCCGTACAACCTTCAACATATTCAACATGAGCCCCTTCATCAACTATGATCAAAGTCCGTTCAAACTGACCAGACTCTTCAGCATTGATTCGGAAATACGACTGGATTGGCGTCGTCACTTTCACGCCCTTCGGCACGTAAATGAAAGTACCACCAGACCAAACTGCAGAGTTCAGCGCTGCATACTTGTTATTCGTCGGTTTAACGAGCTTACCAAACCACTTACGGAATAACTCGGGGTACTTCTTCAAAGCAGTATCAGTATCAGTAAAGATAATCCCTAATTTTTCAAAAGACTCTTCCATGTTGTGATAGACAACTTCAGACTCATATTGAGCTGAAGAACCAGCCAAATACTTTCGTTCAGCTTCTGGCACACCTAACTTGTCAAATGTTGTTTTAATTTCCTGAGGAACATCATCCCAGTCACGGTACTGCTTATCGGTGGCCTTTTGATAGAAGGTCATATTGTCCAAATCCAACTTAGTCAGATCCGGACCCCAGGCTGGTTCAGGCATCTTTAAAAACGCCTGGTATGATTTCAAACGGAAATCAAGCATCCACTGAGGTTCTTCCTTTTCGGCGGAAATTTGACGAATAATATCCTCGTTAATTCCTTTGCCGGTTTGGAATGCGTAGTCGATGTCGTCATGAAATCCAAATTCATAATCTTTATCCTGAATAATGTCTTTAACATCAGCCATTCTTTTCAGCCTCCTTCTTTTCTAATAACTCATCAAGCGCATGCCATGATAACGCCGCACACTTAATGCGAGTCGGAAATTCTGCGACAGTGCCAATCACTGCAGCATCCCCAAGCTCGTCTTCAGCCTCTTCGCTGATTTCTTTACCCATAATCAAATTAGAAAAATCAGTGATCAACTCACGCGCATGTTCCACTGGTTGACCAGTCAACGCCGTGGTCATCATGCTAGCAGAAGCTTGCGAAATTGTGCAGCCACTACCCTCGAAGTATAATTTTTCAATTTTATTATCATTAATTTGAACCTGAACACTGATGACATCACCACAAGTTGGGTTACGTAACTCCAGTTCGCCGTTAGCCTCTGGTAGCTTACCCTTGTGATGTGGATGCTGTGAATGATCTAATACAACCTCACGATATAATTGATTTAATTTAGCTAGCCCCATTGTTAAAGAACTCCTTTACTGCTTCGATCGATTCAATTAAATGATCTGCTTCAGCTTTCGTGTTGTAGAAATAGAAACTAGCACGAGCAGTTGCTGTAACGTTTAAATATTCCATTAAAGGCTGTGCACAGTGATGACCAGCGCGAACAGCAATCCCCTCCATGTCCAGACCAGTTGCGACATCATGAGGATGTAAGTTATCCAAATTAAATGCCATCACACCTGTATGTTTGGCTGGATCATGGGGACCGTACACTGTCACACCATCAATGGCCACTAATTTGGGTAATGTGTATTCTACTAATTCATGTTCATAAGCTTCAATATTGTCCATTCCTAAATCGTTTAAGTAATCAATGGCAGCACCAAATGCGATTGCACCACTAATATTTTGTGTACCGGCTTCAAATTTCCAAGGTAATTCCTTCCATGAAGCCGTCTGATGATGGACAAAATCAATCATTTCACCGCCAAATTGTGCCGGCGGCATTTGATTAAGTAAGTCTTCCTTGCCATATAAAGCACCAATTCCAGTTGGCGCCAACATTTTGTGACCTGAAAATGCGTAAAAATCAACATCCAAATCCTGAACGTCAATCTTCATATGGGGAGCAGCTTGAGCCCCATCTGCGATCATGTATGCACCATGAGAATGAGCTATCTTAGCTAATTCTTTAATGGGATTAGTGACGCCCATGACGTTAGCTGCCTGTGCAATTGACACAATTTTGGTGTCGTCCGTAATCTTCTGGCGAGCATCGTCCATGTCAAGCTCACCATCTTTAGTGAGCCCAATATACTTCAGCGTCGCGTGCTGTTTAGCAGCTACCTGTTGCCACGGAACAACATTACTATGGTGTTCCAGCTCGGAAATAACTATTTCGTCACCTTCATTAACCACCAAATTGCCGAAACTACTAGCAACCCAGTTCAATCCTTCAGTCGTTGATCGTGTGTAAATCACCGTTTTGCGGCTAGGAGCATTAATGAACGCAGCAATCTTATCGCGTGCCGCTTCAAAACTGGTTGTTGCGCGTTCGGCTAGTGTGTGAACACCGCGATGAACATTTGCATTATCGTGTTCGTAATAACGCATAATTTCATTTAAAACCGCCATCGGTTTTTGAGTGGTCGCAGCATTATCTAAGTAAACTAACTCTTCGCCATTAACTTGTTGGTCTAAAATTGGAAAATCTTTTCTCGAATTATTCAGTCCGTTGTCCATTGATTAGCTTCCTTTCGATCATTGCAATCATTTGGTTACGCACAGCGGCAATTGGAATTTCGGTTAAAACAACCCCCAAAAATCCCAAAATAACCAGTCGTTGAGCAACTTCTTTAGTTAAGCCACGACTCATTAAGTAATACAACTGTTTTTGATCAACTCGACCAACACTGGCTGCGTGCCCAGCGATCACATCGTTTTCATCAATTAAGAGAATTGGATTAGCATCCCCACGAGCCTCTGGCGACAACATCAAAATTCGGTTTTCTTGTTGGGCTTTTGAACCATGAGCTCCGTGAATAATTTTACCAACACCATTAAATACTAGTGCAGACTTTTCAAGCAAAACGCCACGTTGCAGGATGTTACCCTCTGAATGTTTTCCATAATTTGTAACACTGGTATCGATACCTTGTGTCTGTTTGCCAGTCGAAATGGCAACTGTCTGAACCTCGGCATGAGAACCGGTACCTTTTAGATCAGAATCAAAATCTGCAATCGTGTTGCCATCATTTAAGACACCCATCGTCCAATCAATTTCTGAATCTTTTTCAAGATGACCTCGACGATTAAAGTAAGCATTAGTTTTTTCACTCAAAGAATCTAGTGAAGAAAATTTGATATGACTACCTGGTCCTGAAATCACCTCAACAGCAACACTCGCAGGATTTTCAGCATCACCAATGGTCTCAGTTCTCTGAAGTACCTGAACACTACTGTTGTCGTCTGTCACAATCACGTTATGATTCACAAAATTAGTTTTTTGACGACTGTCCTGAACCTGCAACAAACTGATAGGTTCTTTAATTGAAACGTCATGAGGAACATACAGGAAAACACCACTATCCATCAACGATGCATTAACGGCCGTCAACCGATCCTCATCCGGCTTAATTGCTTTAGTAAATAAATATTTTGATAGTAACTCTGCATGTTTCTTAGCGGCAGTTTGCAAATCGCAAAAAACAACTCCCTGCTTCACTAAATCATCAGGAATCGCAGATTTAACAGTTGTTTTGCCAACTGAAACAAAGTTATATGATTCAGTCTCTGCCTGAATATCATCGGGAATATTGGTATTAGTCTGACCATCTTGAGCAAATTCTAGTAATGGCCAGTGACGATAATTAATCTTGGCAAACTCTGGTAATGCCAACTCTTTTGCCTTGTCCCATGAAGATTGACGTAAATCCGTTAACCACTGGGGCTCGTCATCAAATTTAGCTGCAGACAAAAGAACTGGATCGAGTGCCAATACTGCTGACTTTGGCATTCTAATCATCTCCATTTCCGGTGGCGTCTGCGGTCTGATCAACGTCGTCATCAACTAAGTTTGCATCAATGCCTAACTCATCACGTAAACCGGCGTACCCCTTTTCCTCAAGTTCTTCGGCCAATGAGGCATCCCCAGTTTTGACAATGCGGCCATCCATCATCACATGAACTTGATCTGGGTGAATATAGTTAAGTAAACGCTGGTAATGAGTAATCATCAAAGTCCCAAAATCTGGGCTAGCCATTTCATTAACGCCCTGGGCAACAACTTGGAGAGCGTCAATATCAAGACCAGAGTCAATTTCGTCAAGAATGGCAAACTTAGGTTTGATCATCATCAATTGTAAAATTTCATTACGCTTTTTTTCACCACCAGAGAATCCTTCATTTAAGTAGCGTTCAGTCATTTCTTCGGTCATGTTCAACGTTTTAATGTTTTTATCTAATTCTTTTAAGAAACTACGAATAGAGATTTGGTCATCATCCGCACGGCGTGAATTAATAGCTGCACGCATAAACTCAGCATTGGTAATTCCTTTAATTTCAGCAGGATACTGCATTGCTAAAAACAATCCTAATCTTGCGCGTTCATCAACGGGCTTGCCTAAAATACTTTCTCCATCAATGGTGACGTCCCCTTGAGTGACGATATAATTAGGATTTCCCATAATCGTTTCAGAAAGAGTCGACTTACCAGTCCCGTTAGGCCCCATGATTGCATGAGTTTCACCGGTGTTGATTGTTAAATCAACCCCCTTTAAAATTTCCCGTTCTGTTTTTTCTTCTTCATCAGTAACACTGACGTGAAGGTCTGTGACCTTAAGTGTTGACATACTGACAAGCCCCTTTCTCATTTATGTTATTAATTGCTGTCAAGCAGCGTTGTAAATTATGGTGCGATAACCATTCACGAAATAGTCATCATTAACCACGGTGCAAAACATTTCAAGTCTTATGTTATCACGTTTTACTATTTGTTCAGCAAACTGTAACATTGCCCGTCGTGTTATCACTATGTAGGTAGTTCAACTGGTCACTTAAATCAAATCTGACACATTCACCAACCAGTCAAATTTGATTGGGCTTTCACCTCTTTATTAATTAAAATTGAATTAAATTATAACCACAACGACCTACTATTTGCAATCTTAATTAAATCACTAAATGCCACAAATACCCAAGTGATCGCGGAAAGCTATGTTATAAAATTAGAAACTATCTTAATATAAATTTGGAATATTTTAAACCACTTTTGTCATTTTAATTGTAATTAATGCAAATAATGATGAATTTTTGTGTAAAATGCACAATTTAATAAATTAATTTAGTGAAAATTACATTGCTTTGAAAGAATAATTAGAATATCATGAGAAATTAAGCAAAGAATTTAATTTTTAACTAATGTTTATTAAAGTAGGTGGTTAAATGAGCAGTCAAATGTCCAAAGGTAAGTTAATGTATTCCCCCGAGTTTGAACATGATGCTTGTGGGATGGGATTTATTACACAAGTTGATGGTAATGCTAGCCATGAATTGGTTGAAAAAGCTTTGACCATGCTCCAAAGAATGAATCACCGTGGCGGTACCGGTGCCGAACCTGACACTGGTGACGGTGCCGGAATTTTAATGGCTATGCCTGATTCATTCTTTCGTAGTCAAATGGCCGCTAAGAATCAAGCACTGCCAGACTACGGAGATTATGCAGTAGCCCAGTTGTTTTTACCTCACGATAGTCGTGAAAAGGAAACAATGTTGGCTTCAATCAGAACACAAATTAATGATGCGGGTTTTCCTATACTATGGACCAGAAACGTGCCTTTCGTTTATGAAAGTTGCGGGCCTGCAGCCCAAAAGTCAATGCCCGCGTTCATTCAATTAATTATTAAACGACCAGTGGACGTTAAAATTGGCCGTCCTTTTGAGGATCAACTTTATCATTTACGACGTCAGCTTGAAAAGACATTTGGCCATCAATCATTTGCCATCTGCTCACTTTCAAGCCGCACAATTGTGTATAAGGGGATGCTTCATGCGTACCAAGTTGGCCTATTCTACCCAGATTTGCACGAACCAAGTATGCAAAGTGCCATTTGTTTGATTCATTCACGGTTCTCAACCAACACCTTCCCAAGCTGGGAACGTGCACAACCATTTAGATTTCTTGCCCACAACGGTGAAATCAACACCTTAAAAGGTGCGGAAAATTGGCTGACTTCCCATGGCATTGAAATTTATGATGAAGATGATTCCGACTCTGCCAAGTTGGAAAATTGCATGGAATATTTATATCGTCATGGACGATCAATTCCCCAGGCACTGATGATGATGATTCCTGAAGCTTGGGGACCTGATGCATCAATGGCTCCAGAAGAACGCGCATTTGACGAATACAACGCAACCTTCATGGCTCCATGGGACGGGCCTGCCGCCCTATGTTTCACCGATGGTATCCAGGTCGGCGCATTTTTGGATCGTAATGGTTTGCGTCCTTCCAGATATACGTTAACTAATGACAATGTGCTAGTTGTCGGATCGGAGTCAGGAATTGTAGATATTAAGCCAACTGATATCAAGGAAAAGGGCATCTTATCACCTGCTGAAATGTTACTGGTAGATACCAACAAACATAAAATTTATAAGTCTGATCAACTAAAACAAGAATTTTCAACCGCTCACCCTTACCAGCAATGGTTAACTGCTAATCGATTAACACTTGATAATTTGCCAGAAGTTAAGGCAGATGCCAAAATCAGTGATGACGAGCTACAAAAATTATGGCGTCGCAACGGCTATACTCACGAAGTGATCGAGACTGCACTAATACCGATGGCTCAAAATGGTGGCGAACCTGTTGTTGCCATGGGGTTTGACTCTCCGTTGGCAGTCTTGAGTAAAAAGTCTGAGTCCCTGTTTACATATTTCAAACAGTCATTCGCTCAAGTTACTAATCCACCAATTGATCCCTTACGTGAAAAGGTGGTTATCGACACTACCTTATTCTTAGGTCGCGACGATGATATTACAAAAGACATTGCTGACAACTGTCAAAAGCTAAAAATTGATAGTCCAATTTTAAATAACCAAGAATTTGCTAAATTGACTAGTTTGGATCTTCCTTCATTAAAGGTTAAGGAAATTTCGCTAGCATATGATCTGAACGATATTCCTAATCGGCTCGGTCACGCACTTGAAGCAGTATTTAAGCGTGCAGAAAATGCCATCGACAACGGAGCGTCAATTTTGATTTTGACTGATCGTAGTGTGGCTGATAACCAGATGACAATCCCTGTTTTACTGGCAGTGGCCGGTTTACACAATTACTTAGTCGCTCAGGGAAAAGGCACTGATGCTTCAATTGTCGTCGATACGGCGGAAGCATGTGAAATTCACCATTTTGCCTGCCTCGTTGGATACGGTGCAGCTGCCATTCACCCATATGGCGCATTCGCTACCCTAGTGGAACGCGGTTACGAAAAACAATTAGATAATTACTGTCATGCTTCTGTTAAAGGGATTGTTAAAATCATGAGCAGAATGGGTATTTCAACAGTTGCTGGGTATCAAGGTGCTCAATTGTTTGAAGCTGTCGGTTTGAATGATGAAGTCGTTAGCCAATACTTTACTGGTACACCAAGTAGAATCGGTGGACTTGATCTTAACCAAATTGAATCAGAGTACTATGAAAAATACCAAGACGCATTCGATAATCACGCCATTGATGATCTACCTTCCGGTGGTAGCTTTCAATTTAAAGTTGATGGTGAACATCATCTTTACAATCCAAAATCAATTTATCAGTTTCAAAAGGCGGTTCGGACTGGTAAGTATGATGAATATCAAAAATATGCTGACCAGATGAACCAGGAAGCTTTAACTGACCCGGTTACCCTGCGCTCAATGTGGAACATCGATAGTACGGATCGTCAATCAGTTCCAATCGATGAAGTTGAGCCGGTCAGTTCAATTGTTAAACGGTTCAAGAGTGGAGCCATGAGTTTTGGTTCACTATCACAAGAAGCACATGAAACAATTGCGATTGCGATGAATAAACTAGGAGCTAAAAGTAATACTGGTGAAGGTGGAGAAGACCGTCGTCGTTTCAAAGTCGGTGCTGATGGTCTCGATCGTCACAGTAAAATTAAACAAGTTTCAACCGCTCGTTTTGGCGTGAATACAGAGTACCTAATGAACGCTGAAGAAATTCAAATTAAAATGGCTCAAGGTGCTAAGCCCGGCGAAGGTGGTCAGTTACCTGCTGGTAAAGCTTACCCGTGGGTCGCTGACATTCGTGGATCAATTGCAGGCGTGCAGCTCATCTCTCCGCCACCTCATCACGATATTTACTCAATTGAAGATTTAGCACAGTTAATCTATGACCTAAAGCAGGTTAATCCCTACGCAATCATTAACGTTAAACTGGTTTCTTCAACTGGTGTCGGAACAATAGCCGCCGGCGTTGTTAAAGCTGGCGCTAATACAGTTGTCATTGCTGGCTACGATGGTGGCACAGGTGCGGCACCCCGCAACTCAACTCGTGACAGTGGTCTGCCATGGGAAATGGGACTTGCTGATGCACACCAAACACTAGCCTTAAATCATTTACGCCAACGGACGACGTTAGAAGTAGATGGTAAACTCATGACTGGTCGTGACATTGCTGTTGCCATCATGCTTGGTGCCGAGGAATTTAGCTTTGCGACGTTAACAATGGTCTCAATTGGTTGTGTCATGATGCGCAAATGTAACTTGAATACTTGTCCAATTGGTATTACGACTCAGAATCCAGATTTACGCAAACTTTATGCTGGCAAGCCTGAACACGTCATGAACATGATGCGTTTCTTGGCACAGGACCTGCGTGAAGAAATGGCCAAACTGGGATACCGGACAATTGATGAAATGGTTGGCCACGGTGAACACCTATCCCCACGGTATATACCCGCAGGTAAGGCTAAATCACTGAACTACGATCGGATGATTGGTAAAACCATTTCGATTGAAAGAAAAGCAAAGGATCCATTCAAACCGAAGTACGACTGGCCAGATTTGGATGCGTTTGCCAAGACCAGCTTGGAAAATGGCAATGCTACGACCATTAATCTGCCAATCAATAATACGGACAGAACTGCTGGCGCCCGTATGGGTGGCTGGATTGCAGCTCACTTCGGCAATAACACTTTGAAACCTGGACTAATGAAATTCAATTACAAGGGTACTGCAGGACAAAGCTTTGGTGCATTTATCACTCAGGGTTTGGAAATCAAACTAACTGGTGAAGCCAATGATTATGTTGGTAAAGGATTATCCGGTGGGCGTTTGATCGTTGCTGCTCCAAAACAGGCTCAAGACCTTTACGCACACGCTCCAATCGTTGGCAACGTTGCATGCTTTGGTGCCACTAGTGGTGAAGCATACTTTAATGGCCGTGCTGGCGAGCGTTTCTGCGTTCGTAATTCCGGTGCAAAAGTCGTCGTTGAAGGTGTCGGCAATAACGGTTGTGAATACATGACCGGTGGTGTGGCCGTTATCCTTGGCAGAACTGGACGTAACTTTGCTGCCGGCATGTCTGGTGGTGTAGCTTATGTGTACGACTGGACTCACCAATTTAAGAAACAACTTAATCCAGAATTGGTTGATACTTTTAAACTCGACGAAACTAGTGATGATACAACGGTATTGAAAGATCTGTTGCAAAAACATTACTACTTTACTAATTCATTCACTGCCAAAAAGATTTTGGACAACTGGGACGAAGAAAAAGATACGTTCATCAAAGTCTATCCACGTGATTATCACAAGATGCACGATCTGATTAAACAATATGAAGATGCTGGTGTACCTGAAGAACAGGTAGTTGAAAAGGCATTTTACGCCGCTACCAGCAGCCAAAGTTAGGAGGAATCAACAATGGGAAATCCGAGAGGCTTTCTATTATATGCCCGGAAAAATAACCCAATGCGTCCAATCATGAAACGAATCAAGGACTTTGACGTGATGGAATTGGACTTGAGTGATGAAGATCGACGTATCCAGGCCGCACGATGTATGAACTGCGGGATTCCATTCTGCCATCACGGCGTATTCTATGGAGATGGTAAAGCCGTCAGTGGCTGTCCTAACGACAACTTAATTCCAGAATGGAACGATTTGGTTTACAAAAACCAAGATAAACGTGCTTTTGAACGATTGACCAGAACCAACTACCTACCAGACATGACTGGCCGAGTTTGTCCTGCTCCATGTGAAGTTTCGTGTGTTAATGCGTTGAACGGCCCCGGCGTTACAATCCGTAATAATGAAAAGTTTATTATTGAACAGGCGTTCAAAAATGGTTGGGTTGTTGATTCCGGCAGACCAATCCGGAGAACAGGCAAAAAAATTGCAGTTATCGGTAGTGGACCCGCTGGTATTTCAGCAGCGTGGCGCCTTAATCAGCTAGGCCATTCAGTCACTTTATACGAACGGGATGATCGTTTCGGCGGTTTCCTCATGTATGGCATTCCTAATATGAAATTGCCAAAGGAAATTGTGGAACGCAGAATCGATGCATTACGCCAAGTTGGCATCAAATTAATGCCAAATACCGAAGTTGGCAAAGATATTACTGCTGAAGCAATCAAAGAACAGTACGACAGAGTGGTTATTTGTACTGGATCCCGTCAGGCTCGTGATCTCGATGTTCCTGGTCGTGAATTAGAAGGAATTTATCAGGCAGCAGAATACCTAAAAATAGCAACACAGTCTGTCCTTAAAGACGGCACTAAGGCCAGTACCAAGTTAGCTGGCAAGCATGTGCTAGTACTCGGTGGTGGTGATACAGGTAATGACTGTATTGCAACTGCCATTCGTCAAGGTTGTGCCGGTATAACACAGTTGGAAATCACACCAGCGCTTCCAAAGGAACGAACACCTGAAAATCAGTGGCCCGAATGGCCAATGGTGCTCAAGAATGGTTACGGACAACAGGAAGCAAGAACTCTGTTCGGTGAAATCACCGAGTACACAGCCACAGCTACGGCCTTTGCTGGTCGGAATGGCCATGTCAGTGAGGTTGAGGTTAGTGGTGTGGATCATTTCAAACCCATTCCAGGTAGTGAAAAACGTGTTCCGGCAGATTTGGTTCTACTGGCAATGGGATTCACTGGTGCTGAACAATGGCTGTTTGATGAATTTGGCATTACAGAAAAGAACAAAGATTATACTACTAATGATGACCAAATTTTTGTGGCAGGAGATTGTCGTCGTGGACCAAGTCTTGTTATTTGGGGTATTCACGAGGGCCGGATGTGCGCAGAAAGAGTTAATGATTCATTGAACGCACTTGCAAGCCAGAGCGTGAAGGCACGCGCATAAATGTTTGTGTTATAAAAAGGAACTCATTAATCGTGAAATTTTACGATTGGTGAGTTCCTTTTTTTGTTTATTTACTTTTTATTGCTGAAACGTGCTAAAAAAGCCAACTCCCGCGCATATAAGGCGCTGAATCAAATACTCAAGCCCAGAGTATCTGATTCAGCGCCTTATATACAGGGAGTTAATCGGCTTTTTTAGCACTCTTTTCTGAAACATGCTCCGAAATCCAGTTCATTCCGCTTAACCAACAAACACCAATCATTCCAAAACCAGGAATAATCGGTGTTTGTCCGTTAATGCTCATGAACTAATCGGATTTCTCCGCACTCTTTTCCGGAAACCAAATCCCGATCTCCTCCTCCGCAGCTGGGACGCTGTCCGAGCTGTGGACTACATTTCTTAAAATTCCATCCGGCCATTCACGGCCAAAATCTCCCCTAATCGTGCCAAAATCAGCGTCTGATGGGTTTGTCGCTCCGGCCATTCGGTGAAATACTTTGACAATATTAGTTCCGCTGGCAATCATTGCCACGATTGGCCCTTCCTGCATGTAACTTTCAATTTCAGGATAAAATGGCTTGTCTACTAATTGTTTATAATGGCGTGCTAACTGATCCTTAGTTGCTAACACTATTTTAAGGTCATCAATGTGATACCCTTTCTTTTCCAGTCGGGATACAACTTCGCCAATGTGGCCGCTAGCGACCCCATCTGGTTTTACCAAAATTAATATGCGTTCATCGTCCATATAACCCCTACCTTTCATCAAAACCATAACCAACTACCCACAATTTATATTATGTTGTGAAACCGATTACATTTCAATTGATAAAAGCAGGTGTATACAGGTAATACTGATACACCAAGGGTTAGACCCGTTAATTATTTTTGTAAGCTCCATAAATGTGGCCAGTTTACGTTGGTGGTTCTATGAATATGTGTCATGTCTTATCATCCTTTCACCAAAGTTTATGTGTTGAATAATATATTGTTCTATGTGTTATGTAACTATTATGTGTTGTGAGTACTGAAAGCCTATGTTTTATATGTGTGAATTGAATGAAAAAAGCGTCCTTGCTACAGAACATTGTCTGCAACAAGGACGCTTTCGCGTGTTACCACCTTAATTTATGGCATACTCACATATACCATCTCAACAGGTACTATTAATACCCCGACATTATATTGGGTGTCTGCCCATCATCCCTCGAAAAGGATGAGCGCTCTAGTCAATCTTTCATAATAAGGAACCTGCATCTTCCCATTAACGATGCTTGCTGTAAGGTTCGCTTACCATTACTCCACCGGCTAATTAGCACGCCGTTCATCAATTCATTAGTATGAGTATACCTAATATTGATACCAACTGTCAATATAATTTCTCATTATTTTTTAATTAATTCTAATTTTTAACGGACGGGTGTCTAATACCGCGTACTCTGATTACTTCATCAATTGACAGGCACTTTTCTTCAAACCGTTGATAATGTTCTTCATCCATTTGATCGACATCAATCATCGTGTACGCATAATCTCCACGTGACGAGTTAATCATGTTAGCAATGTTAATATTCAAGTCAGCCAGAATGGTGGCCACTCGTCCGACCATGTTAGGAACATTTTGGTGAAGAAGCGTTAGTCGGTAAGGTGAATTAAATGGCATTCTCACATCCGGGTAATTAACTGAATGTTCAATTTCTCCCGTCTCTAAATACTTTCGCAATGTGGTAGAAACCATGTAAGCACAATTATCTTCTGCCTCTTTTGTAGTTCCACCAAGATGTGGAGTAACCACAACCTTATCATGGTTAATTAATCCATCTGATGCAAAATCAGTCCAGTACTGGTCTAGTTGATTAACATTTAGGGCTGCTAAGACAGCTGTCTCATCAACGATGCCATTACGAGAATAGTTTAGCAATACCGCACCCTTTTTCATCATCAATAGCTCTTCTGCACCAATCAAATTCTTGTTTTCTTCATTATATGGAATATGGATTGTGACATAGTCGCTTTCGGCTAGGACCTCTTTCAAAGAATCGGCACGGGGAATGTCACTTTGTACCTGCCATGCATGCTCAACAGAAATATATGGATCATATCCGATAACATTCATCCCCATTTGATTGGCCATATCCGCCACCTTTGAGCCAACAGCACCGAGTCCAATGACGCCCAGTGTTTTGCCTGCTAATTCGGTTCCACGATAATGGTTCTTACCCGCTTCCGCCTGAAGTGTTACATCCGCCGTGTCGCCACTCTTTAACGACTTTGTCCATTCAATTGCTGGCAACACAGGGCGTGCTGCTAAAATTAAAATGGCAATAACTAATTCTTTAACCGCATTGGCATTGGCACCCGGTGCATTGAACACTACCACACCGTTCTCGCTAGCTTTATCAAGCGGAATATTATTGACACCTGCACCAGCACGACCAATTGCTAACAAGCTAACTGGCAGGACACCACGATGTAAATTTTGGCTTCTAATCAGAAGTGCGTCAGGTTCCTGCGCTCCATTAATCACGTACTGATCCTTTGGAAACACAGCTAACCCAACATTTGAAATTACGTTATATGTTTTAATTGCGTACATTTAATGAAGTCCTCCGTTGTCTATTTCAAATCGTTTCATAAAATCAATCAGTGCATCAACACCCTCGTTTGGCATTGCATTATATAAACTAGCTCGCATGCCACCTACTAGTCGATGGCCCCCAAGGCTGATCAATCCTTGACGGTTGGCCTGCGTAACAAACTGCTGGTCAAGATTGTCATCGCCTGTTTTAAAGACAATGTTAGTCAGTGAACGTTCCCGTGTTGGCACATCATTCTTAAATAGCTTCGAGTTATCGATAGAATCGTATAAAGTTCTTGCCTGTTCTTGATTTTGCTCATAAATTCTGTCAACACCACCAAACTGTTTCAACCACTTGAACGTCAGGCCAGCGGCATAAATGCAAAATACAGGTGGGGTATTGAGTGCTGAATGTTTTTTCGCTTCAAGATGATAATCCATGATTTCTGACAAAATTGGTTGCTCGTGTAATCGATTCTTTTTGACAATCACGATTGCCATTCCCGCAGGCCCAATGTTTTTTTGTGCTCCTGCGAAAATCAAATCAAACTGATTAACATCGTATGGTTCGGCCAGAATGTTTGATGACATATCAGCCACCAATGGCGTATTAATCTTCGGAATCTGATGGTACGTTGTCCCTTCAATCGTATTATTTGTGGTCACATACAAATAATCCAGAGGCCCAACCGATGGATTTTTAATAGATGGTAAATACCCCGTTTTCTCCGGTTGAATGTCTTCAACAGTCAAACCATCAATTCGATTGGCCGCATCCAAAGCCTTCTTTGCCCAATGGCCAGAATTTAAGTACGCCACGTGGTGATTTTTGGTTGCTAAATTCAACGGAACATTGGTGAATTGAAGAGTCCCACCACCATGAAGGAACAATACTTCGTAGTCATCACTGATTTGCATTAAATCACGCAGGTCAGTTTCTGCCTGTTGTGCCATTTCGTCATAAAGTGCAGATCGATGGCTGATTTCCATGATACTCATACCGCTATCTTTATAAGACGGCATGTCCCTTTTGATTTGTTCTACTACCGCTGCAGGCATGATCCCAGGCCCAGCCGAAAAATTATATCCCACTTTAAATTCCTCCGTTTTCAATTTGATTATCATCTTACAGTTAATAAAATTGATTGCAATGTACACAGCTATCTAAAATTTTCAAAAATCACCCTAATCACTGGCCACCAAAGCACTGATAATGTTTTGCACTAATTATCATAATTATTTTTATAATATTCCTCATCCTGTGAATTATCCACTTAGAGGCTTTATTTGTCAGTATTCTAAAGTATATAAAATAATTTATATAATTTTTTTATATTTATTGTTTTTATGATTCATCTATTGAGTAAATCTTAAAAACGCGTTGACAAGGTTTCTGACTTTCCTTATACTAAAAATCATTAAGACGACATAGGAGAATGGTCAGATGAGTTATCCAACACAACAACTGAATATTTGGTGGCAAAGTCGGTAATTCAGGTTGTGTACTCATCGCGGATACAACCTGATGTTTCAGATTGTATCTGTGCTGACTTTAGCTTACTTTAGTCTGCATGGATTCTCTCATGCAGGCTTTTTTCTTTGAAATAAAGGAAGCCTCATGAGGCTTCCTTTATTTTTTGGGATTAGCAATTATTTCTACGAGGTGAAAAAGGATGAAACGAATGTACACGTTCATCGCGATTCTATTGGTATTTTTGGGATTCGCGTATTTTATGGAAGGCGGCGGTACCACTAAAACTAAAACCCCACACGTTGGGATTTTAACACTAATGCATCAACCGGCGTTAGACCAGATTCACAAAGGGGTTATTAAGGGACTTGCTGACGAAGGATATCATGAAGGCAAGAACGTTAAGGTTGACTACCAAAACGCACAGGGAGATCAAAGTAATCTAAAAACCATGGCCTCAAAATTGGTTAATGAGGATAATGATGTGCTGGTTGGTATCACTACCCCCGCTTCTCAGGCTTTAGCAAACGCCACAACTAAGATTCCAATCGTACTTGGTGCTGTTACAGATCCACACGGAGCCGGTTTAGTTAAGAATAATAAGAAGCCTGGTGGAAACATCACTGGTGTGTCTGATCAAGCACCACTGGCACGGGATCTTAAGTTAATTAAGGAATTTATGCCACATATGAAGACGTTAGGTATCATTTACACTTCGAGTGACAGTTCAGCCACCACTGAGCACAGATTATTTGTTGCACTTTGCAAAAAAGAACACGTCAATGTAAAGTCATATTCAATTTCTAACAGTAACGACTTGAACCAGGTTTCTCAAGAAGCTGTCTCACAATGTGATGCAATTTTCGTGCCAACAGATAATACAATTGCCGGCGCAATGAGTACATTAGTCGCCAATGCCGATGCTGCTAAGAAGCCAGTCTTCCCTGCTGTTGACACAATGGTTAAGGATGGTGGAGTTGCTACCTATAGTATCAACCAATACAAACTTGGTATTGAAGGTGGGAAGCTAGCTGGTCAAATTCTTAAAGGCAAAAAGAAAACGGCCACAACACCTGTTAAGTACATCAAAAATGGTGAACCTACTTTGAACTTGAAACAGGCTAAAAAATTAGGCTTACATGTACCAGCTAAGTTCTTGAAAGACGCTAAAGCAAACGGGGAGGTCTACAAATAATGAGCTTAATTGTTTCCGCAATCGGTCAAGGCCTCCTATGGGCAATCTTAGGCCTGGGACTATTTTTAACATTTAGAATTTTAAACATTGCTGATATGACGGTCGAAGGAACCTTTCCAATGGGTGCCGCAGTAGCGGTCACCGCCATTGTTCATGGCTATTCACCGATGACCGCCACGTTATTTGCCTTTCTTGCGGGCATGGCGGCCGGATTAGTTACTGGTTTGCTATACACCAAGGGTAAAATCGATATTTTATTAGCCGGAATTCTGGTAATGACGGCAGCCTACTCAGTGAACCTAGAAATTATGGGTAAATCAAACACGTCATTACTCGGTCACAAAACACTATTAAGTTCAAAGTTTTTTGAAGCAATGCCTAACTACTTTAACTCAGTATTTCTAGGAATGGTGGTTATTGCTGTAATTACTTTGATCCTGGTATTCTTCCTTCAAACTGATTTAGGACAGGCATTCATTGCCACTGGCGATAATGAAAAAATGGCTAAGTCATTGGGGATTCATACTGACAACATGAAAATTATGGGACTAATGGTTTCAAATGGTATGGTCGGTATCTGTGGAGCATTAGTTGCGCAAAGTAATGGTTACGCTGATATCAACATGGGGATCGGTACCATCGTTATTGCTCTTGCTTCCATCATCATTGGTGAAGTTGCCTTTGGCGAATTAACACTAAACCAACGACTAATTGCTGTGACTCTTGGTAGTATCATTTACCGATTGATCTTATTGGCTGTCCTTCAATTAGGTTTCAGTGCCAACGATCTCAACTTACTGTCGTCATTAGTTCTTGCAATCTGCATGATGCTGCCACAATTCCGTCGGGCGCTTCATTTGGATCGCATATTTAAAAAGGAGGTTAAGTCTCATGACTAAGCCAATTTTAGAATTAAAAGACATTGTAACTGTGGTTAATAAGGGTACCAGTAATGAAACAACCATTCTCAAGGAATTGAATTTGACGATTAATGAAGGAGATTTCATCACAATTGTTGGATCTAACGGCGCCGGCAAATCAACATTATTTAATGTCATTGGAGGCAACCTATCTGCTGATAGTGGTCAAATCTTGTTACACGGAGAAGATATCACGCACGAAAATGAGGAAGACCGAACTCACTTTTTAAGCCGTGTTTTCCAAGATCCAAAGCTTGGCACAGCACCACGGATGACCGTTGCAGAAAATATGTTGCTGGCAGAAAAGCGTGGTGAAAAGCGTCGTCTTGTCCCTCGTCACATGAAGCAACACATAGATAAGTTTACTAAGATTGCTACAACCATGAACAACGGTCTTGAAGAACGGATGTCAACAGCTACCGGTAATCTGTCTGGTGGGCAACGCCAGGCACTGAGTTTCCTAATGGCAACACTAAAGCGTCCTGACATCATATTACTAGATGAGCATACCGCAGCCTTGGACCCAAGAACCAGCAATAATCTTTTACACGCGACCAACGAAAGAATCACTCAAGATCACCTAACTGCTCTGATGATCACCCATCATCTAGAAGATGCTTTAAAGTTTGGTAATCGTTTAATTGTTTTGAATAACGGTACAATTAAGGCAGATTTACGTGGTGAAGAAAAGGATAAACTTACGGCTGAAAACTTATACGAGTATTTTGAAATGTAAATTACCTTTTTTATATTGACTGACGAAAAAAAGTGAAACCGCCTAAATTTTATAGATGAAACGTGATTCAGTAAACTGCTCCACATCAAATAAGGCAGGTAATCAAAATTCCCAAAACCGGAGATTTTCGATTACCTGCCTTATTTGAAACGGAGTAACCCATTTGCTGAATCACTCTTTGTTAGGTTAGTATCATAACCACCGTCACGACGGCCATAATCACAATCCAACAACTGATAATCAGCAGCGTATCTTTTGCTGATTGATGTAATTTAATTTTTTTCTTTTGCTTAACTTGTTTAATCATGGCTGCCATCTGGGATACCGCCTTTCTTGCCTGTGTCGACTTTATCTTATAGCGTAAGTCTACCCGATATATATGTGTTTCATAAGGAAGGTTTAAGAATTTTTTGTGTCCTTTTGATAGAGTCTTTGGATATTGAATATTCGAATGTCGGTTGATAAAAATTGTCAGATTAACTGGTATAATCAATTTTAGTTTTTTATTACTAAAACGCGTTTCAAGTGACTGCTCCACATCAAATAAGGCAGGTAATCAAAATTCCCAAAACCGAGGATTTTCGATTACCTGCCTTATTTGAAACGAAGCAACCCGTCACATGAAACGCTCTACTTTTGCCACCATAGCTTAACCAAGGCCTGGGTTCCATCATCCCCCAATCCCTTTTCATCTACCAACTGCTCATACAACTGTTTGGCCTGCATGGTCGCTGGTAATTCTATTTCCATTTTTTGAGCTTCATCAATCGCAATTCGTAGATCCTTCAAAAAATGTTTTGCAAAGAATCCTGGTGTGTAATCATTACGTAGAATTCTAGGAACGTAGGTCTCCATGCTCCAATTATCTGCACCACCTGAACTCAGTGTTTCCAAAACCATTGGTAAATTCAAATTAGCCTTCTTTGCGTAGACTAACATTTCGGTTAGGCCAGTCATTGTGCCAGCAATCATAATTTGATTAGCCATTTTGGCATGTTGTCCTGCACCATAAGTGCCAAAATAGTTATGTCGTTGGCCAATTGAATTGAAGACATCCTCAAGCTGGTTATAAGCGTCACGATTGCCTCCGACCATAATCGTCAAAGTTGCGTTCTGTGCACCTATATCACCACCGGAAACTGGGGCATCAATTACTTTTAGTCCTTGCTTTTCTGCGTAATGGCCAATTCTTTGTGCTAAGGACGGTGTGCTAGTTGTCATATCAACCAAAATTTGATCTCCAGTTGCCACAGACAAAATACCATTCTTACCAAAATATACTTCTTCTACATCCTGTGGGTAACCAACCATAGTAAAAACTGCTTCCTGGTTTTCAGTAGCTTGCGATGGTGTCTCCGCCCAAATCGCACCACTATCTAATACTGACTTGGCATGTTGTTTTGTTCGATTATAAACAGTCACCTGATTACCTTGCTTGAGCATGTTCTTTATAATTCCTGTTCCCATAACACCCGTGCCGATAAATCCAATTTTCATGATGCGTGCCTCCTAATTATCTAACTCAGTCAGCCAAACATTCCTGTCATTTAACTCTTGTAAATTGCGAGTATTTTTTTGTTCAAACAAGCCATTATATTGATCTAGTTGATTCTGAGAAACTGACAACGGTGTTTGATCTACATACCAACGAACACCTTCCGTTAGCGGCGGAGTGGTTAGTGATCCTAGGTAACGGAAAATAGGTCCTTGCGTGGGTAATAGTTTTTGAATCTCAATTGATTCATCAAAATTGGTCGTCTGTCCCGCTTGAAACGTTGCCAACATCTTATCAAAATCAGGATTTGAATCGCCAAGTTCAGCCATTCTAGCGACCACTACTAATTGGCCAATTTGATCCTGAAACACAAAATGCCATTCCATCGATGCCTTGTGACCATCAATTTGATGTTCCGATGGTGAATGAAAGTGTAGTTGTTGAAATTGATACAGATGATTTTCAATGACAACAAAGCCACTCCCGTTTACCTGAAAGTTGATCTCCATGTCACTAATACTGGTACCAGTCACTGGTTGCCAGTTAAACAGTGCTTCCGGTTCGGTTCGTCCAGATTCACGAGTATTTAATTCGATTGGTGATTGTTGTTTGCCAAATCCGTTTGTCCATTGATCCTGCTTTGAATAATCCAGCATAACTGTTCCCCTTTACTAATTATTATCCATAGTTTACGCCGTTTTAAGAACGTTGGCACAATAAAAAAGATTGCCAGAGATAATTTTCTCGCAATCTTTAGTGCAATTACATATTGATTAACTGTGTTCCAAAAGCTCTTGAGCCATGCTTCTTAAACACTCTCATTTATTTTTTTCTCAACATACCTCGCTAACTTATCTTTTGAAAAAAGACCTGTTAGTTTTTCTTTTGCCGTGCCATCCTTGAACACGACCAGACTGGGGATGCTCATTACTTTATATCTTTCTGCGATATCTTGTCCCTCATCAACGTTCATTTTGACGAAGTTAACTTGATCATTAAATTCTTCTTCTAACTGATCAAGCACCGGTTCCATCATCTTACATGGTGCACACCATGGCGCCCAAAAATCGACAATTGTTAGTTTACCAGTAGTTAAATCATCAAAATTTTTTTTATTGGCAATTTGCGCCATTATGTCACTTTCCTTTCTTTAAACTGCGACGAACAAAATGAATGATCATTGTCACAGCAAACATACATAGCATAAAGATGCCAAATGCCCCCGATGATATTTCGATATCAATCATTGGGATTGTCAAAAATAGCTTAATTGCGATCACAGCGATTAATATATAGGCCATCGGCTCTAGTTCGGGGATTTTTCTCATTAAATTCATAATAATTTCGGCAATCCCCCGCATACATAAAATACCAATCAGTCCACCAATTAGGACAATTACAGGATTTGATGAAATTGCCAATGATGCAAGTACTGAATCAACGGAAAAAATAATATCCATCATTTCAATCTGTACCACCACCGACCAGAACAACGGCAAAATACGTTTGCGTTTTAATTTGTGGGTTCGTATCACTGTTTTAGTGCCAAAAAATTTATGGCTAAAGAACCTGTACACTAGGTACATCAAATACAGTGCCCCAATTACTTTAATTTCCCACAAGTGAATCAGAAAAACTCCGACACCAATTATCAAAAATCGAAACAAATAGGCGCCCCACAGACCATAGAACAGTGATTTTTCCTGTTCTTTAAGCGTGGGTAGTGCTCGTGTTTGCGTTGCTAACACAATTGCATTATCTACCGACAAGAGACATTCAATCATGACCAACGAAAGAATAATCATCCAATCTTGTCCTGAGCTGATCACAGAGGCCCAATTGTTGAGATCAAAGAATGGTCCATAAAGCTTTTCAATTAGTGACAATTAATTCCCCCCTTTAACCAGTTTATATTAAGTGCCATTTTACTATATTTTGATTGAAATAGGTTGGATTTTTCACATTGATTATCTTGCTTTCACTTTCAAACGGAATTACAAGGTGCAACGTGGCTCCGTGTAACAGCATATGCTCCGCTGAAATATCATTATACAATGGATCACCAACAATTGGAGCACCTAGCGATTTTAAGTGCACCCGAATTTGATGAGTACGGCCAGTTTGTAAATTCAGACGTACGAGAGCATGCTGTCTTGACTGTGAAATCACTTTATACTCCGTTAAAGCTTGTTGAGGGGTATCTCCATTCACCTTTCGTTTCCGTTTATCATCTGGATCACGGCCAATCGGTGCACTGATGACACCTGCAATTTGAGGCAAAGTACCATCGGTGATGGCAAGATACTGGCGTTTAATCTGTTTACTACTGATTAAGCGATCTAAAATCGGAACTACCACCGGATTCTTCGCAATAATCACAGCTCCACTAGTTTGTTGATCAATCCGGTGAACCATGTATGGAACCTGATTGCTTTGGGACAAATAAGCAGCCGCAAAGTTCATCAAAGTCCCAGTTTCACCCTGCCAGTTAGGATGTGTCTTAATCCCCGCCGGCTTATTGACGACCATTAAATCACGGTTTTCAAAAAGCACCTGAACAGATTGATGATTATCAATAAGGTATCGTGATTCGTTAGTTCTAAACTCATCCCCTACAAATCTCATCTCAATCTTATCCCCGTTATTGACAGGCAAGTTCATTGTTCGATAACTGCCATTAACAAGCACATTTTTCCGAATTCGTAAGTAGTGCACAATTCGTCGTGGCAATAGCCAATTACCTTCTAACAGATTCCTTAAACTAATTGGCTGATTCAATAAGCTGACAGTTTGCTTGATTATCCATCTATAATTCATTACTCCAGGTCCCCACTATGGTTCAAATCTATAACATGCGGTTGGTTACTTACCTCATACATAATTGGTGTTGTGCGTTTTAACAAATTATCAGTTAATTGTAATTTAGTCACTGTCATTTGGTTGTATGCTTGAAAGTAAAATGAGCGGCTTTCAGAAGTTGTTGCAGATCTGTAAACCGAATACGTCGGTTGATGATCAGTATTTTTAGGAACAGTAACTCCGTCCAATAACCGCCAACTACTGACGAGTGATTCAGATTCATCAGCCGGCTGATTTGCACGTTCCTTAAAGTATGCTGCTCTGATAAAACGGGCACCAGGCGAGTATGAACCAGGTGGAATTGACTTGCCAGACAGACTACCAGTTGTCACCTTAGCAGTATTCAACGGTACATTACCTCTCAAAAATGCAGGTGAAAATTCAACATACTTTTTCAGACGATCTAATTGTTTTTCAAAATGAGGACTATTAGTTACAATCCCTAATGGATTATCAATTACCCGCATAGGGTTTTGAGTGGGTTCAATAACCACGATACGACCAGTTTTGTCAGCAAATGCAAAGTGTAGTTCCGGATATCCATATTTAGTATCGCTATTAGTGTCATCCATTAATTCTACTTGAGGTAATTTTTCAATTAGTTCATCCACACTACGACAATTGCCCAGTGCCCAAAGAACAAATTCAAAGGCCGCTAACTGAGTTTTATCCGCGTTGCGTTCACTCATTAAGCGTGCTCCGTTTGCAAAGGTCAGTTTTTGTCCACACAAACCATACTCATTCACGCCATCGGAAACGTTGGCTCGCATTCCTCTATAATTTCCACCACCGACAATCGCATATTCATTTGAATATGTGTGGTGATTGAAGCGTGTTTGCCACTTAAAATTTCTTGGTAAGTAGATTGGTGCATTTTCAAGTGAAGGCCAGTCCATGGTCCGAGACAACATGTGTGTGCCGTCAATTGCAATTTGATAAATACTGGTGCACATGCTGATCATCCTCCCGTCATTTATTGAATAAGTTAATTGTAAATCAGGCCTTTACTTTCGCCAAATGAAAGTGTTTAATTGATGGCGTCAAACAAGGAGAAAATTTATATGCTAACCATAACCAACGTTAACAACAATATTAAATGGATTAATGTTCAAAATCCTTCAAGTGATGAAACCATCAAACTAATCACTGAATACCAAGTCACTGATGAAATGCTGGCTTACGCAATTGACCCGGATGAACGTGCACGTGTTGAATCTGATCCACAAGCAAATATTACGTTACTGATTTTCGACGTTTATTGTGTGCCAGACGACGATGCATCTTCGCAGACAGCACCAGTCGGCATCATGTTCACAGGCGATAATTTAATCACATTTACAACCGAACAAACTAATTTTGTAACCGAGTTATTGCATGATGAAGTTGAATACCAAAAGAAAAATAAACAGGTTGTTGACCAAATCGACCTTGTGTTGCCACTACTATACCAACTTTCAACGGACTATTTTGCTCCGATTCGTCAAGCTGACTCTCAACGAGTTGAAATTCAACGTTCGTTGCAGCGCCGAACTGATAGAACTGCCATTAACAACTTCGTCAGTATTGAAACTAGTCTAGTTTACGTTCTAACATCTCTTCGTGGCAACGTTACGTTACTTCAAGATTTAAAACGGCGTTCTCGAGATTTAACCACCCAACAGACAAATGACTTAGACGACGTTTTAGTTGAAGCTCAACAAGGTTTGAAAATGGCTCAAATGACGTCTGACATTATTGAACGGGTATCCAACGCCTACTCAAAAGTCTTAGACAGTAATCTAAACAACACCATGCGTTTCTTAACCATTTATTCGATTGTACTGACAATTCCGTCAATCGTCTTTGGTTTCTTTGGTCAAAATGTCCATTTACCATTTGAAAAATCACCCATCGGTTGGGAATTAACGATTATTGTAATGCTCGTTCTTGCGGTCACTACCTTGTTCTTGTTGATGAACAATCATTGGTGGAAGAAGTAGTTTGCTGAGGTTGATACAGTAAACACTGGTAGTTTTAGAGACTGCTCCACATCAAATAAGCACCTTAATCAAAAGCCTCACAGTTCAGAGGCTTTCGATTAAGGTGCTTATTTGAAACGGAGCAACCCGTCTCTAAAAACACTCTATTTTACATGTAATAAATCCATTCTATCCAAGTACTCGGCAATTTCCACCGAATTCCATGCTGCACCCTTCAATAAATTATCCGACACATTCCAGAGGTGGAACGCGCCCTTATTTTCTTGATCAGGCCGGATGCGACCTACAAACGTATCTCGTTTGCCAGCAGCATTGATTGCCTGTGGATAGATTTGATGATCTGGATCATCTTGTAATACATCACCATCAAACTGTGAAATTGCCTCTTGAATACCAGCAACATTTGCATTTTTGTCTAGTACTTCAAAGTACACAGACTCACTATGGGCAATTGGAACTGGTACACGAGTACATGTAGCTGTCACCTGGATATCATTGCTATCCATATCGCCGCCGCACATAATCTTCTTGGTTTCATGGATCATCTTCCACTCTTCGTGGGTATATCCATCATCTTCAAAAACATCAATTTGTGGTAACACGTTAAACGCTTGTTGGTAATGTTTCTTATCACCCTTGACCGGTAGAACTTCTGGTTTATAATCTTCGCCATCCAAATAAGCACGACTTTCATCAAGTGTTTCTTTGATTGCACGGTTGCCAGCACCACTAACAGCTTGCATGGTAGTGACGATCACACGTGATAATCCATATCGTTCACGAATTGGTTCCAAAGACATCACCATTTGAATAGTTGAACAATTAGGATTTGCAATCAATCCATGATGTTCTGCTAAGGCCTCAGAGTTTACTTCTGGTACCACCAATGGAACTTCAGGATCCATTCGAAAGGCCGATGTGTTATCAACAACCACTGCCCCACGCTTGATTGCTTCAGGTGCGAACTTCTTAGACACCGAACCGCCAGCTGAAAACAGAGCCAGGTCGATTCCTGCAAACGAATCTGGGGTAGTTTCTTCAACCGTTAGTTCTTGATCCTTGTACTTTAGCTTAGTACCAGCTGATCGTTTTGAAGCTAATAATTTAAGCGATTTGACGTGCAGTTTAGACTCCGATACCATCTCAATCATTCGGGAACCGACCGCCCCCGTTGCACCGACAATTGCCACGTTGTATTCACTCACAGAAAAGGACCTCACTTATCTAAAATTTAACCTATTCTACCATTTTGTTGGCTTTGAGTCTTCCATTTCGCTTTTTGCGTCACGAACTTCGTAATGCACACCACTTTCATCATTAAAACCATACAAAACTTTAGTGTGATCGTCGTCAAAGTAGCCCATATTTACAGCTCGTTCACCATTAATTTTCTCAACACCACAGAATGATTTCCTAACAAATTCATGAAACCACTTAGAATCCTTAATCAACGATTTACTCTTCTCATTTGCGGCCGTGAGCGTATATCCTTCATCTAGCAAACGTTTAATTAACGCAACCTTAATATATGACTTAAATCCAAATACTCGTGCATCGTGATCATCTACGCGATCCATGGCAGATATAAATTCTTTTTTCTCCCAATAACGAAGCTGACGTGTTGATACTCCAGTCATCTTGCTTAATTCACCAATCTTGAACCTGAGCAAACTGGTATCAATCATATTTGCAATTTTGTTTTGTTCCATCTTTATTCCTCTATTTTAGCCGAAGTTCCATTCTTTTATGCTGAATACCTGCATCTAAAAAGATCGGTCCAACGGTTTCAAATCCCAACGTCTCATAAAAGCCTATGGCAGTGAGTTGCGCACCTAAATATACAAGTTCTGCCTCTCCATCTGCACTAATTTGGTGTAACACATCATTAAGCAGCTCAGCGGCGTAGCCATGGTGCCGAGAATTTTTAATAGTTGCGACACGCTGAACATGAACCTGGACGCCTTCTTTTATAATTCGAAGGGTGACAACCGGCAGTCCACCAACATAGCCAACATAATGAGTTGCAATCGCATCGCCGTCGTCTTTTTCCAACTCTTCTGGTACCTGCTGTTCTTTAACAAATACAGCCATTCTAATCGCTATTGCGTCATTAAACACTTGTCCATGTTTGCCAACCGTTTGCTTAATTTCCACGCCTTCACCCCTCAATTATTCCATCTACCATTGTATCATCAACTGAAACATATTTCGTGCATAAATCATTGATGAAAATTATACTTAGGAAAACGTTAACACAAGGGAAGCGATTATGATGAAAATTCACCATATTTCTACTTTGGCCAGTCAATTTAAGCCTAATTTGAACTTTTATACTAAGGTCTTAGGATTACGGCTCGTTAAAAATACAGTCAACCAAGAAAATCCGAGCATGCGTCACGTCTTCTACGGAGATTATCTCGGATCTCCAGGAACGGTTCTAACATTTTTTATCGTTCCTCTACTTGGGAAGCGCACAGATGGTAATCACTACATTAACAGTGTTACCATGCAAATTCCAAGGGGTAGTTTTCAATGGTGGGCAGCTTGGCTGACAAAAAATGACATTGTCTTCCATCAAACAAATTCCTTACTGACCTTTGATGATCCTGATCAGTTTACGATTACATTAACCGAAGGTCCTGCTATGTTGGCAGAAAAACAAATCAATTCACAATCGCTCGTCCCAGCTGACAAACAAATTGTCCAAATTCTTGGGACTTCTTGGGCTGGACCAGCCATCGTGAACAGTGCCACTTTCTTCCATGATTTTCTTAGCACGAACACTGACGACCAAAAAGTAGACCTTGATAATAACCAATTCATTAAATTAGTGCAAACAAATGAACCTACAAAGAGAACCAGATTTGGGCGGGGAAGTGTTGATCATTTGGCACTTCAAGTTGACAGTGAAGACGAACTATTTGCCTATTGGCAAAAAACAGTTCAACAAGGTTGGCAACTTGAAATTTATCGTGATCGTCATTGGTTTAAAAGTATCTACTTGAGAGACCCCAGCAATAACCGGCTGGAACTGGCTACCACTTCACCAGGTTTCACAATTGATGAGCAACTTGACGATCTTGGTACTAGTCTCGTATTGCCGCCTTGGTTAGAAAATAAGAGAGCGGTCATTGAAGACCAGCTCTCCTAGATTATGTTCGATTATAATATTCTACGGTAACATCATCATCAGTTAGATTCATCTTGGTAACACTGCCATTGGCTGGCCGCACGGTCAAATCATACTGACCTTGACCAAATCGTTCCATCATACTGAGCACTGTGTTGCCATGACTAATCAGTAAAATGTTATCACCATCTTTTAAGCTGTCATTACCTCTAATCAGCGCAAATCCTTGATCAAGGCGTTGCCAATACTCCGCATTATTTTCAGCATCGTGAAACGGGTCCGCATCTTTAAGAAAATCTTTAGCCTTACCAATCGAATACTTACCAACAATCTCCTTAAATGTGTTTAATCCATGTGGGGCACCTGCCATGTACCACGCTTCATCCATGTTAGTGCCTTCATAGTAGCCGTAGAATTCCTCGCGAAAATACGGTGCAACAATTGGTGACTTCACGGAGTCTGCTTGATTGGCAGTTAAAATCATATTGGCTGTATCCTGTGCTCTAGTCGTATCACTGCAATAAGCGGCCGCAAAATGGGTCGATGCTAACTTAGCACCGGCTTTTTTTGCATCATCAATTCCCTTTTGTGTCAGTGGAGAATTACTCCACCCCTGTAATTTATTGTATATATTAAAGTAGGTTTGTCCGTGGCGGACAACGTAGACGTTTAATTGTGTCAATGTAACCCCTCCAATTTCATTATGGACCTCACATCACATTTACCTTACCGCAAGTCATCATAATCCACCATTATTTTTTTGAGATTTGGTCAATTTTACTGGTAAAACGAATTAAAACACTTAACTTTTTATTATATATTCCTTCACAATCGAAACAGGTTCTTCAAGAAGTATGATAAAATATTGATGATTTAGTGCTTTTTTATTTTATTTTGAGAATGTGAGGATCTTAACCAGATGCATAAATTAAATGCGATGAAAGACACTAGAATGGGCTTTTTTACCATTCTTGTCTTTCTTTTTTGGTTAAAAACACTTTTGGCCTACTTCGTTGATTTTCGATTAGGTGCGGAAGGATTTTTCCAATACTTTATTTTATTAATTAATCCATTTGCGACAACTATTTTTCTATTTGGATTAGCGTTTTACTTCAAACGGTCACGTTTCTTTTACCCAGTCCTAATGGCCATCGATATTGGTAACACAGTATTACTGTATCTTAACGTGATTTATTTTCGTGAATTCACCGACTTCATGACCGTTGCAACGATGACCGGATATTCAAAGGTTGACCAAGGTCTCAGCGGCAGTTCACTGGCACTGACCAACGTTCACGATGTTCTGTACTGGATTGATATTGTAATCATCCTTTTATTGATGCTGTTTCGTAAAATTAAATTTGATCCACGCAGCATCAATCATCGAATGGCGTTTGCCATTAGCTCAATGGCAATTGTTTTATTTGGGGTAAACCTATCTTTAGGTGAAATGGATCGGCCACAACTACTGTCTAGAACTTTTGATCGAACATACATCGTCAAATATTTGGGTATTGATGCATTTACTGCATATGATGGCATTAAATCACAGCACACTAGTAACGTTCGTAAGCCCGCTACTAAATCTGAGCTTAAGGACGTCAAGAAGTTTACTGATGCTCACTACGCGGCACCCAACAAGAGCATGTATGGTATTGCCCGGGGACGAAACGTCTTTGTGATTCACTTGGAGAGTTTCCAGCAATTTTTGATTGATAAAAAAGTAAACGGCAAAGAAGTCACGCCATTCTTAAATTCAATCTACCACGGTAATAACACATATGCATTTGATAACTTCTTCCACCAAGTCGGTCAGGGAAAAACTAGCGATGCTGAAAATATGCTGGAAACTAGTACTTATGGACTGTCTCAAGGATCATTATTCGCCACTCTAGGTAGTGACAACACGTTCCAGGCCGCCCCTGCCATCTTAAATCAGCGTGCAGGTTATACGAGCGCTGTCTTCCATGGTAACGTTACCAGCTTCTGGAATCGCAACAACGTGTATAAAAACATGGGGTATCAGTACTTCTTTGACGCCAGTTACTATGATACTTCTGGAGATAAATCAACCGGTTATGGTCTAAAAGATAAGCTGCTGTTTAACGACTCAATCAAGTATCTGGAACAGTTGCAACAACCATTCTACGCTAAGTATATTACCGTCACGAACCATTTCCCTTATGATTTGGATTCCGAAGATGAAGATCCTAACTTTAAGACTGTCGACACGGGTGACAAATCTGTTGATAATTACTTTGTAACTGCTCATTACCTTGATCAGTCGTTGAAAGAATTTTTCACCTACTTGAAGAAAACCGGTCTATACAACAAATCGATCTTCGTAATTTATGGTGATCATTATGGAATTTCGGATTCTGAAAACAAAAAGTTGGCACCTGTGCTTGGCATAAATTCTGACAAGTGGAACGATTTTGACGATGCACAATTGCAGCGTGTCCCACTAATGTTCCTCATCCCCAACTCCGGCAACCATGGTCACATTATTAACACCTATGGTGGTGAAATTGACGTATTGCCAACTCTAATGCATTTGCTTGGTGTCAGCTCGAAGCGCTATATCCAATTCGGAACGGACCTCTTCTCTAGTCAACACGATCAAGTGGTGGCATTTAGAAACCAAGATTTTGTAACTCCGACCTACACTAGCTTATCTGGGGTGGTTTACAATAACAAGACTGGTAAGAAGGCCAAGCTTGACAAGAAACAGCAGACACAAATTAAAAAAGATGGTAACAAAGTCAACAAGGAACTTAGTTTGTCTGATTCATTAAACACTAAAAACTTACTCCGTTTCTACCATCCAAAAGGCTTCAAATCGATCAACGCTTCGAAGTACAATTACTCAAATGGCCTCGATAAAGAGATTAAAATTGAAGATCAATTGAAAGGTAAATCAACGAGTTTGTACTCTGAAAATGGCAACCAGAGTACTGTGAGTGAATACTCAACGGATGCTCCAGAGTTGAATCACTCATCAACGGATTCAAACCGGATTAAGATTACTAACCCGGATGATAATAAGAATTAGAGTGTAAAAAAGCACGTTTAGATGCTGTTGATACAACGAAGAAGCTGGATAATTGCTCGCCCTTTGAGCGATTATCCAGCTTCTTTGTTGTATCATGAGCATCTGTGCTTTTTTACACGTTTTAGCATCATCAGAATATTTTAAGAAAGGTTGCTCCATTTCAAATAAGCAAAGGCAAACACGATTCCTGAACTTTAGGGATTGCATCTGCCTTCGTTTATTTGATGTGGAGCGGTTTTGGAAAACACGTTTTGTCAAGTTTAGTATGTTGTGATCAGGGATCATGTTTGTTACTGATTTTTGTGCAATCGTGTCACAAATACTTGATCATATAGGATTTATTGAATAACCTCGCTACTCAACACTTTTACACAAACTTGCTGAAACGTGATGCAAGAGACTGATCCACATTAAATAAGCCGGAAGATTATGAACCCAAGTTCAGGGTTCCCAATCTTCCGGCTTATTTAAGACGTCACAACCCGTCTCTTGCATCACTCTGTTCTTACTTTTTTCGTGAAGCCAACGAAGTGCTGTGCACTGGTGCGTGCCTATCTGGGTACAACTGCTTTGATACCGCACTAATCGCCGTTGGTGCCTCTCCAAAAGCCGACGCAATCAATTTTATCTTGCCATCATAATTGATGCCATCACCAATCGCATAAACACCTGGTACACTCGTCTGCATATTATTTTTTACCACGATATCGTGGCGTTCCTGTTCTAGATCCAGCGACCAACTCGTCAATGCCTTGTTGTCCGACGTAAAGCCATAGTTTACGATCACATCATCTACATCAAGTTCTTTTTCATCATCCGAACGCATCTTCTTCATCGTTAAATGCAGTGATTGGTCGTCATTTTCTTCAATGTCTTTAAGCAAGTATGGCAATTCTAGTGCAACGCTAGATTGTTTTAGTTTCGTTACTTCATGTTCAAGACCACGGAATTTCTCTCGTCGGTGCATTAAGTGAACTTCTTTGGCTACAGGTTCCAGCATTAATGCCATATCAATGGCGGAATCTCCACCACCAGCAATCAATACTCTTTGATCACGAAAGTCATCACGATGTTTCACCGCATAGAACAATTTTTTGCCCTCAAATTGTTCAGCACTGTCAATTGCTAATCTACGCGGTGAAAATGCACCATTCCCTAAGGCAATAATCACCGTCTTTGAATACGTCGTTGATTTATTAGTTACAATTTTAAATCCACCATCAATTTTAATAACGTCTTCTACTGTTTCTTCTAGACGCTGATCAACTGGTGCTTGAGTCATTTGTTGCTCCAACTGATCAACCAAGTTTTGTCCTGTCACGCTAGCAAAACCAGCAACATCTAAGATTTCTTTTTCAGGGTATAAAGCACTAACCTGGCCTCCCAGTTGTGGCAGGCTTTCAATTAGTTGCGCCTTTAATTCTCGTAAGCCGGCATAAAAAGCTGCAAACATTCCAGCTGGGCCACCGCCGACAATTGTTACATCGTAAAAGTCTTCCATCACTTTTCACCTTTCATCTCTCGGAATTTAAAATTAAATGTCCATTAGAATTATTATAACAAGTTTAGATTAGATAGTTAACTTAACTTTTTGTTTGTCTTTTCACACAAAGTTAGCTATTATTAAGAGTACAGAAAAGGCTTACAAAGCCAATTGGAGGTATTTTATGGCAACAAAAAAGATGATTCTAGATCTCGATACAGGTGTTGATGACGCACTGGCGATCGCATACTCGCTAGCAGCACCCGATGTTGATTTAATCGGAATTGTAAGTTCATATGGTAACTGTCTGGTTGAACAGGCCGGTGAAAACAGTTTAAAGTTGTTGGAATTATTGGGTGCAACTGATGTTCCAGTGTTCTTAGGAGCAAGCCACTCAAGCACAACTGATCATTTTGACGTAATGCAGGTCAGCAAGGACATTCATGGTAACAACGGTATTGGAGAAGTTGATTTACCAAAGGCAAAACGCCCAATTGAAACTCAATCAGCAGTTGATTTTCTGATTGAGTCAGCTCATAAATATAGCAAAGATTTGATCTTCGTACCAACTGGTCCTATGACTAACCTTGACGCAGCACTAACCAAAGATCCGGAGATTGCCGATTTAATTGGTAATGTTACATTCATGGGTGGTGCTTTAACCGTTGAAGGAAATGTTACGCCAGATGCTGAAGCAAATATTAACCAAGACGCTGAAGCTGCTGATCGCGTAATGCGCAGCAACTTAAATATTACAATGGTTGGCCTCGATGTTACTCTACGCACACTGTTAACAAAGGCTGAAACCACTGTTTGGCGTAACTTAGGTACTGATGCCGGCAAAAATTATGCCGACATTACCGACTTTTACATTGACGCGTATTACAAATTGGACATCGACAAAAATGGATGTGCTCTACACGATCCACTAGCAGTTGGTGTGGCACTGGATCCATCATTCGTTCAAACGATTGACTTGAACATGCAGGTCCTGCATGACAAAGATAACTACGGACGAACAGTCGGTGACAACGCCCGTCTGAACGACCCAACAACGAACGTAAAAATCGCGGTCAACGTTGATAAGCAACGTTATCTTGATACATTCATGAATTACTTAACAGGATTGTTTGTAAAACATTAAGATCAGAGTGTGGAAGAGCACGTTTTGAGACTGGTGTATAAGAATAAAAGGAGGATTGATTGTCGCACTTTGACAATTGATTCTCGCTTTTATCTTATACGTTAAGTCTCAGTGCTCTGCAACACGTTTCAGATCAGAGTGTGGAGGAACACGCTTTGAGACTGGTGTATAAGAAAAAAACGAGGATTGATTGTCGCACTTTGACAATTGATTCTCGCTTTTATCTTATACGTTGAGTCTCAGTGTTCTGGAACACGTTTCAGATCAGAGCGTGGACCTGAAACACATTTAGTCTATAAAATATTAAAGAGTTGAGGAAAATCAAATCCTCAACTCTTTTTATAAACCATACTACCAAATCGACTAGTCTAGTCGTGCTCCAAAAGCCAGCTCACTACACTTACCCAACAATCAAATTCATCCCCAAAACCGAGATAATTTTGATTGTTATGTTAATGCTCATGAACTAATCGGCTTCTTTCATAATTATTTTTAGTGCACCACTACCTTCATACCCTCTGGCACATTCTCATAGACCCACTTGGCGTCTGGAATCGTTAACTGCACGCAACCATGTGATGACGCCTTTTTACCGATATTATCTGCTACCGACTTTTTATAGTTACCGTTAGCATCTACAGGCACCGTGTGGAATAAATACTCGCCATGATTTTTCCACGATACGTAGTAATTAGCCCCTTCTTTTTCACTTGCGTTGTAGAAATGGGTTCCGCGTTCTGCTTGGATATGGTAAGTTCCTCGTGGTGTCGAATTATTCTTGCCAGTTGAGCAATACATCGTGTATAAAATCTTGTTATGATCTGCACCATCGCGGATGTAAACACGCTGTTTTTCGATGTTAACATCCAGCCACGCTTTAGGATACTTATCCAAGTCTGGATAAGCTTTTGTCTCAGAAGATTTAGTCCAATCAACTGTCTTACTTTCCTTGCTTGAACTATTGTTCGATGTGGCACTAGACTCACTGCTACTGGAAGCTGCACTACTAGTGTTACTAGACGCACTAGCTCCTGCCATCATCAGATAACCGCTGACGGCAATCAGTGCAATTAACACACAACTAATAATTATTTTGTATCGTGCTTTGATATGTTTAAACAATTTCTCTTTGCCCCTCACATTTTAATTAAAATCTGAATGGCGAAAAATTCTTCGATCCTGCCAATTGATAAACCAGCGCAAATAAGCTGCCTCACTTATTTGCACCCAGATATATCCTAACATCAGTGTCGCAATTGTATCCATTAATCCAACTTGCGCTTTTTGCATTACTATCACAATTGTGAGCATCGCAAAACAGAACAACACTAACATTAAGATCCACCCTGTTGATCGGCGAATCAATGGAATTACCGCAACATATACCGCATAAACAAGTAATATAATGCTGAAAACTGTCCCATTTAAAAACGCAAAGGCTGCGTGACCGTGTATGATCAGATGCAACATCAGCGAAATAATTTTCAGTCCAATCTGCCCTATAAAAAACATCATCAGTACCCACGCTACAATCATCTTGTGCTTTTTACCCCAGAGGACAAACCACAAGCCAATGATATACAAACTACACGTGAGCGGAGCTGACAATACCCCAATTAATATTCCCAAAACATGTGGAATTTCTATGAATTTCAATATTATTTGGCGACAGACTTCATTTAGTAAAACGATGGTGGCTGATTTATGACACAATAACCACACCAATATCAGCAATAGTACAGTAGCTAAGCCGATATTTATCAAACGTTCCCGCGATTTGACAATATACATGAAATCTCATCCTTTTTTGAAGTTCACACCAAGGTATTATACTATTGACGATCTAAATAGTAATCAAAAATCTTGCCATTTAACTGAAAATTAATTGCAATTTCACGGAAAATCAATTATATTAACTGTAAATCATATTACATCTGGGGTGCCTTTTGGCTGAGATATACCCATAGAACCTGCTCTGGTTAGTACCAGCGAAGGGAGATAGAAATAGACATTATTTTTCACGATTTAGTGAATATTTATTGTGCGTCTCTCCGCTGTCGGAGGGACGCTTTTTTCGTTACCCGACGATGCGATTTGATAATTTATTTTTAGGAGGATTCACTCAGATGAATCAAAAGAGAAAGCTTCATGTTCGGGATATTATTTTACTGGCGTTAATTGGTATATTGTTTGGCGCCATTTTTATTGGTACAGACTTCGTCTACAACGCACTAACCGCTATGTTAACACCATTTGGTTTAGCACCAATGGCTAACGATTTAATGATGGGTCTGTGGGTCATGGCCGGTCCACTAGCCGGATTTATGATTCGTATCCCAGGAACCGCATTTCTTGGTGAATTTTTGGCATCAGTTGGTGAAATGTTTTTCGGCGGGCAATGGGGTGCAGCAACCTTGATTTCTGGGGTTGTCCAAGGAATTGCCACTGAACTAGGATTTACCATTACCCGCTATCGCTATTACAACTGGATCACCCTCACCATCACTACAATTACCACGACCATTTTAACTTTTGGCTGGGATATGCTTAGAAACGGATACGCAAAATTTGATTTTCAATTATTAATTATTTTATTCGTTGCACGTTTGATTTCAACATTCATATTTGGCGGCGTCTTTGTCAAAATTATTAATGGGTTACTTAGCAGGGCTCACGTACTAGCAACAAGATAGGACTTATTTATGACGGCAATTAGCGTATCACATCTGACATTTGAATATGATGATCAATTACCCACAATTGAAGATGCGACGGTCAATATACCTAGTAGCAAGTTTTCACTCCTAGTTGGACCATCTGGTTGTGGCAAATCTACACTGTTAAAAATCATTGCCAATCTATATCCAGATTTTGGTGGCACAATATCTTCTGGTAGTGTCAAGATTGAACCCAATCAGCGCGTAGCAATGATGTTTCAAGATCCTAGTCAACAGTTTACACTAGACACCCCGCGGCATGAGATCATCTTTGCACTGGAAAACTTACGGTTAGACCACGATACGATCGACCAACGGATTCAAGATGCTTTAAATTTTTGCAACATAGAATCACTTGCAGATCGTCAATTTGGCACTCTATCTGGTGGTGAAAAGCAAAAGTGTGCGTTGGCAGTGATGATTGCTATGAATAGTGATATTTTTTTACTTGATGAACCATTTGCGAGTGTTGATCCTCAATCCCGTAATCAATTAATTGAGCGTCTCGCAGTTTTAAAAGATCAATATAATAAAACAATCGTGGTGACTGACCACGATCTAACTGGATATGAAGAAGTAGTTGATGAAATGTACCGGTTCGACGTGATCCGTCACAGAATAGAACATTTATCTGAAGACGAAAAGCACAAAGTTCTGGCAGATCATTTTTCCATTCATCATGTGCCGGTCACGCTACCTAGTGATCAAGAACACTCAGTGATCGAACTCAGAAACCTTCAACTAACACGGGGTACTACAACCCTTGCAGATATTGATTCATTTAATTTTTACGATCAGCAAATTACACTGATCACCGGTCAGAATGGTATCGGCAAGTCAACTCTATTCAGTGCGATCGCTAAGTTATTCAATTACAAGGGCGTAATTACGCTTAACCATACGAATATTCAAAAAATCCGTCCGGCCAAATATCACCAGCAAATTGCAATGGTATTTCAAGAAGCCGCCAGTCAATTTGTGGACGTGACCGTCAATGAAGAACTCGAATTGAGTAAAAAGCATCGATTATCTAATTATTTTTCCGATCAAATGATTAACGATGCACTTAATAGTTTGGGACTATCAGGATTTGGCGAAAGAGTGGTATATTCGCTCAGCCAAGGCCAGCAAAAGAAATTACAAATTCTATTGATGTTAATCATCAGCCCCTCAATTCTGTTACTGGATGAACCATTGACTGGCCTGGATGAAAAGTCAATTACTGGTATTTTTGATATTTTAAAAAAAAGCTGTGAGGCCCAGCACCAAACAGTGATCATGATTAGTCACCAGCTGACTAAGTTAAGCCAGTGGGTCGATCATCATGTTCTATTTAGCAACCAAACGTTAACATACCAGGAGGTGATTTAATGAATCCAACAATCAAATTGGCACTCATTCTAATCGCTTCACTGGAAATTTCCTTCACATACAATCTGCCGGCCAATCTTTTAGTTATTTTGATCAGCGTTACCTACTTGTTTTATCATCGAATTCATGGAAAGACACTGGCCTGGCTCGTTATTGTACCAATCATTCCAGCATTTGGTCTGTTTACCACCATTTATTTTTTCAGTAGTCAACATGATTTAGCCACCGCATCAGCGCTCTTTACAAGGATGTATGCCTACGTATTTGCTGGTGCTTCATTTTCACTGACCACTAAGCCACTAGATTTAGCTCACAGTTTGGAACAAAACTGTCATCTACCCTCGAAATTTGCATATGGAACGTTGGCAGCATTTAACATGTTGCCTAAAATTAAACAGACGATTGTCACCATTAAAAGTGCTGCCGCTATGCGTGGCGTCAATCTCTCTTGGTGGTCACCTCATCTTTACTTTAAGGCTATCTTAGTGGCAATTAACTGGTCCGAAAATTTGGCAATGGCAATGATTTCCCACGGATTTGTGGAAGATCAACCGCGTAGTGCGTATGAATTGGTTCAGGTGAAAGCGCGAGATATTACCTGGATGGTTGGACTGTTGATCGTGTTACAGGTACCAATTGTTTGGCAGATTATGAATTAATAAAAACCAGAAATTCGAGATTTTTTCTCGAGTTTCTGGCTTTTTTGATGTTTGTTTTGGTTTGATTTGGTTTTTAAATTTGATTTGCTGAAACGTGTGATGTAAAGCAGATGTCGGCCATGTAAGCCACCAATGCCAATATTCAAACCCAGAATATTCGCATTGGTGGCTTACATTCTGACATCTAACCGCTTTCCATCACACTCTGACGCCGATGTCCACATGATGCTTCAACCTTGGGAACACATGGGTGTCCGACCATTTCATCATTTCTCCTTGTGCCACTAGCGCCAGTATTGTACCAAAATTGACTGCGTAGATTTGATGTGTAAAAATAACCGCTAAAACCGTGACCACTACCGGTGGAATGTAGCTGGCCCACTGCCCCATCACTGATGAATTATGCATGAACTTGAATCTTAAAATGTATGACAAGTCGTCGTTAGGATGCATAATCAGGTTAGAGCGTTGATAAATCGAAACAGCAGCTGAAATCATTGCGATTCCAATGACATCCAAGATAATGTGCGCTGCTAAATTAAGACGTGGCACCCCAATCCAGTCCCAAAAAGTCGTTACGTACTGAACCAAGTAACTAAATGGCACTGTAAACATCAGGTTTGAAATAAACCGGCGCCGATCAAAGTGACCGATGAATAATTGATTAGCAATCGTCACCAATACACCATAGCAAAACATTGTGGTGCCAAGCGGCACTCCAATCCAATTAGCAAGGTTTACCGAAGAAGCCGCCCACACAGCACTGCCCATATTAGTAGAAATTGTCAGTGCAGTCCCCACAGAATTCATGATCAGTGACACAATTAAAAAGAATAATCGTTGTTTAAAATCTTTTAGTCTTGGCAAATTGACACCCATCTTTCTGATTTAGATTAATTTACAAACATTGATAGCTAACATGCTTTATCCTAATCAGTTCAGATGCTTTGTTCAATTTTATTTAGTTGCTAGTTTAAATTAGTTTAAATAGTTTTATGATATACTGTCCGTGATTGGGGATGACATGATGATTAAATTAGAAGATATTGCAAAATTAGCTCACGTGTCTAAGGCCACAACATCGTTAGCATTAAATGATCGACCTGGTGTCAACGAAGCAACTCGGCAGCGTATTAAGTCAGTTGTGAGCCAGTACGGCTATAAGCCACTGCGAAAACGCAATGATGTTTTAAACTTTGATCTTGTAGCAATTAAATCAGCCAATATCCTAACCGCCGACTTTAGTGAACAGCCCTTTTTTGAAAAGATGTTGGCACTGTTCTCGAATGAAGCATCCAATTTTAATGTTCATTTGAATACCAGTATTTTAGATATGCAAGATTTAAGAAAAGGTAACTACTCATTAACCGGTGATGGTGCTTTCTTGATTGGCACCGACTTATCTGAAGAGGCTGCACGTCTAGTACAAGAGTTGCAACCAAATCTAGTCGTTGTAGATACCAACTTTCCAGTGATGGATGCCAGTTTTGTCACCATGGATAGCTACCAAGGAAGTTATAAATCTGCTGTTTACTTAGCCAACCAAGGATTTAAAAAATTGGGTTACATCAAATCAAGTTTCAGAATGTACAATTATGACCAACGGCGCTTGGGATTTGAAGACGGACTAGCCTCTGTTAATTTAAAATTGGATGAGGATAACGTCTATCAATTATCACCGATTAGCACCACCCCACAACCTGATGAGGTATCACCCATCGTGAACAGCTCTCGTTTACCCGAAGTGTTCTTTTGTGAAGACGACTACCTAGCGCTTTCACTGGTCAAAATCTGCCAGCAACATCACTTACGCATCCCCGAGGACATTGCCATCATGGGATTCAATGACAATCGTGAAGATAAGTTAGTGTATCCGGAAATTTCTACCGTCCATGTACCTATGAGAGAAATGGTTCGCCAAAGCCTACTCACACTCACGAAATTATTGAGTGGCGAACTAACCGCTAACGTTAAAATATTTGTTAGTACGAAAATTGTGGAAAGAGGGTCAACGGCAAAATTGGACTGATTAGCTACTCAATATCAAATTTTACCCCAGATAGTTTTTCACCTAACTTCCATAAATCAGTAGCTTGCTGTGAATCAATTGACCAAGGTCGAGCACCAAATTTCGAATTACTATTTGCATCGACAGCCGTACCAATATTAGAGTCCTCAATAAAAACACCACCCTTATCATTAAGTAAGGGACTAGTGGCCGCCCATAATATATCGGCAGCTCCTTGATGGACGTTTTTGAAATAATCATATTCAGTTTGACCATGCAACCGAGCTTCAACCGAATTCTTGGTGCTGATTGCTCGTGTCAACTGAAGATCATTCATCACAAATCCTAAGAACTTTTGTAACTGAGCGTTACGATTAACAAATCTCCCAAGGCCGGTTCCCGGTACTAATCCTGGATGAACCGCAAACGCTCTGATACCATCCTTTTGAGCCCGCCTATCAAGTTCAACTGCAAATAAAATATCGGCAGACTTGGACTGCGCATATGCCACATGCGCATCATATTCGCGTCGCACAAAATTCGGGTCATCGAAGTCAACGCCATTCCAACTTTGAGCTCGTGAAGTAACAATCACAACCCGTGCATTTCCCGCTTTTTTTAAGGCTGAGTACAAATAATTAGTTAGCTGAAAGTGACCGAGATAATTTGTCGACAATTGTGATTCGTTGCCACGCTGATCTCTTCTCAATGGCGCAAACATGATACCAGCGCATTCTATTAATAAATCAAGCTGTTCATGGTGCCGGTTAAAATTCTCTGCAAACTGTTGAATTGATTTACCATTCATCAAATCAAGTTCGCCAAACTCGACATTGTGCAAATTACCAACTGCGTTCTTTGCCTTATCAATTGTTCTAGCAGGCACAATCACATTCGCACCAGCCCTAACCAGTGACTTAGTAACCTGCAATCCAATACCACTATAGCCACCAGTGACAATTACCGTCTTACCTTCTAAATTAATATTTTTCATCACCTGTTTACTTGTCGCCTTCATAGTGAATGGACTGTTAATTGGTTGTTGAGGTGTTTTTGTCATTTTTTTGTCCTCCCTGGTGTTACACTTGTAACGTTTACTGGAATCATGATATACTCACCCAGAAGTAATGGCAAGCAGTTATCCCTGAGCCGTTACACAATGGAGGTATTTGTTATGGCAAACCCATATAGTAAAGAGCAAAAACAACTAAGCCAAGAAAGCTTACAAATTGCGTTATTTTCACTAATGAAAGTTAAAAAGTTCAATGAGATTTCTGTCAGCGAACTATCGAAAAAAGCTGGCATTTCACGAATGGCTTTTTATAGAAACTACGACTCCAAAGAAGACGTTCTTGGCGATTACTTTGATCGTTCAATTTTACCGTTTTATCAATTTTTGAACCAAATTGAAGACAAACAGCCAACTATGATCAGTCGTTCATATTTTGAATATATTGATCTTCATAGTGAACTATTTGAAGTTATCATTAGTAGTGGTGCAGAATCATTGCTCATTAGCCACTTCACCCATTTTGTTAGTAAGTTTTACTTAGATAATGTTTCTTCCATCCCCTTTACGGGTGACTACGCCCGCTATTGGAATAGTTTTGTGTCAGCTGGACTTTACCAAATGACCATTGACTGGATCAAAGACCAAAAGAAAACCCCAATCTCACTTTTGGCACAAGTGGCGAGTAAATTAGCGGGGTAAATTATTTTAACAGACAATTATTTTATTCGTTATTGCTTATTTACAAGGCTTTTCTGTTAAAATTAAGCCAATCAATATTACGAGGCAAAAAATTATGTCAATCATTATTTCAGTCACTTTAATGGTCATCGCCGTTGTGTTTGCTAACATTATCGGCTTAATCTGGGACAAGGTACCTCTTGCAATCTTTCAAATTGCAACTGGCTTAATTTTATCTGGCGTACCAGAGTTTAATATTCACCTAAACACAGAAATTTTTATGTTGGCGATCATTGCACCACTCATGTTCAATGACGGACAAAACCAATCTTTAAGTAAGTTAGGCCGTAACTTATCCACCATGCTTTCAATGGCGGTGGGGTTAGCAATCGTCACAGTCATTATTGTTGGTTTTGTCATGCATTCAGTCTGGCCAATTGCAACTCTACCAGTTGCCTTTATGATGGCCGCAATCATTACTCCAACCGACGCGGTGGCGGTTAGTTCAATTACTCAAAATGTAGTGATGCCAAAACATGTGAATACCGCACTAGAACACGAATCACTTTTTAATGACGCATCAGGAATTGTGATTTTTGATTTAGCACTGAGTAGCATGGTTTCAGGGAATTTTTATGTAGCCACGGGCATTCTTTCGTTCTTAAAGGCCTTCTTTGGCGGATTAATCATCGGCTGGGTGATTGGTATGCTTCTTATCAGCGTGCGAATGTACTTAACACGAAGTCATACCGACGTCAGCGCGATCGTTATTCCGATCAACGTCATGACGCCACTAATTGCTTATTGGGTTGCCGAACAGTTAGGTGTTTCAGGCATCCTAGCTGTGGTTGCAGCCGGATTGGCGCATGGTTTGTTATATGATCGGTTACAACTTACCTCCACTAAATTACAAATTGTATCTAGAACTACATGGGACATCGTTTCTGATGTTTTGAACGGGTTTGTGTTTGTGTTGCTGGGTGCAACCCTCCCCTCCGTTATTGCTTCTTCAAAACTAACCCATATCAGTTTCCTGATTGGAATAGCTGTAATGCTATACGTAGTCATGTTCATCATTAGATTTCTATGGATTAAATTGAACTTTGCCCACGTGAATCAGAAGGATCAGTCTAATACTAAAACTGCACTCCAAGTAGCAACTGGTGGCATCCACGGAACTATTACCTTAGCAATGGCATTTTCGATTCCCGCAACCATTAATGGAACTAGTTTTGCATTACGGAATCAATTGATTTTTATTGCCGCACTGGTTATTTTAATCAGCATCCTTGTTGGAACAATTATTTATCCGATTGTCCTTGAGTCCAAAACGACTAGTTTTTCTGATGATGAACTTAATACGACTCTAAGTGAAATGGTCTATGCAGCACTTGAGTCTTTGCGTGAGAATAATCCTGCATCACGTGAGGTTGAACAAGTCAGCCAAGTGATTAGTAGCCAAACTAATTTTAATAATAGAATTAACCGAAAGGATTACATGCAATTAGCCCAAAAAACTAACGATGTGGTTTTAAAAAAGATCGATGATATGGCTGATCGTGGTGAAATAACCGAAGATGTCCATCAACTTTATCAGAGAATTATTGGACACCAAGCCGTCACAAATGGGCCAACGGGTTTTCGTGGATTTTTAAAAATTGCCAATCGTCAAATCAAAAGATATTGGCACCAACGTAAATTTCGCAGGATGCGTCGCAAAAAAGGTTTTAAGCCGCCAGTAAACCGTGAATTACATGGTAATCAGGAAGAAGTAAAAGCACAACGCCAGCAATTAGTTGATGCGATGAAAACAGTTAATCAAGCCGTGATTGACTACCTTAATTCGATTCAGACTAGTGATAATATCAACCTTGTTAATCTAGTCAAAAATTCGTATACTCAGCGAAGCCAGCAACATGGTAGCCAATTAGACGAAGATCTCATCGCTTCACTTTACATTGAAGTATTCCAAGCCGAGCATACATTTGTTCAACAGGCCTTAGCTAAACAAAAAATCGTTCCAGAAATGGCCAATATGTTGAATGAACAAATTTCAACTGATGAACTGGTTTATATGCAAGGTAATATTTAGGTTGAAAGCTCAATGCCGCATGAGGGCGTTGAGTTTTTTTAGTGTTCGGAAATTGTAAATGCTAGTGATATGGCGAGTGGCCCCATTAATCTTAAGTTCATCTCTCGCGCCACTTTTTTTGCTGAAACGTGTAAAAACACGCAGATGCCCATGATATAACGAAGCCCCACACCAATCGTAAGTTCATCTCTCGCGCTACTTTTTTGCTGAAACGTGTAAAAACACGCAGATGCCCATGATATAACGAAGCCCCACACCAATCGTAAGTTCATCTCTCGCGCTACTTTTTTGCTGAAACGTGTAAAAACACGCAGATGCCCATGATATAACGAAGCCCCACACCAATCGTAAGTTCATCTCTCGCGCTACTTTTTTGCTGAAACGTGTAAAAACACGCAGATGCTCATGATATAACGAAGCCCCACACCAATCGTAAGTTCATCTCTCGCGCTATTTTTTTGCCAAAACGTGTAAAAACAAGCAGATGCTCATGATATAACGAAGCCCCACACCAATCGTAAGTTCATCGATTAGTGTGGGGCTTCGTTATATCACCAGCATCTTAACGCGTGTTTTTACAATCTAGTTGGCTTTAATCATTGCATTCGTCACCAGCTTCATCTGTCCCTTTACCGCTGCTGGATCGTAATAATACATTTTATTGAATGGCAACTCAATTACGTGGCCGTCCTTAACTGCCTTTAGGTTTTCCCAAACCGGATTACTCTTCAAATCAGATACAGCTTGGTCGTTACCCTTTGATGTTGAACTGTAGCTCGTAAAGAACACCCAATCTGCTGAGTACTTGTCTAGCGACTCTGTTGAAATTTGCTTATACCCTGCACCGTTTTGAATCTTTTGAATTGAGCTTGGCAACTTGAACTTCAAGGCTGTGATAAGTGCCTCGCCACCACGACCCCAACTGCTACCATCGACATACAACTTATTGTCTTGCATTTCGTACATGCCAACCGTTGTTTTGGCTGGGTCAATACCAGCCGCCTTTAGTTTTGTCGTTTCAGTCTTAGCTGTGTTCTTCAATTCATTAGCAACCTTTGTTGCCTGCTTTTGACGATTAAGAATGTTACCAAATTTCTTTAATGTTTGGTAAACGTTGCCAGTTGAACCATATGGAATATAGACAACCGGTGCAATTTTCTTCAGTTTTTTAACGTCCGATTCATTATCAGTAATAATCAGATCAGGCTTTTGTTTTAGTACAGCCTCACTGCTTAGACTGTTACCCAAGTTTTTGATACCCTTTACTGTCTTTTTGCTCAAGTAAGGATTAGACAAATCCATGCTGGTCGATCCACTAACATGAGCACCCAATGACAGAATTTCACCTGTATACACCGTTGAAACAACTCGTTTTGGATGAACTGGTACCTTCACTTTGCCATCTGCAGTTTTGATTGTCCTTGTTTTATCAGCACTACTTGATTTTGCCGTTGATTTACCACATCCCGCAAATAATAGCGTTGCCATCGCAAGTACTGTTACAACTTTCCATTTTTTCATTTTAATCAATCCCTCTCTACTCTTATTTTTTAACTAACATATTTCTCTGCACTACTCAGCACTTAGTATCTAAACAATTGATACAAGAAGTATGGCATCGTAATAACTGCCACTACCAGTCCAACTGGTAATACAGACGGTAAAAATAAATTATTGGCAACCAATGTTGATAACAACATAATTACACAACCGATTAAACATGTGACAGGTAATAATACCTGAATTTTGCTGCCACACATTTTTCGGGCGATATTTGGTGCCATCAGACCAACCAGACTAATTGCACCGCCCACAGATACCGCCACCGCTGCCATACCAATTGCCATCAGCATGAGCATCCGTTTCACAAATTTTACATTTACTCCCAGGCTTAACGCCGTGAGGTCTCCTAACATAAGAACACCCAGTTCACGACTAAACCCACTCGTAATAGCAATTAAAATCACCGCTGCAATTGCATACCCAGTCAAAAAGCCGGGATCCAAATTCCAAAAGCTACCACTTAACCACACTAGTACTTTATCAAAGTCGAACTTATTGAGGCTCAATTCCACCATCAGAATAATTCCATTTAATAGCGCCGTCAGAGCAACACCACCTAGCAATATCTGCATTTTGGAACCTTCCCGATTCATGATACCAACAATTAATAAACTAATTAACGCTCCAAACACTGCAGCCACTGGTAAATATGTATCGACATTAATTGCTTTAATAATTCCTGCCAGCCCAATTAACACGACTGCTCCCAAGCTTGCTCCAGCATTAACACCTAGAATACTTGAGTCGACCAATGGATTATAGGTCAATGATTGTAAAATCAGCCCACTAATTGCTAAACAACTACCGGTAGTTAATGCTGCCACAATGTACGGCATTCGCATATCCCAAATAACGATGTTGGCGATTCGATCTGATGAATCACCAAACAGTGTTTTAATGGTGGTTAACAACGACAGATGAATGTCACCAATTGCTAATAATGCCAGACTCAGTACGATTAATAGCAAAATTGCCATTGTATAACTACCAAATATTCTTTTCATACTCATATTTGGGTCACCCTTGACCCTTTCGCAACAATGATGAACAAGAACGCACCACCAAATATTGCACTTAATGCTGATAGTGGTAATTCAGTTGGTGCCGCCAACGTTTTTGCAATTAGGTCAACAACCAGCATAAAGATCCCGCCTGCAAGCATAGTTGGAACAACGTTTCTTTCTAATGCATCTGGATGCAGATAATTAATCACTTGAGGAATCCCTAGGCCAACAAAGCCTATATTACCGGCAACCGCAACGCTAATACCTGCACAAATCACGACCATCAGAGATGCAATGATCCTAGTGACACCCGGTTTAGCTCCTAAGGAACTGGCCGTAGCATCATCTAACACTAATAACGTCAAGCTTTTACGTAACACTACGACCAGAACGATTACTACGATAATCCCCACTGTCAATAACTCAACTTGAGAATACGTGGCGCCACTAAAACCACCAACCAACAAATTGCGAAATTGAACTGAACTATTGGTTAACAAGCTTACAGCATAGGCAATACAACTAATAAAACTAGCAAAAACCGTGCCGCCTAGTATAAACCTAAGGGGATCAATACCCTGTTTAGTCATTGACAGACCAAGCACAATTAAAAAGGTTATTAATGCACCGCAAATACTTAACCACATTGTATTAAAAACAGACAGACTGATACCAAACAACGACCCAATCATCAGCGCCAACATTGCACCTGCATTGACACCTAAAATAGATGGATCAGCAATCGGATTCTTCGACAGTGCCTGCATTAGCTGCCCACTAAATGCTAACAGGGCACCAACCAGTACAACTGACAAGCTACGTGGTAACCTGATCGTCCACATAATCTTGGTTGCCATTAAATTTGGATCTGCCCAAAGCTGATTTAAGCCGTACCATTGAACTCCGCCACACAAATTAGCCACAAAAGCTAGAATCAAAATTAATAGGAGTACTCCGTTAATCCACGTTAATTTTTTTGTTTTCATTGATTCACCAGCGTTTCATAGTCCATTAGCTGTGGATACTGGCATGAGCTTTGAAATGTAATTTTCGCTTTAACCTGGAAAATATCCGCTAATAATTCTTCTGTCAGTACTTCCTTCGGTGTCCCAGTTTTAACGACTTGGCCCTCGTTAATACAAATTAGTTGATCACAGTATTGGGCAGCTTGGTTAAGATCATGCAAGACTAGTACAACCGTTTTATCTTGTGTATGGTTGAGATGCTTAAGTAGATTAAGCACATCTAGTTGATGAGTTAAATCTAAATAAGTAGTTGGCTCATCAAGCATGATTACCGGGCTATTATGAGCCAATGTCATTGCAATAAAAGCACGCTGACGTTGACCACCTGACAAAGCATCAATACGTCGATTAGCTAATTCAGCAACTTGTGCTTCTACCATTGCCTTTTTAATCTGTGTTTCACCATGTTCGTCCTTACCAAATAAGCCGTGACAATATGCGTACCGCCCAAGCTTAACCATACTTTTAACGGTTAAATCGCCAGGAACAGTAGGTGCCTGCTCCAGATAAGCAATTTGTTTAGCTCGTTGTTTAGGATTCAGTACATCAATGTCTTGGCCCTCCACGGAAATTCTACCGTGTTCAATTGGTTTGATACCACTGATTGATTTTAAAATTGTTGATTTACCACTGCCATTGGGGCCAATTAATCCTGTAATTTGTCCACTATGAATATGAACTGATTGATTGGTGAGAACATTTCGTTTCCCATAACCAACAGTAATTTGATCACCAAATATTGCGTCCATCGCCATTACCTCACATTAACGAATGTATGTAGTTGTTCTTGTTGCTTATGTAACGCTGAGGTATAGTCCGACGGTTGAACCACTTTACTTGTATCAACGTAAATCGTATCCTGGTAGTCCATCTTTAGAAACTCACATAGTTGAGACACGGCTGGTGCGATTCCTTGTGCGGTTTGGTCCGGAGTCTGTGTCCCGTTGACAAGCAAATACACTGGAATATCGGTAAAATCAAATTGACGGGCAACCATCGTGCAACGATCCAAAAATGTTTTTAGCAACCCAGTCATGTCCGACCAGTAAATTGGCGTACCAATTAGCAGAGCATCTGCATGTGATACTTCACTAACCACATCCATAAATTCATCGGTTTTAGCATGTCGTTGCTGGCCTAGCTGAGCAATCTGGTAATTCACTAAGTTCCAGTCCACCTTTGATTGTCCGTCTAACAAATATTGTGCTAATTGATATGTATGGCCCTGCGCATTTGGACTGCCATTAATAAATCCCCATTGCATAAATTCATCCCCTAACATTATAAATTAGTGTGAATTATTCTGTAATTTCTAATAAAAGTCAAGATTAACTGATTGCATCCACCCTTTTTATTGCCTGATTTTTTAATCATTTGATTACTGTAATCTCCACTAACTAATACCAACCATTACCTCACTTAAATCAGATATACCAGTGGTTGAAGTCATCCATAATAACTAAAAGTTTCTTAGCTTTTAACACCCCTGAAATCACGTCAATGAAGATTGTCAATTAATATTACAAAACTGTAACAAAATCAATTCGAGAACCATTCTAACTTAGGTTTAGAATGGTTCTAAGTTACGTTATTTATAGATTTGAACAAAAAAAGTGTAATTCCATAATCGGAAATTACACTCCACAAAAATTAATGCACATATTTATCTAAGAAAGCTTTAACATGTTGCTCATAAGCTTTCGGTTTTGTCTGGTATGATCGGGCGTGACCCGCTCCTTTTACCAACCACATTTCCTTAGGTCCGTTTGTCGCACGATAATTGGCGTAAATCATCTTAGTTGGCACAAATTTATCTTTCGTCCCATGAATAAATAACATTGGCCGTTTGTTTTTAGCCAACTGTTTTACAGAACTGGCTTGTCCAAAGAAGTATCCTGCACGAACCCGCGTTATCAGACTGACTATGTCCACCAGTGGAACACGAATAATCGTTGGTAAATGATACAACTGTTCCGCCTGATAGTTAATTTCTGTCTTAACATTGGTATAACCACAATCCTCAATGAACGCCTTAACTTGGTGTGGTAAGTGTTCACCGCTCACCATCATCGTCGTGGCACCACCCATGCTGACACCAAACATGACAATTTTACTATCTGGGTTTTTAGCAATAATCTTTTTAATCCATTTCTTATCATCAAGACGATCAGGCCAGCCGTAACCAATATAGTCCCCCTGACTTTGTCCCTGCCCGCGGGCATCTCGTGCAACCACGTTATACCCCAGTTCATGAAACAGGTATGCATAGGCGCCCATATCTTCCTTGCTCCCGTTAAATCCATGGGCAATCAACACAGTTTTATTACTTTTTTTAGCGGCTGGAATATAGTCAGCGACTAACTTATAATCGCCACCCGCAGATTTCATCGTCCATTTTGTTTTATGAACTTTTTCAAACCATAATTTTTGATGATATAATGGATCTGTCTTTTTTAAAGGAGTTTTCTTACTCAAAAAACTCTTCGGTCCCGGCACAACGGCGACGTGATAAAAATACAATCCAGCACCTAGCATTCCACCGCCCAGTGCCACAATTAAAATTGCAATCGTCCAGTACCAATATTTTTTCTTCAAAGGAGCACCTACCTTGTCTAACGAATTTCACTTTCAATCTAGTGATAACCATACCACTATTTATGCCAAAAAATGGATCCCAACACAAGCCCCAATTGGAATTATTCAAATAATTCATGGTATGGCTGAACATATAAACAGGTATGAGGAATATGCAGAACACCTTGTAAAACAGGGTTGGCTGGTTGTTGGCGATGATCACCTTGGTCATGGTCATAGTTCTCCAAAACAACTTGGATTTTTTGGTTTATCACACCCAGTTGAGCACCTGCTAACTGATGAAGTTACTTTGCTAAATAAAATGAAATATCAGTATCCAGAACTACCATATGTTATTTTAGGTCACAGTATGGGATCAATGATGGGACAAGCCCTGTTGCCAAAAATTGGTGATCAAATAGATGGTTGCATTCTAACCGGTACAACCGCTTCACACCCTGAACTTGGACCAGTATGGCCACTGGTTAAGTTATCAAATATCACAGTTCCACACAAAACAGGGACATTTTTCGATAAACTAGCGTTTGGTAGCTTTTCTAAAAGATTTAACAAACATGTTAAGTATTCGTGGTTGACGCACTCCAAAAAAATCCTTAAACAATACACAGATGACCCGTGGTCTGGTTTTGTATTTACTTATAACGGCTTTTACACGCTGTTTTCACTTACCAAGATGGCCACAACTAGTACATGGTTTAACGGCATTCCTAAGAATTTGCCAATTCTATTTGCTAGCGGAGCACATGATCCGGTCGGTAAATTTGGTCGTGGCCCGCAAAGACTATTTAATCAACTAACTAATGCACATTTTTCACATGTTACATTACATTTATTTGATCAGATGCGGCATGAAATTTTAAATGAAACAAAGCGTGGCGACGTATACGAATTTATTGATCGTTGGTTAGATAAGAATGTTAAAATGAGTTAAAGGGATGTGATGAGATGTTTCCGGAACGTTTAAGAGCCCTCCGACGAGGAGAAAATATTACATTAAAACAACTAGCTGAAGCACTGAATGAAAACCTATCAGGTGATGAAAAGGCTAATACACCATCTCAGATTGGCAATTGGGAGCGTGGAATCAGGACGCCCTCGTACATTGAGGCTAAGAAACTAGCCGAATACTTTGATGTCAGCTTAGATTATTTGACTGGCAAGACTGAAAAAGATGAATATGACCTCAGCAAGCTGTTTTTATCGGGTAAGGAACTAACGTACAATCATCGTGTTTTATCTAGTGAAGATCGTTATGAAATTTATCAATTAATCGACGGCTACTTATACGGTAGAACTCACCGCAAGGATACTGATAAGTTCTATAGCAAGCAAGAAGAACTTGATCTTAACTTAAACGACTAAACGAGGTTGCCATGAATCCAAAGCAGCGAAAAAAATTAAAAAAAATTATTAAAACTCACAAAAAATCAATGCCTAGCAGTTACATCCAACAATTAACGAAGTATGCAGAATTATTTGATGGAATTCCTGCCGTCAAATATCTCATCAACAATGTTATTGAAAGTGACCGACTATTAAAGAATGGATTATTACCACAGCCACTACCACAATTACTGCTACCTGATGATATTCAAGATACTATTTTCAAGAAAATATCAGATCAGTATCCCGCAGGAGATAAGGCTGGAGACGATTTGTGGAATCGATTTAATGAAGCATTACCAAAACTTGACAAGTTGTTACGGTCATACCGGGATTACCTTGAGACAACGTATGGTATGTGGTCATATACAAGTGCCCCATTTGTCAAAGATCTCGCAGATTACATTAATCAAAAGCCAGTGCTAGAAGTAATGGCAGGAAATGGATACATATCTAAAGGACTTAAAAATCTAAATTCAAATCAGACTATTTACACCACCGACAGTCAGGCATGGACAAAGGAAAACGAAACAGGTAAACATCCTGTCACGGAAATTGAATCACTGGATGCCATTGAGGCACTGAATAAGTATGGACAATATGTATCATTTGTCGTTATGTCATGGGCACCCGACAAACAAACAACCGATTGGCAATTGTTGCAATTAATTAGAGAAAAATATCCTCAAATCACACTAATTACGATTGGTGAAAAGAATGGTGCAACGAATTCGAAAGAGTTCTGGAGTAATGCCAAGTTCATAGATGAGGAACAAGCTGAAAGAGTAAACCGCAATTTAAAAACCTTTGATTTGATTGATGAGAGAGTTTATTTTGTAAAATAGAGTGTGGAAAACATACGGGTTGAAGCTGTGGTATAAGGAAGAGTTGGGGATTGATTGTCGAGCTTTGACAATTGATTTCCAACTCTTTCTTATACCTCAAGCTTCAGTATGTTTGGAACACGTTTCAAATAGAGTGTGAAAAACACACGGGTTGAAGCTGATTTATAAGGGCTGAATGAAGATTAATTGTCGATTTTTGACAATTGATTCTCATTCAGCCCTTATAAGTTAAGCTTCAGCGTGTTTGGAACACGTTTTATCAAAGGCACCATAAATTAAAAAAAGGCCCCAAGATCTTTCGATCTCGGGGTCTTTATGTGTATTGATATTATCTCAGGTTAAGAACGCTCCACAACGTATGATAACCGAACACCCTACATAATCCGGTAGGTAAATGTGTCCCACGCCAAAATGTCACTAGCCGCTTGCGCGGAACAATTCAAAGAATTGCCTGACTTCTCGACTCATCGCATAGATACATGCTAACATCTTTTAAACTCTGCCGCAAGTACCCTATTTTTCATCTTTATTAGCTAAATTATCGGATAAAATAGTTAATTGCTCGTCAATCCACTGCATTGCGGCAGTTGTCACACTATCAGGATCATCAGCTAACGCTGTCGCAGACGCAAGTCGATCAATTCTCAGACCAGATCGATTCAACTCCGGAGATTCACAGATTAAATAAACATTAACAGGCAATGTATCTGTGACATTTAAGATTTTAGAAATCGTTTTGCCATTTTCAAATGGCAAATTAATAATTCCTGTTTCTAACCGGACACTAATCGGATCTTCAACATTCTTAACGTCAAATTGCCATTCATACTGTGCTAAACGGTTGTCATTAATGCTTGATTGTAATGCTACGATTCCTTTTTTTATCACAGTAACCTTTGACAAATCACTCTGTGAAACGTCAACTGTCTGCTTTTCATACTGTTCATCTGTGACCTGATCGATAAAAGTCTGTACATTAAATTCCATAAGTTACTTCCTTCTAATTCTGAAGTTAGATTGGCGTGCGCGCATCTTAACGGCGGCGGTCACGCAAATTATATTAATGATTAAGCCTACTAAGCTTAACGCATCAACAATGGTTTTGACAACCATTCCCGTATTAGAATGGTAGTTAACCTCAATAAACGCTCCCAACAACGCCAATGTGAATATTAACATAACAAAGATTGTAACGTACACAGAAATTCTCATATCCAGCGAACTGATAATCGCCATTGCTAAAAATAGAACTAATGCAATGCCTAAATGTTCCCAAACCTCAGCACTCGCCAATGATACATTTGTCTGTACGTACATCATCGCACTGACCACGCAGTAAATTACTAATGATACAGTAGCATATGAAATAACTCGTCTTGCTTCTTTCAAATAAATCGCTCCAATTATTGTAGTGATTTTATTTTACTATTATTTTAACGAAAGGGCTACCAATAACCTGTGATTATGCGAGCAAATCAACTAATTCGTCAGTAGTAATTCCAACAATATACTTTTCAGTATGAGCTTGATCAAGTACCTTCTTCAGTGTTTCACGGTTATATTGAATACCCTTTAGTTGAGCAGCCAACGCTGTCACATCTTCTGGGCCAAAGAAATCACCATAGAACTTAATATCAGTAATTTGCCCATCATCAACCGTTAGTCGTGCATCAACAGTGCCCATGTCAAAATGCTGACGTTTTTGAACAGTAAATGCTGGCGACTTACCGTAAACCCAATTCCAGTTGTTATAATACTGTTCATAAATATCGTCAATCTTAGCCTGTTCTTCCTTGGTGACGACATATTCTTTATCCTTAATTGCATCAAGACTATCAACGTGGAAAAGTTCTTTAAGTAAGATATCGCGGAAGTCTGGAACGGTTAAATCTTGGTATTGATCGGATAGATATGGTTTTAGATTAGTCACACGCGAACGAACTGATTTAATTCCCTTTGATTTAATTTTATCTTCAGGAACATTCAACGCTGAACTAACAACATTTAGATCAACATCTAACATCAATGTACCGTGAGAAAATGTTTTACCATTTCTAGTGTACATGGCGTTACCAGAGAATTTCTTACCATCGACTAAGATATCGTTACGTCCACTGACTTCTGCAGAAGTAGCACCCATTTGGTGTAATGCATCAACGATCGGTTGAGTAAACGATTTAAAATCACCAAATTCTTCGCTACTACTGTCTACCACAAAGCTAAAGCAAAGATTACCGAGATCTTGATAAACAGCTCCGCCACCAGAAAGTCGACGAGTAACACGGATGTTATTTTCCTCAACGTATTTTTGATTGATTTCTTCCATTGTGTTTTGATTACGACCCACAATAATACATGGTTCCTCATAATAGAACAGTAGCAATGGTTCACCAAAATCCTTGTTATTCATTAGGTACTGCTCAGTTGCCAAATTACGGCCAATATTGTGTGATGTCATTGAAACGTAGCGCATAGTCCAAGTCTCCTTACCTAAATGTTTTAATAGACTGTTTGAATAAAAATGTCATTCAAACGGTTTTCAAAAACAGCTTACCACTTACTGGAAACGATTACAATTGTTTCTATATCAACGTTTTCAATAATTTATGGTTAATCTACTTAGTGAAAAATATTCATGATATCAGACGCTTTATGGCGTAATTATCAATCTTTTTAAACGATTTTTGATCATCTATTCACACTAATCATAGACGTATCGCTTAATTTTGTAATTTATCCAACTTTTTAAGGACTTTTACTTACAGAAAACGCAAACAATAGTATAATTAAGGTACCAATCCAAATAGAAAGAAGATCTGCCTTATGTTGCAACAGTACAAGAATGTTTTGGCCCCGGTAGACGGCTCCAAGGCTACCTCTCAAGTAATCGACAAGGCCATCGATATTGCTAAGCAAAACAATACCCACCTAGATATCTTGAATGTGGTTGAAGTGAACCAGTTTTCAGATAGTTACGGAGGTGCCGTTAGCGGTGATGTAATTTACAGTTTGGTTGAAGAAATCGAACAACGCTTGAACGACCTGAAGCAAAAAGCTATCGATGCCGGTTTAACCGATGTCAGCATCCATGTACGTTTTGGTAACCCAAAGACAGTTATCGCCCGCGAATTTCCAGCTGACCATGCAAACGAATTAATCGTGGTTGGAACAACTGGCCTATCGGCGGTTGAACGTTTCATGGTTGGTTCGGTTACAAGTTATGTTAACCGAAACGCTAAGTGTGATGTGTTGATTGTGAAAATTAAGTAGAGCGTTCGTTAACTCGGGTAGCTCGTGTAAAATAACGTCAAAGATCCATTAGGACTCAACTTGTCCTGGTGGATCTTTGACGTTATTTTGTGACGAGCTGAGTTGATGAACGCGTTGTTGTAGTAAAAATTGAGATAATTAAATGGTTCCATAAAAATGAAATAGAAGTCTCACATCTTTTTTGTGTGATAGCATCTTTTTTTCTTAAGGGTAATTACTATATTTTCTGAAACGTGTAAATTAACGCAGAAGCCCATGGCATAACCAAAAAAATCACTAATCGTAAAGTTCAACGATTAATGATTTTTTTGGTTATGCCAACAGCTTCTGACCGCGTTAATTTACACTATACCCTTGTCTCCAATATCCGTCCGATACCGCAATCCGGCCAACTTCTGTGCATCTAGCCAACGATAAACTCGTTGCTGTGCTGCTGGAATATCTTGATCGTGGGTTAGAACACATAATACTCGTCCCCCATTGCTGACCAGCTTCCCCTGGTCATCCAGCTTGACACCCGCATAGTTAACCTTCAAATCGTCTGGCAACTTTGCGATTACCGATAAATCATCCCCGCTTCCCGAGGATAACGGATAGTGTTCTGTACTGACCACAACCCCAAGATAAGTATCCTCAGTCTGCCATTGTGCAGTGACAGGTTGATTATCAATCAAGTCCATCAATAATTGGTAAAAATCACTTTGTAACTGCGGTAGTACCACAGCAGTTTCTGGATCTCCAAACCGAACATTAAATTCAATTACCTTGGGTCCTTGATTGGTATAAATCAATCCAGCATACAAAATACCGCGAAATGGTGTATCGTTGGCGGTCATTTGATTAATAACCGGCTTCAAAATGTTTTTCATACTATTTGTGGCCAAGTCCGCAGGAAATTGTGGCAATGGACTATATGCACCCATTCCACCAGTATTTGGTCCCTTGTCCCCATCATAAGCGGCTTTATGATCCTGTGCCAATGGCATCGGCACAATTTGATCGCCACTGACAAACGCCATGAATGAAAATTCTTGACCACTTAAAAACTCCTCAAAGATGACTTCAGTTGTGTCAAATTCATGCTTCCCCAGCATTTCATGAACGGTCGCTTCGGCCGTGTTGTGATCATTAGCGATCACAACACCCTTGCCCGCAGCTAATCCATTAGCTTTGATAACGATCGGATAATTAACTGTTTTTAGTGCCGTTAGTGCCGATTGTTCATCTGTAAAATCTTGGTAACTTCCCGTTGGAACGTTGGCTTGATTCATAATCTGCTTAGCGAACTTTTTTGAGCCCTCCAACTGAGCTGCTGCCTTATTTGGTCCGAAAACCTTTAAGCCAGCATCTTCAAACACATCCACAATGCCCTGTTGTAAGGGTAATTCTGGCCCAATAATTGTTAAATCAACATTTTCTTGCTCTGCAAAACCCACTAGTGCATCAAAAGCTAATTCATCGATTGCAACGCAATTAACTGAATCCTCAGCCATTCCAGGATTGCCTGGCGCACAATAAACTGTATCTACTTGTTCACTTTTTAAAAGTTGACGGCAAATGGCATGTTCCCGTGCCCCGCTACCAACGACTAATACGGTCGCCATAGTTAATTACTCTCCATTCTAGTGTCTGAAGTGGCGACGGCCTGAAAAGACAAGCGTCACACCCATCTTATCGGCCATTGCAATGGAATCTTTATCTTTGATACTTCCACCTGGTTCAACAATTGCCTTAATGCCATGCTTGGCCGCATATTCAACAGAATCATCCATTGGGAAGAACGCATCAGATGATAAAACAGCATGACCGTATTCAGAAGATTGTTCAGCCTGATTAATAGCAATTTCAACTGAGCCAACTCGGTTCATTTGGCCGGCGCCAATACCAAGTGTTTGGTTGTCAGTTGCAACAACAATTGCATTACTTTTAACGTGTTTAGCAACAATTTGAGCGAATTCCAATGCCTTTAATTCTTGTTCGGTTGGTTGACGTTTTGAAACAACCTTAAACTCATCAGCTGATTCAACCACAGTATCCTGTTCCTGACGAAGTACACCGCCCATAACGGATACTGTTTCAAGTTCTTTAGCGTCTAAGCGTTTGCTAAAATCAACCGTCAATAGTCGTAAATTCTTTTTCTTGGCCAATATTTCATAAGCATCGTCATCAAAGCTTGGCGCAATAATAATTTCAAGAAAAATTTTGTGCATTTTCTCGGCTGTTGCCAAATCCACATTGCGGTTCAATAAAATGATGCCACCAAAAATCGAAGTCGAATCAGCAGCAAAAGCTCGATCCCAGGATTCTTCGATATTGTCACCTAAACCGATACCACATGGATTCATATGCTTGACGGCCACCGCAGTCGGTTGATCAAATTCAGCAATTGTGCGCAACCCAGCATCAGCGTCTTTAATATTATTAAATGATAATTCCTTACCATGCAGTTGTTTTGCTTGTGCAATTGAATAAGGTACTGGAATTTCATCTTGATAAAAAGCGGCTTGCTGATGACTGTTTTCACCATAACGCAGCTCTTGCTTTTTGGTGTATGTCAGAGTAACGCTATCTGGAAATTCATTTTGATCATCACGGCCAAGGTACTGAGCAATCAAAGTGTCATAAGCAGAAGTATGACGGAACACCTTCAATGCTAATTGCCGACGAAATGCCAGATCAGCAGTATCATTACTGATTGCATCCAACACACGATTGTAATCAGCTGGATCAACGACTGGCAAAACACCAGCAAAGTTCTTGGCAGCTGAACGAAGCATACTTGGACCACCAATATCAATTTGTTCAATGGCTTCTGGTTCAGTTACCCCAGCAGTTAAAATAGTTTTCTTAAATGGATATAAATTAACCGCAACTAGATCAATCGGATCAATCTTGTGAGCTTTTAGTGCGGCCATGTGCTCCGGCAAATCACGACGAGCCAGCAAGCCACCGTGTATGACAGGATGGAGTGTCTTGACCCGACCATCGAGCATCTCCGGAAAGCCAGTCACATCTTCAACGGCCGTCACCTTAATTTGAGCCTGCTCAAGCGCTTTTTTTGTGCCACCGGTTGATAAGATTCGGTAACCACGTTTGATTAATCCTGCAGCAAATTCAACGATACCTGTTTTATCAGAAACACTTAATAATGCTGTTTTCATGTTTGTAATTCTCTCCTTATCCATTTAAAATCACTATTTTATGCGTCAATCCAACCTTTTGACTTGAGAACTTTACAAAAGCTTTTGAAATATAATTCATGTTCTACTTCATGAATTCTGGCTTCAAGGTGATCCACAGTTTCATCATCCAGAATCTTGACGGGTTCTTGTGCAATAATTGGACCACTATCAACCCCAGAATCAACGTAGTGAACCGTTACTCCAGTAACTTTAACACCTGCAGCATACGCATCATCAATCCCATGAAGGCCAGGAAATGATGGTAGCAAGGCCGGATGAATATTAATAATCAGCTTGGTATACGCATCAAGCAAAACGTTAGTGACGATTCTCATATAGCCAGCTAACACAAGCATTTGAACTCCATCTTGTTTTAATTGGTCCAAAATTGCCTGCTCGTATACCATTTTGTTTTCAAATTCTTTTACTCGATGAGTCCAAACTGGAATACCACGGTCTAACGCTTTTTGAATCACTGGTGCCTTCGGTTGATCGCAAATCAAATGAGTAATTGTGACCGGCAATTTGTTTTCTTTAATATGACCATATAGCGCCTCAAAATTAGTACCATTGCCAGAGGCAAAGATTGCAATTTTAATCATCTTCTACCCCCACTAGCTGCACAGCTGGTTGATCTTTGGCACGAGAAGTAATGCGACCAATATGATAATAAGGTTCATGTTGATTAATTAATTCAGTGGTAACTGAATCCAAATCATCAGGATGAACAGCTAAGACCATGCCAATTCCCATATTAAACGTCTGATATCTGTCGTTAACACTTAGCTTGCCCAAATCGGTTAATAATTTAAAGATTGGGGCGGTTGGCCAGGTATCAATGTTAATTTCAGCCTGTAATTGATCTCCGAGCATTCGCGGCACGTTTTCAATTAAACCACCACCAGTAATATGGGCAGCACCTGCAATTATTTTTTGATTCAATAATGGTTTCAAAACGTTGGTATAAATTCTTGTTGGTTTTAACAATTCTTCGATTAGTGGATGGCCAATGGATGGAACAATCTCATCGAAATGATAGTCGTTATCGCTAAACAGTAATTTGCGAACTAATGAGAAGCCGTTACTGTGTAGACCGCTGGATGGCAGACCAATCAAATAGTCGCCTTTATGCGCACCTCCAGGGGTCAACAGATCATTCTTTTTGGCCAACCCAATCGCAAATCCGGCCAAATCAAAATGGTGTTCTTGGTAAATACAGGGCATTTCTGCCGTTTCGCCGCCTAAAAGTGTCATTTGATGATTTTGACAAGCATCTAAAACACCCTTCAAGATTTGATTAACTTGATCTTCATCCAGTTCGGACAAGGCCAGATAGTCCAAGAAAAATAACGGCTGTGCTCCTTGGGCTAACAGATCATTAACACACATGGCGACCAAATCTTGTCCAATTGTGCTAACTTGATTTGCCTGAGCGGCAAGTAACACCTTAGTTCCAACTCCATCGCTACCGGCAACCAACACTGGTGCATCAGTTAACTGATCTTCACTTAATTGGTAACAGCCGGCAAAGCCACCAATACCACTCAAAACATGATTGTCTTGCTTACCCATTTGTTGTTTTAATGAATCAACAACTGCTTCGCCAGCCGCAATATTGACCCCGGCTTCTTCATAAGCATTCTTCATTGCTTGGATATCCTCCCCGTCTAGATAACTTGATGTTGTTTAACGGATGCTGATAAAGCATGGTCATCCGCCGTTTTCGGCGTTTCAAACCCATCCTCGTAATCATAAAGCGGGGTTGGATATTTGCCATCGAAATAAGCGACGCATAACCCATCATTTGGTTCATCCTGCTTCAGGCCAATCGATTTAATCAATCCTGGTAAACTGAGAAAATGCAACGAATCGGCACCAATTTTTTCACGCATTTCTTCAACGGTGTTGTTAGCGGCCATTAATTCACGTGTATGTTCAATATCAATTCCATAGAAACATGGGTACTTTAATGGTGGCGAACTAATGAGTAGATGAACCGATTTTGCACCGGCAGCCTTGAGCATTCTAACAATGTAGCGACTAGTAGTACCACGGACAATTGAATCATCCACAAGCGCCACTTTTTTACCTTCAACAACCGCGCGGACAGCAGATAATTTCATCTTAACTCCCTGTTCACGCAACTCTTGAGTGGGTTGAATAAAGGTTCTGGAGCTATATTGATTCTTAATTAAGCCCATTTCATCTGGAATTCCCAATTGTTGAGCAACACCAGAGGCGGCAGACAGTGAAGAGTTGGGCACACCAACTACAATGTCAGCGTCAACTGGGTTTTCTAGTGCCACCTGACGTCCCATTTGTTGACGAGCCAAATGCACATTTACACCGTAAATATTAGAATCTGGGCGTGCAAAATAAATATATTCCATCGAACAAATTGCCAATTGTGTGTCATTCGTATACTTAGAAATATGACAACCGCTGTCGTCAATTTGAACTAATTCACCTGGTTGAACGTCCCGTAAGAACTTAGCCCCAACAACGTCTAACGCGCATGTTTCACTAGCGACAATGTACGAGCCATTTTCTAACTGACCGATAACCAGTGGTCGAAAGCCGTTTGGATCAAGAGCGGCATACATTGCATCTTTTGTCAGAATCAGATACGCAAAGCCACCACGAATTTCACGAAGACTAGCCTTTAAGCGATCCGCAAATTTTGGCTGTTTTTGTCGTTGAATCAAGTGCATTAAGACTTCAGTATCGGAGTTCGATTGAAAAATAGCACCGTCAGATTCCAACTTGCGCCGCATGCTGACTGCATTCGTTAGGTTTCCATTATGTGCCAGTGCAATGTCTTCATCCAGATAGTGGAAAACCAGTGGTTGAATATTTTCAATGCCACGACTACCTGCAGTTCCGTAACGCACATGGCCAATGGCACTGCGGCCAACTAATTCATCTAAATATTCTGGTCGATCAAACACATCGGATAACAAACCTAACCCTTTGTGAGCTAGTAGGCGGCCATTTTCAGATTTGACAACAATCCCGGCACCTTCTTGGCCACGATGTTGAAGGCTGTGCAAGCCAAAATATGTGCGTTGTGCTGCCTGGCTATCATCCCAAACACCAAAAACACCACATTCTTCGTTCAGTCCTTTTAATTCAGCTGGCATGCGAGTGCCTCCCTCCAGGTTTGTTTTGTCTTAGCTAAATCAAGATTTATGTCTTGATCATTCGTTCTGATTAACAACTGTGAACCACCAACTTTACCAATCAATGCTCCATTTTCACCAATCACTTTTTCTGCTGCCGCTTGATTTTCAGGAGCCACAGACACGATAAAGCGTGATTGAGTTTCGGCAAATAAATAGTTTTGCGGCATGTCAACGGCGACATCAATGCCAACATTGCCATTAAAACTACTTTCTGCCAAACCAACCGCCAAACCGCCCTCTGCTAAATCATGGGCACTTTGAAGTAAATGACTATTAATCAAGTTAGTGACTAGGTCTTGTTGCTGTTTTTCGTAGGTAATATCAAAATCAAACAAACGACCGCTAACTTCTTGTTGTTGCATTTTTTGAATTTCCGTTCCGTTGAAATCACCATTTGTCTGGCCCAGCACATAGATTAAATCGCCTTCGTGCTTGAAATCAATGGTGGTGATCAAGTCAGATGATTTGATTAAGCCAACCATCCCCACCATTGGCGTTGGGTAAATTGGTTGCTTATTAAACTCGTTATATAGCGAAACGTTTCCTGAAATAACAGGTGTTTCAAAGATCTCACAAGCTTCTGCCATCCCCTTAGTAGCCTGTTCAAGTTCGTAATAAACTTCTGGATCCTCAGGACTACCGAAGTTCAAACAGTCTGTAATACCTAATGGAATGGCTCCACTAGCAACGATGTTACGTGCTGCCTCACTCATGGCAATCTGGCCACCATCATGTGGTTCAAGGTACAAGTAACGTGGATTAGCATCTGTGGTCATTGCAAGAGCCTTATCAGTTCCTCGTAAACGAATCACCGCAGCATCGCCACCCGGAGCGACAACCGTGTTAGTTTGAACCATTGAGTCATAGCGTTCATAAATTGAATGCTTGCTAGCAATGGTCGGTTGTGACAACATCTGAATTAATGTTTCATTTAAATCATTGATTGTTGGTTCAAATTGACCAGCAGCCTGATCAAGACGAGCTGGACGTCGGCTGGGTTTGTGATAAACCGGTGCTTCATCGACCAGTGCGTGAACTGGAACGTCAGCAACTAATTGATCATGTTGATATAGTTTGTATTGAGTACTGTCAGTCACATGACCAATTTGGACAGCCTCTGATTCATACTTAGCAAATAAATCTTCAACTTCTTGTTCATGACCCTTTTTAATACATAAAAGCATGCGTTCTTGAGATTCAGATAACATTAATTCGTAAGGAATCATGCCAGCTTCACGTTGAGGAACAAGGTCCAAATTAAGTTCCATACCGTATCCAGCTTTAGCACCCATTTCAGCGGATGAAGAAACTAGTCCGGCGGCACCCATATCTTGAATCCCCACCAAAATGTCGGTATGTTCGTGGATTAATTCTAGGCAGGCTTCCATTAGTTGCTTTTCAGCAAATGGATCACCAACTTGAACAGCAGAACGTTGGGATTCTTGCTCATCACTGAATTCTGCCGATGCAAAAATCGCACCTTGAATCCCGTCACGACCAGTTTTAGCACCGACATAATAAATGGGATTGTCATCACCAGCAGCGGCACCCTTTTGTTGATCCGCATTATCTAACAGGCCGACACACATCGCATTCATCACAGTGTTATGTTTAAAAATATCATCAAACGTGGTCTCACCACCAACCGTTGGGATTCCCATGCAGTTACCATAGTCACCAATACCGGCAATTGTTTGGTCAACTAAGTACTTCGTTTGTGTGTCATCTAATTCACCAAAATGAAGGCTATCAAGCATGGCTACAGGACGTGCACCCATTGAAAAAATATCACGCACGATACCACCGACACCTGTAGCAGCGCCTTGATAAGGTTCGACAGCGGTGGGATGGTTGTGACTTTCAGCCTTAAAAACGACTCCCTGACCATCGTCAATATCAATAATCCCGGCACCCTCGCCAGGTCCTTGTAAGATTCGCTTACCGGTAGTTGGAAATTGCTTTAATAGAGGCTTTGAATTCTTGTAAGCACAGTGTTCACTCCAAATAGCAGCAAACAGTCCGGTTTCAGTAAAATTAGGTAAACGTCCCAAAAGTTTTTCAACCTGAGAAAATTCATCGTCGCTCAATCCCCATTGCTGGTAAAGTTTCTGAGCTTTAATATCAACAGGTGATAGTTCGGTCATCATGGTGTATGTTCTCCTTTTTAGAGTGTGAGTCGTCCCGGTTCAATGCGGTCATATAAGGTTAATTATCATTGATTACGGTTTTGGTAATCGGTGATAATTGGCCTTATATGTCGAGCATTGGGGACGACGAACACGTTTTAGAGTGTGAAAAGCACCGGGTTGATGTGTTACAAATAAGATGAATTAACATCGATCGTGTTCTTTGCGATCGGTGTTAATTTAGCTTATTTGTTGTGCATCAGGTGCTTTTCACACGTTTCAGTCAATAAGTATCTATTTAAAAACTCTCTAATACCAAACAAAACTAACCCACAGCCATCTCCACACTCGCCACCAAACTCTCAAACAAAAGCTTTCCATCTGCCCCGCCAAGAATTGATTCACTTGCACGTTCTGGATGTGGCATCATACCAAGCACATTGCCTTGTTTATTAACAATCCCCGCAATATCGGCAGTACTTCCGTTAGGATTATCTTGATAGATAAACACGATTTGGTTGTTTTGCTTTAATTCAGTTAAAGTCTCATCATCGCAATAATAGTTGCCTTCGCCATGAGCAATTGGAAACATAACTGTTTGATCTTTTTCAAATTGATCGGTAAATAATGTTTGGTTATTAACAACGCTGAGTGGTTGCGGCTTACAAATAAAATCTAAGCTCATGTTGTGCCGTAAAGCACCAGGCAACAGTCCGGCTTCAGTGAGAACTTGGAACCCGTTGCAAATTCCGATCACAGGCTTTCCAGTGTCCGCAAAGTGTTTCACGTCTTCCATAATCGGAGAAAAGCGGGCAATTGCGCCGCTTCGTAAGTAATCGCCGTATGAAAATCCACCCGGTACCAAAACTGCTCCTGTGTCCGCCGGCAACTGTTGTTCACGATAGTCAATAAACTCTGGCGTAACTTTCAATACATCCCTGAGAACATAAAACAAATCCCAATCACAGTTGGAACCTGGAAAACGAATAATCGCGTACTTCATGCTTAATCCTCCGCTGTTTGAGTTACAGATTCAATTTCGTAACGGTAAGTCTCCATATTGACGTTTGCTAAGAGCTCATCGCACATTTTTTCAACTTCATCTTCAATAGAACGGCCATCGTCCTTAATATCAATCTCAAAATATTTACCAACCGTTACAGTTTCAACATTTTGATAATCAAGCCGGTGAAGTGCGGTCTTAACGGCCTCGCCTTGTGGATCCAAAATTGATGGTTTGTAAGTAATGTAGACTTTAACGTGATACATTATGCTTCCTCCTGTGAGTTGTTAAGACGATCAAGGACTTCTTGATAAACAGTAACAAGATCACCAGTTTGTTTTCTAAACACGTCTTTATCAAATGATTCACGGGTCTTCAAGTCAACTAACCGGCATGAATCAGGTGAAATTTCGTCAGCCAAGATAATTTCACCATCAGCTGTTTTACCAAACTCAACCTTGAAATCAACTAATTCAAGACCAGCTTTTTCAAAACGTGCCTTCAACAATGTGTTGATCTTTAACGCAAACTCTTGTAACTTTTCGCTTTCACCAGGTTTGATAATTCCTAATGCAATTGCTTGATTAGTGTTAATAAATGGATCATCCAGTTCATCTGACTTATAGAAAAACTCAACGACTGGCTTATCAAATTTTTGTAGGTATGGGGTAGCAAACTTACGTTGGAAACTACCAGATGCGGCGTTACGAACAACGGTTTCAAGTGGAATGATAGTAACTTCCTTGTTGATTTGCTCGTTGTCAGAGATCTTCTTAACGAAATCGGTGTGAATACCATTATCGGCAAGCATAGTGAACAACAAAGTATCGATATTATTATTCAAGACGCCTTTGCCCACGATGTGATCCTTACGCTTACCATTAAACGCAGTGGCTTGATCCATGTATTCAACCCAAACGTAACCTTCTTCATCAGTGTTATATAGGCGTTTAGCCTTACCTTCCTTAATCAACGTTGTCTTTTCCATTATTGTTCTGCCTCCCAGATGCCTTCTGATTTTATTTGTCTTAGTGAATCTTCAATATTGCCTAAGATCGTAATATGTCCCATCTTACGATCATGCCGGCTTTCTGCCTTACCATAATCGTGAAAATGCCATTGGGGTCTACTTGACAATCTTTCTCGCGCCGGTTGTAAATGTTGACCTAGCAAGTTAACCATCACTGCTGGTTCGTTCAAAACCGGTTGAGGAATCTCAAGACCACAAATGCTACGAATGTGAGCTTCGAATTGTGAAACGTTGCATGCCTCAATTGTGTAGTGACCCGAGTTATGCGGTCGTGGTGCCAGTTCATTAACCATCAAACTACCATCTGTCATCATGAAGTATTCAATGCCAAGCACGCCACGTAGATCTAAACCTTCTGCAATTCTCTTCGCCAACTGTTTGGCGTGCTGACTAACATGATCATTAACTCGTGCAGGAATAATGCTCTTGTGTAAAATGTGATTATGGTGAATATTTTCAGAAACCGGAAATACCTGAATTTTGCCACTAGCGCTGCGTGCCACCATTACTGACAGTTCCTTAGCAAAGGTTTGCCGCTTTTCAAGGATACAAACAGCATCACTAACTAATTGCTTTGCGGCTGGAATATCATCAGGTGAATTTAGGTCCTGTTGTCCATGGCCGTCATAACCGCCATCCGCAGTCTTCAATATACTGGGATAGCCAATTCTATCGATCGCTTTGATAAGCTGATCTTCGGTTTCAACCGCTTCATAATCAGTGACCGGAATATCATGATCAAACAAAAAATTCTTCTCATTGATACGGTATCCAGTGATTTCAAGAAGTTTGGTACCCTGTGGTAATGCCGCAAACTTCTTAGCCTCATTCAAACTGTCAACATCAACATTTTCAAACTCATACGTTAAAACATCGCTTCGTTTGGCAAGTTCTAATAATGCTTGATGATTATCATATTCAGCGGTGATTTGAAAATCAGATACTTGAGCCGTCGGGCTGTCCGGCGTTGGATCTAAAACACCAACCTTGTAGCCCATCTCCTTGGCAGATAGTGCCATCATCTGACCCAGTTGACCACCGCCAACAATCCCAATTGTGGCTGGTGGCAACAGTGGTGTCTCAGAATTGTTGCTCACTATCAATCGCCTCCTGGGTTTGTTTTTGTCGAAAGGCTTTCAGCCGTTCGCTAACTTCTGGTTCGGTAATGGCCAGCATTGCTGCAGCCATCAACGCTGCATTTTTGGCTCCTGCCTTGCCAATTGCCATCGTGGCGACTGGAACTCCGCTAGGCATTTGTGCAATTGACAGCAAAGAATCCATTCCATGAAGTGCATGACTTTCAATCGGTATGCCAATCACTGGTAAAACGGTATTCGCAGCTAACATGCCTGGTAAATGTGCTGCGCCACCTGCTCCTGCAATAATAATTCCAAATCCTGCATCTTGAGCACTTTGGCCGAACTCTTGGAGCTGAGTCGGCATTCGATGCGCCGAGATAATATGACGTTCATAAGGTAGTTTCAACTGGTCGAGTAAATCAGTGGTTAACTGCATCGTTGGCCAATCCGAAATTGAACCCATCACAACCGCAATTTTTTTCATGAGATATCCTTTCCTCAATCCATCATTTTTCACTCTCAGTGTACCAACCGAAATATCATTCGTCAATCAATTTTCCAAACATTTTTTTACTTTTTTTAATTATTGTTCGTGTTTTGCTTATGAAAAGGCTTTTTTTAGTTGGTAAAACGGTTTATGTGCGTAAAAATGTGAGACCGGAAAAGTAATTATTTGTGGTTCTGTTATTTTAAAACCGAGGTGGGTATTTTTATGTGACGATGTTTTAGGTTATCATCTTAATAAAATTTAAATATCTATTACTTATTTTGATTAACTAGCCAATTAATCGAGACTAAACGTGTTCCAGAAGCACTGAGGCTCAATAAATAAGGCGACCATGTAAATCAATCGCAAAATTCACGATTAATCTACATGGTCGCCTTATTTATCAGCCTCAGCCCATGCTTTTTCCACACTCTATTTTGTTGCCACATACTCCACTTCAATCAATGCGCCTGCTGGTAACTTAGCTACCTCGACACACGATCTTGCTGGTAGTGTCTCACTGTCTTTAAAGAATGTTTCATATAACCCATTGACTGTACTAAAGTCATTGACATCATTTAAAAAGATGGTCGTTTTTACTACATTGGCTGGAGTTAGTCCCGCTGCATCCAACACTGCTGCAATATTCTTAAATACTTGCTGTGCCTGATCTTCAATTGTTGATCCGGCAAAATCGCCAGTCTCTGGATTCAATCCGACCTGTCCTGATCCATATAATACATCATTAGTTAATACCGCCTGAGAATACGGTCCTAACGCTGCTGGTGCGTTTGGTGTTGCAATCACTTTCTTCATTCAATAATCATCCCTCATATTTATTCTTGCAATCATCTTACTCCTCTAAATTAGCTCAATCAACGTTAAATCTAATTATTATCTAATCATTTTTTAATTTACTGCATATTTTAACTGAACGCCATTAAATAAATCAATCGCATTTTGAGCTACCATTTTAGCAGTCTTGATCTCTGCCTCTATTGTGAAACCGCCAATATGTGGCAATAATACAATTTGATCATGGCCTAACAAGATACTATCTTTTGGCACTGGTTCTTGTGCGGTCGTGTCTAGTCCTGCACCACCCAGTTGTCCATTTTCAATGGCTTCAACCAAATCAGGTTCATTAATTAATGCACCACGAGAAGTATTAACAATGATGGCACTGTCCTTCATCTTGCTAAACAAATCTTTATTAAACATCCCCGTCGTTGATGGCGTTGCTGGCAGATGGAGTGAAACAATATCGGATTTTCTCAATAGGGTTTCTAAATCAACATACTCCCCGTACTTCGGCTGGTGTTGGTGATGTGCAGTCACTAAAATTCTGGAACCAAATCCAGTCAGCATCTTTTCGGCTGCTTTTGCAATATTTCCATAACCAACCAAACCAACAGTACTTGAACTCAGCGTGTGGCTTAACAATTCGAGTGGATACATTTTACCGTCAAACTTATACAATTGTTCTCTTGCTTGTGGAATATGTCTAACTGTTTCCATCATCAAACCAAGCGCAACTTCGGCCACAGAAACCTCATTTGCACCTGGTGTATTTGCAACCAACACATTATGCTCAGTGGCTACTGACAACGGGATTTTATCATACCCAACACCGCGCCGAATAATTAGTTTTAAGTTAGGTAATTGGTCGAACCACTCTGACTTGAAGTAGTTGTCGTCCATTATAATAACTTGTGCATCTCCAGCATTTGTTAAAAACTGTTCTTCTGTATCACCGGTGCCACGCACGACTGTGCATCCATAATCATCAAGCATCTTCATTCCGGCCTTATGTAGTCCTAAACGGCCATATATATAAATCTTTTGCTGCGACATATGCATCCCCCATTATTTCCTTATTATTGATAAGTGTATCATAAAAGATTACCTACAACGCATTGTGAAGGATGCACCTTTTTATTTAATAGCCTGCTTTAACGCCTGTATTTCAAACTGTTGCTGAAGATGACTGGCAAGTTTAGCTTGCTGTGCTGCAGTCATTTGCGGATCTTTCATCATGGCGGCCTTTAACTCAGTTTCAACATACTGTTTTCCTTGTCCAGTCATTTGTGTCTTGAATGCACTACTCTTCATTAATTTTTCAAGCTTAGTTGCCTGGCTAACACTTAACTTTAACCAAGTCCTTGGAATATAGAAAGTATTCACCCGCTTTACAATTTTATGATTCATTCCTGACCACATAAATAAGTCGGCGTAAAAATCGTTTTTATACTCCCATCTAGTTGTGTTAGTCGTCACCGCGGCAGTTTGAGAATTGGTCGTTTTAATTTTATTATAAGTATATTCATCCGCCTTAGTATGCGATGGTGTTTTCTGAGACTGCTTCTTATCGTAAATGTATACATTATTTTTTCCTGATGTCCCCACCGGTTTATATAACAATAAATTGAGCAACTTTGAACCAGATGCAGAATAGATTTGTTGATTAGTTTGCGTCGTTACTTTTTTCATACCGTAATGATCATGATAGTTAGCAACCATCACAACACAGGATCCGATCAACACAATTCCAGTCAGCGAAACGGCTAGAATGCGAGTACCCATTCGATTTGTAAACATGAAAGCCAAGAAAAACAAAATCGCAGCAAGCACTAGAATGATTAATATCATGCCTTTGCGCCTCCTTTAACTTCCTTAGCCTCATCTGAGATCACATTTTCGTTAGGTAACAGGAAGGTACATAACAGGCCTAATATACAAAATCCAACCGCAATCCAAAATGCAGCTTGATAACCGTTCATTGTTGCGTTAATTGCCTTAACCTTGTATTCAAACGGTGTTTGCTTCAACAATCCTTTTGCAGGCATGTTGTTTTTAGTGACATTTGTTAAAACGGATACAAGTAATGCTGTCCCAACGGACGTAGCAACTTGTCGAATTGTGTTGTTAGCCGCTGTTCCGTGTGAAATCATGTTAGTCGCCAAGGCATTCATTCCGTAAGTGGTAATTGGCATGGTAACCATTGAAATACCAAACATTCTGATAGCATACAAGAATACGACATAGATAATTGGCGTATTTCTTGTCAAAAAGACAAACGGCAAAGTGCTAACAGTCAGTAAGAACATGCCACACATTGCTAAACGTCGGGCACCGTACTTGTCAAATAACGTTCCTGTTACTGGACTCATGATCCCAACCATCAAAGCACCTGGCAACATAGTTAGTCCGGAATGGAACGCAGACATGCCATGAACAATTTGAAGGTATAGTGGCACGATCATACCAACACCCACCATTGCCATCATCACAATTGAACTAAGGACAGTTGCGAGTGAAAACTGAAAGGATTTGAAGACTCGCATTTCAACAAATGGAGTATCGATTCTTAGTTGACGAACAACAAACAAGGCAACTAAAACAACACCAATCACAATGGTCCAAATCACTTCCGGATCAGACCATCCTTTATCACCAACGGTCGAAAATCCGTACAACATACTGCCAAAACCAGCAGTTGAAAGAACCAGTGACCAATAATCAAGCTTGGGATTTGACGTTTCAATAACATCTTTCATAAAGAAAAAACTACCAATAATTGCGATTGCCATAATTGGAACAATCATTCCGAACAAATCTCGCCAACTAAAGTTATCAATGACCCAGCCGGAGAGTGAAGGTCCAAGGGCTGGAGCAAGCCCAACGACAATACCAGCCATTCCCATTGCGGTACCACGTCTCTCTGCTGGAAAGATGGTCAGCATAATTGTTTGTAACAGTGGCATTGTTACCCCGACACCAACGGCCTGAATCAAACGACCAGCGAATAAGACAGCAAAACTTGGGGCAATCCAAGCTACAATCGTTCCAATTTCAAATACAACCATGGCAACGATGTACAACCATTTAGTTGGAAACCGATTACTCAAATATGCACTAACTGGTATCATTACTCCGTTAACCATTAAAAATCCTGTAGTCAACCATTGTACCGTTGATGTAGAAATGTTGAATGCATTCATCAACGTTGGAAATGCTGTCGTCAGGATCGTTTGGTTCAACACCGTACAAAACACACCGACCAATAAAACAATAATTAACATAATCCGATTATATGGTTTTCCATGAACATCCACTGCTTTACTCACCAAAAAGACCTCTTTTATAAAATAATATTGCGCTTACATTAGTCTAAAGGATAGTCCTCTAAATAATATTTGTCAAATAGTTTAACAAACGTGTTAATAAATATAGTATTGAATGTATATAATACAGAAAATAAGAATGTCATATCTTGTGATAATTGCTATGGTTTATGATTCCAAAATGTGCGATATTATAAGTAACTATTTATTTTGGAGTGTTTATGTTTAATCAGTTAATTATTGATATCACAGCTTTTATCAGCACCAACTTAGATGACTTATTTGTCCTAACCTTCCTTTTTTCAATCGCAAAAACCAGTAAGGATCGGATCACAATTGCCACTGCCCAATACTGTGGATTAGTTGTTCTGACGTTAGTTGGTACCATCATTGGCAAGCTAATCAACGGAGTGTCACCACATTTAATTGGTCTGATCGGCGTGATTCCAATTATCATGGCAATACATCTACTGTTAAAACGCTTTAGAAAAAGCTCAGACATGGGTGAAGACGTTCCACAACAGAGTGTCATTTCGTTTATATTTGTTATCTCAATTACGATCAGTAATGGTGCTGACAATATCAGTGTCTACGTGCCCCTATTCAGTCAATTTAATATTTTAAGATATTCATTCATGTTAATTATCTTTGCAATAATGACATTTATCTGGGTTCTCATTGGTTATAATTTGGCCCGACTGCCAATTATCAGAAATACACTGGCTAAAACTAACCAGATTGCAATTCCAATCATTTTATTTTTAATTGGTTGTTACATCATTAGCAAAAACGGATTACCATTTTTTTAATAGCCAAAATAATAATGTTTTGTTCATAAAATATCAGGCGCTAAATTTTCATTGTACAAAAAAGGTTCTACAATATTTGGTACTGATA
>NZ_AZGF01000039.1 GCF_001434475.1 Paucilactobacillus suebicus DSM 5007 = KCTC 3549 | reverse complement strand
AATCTATCAGTACCAAATATTGTAGAACCACAATTGATGTGTGTAGCTCTCTTATACGTTAGGCTTCAGTGTTGTGGAGCACGTAACTGCAAGAAAAAATAAACGATCGGTCTTTGACAATTGATGTGTGTAGCGCCCTTATACGTTAGGCTTCAGTATTATGGAGCACAAAATCGAGCGTCCCAAAAGAGACGCTTTTTTTAATATATTTGTTAAACAAATTACAAAATTTCAATTACCATAATCAATACTCCATAAATAATTAATAATGATATTTCAGCATATTAACAATCAATCCATTATATGAATTACTAATATAACAGTAAGTAAAAGGATTTACTTTTTAGCAAAAAAAGATTGACACACAAACATAAAACGCTTACATTTAGATTGTTGCTGAGATGTTCTATTTTTAACAAAAGGGGAGTATTTGGATATGCAAAATACTGTTAAAAAGCATTTTGGAATCAAAGTTGTTACAGCATTTGCTGGTTTACTGGCTGGTGGAGTTATTTTTAGTAGTCAGGCACCTGCACAAGCTAGCTCGAATAAGACGGTCACAATTTACCTGACTCGGCATGGTGAAACAACAGCGAATGTCATGAGTAAGGTACAAGGTTTCAGTGATTTTCCACTAACCAAAAATGGTGTTTCGGTCGCCAATGATTTGGGCTATGGATTGAAGGGTACCCACTTTAAGAGCGCCTACACCGGTAATTTAACTAGACAAGAAGTTACTGCTGATCACGCACTTGATCATTCAGGTAATTCTAAGGTTAAAATTCACACAACTAAGAATTTGCGTGAAGGTGGTTACGGTAGCTTCGAAGGTGACAGTATCCAGGCTGATAACAACAAGATCGCTGGAGTTTATGGCTACTCTAACGGTGATGAATTTATGAAGCAAACTGGCAAAGATTACTGGAATAAGCTACAGGATGCTTACTACAAGCTTGATCAAGAAAATTCTCAGAATACTAAGCTAGTAAAGAGTGACCGAGCCGAAAGTTCCAAACAAGTTCAAACTCGAATGACTAAGGAATTAAAGACAATTGCCAAGGATACATCAAAAGATGGTGGTGGTAATGTGTTAGTAGTTAGTTCCGGTATGTCGATTAACGAATACCTATCGACTTTGAACACCAAGAAATATACCGGCGCACCACTAAAGAACGCTGCCGTAACGAAGTTAGTGTACAAGAACGGTCACTTTACCGTTCAAGGACAGATTGGATCGCTTCATTACGTTGACAAGGGTGCCAAGGCAGAATCAAAATAAAGAGCAATAATTTACTCAGCAACAGTCTAAATTATGGCAAAAATCACCCGTCTTGGAGGACGAGTGATTTTTTATACCGATTGACGCTTCAAAATCTGGTATTTGACGATACTATCTTCGTTAAATTCTTTATTAATAATTTTCTGAACTGCCAATTGCCCCATTTTCGCAAATGGCTGATTGATAGTTGTTAGTGCTGGCGTGACAATCTGTGCAACATGTGAGTTATCAAACCCTAGAACTGCTAGCTCCGCTGGTATTTTAATGTTGTGATCATACGCGTAAGATAATACGCCTGCAGCAGCGTCATCACTGGCCGCAAAAATAGCGCGGGGTGGATTACTGCTGGCGAGCAACTTACTAGCTGCTTTAAAACCAGCATCGAATGAGAAGTCACCTTCGACAATATAATCATTATTTACAGGTATGTTTGCGTCATTCATAGCGTTTCGATAACCTGTGATTCGTTGCAATCCGGTTTGTGGATCGTTGGAATCAACGCCGACTAGTGCTGTTTTCTGATACCCTGATTCGATTAAAAATTTGGTACCATCGTAAGCCGCTTGAACATCATCTATTTTAATCGATCCATGGTCAGGCACAGATACGTTTAGTGAAATTAGCGGGATTTGCATTGAATTTAAATAATTTAGATTATCATTATCAAATTGGACGGCCACCGATATGATGCCCGTAACTTTTTGTCCAGCCATTAAATCTAAACAGAATCGCAGCCGTTGGGGGTCATTTTGACCACAGTGAGCAAGTAGAATGCGAATGCCATTTTGATATGCGGAGTCTTCAACGCTATCAATAATTGGGGAGGCAAAACTACTTTTTGAATCAGTAATAATGACTCCAATTAAATTTGATTTTTTCCCTACCAAATTAGATGCATATTCATTTTTTTGATAGTGTAGGGATGCGGCAATTTTCTCAACCTTTATTTTAGTTGCTTCGTTGTATCCACCAGCATGGTTCAACACTCGTGAAACGGTTGAGGGGGTGACTCCAGCCTGCTTAGCAATATCTTTAATAGTTGCCATAAATTAGCCTCCGTTGTGATTCTAAAATAAATTATATCAGTAATTGACAATAAAAGGTAAGCCATCTATAATATCAAATGTAAGCGGTTACTATAATCGCTGATTATTTTTGCAATTCAGCTCAAACGTTTGCGTAAACCGCAATATTTATCGGTAATTAACAGTTACCGATAAAAAAATACGCAACTACTCAAACGTTTGCGTAAAACATAGGAAAGGAAGCTTTGCCATGAAACAAACTGATCAATACTGGTGGCAGAATGCTGTTGTTTATCAAATTTATCCTCGCAGCTTTCAGGATAGCAATGATGACGGCATTGGTGATCTCCGCGGGATTATTTCGCGTCTTGATTACATCAAAAAACTAGGTGCCGACATTATTTGGCTCAATCCAATTTATAAGTCGCCTAACGTGGATAATGGCTATGATATTAGTGATTACCAAGCAATTCACCCGGATTTCGGGTCACTTGATGATTTCCAGGAACTACTTGATAAAGCACATGAACTTGGTTTGAAGATCATGATGGATTTGGTAGTTAACCATTCGTCCGATGAAAATAAATGGTTTGAAGAAAGTCGTAAGGGACCAGATAATCCATATCGTGATTATTATATTTGGAGGGATCCAGTCGATGGTCATGCTCCCACTAACTGGGGATCATATTTCTCTGGACCAGCTTGGCAGTATGACGAGCAATCAGGACAGTATTATCTGCATTTATTTGCAACGAAGCAACCTGATTTAAACTGGGGAAATCCTAAACTACGACATTCTGTTTATGACATCATGAACTGGTGGGCTGATAAAGGTGTCGATGGCTTTAGAATGGATGTTATTAATCTTATCTCAAAACCTGAGAAGTACGTCGATGGCGAGCTGAATGATGGTGAGCCATATGCCAATGTTGAACCGTTAGTGGCAAATGGGCATCGAGTTCATGAGTTTTTGCGGGAAATGCATCAAAACGTCATGGACAAGCATGACTTAGTAACGGTCGGAGAAACGCCTGGCGCTACTATTGATGATGCGAAACAATATGCCAATTTAAGTCAAACTGAGCTTAATATGGTGTTTCAATTTGAACATGTTTCTCTGGATGGAAATGCTAACCCGGCATTTGGCAAGTGGGATGATCGGCACGTCACGCTGAGTGAAATTCGAAGTAGCTTGTCTAATTGGCAGACTAAACTCGGTGGCAAAGCCTGGAATTCACTCTACTGGAATAATCATGATCAACCAAGAGCTGTTTCTAGATTTGGCAATGATGATCCTAAATATCGGGTTAAGTCAGCCAAGATGCTCGGGACCATGCTTCATTTTATGCAAGGGACCCCTTACATTTATGAGGGTGAAGAAATTGGTATGACTAACGCCCATTTCCAAAGTTTATCTGACTATCAAGATTTGGAAACTATCAATATATTTAAGCAATTGGTGACTGATGGAAAACTCATCGACGCGGAGACGATGATGAAGTACATCGCATTTCATTCACGTGATAATGCCAGGACACCAATGCAATGGAATGATAGTCAGAATGCCGGCTTCAGTACTCATCAACCATGGTTAAAGGTGAATGCCAATTATCCTGATATCAATGTTGAGAATGCGCTCGCAGATCCAGACTCTGTTTTCTATTACTATCAAAAGTTAATCAAATTACGTCATGAATTACCCGTTATCACTAATGGTAAATTCGGAGTTTTACCAGGTAATGATCAGGATCAAGACGTGTTTGTTTATACGAGAAAGAATAATGATACAACACTATTTATCATTATTAATTTTTCCGATAAGCAGTTAGAAAGGCATTACGAGTTGCCAGACGCCAAAAAAATTATCATTTCAAATTATGACGACGACAAGAATGATGAATTGAGACCATACGAAGCAAAAGTTTATCAATTTTAGGGGATGACGATCGTGGAAGTAACGCAAAAGGGAAATAAAAAGGATCAAGTTGTTGATACACCCAAAAAGGCTGGATTACCAACGTTGCCGATCAGCACGTTATTTGCAATGACTTTCGGTTTTTTTGGAGTAAACATGGCGTTTTCATTGCAGAGTTCACAGATGGGAAGAATCTTTCAAACAATCGGAGCGGATCCAACCAAATTAGGCTTCTTCTTCATTTTGCCACCATTAATGGGAATGATTGTGCAACCATTAGTTGGTAAATATTCAGATTTAACGTGGACACGATTTGGTCGGCGAATGCCGTATCTACTGGTAGGAGCACCAATCGCCGCACTTGTGCTAGTGCTGTTGCCAAATGCAGGGTCATTTGGATTTGGTTATGCCTCACTAGCTGCACTATGGTTTGGCGCCATTGCCGTCTTATTCATGGATCTATCATCGAACGTCTGTATGCAGCCGTTCAAGATGATTGTCGGTGATATGGTTAACGAGGACCAGAAGGACTTTGCCTGGTCATGGCAACAAATTTTTTCTAATATGGGAGCCATTTTGGCGACGTTATTACCATTTGTGATGACCATCATGGGTGTTTCTAACGTTGCTAAAAAAGGGACCTTGCCGCATTCAGTTATCTGGACGTTTTATATTGGTGCTGCCGTACTACTGTTGACTAGTATTTTTACTATCATTAAGGTTCGTGAGTACAATCCCACGGACTATGCACGCTACCATGGCGTTCAAGAAACTGATAATCAAGAAAAAGTTGGATTTGTTGAATTGCTGAAAGACGCACCAAAGGCATTTTGGCAGATTTCACTGGTACAAATGTTTTGCTGGTTTGCGTTCCAGTATTTATGGACTTATGGTACTGGTGCCGTTGCCCAAAATGTTTGGCATGTTGCTGATCCATCAACGGCAGGTTATCAGGCCGCTGGTAACTGGTTCGGTGTGTTGTCGGCGGTCCAAGCAATTGCAGCCGTGATCTGGGGGATGTTCTTGGCCAAGACTAAGCCTAATCAACGTAAGATGATGTACCGACTGGGTTTGATTCTTGGTGGTATCGGATTTGCTTCAGTTTTCTTAATTCACATTAAACTGTTGCTGATTGTGTCATTTTGTTTAATTGGGATTGGTTGGATTACGATGAATTCAGTCCCGTTCGCGCTTCTCACTACCGCACTTGGTGGAAAGCATGAAGGTGCCTATCTTGGATTGTTCAACTGCAGCATTTGCTTACCGCAAATTATTGCATCGGTGGCCAGTTTTGCGATCTTCCCGTTAATCGGCAAATCAATGCCAGGGATGATTCTTTTAGCAGGAGTCGTCTTTGCAGCAGGGTCACTGTTTGTTGGACGAATTAAAGAAACGGCATAATTGTCTTTGAAAAATTTTATAACTTTGAGAAAAGAGTTTGTAGATCCTTCAGCCAGGATTGACAAACTCTTTTTTTTGCACTTTTAATATTTTGATGCTATGATACAGGCATAGTTCGTACACGAACTATATTAGGAGGATGGTTATGCAAGTTGAGAATACAGTTGGATTTGAACTGAAGCAAATGGGAACATTGGTGACTCAAAATATGGAGCGGCATTTAAAAAATTCGAGTATTGAGAATTTATCCGCGACTCAAATCTGGGTATTGAATTATTTGAACGAGAATCGTAACAAAGAGGTATTTCAAATCGACATTCAGAATGCATTTAGCTTTAAAAAAGCCACAGTGAGTGAAGTGATTAAACGCATGCAGTATAAGCGGTTGGTTGATTTAGTTCCATCGGCGACTAAGGATCGTCGTTTCAAACAAATCGTTTTGACTGATAAAAGTAATAGCTACGTGGAAAATATTGACAAATTTGTCCAAAATTCAGAGGAAAAATTTTATCAGGCGTTGAGCGATGAAGAAATTACCCAATTTAAAAAAATGGCTGGTAAAATCATTAACGTTTTAGGTGAAGATTAACGGATAAAGGGGTGTTTAAATGAGTAAAGAGCAGGTAAACAACCCATTTTTGGTTATTTTGGGTGTGTTAGTAATAAATTTTTTAGGCCTTTTTTCTGAAACAGCATTAAATATTGCCTTACCACAGATTGGCGAGAGTTTTCACGTAAGTTCTGGTCAAACACAGTGGTTGATTTTGGGTTACACAATGGTCATCGGAATCGTTCTGCCAATGACAACACTGATATCTAGGTGGGTGAGTGCAAAATCAATTTTAACATTTGCTTCAGTGGTCTTTATAATGGGTGCAATTATTGCCGCTTTTGCGCCAAATATGACATTGCTGTTAATTGGCAGAACAATTCAGGGAGTTAGTACTGGCCTGTTTATGCCATTGTTATTTTCTATTACACTACTGGTGTACAAGAAAAACAAAATTGGGACAGCGATGGGCATAATCGCCGTAGTGATGAATTTTGCTCCAGCTATTGGGCCTTCACTAGCCGGGGTCATTATCAATTATCTGTCTTGGCGATGGATTTTTATCATTTTTGTGCCAATTTCGATTGTGTCACTGATTTTAATTATCAGGACTGTGCCCAATGTAATTAAGCAAACTAAGCCTAAAGTTGACACAATATCCGTTATTTTTTCCATTACTGGTTTTGGTTTCCTAATAACATCCGTCGGAATGTTTAGTAATTTTGGCTTTGAAAAAATTAGCCTTTATCTACTACTGATAGTTTCAATTATATTTGTTTACATATATGTCAGACGTCAGCTTAAACTAAGAAATCCAATTTTAAATTTTAAAATCTTTAAGTATCGAAAATATGCGATTTCCGCAATCATTGTCAGTTTGAACTTCGCAACAGTAATGGCTGCCATGTATATCATGCCGCAGATGCTTCAAAGTGGACTAAAATTTTCAACGATTACAGCAGGTGTTATTTTATTACCAGCTGGATTAGTTAATGCTTTTGTATCAATGTTTTCTGGACATCTTTATGACTCATTTGGGGCGAAAAGGTTGGTTCGTATTGGGGCGTTAATTACATTGATTGGTGCAATTATGCTGTTAAAAATTACGGCAGAATCTTCACTAGTTTATGTGATTATTACAGATATATTGTTGATGGGTGGCTCAGGATTATTGCTATCGCCTGCGCAAAGTTATGGATTGGGTGCCTTAAGCGGGGCAGATTCAAACGATGGCAGTACAATTATGAATACTTTTCAACAAATATTAGGTGCATTATCCGTTTCTATTGCAACAACGTTTTTGATCGTTGGATCGAACATGAGCGACAGCAATGTGAAATGGTTGAAATACATGGACGGCGCCCATTTTTCATTTGTTTGGGTGGTTATTTTAGCAGTTCTGTTGGTGTTTTTCTGCTTTAAAATTGAGCAGGAAGATATGAGTTCATAAAATGGAGCATCATCGAAATTTTAAATTTGTACCTACAATTTATCATCTTAACTGTGGTAGTATAATGTTTATCGTGTAATGTTACGGGGGATGATAGAATTTTAGAACTGTTCGAAAAAGCACCAATTCCAAAAGCATATTTTAAATTAGCGTTACCAGTAGTCTTGGGAACTGTGGTTTCGATGATTTATAACTTAACTGATACTTTCTTTGTTGCACAAACACAAAATGCTAACCTAGTAGCCGGCATAACTTTATGTACACCGCTATTCTCAATGATGATCGCGCTGGGTGATATGTTTGGTTTAGGCGGTAGTTCAGCAATTTCACGACTGTTAGGGCAAAGAAAGTATGACTTAGCCGGTAAGGTTAATAGCTTTTGTTTTTACGGAGCACTAATTTTGGCCGCGATCGTCACAGCGTTATTATTTGTCTTTAAACAACAAGTGCTTGGCCTGCTAGGTGTTACAACCGCTACATATCAATACGCAGCTATTTATTATGAGATCATGGCCGCAGCAGTCATACTAATTATTGTATCCTTAGTTCCAATCAATACTTTAAGAACTGAAGGGTTAGCAACAGAATCAATGATTGGGACAGCGTCAGGAACAATTTTAAAAATATTTTTAGACCCACTATTTATTTTTGGATTCCACTTAGGGGCTGCCGGAGCCGCTTTAGCAACTGTGGTTGGATACTTAGTGACTGATTCGATTTTAATTGCTTACACGATCCACCGTGCAAGGTATATTCATATTCATATCCATAAGATGAGGATACCAGGAATCGAAATTAAAGATGTGTTAATGATTGGAATTCCAGCGTCGGTAACCAACTTTATGACGATGCTTGGAACTGCTCTAATGAACAATTTCTTAATTGTTTATGGAGCTAATAAAGTGGCTGGATTTGGGATAGCAACTAAAGTTGAAACAATTGTCACGATGGTTCTTGTCGGTTTTTGTTTTGGATCGCAAGCCTTGATCGGATATAACTATGGCGCCAAGAACCGTGAGCGACTCAAAAAAATTATTCAATTTGATATTTTAGTGAATGCAGGATTTGCATTTATCATTGCTTTAGGATTGATTGCGATTGCACCATGGCTGTGTGGCTTATTTATGAAAGATCAGGGTGTTGTTGATGCAGCAAGTTATATGTTGCGCTGGTTCTTACTAACGACGCCATTTATTGGAATTTCGTTGGTATTCACAACCATGTTTCAATCTGTTAACCAGCCATTGGACGCTTTTGCTATGTCGATATCTCGACAAGGTGTCGTCTTTGCGATTGTCATTTTTATCGTGGCCAACATTCTTGGATATCAGGGTGTAATTGTGTCACAACCAATTGCTGATGTGATTACGGCCGCATTTGGTTTTATTCTTTATCGTAAAGATTTTGGCAAGAATGGTCGTGCGTTTCGTAACTGGTAATAAAATGTCATTCACATATTTGAGCCGCTATGCTATACTTATTGGTGCATTGCGAGTGTAGTTTAGTGGTAAAATCCAAGCTTCCCAAGCTTGTGTCGCGGGTCCGATTCCCGTCACTCGCTTATTAGTACGGTTAAAAGTAGATTCAAAAAATAAGAATCCTGTTAAATCAACGTTTAGCAGGGTTCTTATTTTTGTATAACGGGTTAAAAAAGTCATATGTGTTTGTACACTTTTTGCACACTATTCTGAGAAGATAATGCACTGGTATCATTGTTTTTAGTGCTAGTTCCAATCTTGTTTAGTACCGACTCAAGTTGATTATCACCAAGAACTTTTTAATTGTTTATTAGATATGAATAGGTGCGAATCGTTATGGTCATATCCACGTGACCAAGTCGCAGTCCAATATAAATGGCAACTAATATCATATATCATTATGTGTAATGATAGTTCAAATCGTTTATCAAATAGTCGCTTAGTTTGTTGATCTCGTTAATAAGCATATATTCAATTTTTCATGTTTTATCTGGATCATATATTTCGTGACATTTTCTGTAAAATATTTTTTTATTACGTCATCATATATAACACTATGTATACAGGCACGAACATGAGCGTTTATTAATAGTGGCTTTATAATGAGTAGCGTCATATTGCTTTATGAACGTTTGATAGTCATGTCGTGAGATTGCACCAATTGGAGTACTAGAAAAGTACTTATCTAATACGTTAATCGTACTTTCATGAGTCATTTTTGTTTGTTTAGATATCGATGGTTCTTTATATGATACCAATCACGAAAATAAACTGAAAAAATGTTGAGTTGTTCACGGTGATTTCTCCATTAAAGGACTGTGTCTGCATATCTGCAGCATAAACCTGTGCTTCACGTTTAGTTTTAAAGCCACTTTTTGATTTAGTTCGATGTTTTCCAAATTTATCTGTATAACTAACATGAACTTGCCATAAATTTCCTCGTTTTTTTATACTTGCCATATTAATCAAGCCCTTCGTTGGCTTGAAAGGCAGTACTTTATAACGTAAAATGAGTATACGAAAAGCACTGCATGAATTTGCGTGTTTGTCGACGAGTTATATTCCAAACTTTGGACGGTGAGGGGATATAGCTCTTTTTTTATTGTGAGAATTTATTCCATACTGCTTTGCGTTTTTCCAGAAACTACACCATTGGTGAACGTAATGTTGAAGTTTGCTCCAGCGTTGCCTTTAACACCAGAAGTATATTCCCAAATATCTGATGTTGTGCCCGCAATGTCAGTATAGTCATAGCCGTTAGGCTTTCCTAATTGTTTTTGCACATCTGACTGTGAAGTCCCATTTGTAATGGCGTTGAACTGATCAAGAGTAATCTTACTGGAACGATTTACTTTTAATCCTGTAATTGCTTTTGTTATGGCATGACCATTAGAAAAACCAATCGCAATATTTGAAGTGATATCTCCGCCATTCACACCATCCCAGGTGTCAACGTCAGATTTAACATTTTGGATAGTTTGTGTTGACGTTGAATCTGGCTTTTTCCCGAATGAGCTTTTAATGTCTTCCAAAGTAGATCCGTTTGATTCTGATAGATTAATTGCGTCAAATTTGGCTTTTGTAATCCCGCTTGCTTTTTTACTTGAGCCTGTTGAACTTGATGAATTTGATCCTGAAGTGTCTGACTTGCTACTAGTTCCTGATCCTCCCATTTGTGATCCGACACCGATGACAATGATAATTACAAGTATCCAAAACCAAATTCGTTTGTAGAATGGCTTCTTTTGCACATAGGTCTTACCGTCATCGCCTTTGATCTTCTTAGACATAAATATTCCCCCGATATTTTTCAGCTTTTAATGTCGATCAGATTTGGACATGGATTTTATAGCATTTCAATTAGTGAGACGCCTTGTTCTTTACGTTGTTCATTAACAAGTCCTCTAATCACATTTGCAATTTGATCAGCATTCTTAATATACGGAAGGACTTGTATTGAACCATCACTGTTTGTCAAAATTAATTTACCACCCGAAATGAGATTAATTTCAGCGGAAGCATTTTTAACACGATATAAATCTATATTTGTATATCGTTGCCTAATTACACCACTTTTATGCAGGAGCGTTCCGTTAGATTGCAATTCGTATTTTGTTAGATAAATATTAATTGCAATTATGATTGATGGAATCCAAGCGAGTATCCAACTCCACAATAATGAAGGTATGACCGCTCTCCAATCTTTTTGTACATCTATATTGTTCATTATTTTTTTCTCCTCGCTGTTGAAATATATTGATCATCATAGTGCATAGATACATTCGATACTTTTTTGGATTGCCAAATTTTTTGACCTTTATATCTAAGACTTTTTGAGTAAATGTCAAAAATGATTCGGTTTATGCATGTACATTTTTATTATTACCTCAGACAAACTCATTTCAATCAACTCCCCGCATTTCGTCTTTTAAAGTCTTCATATTTTGAATTTACACTAAATTTTTAAATATTTGTGCAATTATGCAAATATGAAAGATATTCCTCGTTCCAAAAAAATAATACCCTTTTAACTTGATATTTATTTTGCTTATCTTCGGAAATATCTCTATCAACGTTTGTTGCAATAATATTTGTTTACATTTTTTCGCCTTCGTCGTAATCAGATACTTCTAGCAAATAAGAATTTGTCATGTACCTTACTTCGGAGAACTTATTAATTAATTTATGAGTGAATCATCTAGAGAAAGACAATTTTGCGAATAATGTACTACTATTAAATTCAGTTAGTGCCAGTATTTTAACTTTTTGAAGTTGCTTAATAATTTAGCAACTTAGTTGACTCACTTCATATAAGTCATTACTTTTATAATTATAAATAAATTTTCTTTAAAAATAAACAATATTTTTGTAAATGTAAGCAGTCAATTTTCACTCTTGAAAATGGTCATAGCAAAATAGTGTACACGTCAATAATTGTTCAGAATGATATTCTATTTGAAAAAAATTTAAAAAGAGAAATTTTTTAAATTACAAGGTAATTCATGTCCCCCAGTTTCGCTTTCGTAGCATTACTGCAAATATTTTAAGAAGATACTGTAAGGATTAGCAATGAACTAATTTAATAATGTGTATATCAATAATTTATAGCCCATATGTACATAATTGAAATATTTCTATTATATTACGTTTATACACCTTGAGAAAATTCAATATTTAAGCCGTGTATAATTCAAAATAGTAATAAGGGTATAGAATCGAGGCTAACACAGGGTATTGTTGAAAGGTTAACTCCATTTTTTTCATTTCCCTGTCACATCTTTTTAATTTTTACGGTGTGTAAATATAAGTTATGAGATTATATTTGGCCTCTATCGGTTCTTTCCGTTGAGACCTTTTTTGTTTTTTTAAGATTGAAAGGTGGGATAATCACATAAACTGATAGTTAGGGGAAAACTAATAGGTTATGGAGCAAAAGCATGACATCAGATGGGCTTGGGGGCGTGCCGCATGGTAAAAGTTATGATTGTAGACGATCAACCGATTTACAGATTAGGATTGAGAACTGCATTTAAAACAAATTTAGCATTTGAAGTAGTCGAAGAAGCAAGAAATGGACAAGAGGCATTAGATTTTTTAGAACAGCATAATGATGTGGAAGTAATTTTACTCGATATAAAGATGCCTATCATGGATGGCATAACAGCATTAAAAAGCATCAAAAAAAAATTCGCTAATATTTGCACGATAGTTTTAACTTCATACGAGGATTTAAACGACTTTAATGCGGCGATGAAATTAAATGTTAATGGATTCTTGCTAAAAAATACTGATGAAGATGAACTTTTTAAATCGATAAATGAAGCATTACAGGGTGAGATTACCGTAAGTCCAGAGTTAATCAAGGATTCGATTGCTGCTCATGAAGTAATCAGTGAACTTGGTCGTGACGATATTGGCATTATTAAAGAAATTGCTAGTGGTGCACGTAATTCAGAAATTGCAAATAGTTTTCATCTCAGTGAAAGAACAATTAAAAGTCATTTGACAAATATCTATACGGTACTGAAGGTATCATCTAGAACTCAAGCGGTAGCGAAGGCTATCCATTATGAAATTATAAAATTATAGGGTAATTACTATTAATTTTATATTATTTAACAATTGATAAATAAAAATAAAGGGCATTAATAGATAAGTGCCTAAAAGGGTATGCTAATATGCCCTTTTGTACGATGAATTTATGGAAAGATTAGTTTAGAATGAAAGCGGTTAGGTAAATATAGTTGCTGTTTGGTACATCAATCCATTTAATATATTGTAATTTTTAATTTGGGGTGGATGCTTTATATGAAAATGTATCAGTACATTAACTATATATGACATGTTTCAATGTATTAATTTATTGAGGAGGAATTAATCATGAGCAACAAAAAAGTTCGGGAGTTGCAACACGATACAGGAGATATAAAAGAACATTATAAGATGTACAAGGTCGGTAAATTCTGGGTATATTCGGCTATTTCGATGATCACATTTGGTATGGGGGTAGCATTCTCGGCTGGAACAGGATTTGCTGACACCACTACTGATAGTAGTGCAGCAAAATCTGCTAACAACAGTAATTTAAATAGTAGTGGATCAGCTGTTTCACTGAGTTCTAGTACCAGTGCGTCTAGTGCGGGCAATTCAGATAGTACAGAGGCTACTTCGGCAACATCAACGACTTCTGCATCAAATTCCGCCGTCACTGCTGGTACCAGTGCGAATACAGATACAATTTTAAATACATCTGCGGTAAATTCTGGATTAGGTAACTCAGCTTTTGAAAGCACTCCATCAAGTACTTCAACTTCGGCCAATGCGGTTGCTACTTCTAGTGAAAGTGGTGCAGTTAGTGAAGAACCAATAGCAAACACGAATAGTTTGAGTACAAACGTTAATAGTACTGGAGGCTCGGCAAATAACGTTGCTAGCACAGTATCAAGTTTGACTGATTCTAGTGCTGCTGGAGTTCAAAAAGTAGTTAATATTAATGCAGATGGATCGGTGGAAGTGACTCGTGCTTTAGCAGCCTCTACGAGCGGTTCTATTCAATATACTTATAAAGATGAATCGGGCAAGGAACTTGCATCGAGTCAAGTATTCACCAGTGGTCAAAATCAAGCTGGCTTTGGAGATGCTATGCAAGAACCGGTATATATTGAAGGCTATCAACTTGATTTAGAGAATTCTGAATTTACAATGGATTGGGGGTTTGGCACTCCGACTGTATATCCATTGGGTGGAGAACCAGACGGTGGATACTCGTTAATTCAGGCCGCCGAAGCTATTTCGGCAGGTAATAACATTGTTAGTGCAGCCATTGCACTGCTTGCCGGTGGTAAAAATTTGGATACATCTGGTTACGATTTATCAACACTAAAAGGAATGCTTCAGTATTTTGGTGATGATATGGGGAAAGCTGGTTTAGCATCGGTATCCATTGACTATGTTTATGAGAAATCTAATGCAGAAATTGTTGGAAATACCCAAACTGTAAAAGTTGGAGACAGTGTTCCGTCACTCGCTTCATTCATTGAAAGCGCAAAAAAGGATGACGGTTCTTCTATTGCTATTTCTTCAATCACGTCTCCAAACTATTCAGAACTAAGTACCTCAACACCAGGCACATATACAGTTGAACTAGAATACTTTAATCCTGATACTTATGAATATATTAATGGCGAAGCAACACTAATAGTTGAGGATGATTCAGGTACAACAACTGACCCTGGCGATGGTGGTACAACTACCACAACACCAACCGATGTTTCGGAGTCAATTTCAGGAACAATCACAGTACCGTATACAGGAAGTGTTCCAACAGAATCAGCGATTGAAAACGGTTACGAAACTGGAGATTTAACATTGACTTTGCAAGGTGTTAATGATGATGGTTCAGACTACACATATGAACTAGCTTCCGGTGACTTTAGTTTAGATACTGATAATGTGACATCTGGCAACGCGGGATCATATACTGATGCATTCCAGTTAACAAAGGCCACTAAAACCGCTATATTAGCTGATTTATTGCAAGATGATAAATTGAGTGATGCCAATTCTGATTCACTTCAGAGTCTTTTGATAGGTGACACAGTCATTGTCGGTGGTACTTTGGTAATCGAAAAACAAGTTGCAACTGTAGATCTTTCTGGTCAACTTGAATCCACATATGCGGGTAGTGAAAGTGATACTTGGTCAGCAATTGAAAGCGATTATGCTACTGGTAATGTATTGACAGCAACAATTTCATTAGATGGAGATAATACTCCATATACTGTCCAGATTCCTCTTAAAGATGAAAACGGTAACGAGTTATTTGAGTTTAGCGACAACGCGGAAAATTTTGATGCAGGTTCATATAATGATGAATTTGTGTTAACGGATGCAGGGGTGGCTTACATTGAAAGTCAGCTTGAATCTTCAAATGGTTCAATTGATTGGAATGCAACTACATTAAGTGACACAAACGCAGGTAGCGTGATTGGTGGATCACTTGAAATTCAAAAACAAGATGCTACTGGAGTTTTGAGTGGTCAAATTACAGAAAATTATACTGGTAATGAGACCGATACTTGGCAGGAAATTATCAGTAATTATGGGCAAACAAATGAACTTAAATTTACTGTCAGTGTAGATAATGTTGAATACAACGTTGAACTGCCATTACAGGACAATTCAGGTAATAACCTATTTGAATTTATCAGTACAGCCACTAATTTTGGTGTCGGAACGTTTGACGGTGAATTTGTTTTAACTGATGCTGGTATAGCTTACGTAAAGGATCAATTAACTAATAAAAATAAGGATATTAGCTGGGGCAATACTACGTTAGCTGATGTCATGCCAGGTGGGACACTTATAATTGGTCAGCAACAGGCAACTGTCACAATTGGCGGTCAAATTGCAGCAGACTATGCAGGAAACGAGACGGATACATGGAATGAAATTACTAATAACTATGGTTCTGATAATGGGTTAACAGTTAATGTCGCACTAACTGGAGATAGTAATGATTATAGTGTGGTTCTTCCGTTAGTGGATAGCAGTAACAATAATCTATTTGAATTTAGCGATAATGCGACTGATTTTGATGAAGGATCATATAACGATGATTTCACACTAACTGCAGCCGGACTAGCTTATGTAGAAGATCAACTCAAGAAGACATCTTCATCAGTTAATTGGGATGATACTAATTTAAGTACAGCCAGTGCCATTATTGGTGGACTTTTGGTTATTAATGCAATTACTGTGAGTGTGACCTATGTTGACGTTGATCCAAACGCAACAACAGATTCTAAGAATAAAGCTTCAAAGAATAATTCTTCTATTAAAGTAGGTGGATCGTCTGGAAGCCTAAATCTGGACATACCAGCTGGATTTGTGCTGGCCAATGGTAGTGATGCTGATTCAGTTGACTGGAATTACACAGATTTAAAAGCTTCTAACTTTGTCATTGAGATTGATTTAGTTCATGACAAAAAGTCTGAGAATGTAAGTACCACAAGAACGATTAATTATGTATTTGCAGATGGTAGTCAAACAACTACTGAGAAAACTAATACAGTTGAATGGACAAAAACTACAGATCAAGTGACTAATGATGTAACGTATGTCGCTCAAAATGGTCAGAATACTTATCCACTTGAAGAAACTCCTGTGGTAAATGGCTATACAGCAGATAAAGATGAAGTTACGGCAGAAGAATTTAGTACCGATAGTCCAGTTGATAATATCGATAATGAAACGGTTACTGTCACATACTACAAAAATTCAGATACAATCGCACCTGGGGATGATAACAGTAGTATTTATGAGCTTGAAAAAACTGTGACTGAACAAATTAGTTATGAGGGTGGCCAATACGACGATCAAACAGCAACAGTTGAAAGTGTTAATCTGTATCGTACGGTTACAGTAACTTATAGCTATGATGAAGATGGTACCCAAAATGTTGAAGCAGTTGCTTATTCGGATTGGACGACTAATTCAAATGGTATCAGTACTGGAAATGAAACAGTATTTGACGCCATTGATGATACAACCCAGGCAACTCTGAGCAATGGTAACAAGATTAGTGCATATGCGGATGAAGCGGGGTATTCGAAGAGTGTAACCGGTACTACAATTGGTGTTGTTACCACAAACACTAATAATGATGTCACAATCATTGATCTAGTTAATATCGATGAAAAGGATTTGGTTGTTCGTAACATAAACTACACTGCAGATACATTTACACCAGAATATAATCCAAATAATCTTACTTTAAGCCGTGTTGTGAACGAATATGTACATTATGCTGGAGATGGTGTTGCTGATGGTACTCCTGATGTATTGGTTGCAACGACGACTTTGTATAGAATAGCTGAGGTAAATGATGATGGTGGGGTAACATATAGTGATTGGACCGACGAGAAAACCGCAAATTCTTATACTGGTAAGGCTTTTGAAAATAACATAAGTAACCAATCAACGGTTATATTTTCATCAATTGATGAGACTACTGAAAAAGCTGATGATAGTGGACTAGTTATTAATACTGATGGTGGCTATAGCTGGTCTGTTACGGCCTTGGATGGCCCGGATACACGTGCAGATAAAAATAAGGGATTTAATTCAAATATTACCTTAGCAAGTTTTAGTCGTACTGATGAAAATGCACTTAATATTATTAGGACAGTCACCTACGTCAGTGTTAAAGCCGATTTAACTGTTACTTATGTGGATAATGATAACAGCAAAAAGGTAGTTCAAACTATTCCATTGACAGGTGTAATTAACGCAACTGGAACTTATGAGGTTGATGTACCTGATGGTTATGCATTAGCACCTGGTCAAAGTGACACTGTGGACTATCAGTTTACAACTGATGATAGTGATGACATAACCGTGGAATTAGTGCATGCGACAACAGATATTACACCAGATGACACAACGACTGGAACACCAGATTATGATGAAACGCATAAAGATGTCACGATTCAAGTAACTGGTGATGCCCATGCAACAATTAGTAATGGTGATCAAACAATTCATTACACTCGAACAGCCACAAAAGATGATGTGACCGGCGCATACTCGAATGAAACTGACTGGACAACGAACGATAATCTGGAGACGGTTGGAGTTGATGTAACCAATGGTTACACGGCTAGTTACAGTGATGGATCAAGTAATGCAGCTGAGTTGAATAGTCATATTGCGACAGCGGTTAATGCGGCCGCAGCGGATGAATCAAATGATGCGACAGCATTAAGTTATCAAGTCACAACTAGTGCAGATGAAGCAACATTAAAAGTAACTTACGAAGATATTACGGACCCTGACAATTCAGTTGAAGTCACGACTTCAGATACAAGTTTGACTGGGAACGTTGATGGAACCGGAACTTACAACGTAGTTGTGCCCGATGGTTATGCATTGGCAAATAATCAAAGTAGTACAGTGGACTACAAATTTACAGCTGATGATAGTGATAATATAACTGTAAACTTAGTGCATGCGACAACAGATATTACACCAGATAACACAACGACTGGAACACAAGATTATGATGAAACGCATAAAGATGTCACGATTCAAGTAAATGGTGATAACCATGTAACAATTAGTAATGGTGATCAAACAATTCATTACACCCGAACAGCCACCAAAGATGATGTGACCGGCGCATACTCGAATGAAACTGACTGGACAACGAGCGATAATCTGGAGACGGTTGGAGTTGATGTAACCAATGGTTACACGGCTAGTTACAGTGATGGATCAAGTGATGCGGCTGAGTTGAATAGTCATATTGCGACAGCGGTTAATGCGGCCGCAACGGACGAATCAAATGAGGCCACAACATTAAGTTATCAAGTCACGACAAAAGAAGTCTTTACTACAACTGTTACCAATGATCCAGATGGTGGCACCACAACCACCACAACAGACGGTCATGATGAAGTCACCGAAATCGTGAAGA
>NZ_AZGF01000038.1 GCF_001434475.1 Paucilactobacillus suebicus DSM 5007 = KCTC 3549 | reverse complement strand
ATCTATCAGTACCAAATATTGTAGAACCCATTTTTTTGAGCATAATTAGATCACGTTGCACATCTGACCCTAATGTAAACACATGGTCGCCAATCTGTTTAAAGCCCAGCCCTTGATAAAATCTTTGTGCTGGTTGATTGTGTTCCCAAACTCCAAGCCACATATTATCACAATGTTGATCGTGAGCAACAGTTTCCGCGTGATGATACAGCTTAGTACCTAAACCATGACGTTTAAATGCCGACTGAATATAAATTCTTTCAATTTCAAGGGCATTGTTTGCAACCTGATCAGATTGTGCCTGGTCAATGTTCAATTTTAAGTATCCAGCAATTTGATCATCCACGAATATAAACCAAAAGTTTGTTCCATTAGTTGATAGTTCTTGTTTCATTTCAGCTGTTGAAAAAGATTGTTCCAGATACTCAACCATATCAGCCTGAGTGTTGTCCTTACCAAATGTATCAACAAACGTCTCACGGCTAATTTTAATTAACTGACTTAAGTCTTTCTCCGTTACCTGTTTAATTGTCACTGTCATCAAATTTCTCCTAATATGATCTATGATTACCGTCTTTGACGTACTGCCAGTCTCGTCCAACATTGACACTCATTTTATCAAGCAGTCGTGCCAATTCTTCAACTTCATCAGTCGATAATCCTTGCACTGACATGGTAGTTGAATACTCATTTTCTTTTTTGATCGTTGGATATACCCGCATTCCCTGATGTGTGGGCAAAAGGTGATTAATCTTACGATTGTTTTTATCAACTTCTTTTTTTACCAGACCGTGATCTACTAATTTTTTTACGGATCTTGCCACCGTGGCCCGATCAACCTTTAACTCATGAACTAACTGTTCTTGAATAATCCCGGGAGTCTCACAGATACGCACCAAATACAAATATTGACCTCTGGCTAAATTAAGTGGTCTAAATTCTATATTGGCAATGGAATCGAGTGCTCTCGCAATTGTTCCAATCGAACGTAGTACATTTTCCAAGCAGAACACCTCCTCGAAAGCATTCTACACTTCACATGTTGCATTTGCAACACGTAAAATTTAATTATTGATGGCTAGCATAAATATATATTGAATTTAATGTATAACCTAGCTTAAACCTCACGCCATTACTAATGAAACTCGATGAGCCCTGATTTAGTAACGCGTTTTGCAGCTTATCTGCCACTTGTGATTCATTCGCCCCCATTGCCACACTCAGCATTCCAATTTTAGTTAGAATCTGTTGTTGCCTTGTTTTATTTTTTAGTGCCGCTGAATTGATTACAACAGTCGTGCTCATTAGTTGATTTCCCTGAACATTCAATTTCACTAAACTAGATTTATCAATCAATACTTTATGAAGTCCACTAACTTTGCTTGGCAATTTTTGATAATTTTGATTGCCACTCTTTAGTGCGTTCATAAATACTAATTTGTTGTAAATAGACCTAAACTGATCATATTCACCAATGGCCGTTTTCGACTGAATGCTTCTTCTAAATGTAAGATTGTTAGTTTTAATGGTAACTGACTGACGATTCGTTTTGGTAGGAAGATTAATTTTATAACTACCGTTTTTAGTCGTGACACTGCCACTCTCATTGCCAATTTTATATCGGACTATTTTAACTGGTGATGTGCCATAAGCCTGTGCCACCACCCCATTTTGAATGTATTTTACATGACTGGTTGACTTTGCTTGCAGGGTGCACGCTGTCAGAGGTAACAACAAAAGTAGTGACACCATACTAATTAATTTTTTCATCATTCTCCTCCTATTCGTCACTATTCTTCACGCTGCGACGAATCAACACCAGACTGCTTAGTGCTCCGATAATCAGTAATATGGCCATCACGCTACAAGCTCTCGTCATCCCCGATTGAAATGCCTGAAAAACCACATCGTGCAATTGGTGAAAAATTGGTAATTTACGGTAAGCACGAGCCTGATGACTAGCAAAAATTTGTTGACCAGCAAATGGTCCAGCTTTGTGCAACATAGAAACAATTTCACCATGTGCGGCCGAAAGATGATTTGATAATACCGGTGGTACTTGTGATAAATGACTCAGTCCTTCGTTCAATTTTGTATTGTACCCATTAGTCACACTGATACCTAAAACAACCACACCAAAGGAAATTCCCACTTGGCGAAAAACGTTCAATACTCCTGAAGCCATCCCCACATCTGATTTTTTTACCGAACCCATAGCAGTGTTTGAAATCGGTGGGTTAATCAACGCGTTACTAATACCAAGCAAAATAAAACCTGCAAACAAGTCATGCCACCGGAATGGAACATCCAATAAGTGTTGAATCGTTAATACTCCAGTAACACCAAATAACAATGCAATGCTAATTAACCAACGATTGCCAATTCTGCCGGATAACAAACCTGTTAACGGCCCCAAGATCAAAGTGAACGCGCTAATCCAAAGTAATTTTAAACCCGTATCAAATGCTGAATATCCCATATAGTTTTGCATTAAAATTGATAAATAGGTAAAGCCACCATAAATACCAGCTCCCATCGTAAAGGCCGCAATGTTAGCACCCACAAATGATGATGAATTAAAAATCGATAAGTTAATCATTGGTTCCTTAACTTTCAATTCAGTAATAATCAGTGCCACTAAGGTGACAATTGCTAAAGCAAACAACAATACAATATGATAGTTGGTCCAGGCATAGCTTGAGTGCATTTCTTTTTGAATTAAAGCTAAAATCATGCTAAACACCATAACTGTGCTAAATATCATCCCAAAAATATCCAATTTTTCTGGTCGCCTTTCTTCAGTATCATGAATAAACAACATACCCATGATAATTGCAAAGATACCAACTGGAATATTAATTAAGAATATAGACCGCCATCCAAACGCATCAACCAGTGCGCCACCAATTAATGGTCCAATTGACACTGCTAATCCAGTAACACTACTCCAAATTCCTAATGCAAGGCCACGCTGCTTACTTGGAAATGAAAGTGTCACAATTGATAGAGAAAGCGACATCATAGCCGCACCACCAATTCCTTGAAATCCGCGAAAGAAGTTTAATAGAGTATCGCTTTGCGCCATACCGCTTGCCAGTGACCCAGTGATAAAGATCAGTAAGCCAATCAAAAAGACAAGCTTCTTACCAAAACGGTCACCTAATTTAGAAACCGGCAACAACATCATTGCATATACCAATGTATAGGCGTTTAGAACCCACTGCAGAGTTGTGAAATTGCTCGAAAAACTTTTTTGAATTTCTGGCAAAGCAACATTCACAATCGTAATATCCAGCATCCCCATAAAAACTGCCAAACATACCGTCATTAACACTACCCACTTATGATTATGCTTTTCATTCATTCTTGTTTTATCTCCTTAAAAAGATGCAAATGTGCGTATAAATGCACATATAGTACAAAAAAGATAGCGCTGTTCGCGCCGTATGCTTAAGCTTGTTCAAATAATTTTTTTATATTCGTTGAGGCTGTGTCAAATTTATCAACAATTTTTTCTTGGTTAATTTTGTAGTAAACCTCGCGTCCCAACTTACGTCTGGTAATTGCACCAAGGCGATTCATTAAATCAAGATGGCGAGAAATTACCGAACGGTTTTGTGGAAAGTTTTCTGCAATTTTGCCAATTGTCATTTCCCCTCTAAAGGCCAAAAAAACTAACAGTTGACTCCTAACGGGATCACAAACCACGTTGAAGAAATCAATATCCAAACTTTTTTTTACGTACTCACGCGTCTGCTCAAAGGTATACTCTGTGTTCATTCCATTCACCACCTAAATTTTATTATATGCATGCGTGTGCACATGTCAACATATTTTTTTATTGAAAAAAAGAATCGAACAATAAATTGTCCAATCCTTCTTAATTTATACTATGCATGCTCTTTTTCAGTTAAATACTCGTCAGCCATGTGTTCCAATAAGTCTGCAACACTGGTATCTTGTTCAACTGCCGCAATTTTAATCTGCTTCAATAGTGTTTCATCAAGAGTCGTAGTAAATTTTCTTTTTGCCATAATCAATGCCCACTTTCTGTTAGTAAGTGATTTATCATCCTGTTACTGTACAAGATCAGTGTACTGGCAAATAATTTACATGTAAATAACAACGCGTAATATTTTTTGACCTTTAAATTTCTTAAATGATTGAACATGCGATTAACTAAAAATCAATACAAAAACATCTTCTTTACATCGTTGCAAAGAAGATGTTTCCCTATTCGCCATCGTCATAACTGCTTTCTGGCTTAATTTCATTAACATAATTTTGAACTTCTGATTTTTCTGATTTAGTGCTGTAATAATCGTTTTCAAGTCTCGAAATGGTAGCCGTTTTTGTTTCAAAATATCCGTCGGCTACTGAATCTCTAGGCATCCACTGTTTATATGTCACAACATCCCCGTTCACCTTGTAATAAATATAACTAGTTGGATCACCATTGGCAGTCATATAACTATAACCTTGTACTTCATCACTATCTGTATCGTTCGTACCATACCATATTGATCCTTCAACGCCACTTTTAAACCAGTCAGGGTTAGCCAGTAAAGAAACCAACACACCCGTAGTTTTATCATCAATCTTTGATGATTTTGCTGACGAACTGCTTGTCGATTCAGATGAAGAACTGCCATCAGGAGATGATGGTGTGCCACCATTAACAATTTTTTTAAAAGCATTGCCGATATCTTGATTAGCGGTTTCTGTAACTTTTAACGCACCCCCACCATTTGTCTGATCTGATACTAGTGTGTACGGCTTGCCATTCTTAAATGCAAAGAGATATAGGTATCCACCCGGTCGACCACCAATTGAATCGACATCTGAGTACAGAGCGACAACATTGAACGTATCACTGCTGCTACCTTCACCAGTTGTTGACATTTTAACGTTGTAATTACTGTCCTCATAACTAACCTGAGTATTCGCAAAGTCACTAGGAAAGTTGTAACCGTAGAAGTCGACATCATCCCCGGACTTATATTGCTGATACGACTGATCCATTGTCGGTCCCCATGCATCAATATACGTAGCTAGTTTTGCAGATTTACCACTATTCCACAGTGCGGTATCTGCACTATTCGTGCCTGTCGTTCCATTGGAATCATTACGATTAGCCGAATAACTGTTTGAACTGCTTCCATGGTTAGTACCAATTTTTGATGAACTACTATTTGAGCCACATCCAGCTAATAGTGCAACGGATGTGATAACCGCAACAGATGTCCCAATAATCATTTTTCTATTCATAATAAATAATTACTCCCCCAAAAAATTATCGATACAATTAGTATAAATCAAGCTGAGAAAGAAAAACGTGCTTGAAGTACTTTTGTTTAATAAATGCACGCAAAAAGGCTCCTTCACGGAGTCTTTTCTTATGATATTAATTTATTTTTTATCCATAACTTCTTCGATTGCTTCAGCCAGACGCTTAACACCATCTTCAATCTTATCTTCATGCGTATTAGAATAGTTCATTCTAAATGTTCCGGGAATGGTTTCATTACCAAAGAACGGATCGCCAGGTACAATTGCAACGTTTCGTGCCAGTGCTGCATCAAATAATACTTGCGTGTCGTTCACACCAGGCACCATGACCCATAAGAACATTCCACCTTCTGGATTGCTGTGAGTCACACCTGCTGGAAAATACTTATCGATGGCATTCATCATAATCTGCTCACGTTTGTGATACAGACTAGTAATTTTAGCGATGTGTTCGTTGATGTCGTTTTGAGCAAAGTATTCAGCCGCAATGTACTGTGCCAAACTATCTGTATGCAAATCGGCAGATTGCTTCATCATCGTGTATTTTTTGATGAGCTCGGGTTCAGCAACCACCCAACCTAACCGGAGTCCTGGTGCCAAAATTTTTGATAGAGTGCCCATATAAATCACATGGCCGGTTTTATCCATTGACTTCAATGATGGTAGGTTCTCACCCTCCCAACGAATTGCACCATATGGGTTATCTTCAAGGACCATCACATCGTATTTTTCAGCCAATTCCAATAATCTTTTACGGCGTGACAACGTCATTGTCCGTCCAGTTGGATTCTGGAATGTTGGAATCGTATAGATTAACCGTGCTTCTGGATTATCTTGCAATGCCAGTTCCAAGGCATCCATCTTCATGCCCTCTTCATCCATTGCCACACCCACGAAACGAGCACCATACGAACGAAAAACATCAACAGCAGTCAGGTACGTTGGATCTTCCACGATCACAACACTACCTTCATCCAAGAACATCTTTCCTGTTAGATCAATCGATTGCTGTGAACCCGTGGCAAACATTACATGATCTGCATCCGTCTCGATGCCTTCCACCTTCACTCGGTCCAAAATAACTTGACGTAGTTCTGGAATTCCTTTAGATGAACCGTATTGTAATGCCGCTTGTCCTTTTTGTTCAAAAACTGTGTCAGCAGCCCTTTTAACCTGTTCAACAGGAAATAGTTCTGGTGCTGGTAATCCACCAGCAAACGACATGACCTTGGGATCACCAGCAACTTTTAAGATGTCACCGACAGGATCGACGTCAGATTTTGGCACACGGTTTGAAAAATGATATGTCATTTTAATACACTCCTTTAATATATTTTGCTTTGGCAAGACCTTAGTAACGGGAAATCAAATCAATTCTATGTACTGCCAATCAAAAAAATTAACGAACTCAACACTAAAAATTTAACATTCGTACGTGTTAATTTGAATGGTTGTTTATGATTATACAACTAACACTGCAATTACTGATATATATTTTTAATATAAACGTTAATCCGTAGATTTTTATTGGCTTTAATACCGTAAATTAGTGCGATCACGTTTTAATAAATTAGACAATCTAAAAAGCCCCCATCACGTGACGTGGTGGAAGCTTTTGACTGTCATATCCTTGAGCAAAAAACTTCTAAATCTTTCACTAAAGAACTGATTTTATAATCTTAGTATCGATGTTCCAATATTGCGGGTAATCTCTAATCGCCAGATTACTCCCACTCAATTGTCGAAGGTGGCTTGCTCGTGCAGTCATACACTATGCGGTTAACGTGATCGACCTCGTTAACAATTCGCACAGAGATTTTCTGCAAGACATCCCAAGGAATACGAGCAAAATCAGCAGTCATTCCGTCAATTGATGTCACAGCCCGAATACCAACTGTGTAATCATACGTGCGACCATCACCCATAACGCCGACGCTCTTGATACCTGGAAGGACTGTAAAGTACTGCCAAATATCCTTATCTAAGCCAGCTTTAGCGATTTCGTCACGTAGGATGGCATCACTATCACGAACGATTGTGAGCTTTTCATCAGTAATTTCACCGATGACACGAATTCCTAAACCAGGACCTGGGAATGGTTGACGCCATACTAACTCGTAAGGCATCCCCAACTTCTCACCTAATTCACGTGCTTCATCCTTGAATAAGCTACGTAGTGGTTCAATTAATTCAAAGTGCATGTCTTCTGGTAATCCGCCGACATTATGATGAGACTTAATTGTTTGAGCTGTATCAGTCCCACTTTCGATAACGTCAGTGTACAACGTCCCTTGGGCTAAGAAATCAATGCCCTTCAGCTTAGTGGCTTCATCGTTAAAGACTTGAATAAATTCATTTCCGATGATCTTACGTTTCTTTTCTGGATCACTAACACCAGCTAATTTGCTCAAGAAACGTTCCTGAGCGTCCACCTTGATGATATTAAGTCCAAGCTTACCAGCAAGCCCTGACATAACCTCATCGGCCTCATTTTTGCGAAGTAGACCATGATCAACGAAGATACAAGTTAATTGATCGCCAATCGCCTTGTGAAGCAAGACGCCAACGACACTGGAATCCACACCACCAGATAAGCCGAGTAAGACCTTGCGATCTCCGACTTCTTTACGAATATGGTCAACTTGAATATTGATGAAATCATCCATTGTCCAATTAGCTTCAGCTTCACAGACATCAAAAGCAAAGTGTTTTAAAATCTGACTGCCATATTCAGTATTTTGAACTTCTGTATGGAATTGGAGACCATAAAACTTGCGGTCATCATCAGCCATTGAAGTAATTGGGCAGTTCTTGCTGGTTGCCACAGTCTTAAAACCATCTGGAACTTTAGTAACTAGGTCGCCATGACTCATCCAAACATACTGTTTCTTTGGTAAACCTGCAAACATCACTGCTTTATCATCTGTAACCTCAATATCGGCATGGCCGTATTCTGAGTTATCAGCGTTCTCGACCTCACCACCAGGCAGCTTGTATGCCATTAGTTGCATCCCATAACAAATTCCTAAAATCGGAATTCCGAGTTCAAAAATCTCCGGATCCACTGAAAATGCGTCGTCAGCGTACACACTGTTTGGTCCGCCAGAGAAGATAATCCCTTTTGGGTTGATTGCTTTGATTTGTTCAGCAGTTGTCTTATGTGACATCAATTCCGAATAGATACCAAAGTCACGAATACGTCTTGTAATCAGCTGATTGTACTGACTACCAAAATCCAAGACAATAATCTTGTCAAACGCATCAAGGTTAACGTTAGCCAATGTTTGCCACCCCTTTAATAAATTTTCCTAATGCACCCATTCTACGGGTAAACGCCTGTCCGGTCAATGATTATTAGCATCCTCTCATTAATTATGACAGTTGAAACGTTTTACCTATTTTCGCAAGTAAACTTTATCAATTCGATGATGATTAGTCTTATGCAAGATCACATCTGCACGATTTCTGGTTGGCAAAATATACTCATTTAAATTAACCAGATCAATATCTCGCCATACTTGATGGGCCCATTCAAACGCCTTATCACGGTCACCGATTGCGTATGAATAGTAATAATTACTAGGATCTTGAAAGGCCGAATCTAGTAAAAGTTGAAACCGTTCAATGAACCATTTTTCAATCAACTGTGGATTAGCATCCACATATACAGAAAAATCAAAGAAATCACTGATATAGAGTAACTGATTAGACGGTAACTGCAATGTATTAATTCCTTCAACAATTAAAACATCTGGCTTGACGATTTTCTGTGTTTCGTCCGGAATAATATCATAAGTGGCATGTGAATAAACTGGCGCTTCAACCACATCTGAGCCCGCTTTAACATCATTCAAAAATGTCAGTAATTTATCCATATCGTACGATTCAGGAAATCCTTTACGATCAAGGATACCACGACTTTTAAGCTCATCCGTGGAATATAGGAACCCATCAGTCGTAATCAAGTCTACTCGCTTAGTCGGCATCAGCCGATTTAGAAGTAAAGACAATAACCTTGCCGTCGTTGTTTTACCAACCGCAACAGAACCTGCAATACCAATAATGAACGGCACCCGACGGTTTGGAAGCTGCAAAAAGGCTGTTTTTTTGGCCTGCAATATCAAATATTGTTGATACTGTAGCTTAATTAACTTCACAAGTGGTAAGTATATTTCATCAGCGTCATTTAATGAAATTCGATCGTTTAACGCTTTAATTTGATTCAAATTATCCTGGGTTAGACCAACATGATCATCGGAACTAAACTGTCTCCAATCATCTCGGTCGAACCGATAGTAATTCACACGATCCTGCATTATATTATCCTCGTTAACATATAAATTACTGACATTTTAACATAGTTAGCAGGCAATGTGACAGCGATGTCATTATGTTTATAGCCCAAAAATAGGCCTAGATCAGAGTTAGTGATCTAGGCCTATCAATACTTATTTATTTAATGCTTGGAAAGACAAATGAACTGTCCTTTAACTCCGGTGCATCTGTCGTGTAGTCATCAAGAGTCGATTTACCACCGTTCTCTGTCTCAACACTAGTCTTTTTCTTAACCTGTGCTTCCTTCAAACGTTTCAAGCTTGCATTAAGGTTATAGTTGTAGTCTTTTTTATTAACTTTGGTAAAGTGCTTTGGATGGTAGAAACGAAGCAAATCACCATTAACAACGTCATCAGAAAGGCTGAGCTCAGTTGTAACGTACTTCTGATCCTTAGCCACTACAGCTTTTTGAGCCTTGGTCTCGTGAGTGACCTTCTTACCCGTCTTAGTGTAATAAAGATCGCCACCATACTTAGTGAATTGAGAACTGACGAAGTCACCATCACGGAACGCAACAATCTGCTTACGATCAGTGGCCAACAAATCTTGTCCAAACTGGATATAGTTCTTGTGGTATACACCCAACAAGTTTTCAATGGTTGGCAATACATCAATTTCACCACCATAGGTATGATTAATACCACCCTTCAAACCTGGCATTTGAATCATGAATGGCACTTTCTGGAACATGGCCAAATCATAATTATCGACGCTCTTCTTGCCAAGAATATCGGCTATGGCAGGTTTATGGTTATTAGAAATACCATAATGATCACCATAAAGCACAATCATACTGTTCTTTCTTAACCCGGATTTATCTAGGTAACTCATAAATTCGCCGATTGACTGATCAAGGTAATGAGCAGTTTGAACGTATGGATCAACTGTGTTATCACCCGTCTTCAGTGCATCAATCGATTTATTTTTCTTATCCAAAATGTATGGATAGTGGTTAGTAATGGTAATCAACTTAGCGTAGAAAGGTTGAGGTAACTGTTGAACGTAGTTAGCTGCACCCTTCAAGAAAATCTTATCCTTGATACCGTAACCAACGTCATCATCCTTAACACTTGGATAGTACGACTTACTGAAGAAGTATTCATACCCAAATGACTTGTACGCATTATCACGGTTCCAGAAGCTTGGAACATCCCCGTGGAATGACGCCGTCGTATAACCCTGTTGCTGTTCAAGAATTGCCGGTGCAGACTGGAACGTATTAGTAGTACCGTTCGTAGTCATTGCCGATCCCTCTGGTAACCCAAACAACGAGTTTTCGAGCATTAGTTCAGCATCAGCAGTCTTACCTTGACCAACTTGATTAAAGAAGTTATCAAACGCAATCGTATCACTGGCATGGTAAATCTTATTCAAGTTAGGTGTTACTTCCTCACCATCAACCTTGTAGTCAATAACCCATTGTTGGAGACTTTCCAAATGGATAATGAAGACGTTCTTACCCTTAGCTTTTCCAGCATAGGTGACATTCTTAGACGTCTGATTTTTCTTTAAGAACTTCAACACTGGCTTTAAGTCAGATGACGAAGCTTTAGATTTAACTTCACTGTTATGATGTGTTTTCACTGCATCATACGCCGTGTAAAAGTTAAGTCCTAAGTATTTAACAATATAGTTATTATCAAATATTCGTGTTAATAACTGTGACCGGTTGCCTTCAGCCATTCCTAAGTTAGCACCGAATAGTAGGAATCCCAACAAGGTGATCACGCCGGCATATCTTATCTTGAAGTAATGTGGATCAATTCTAATCACTTTGAATAGCAAAAACAAAATGAGGATAGCAACATCCGCAAACGCAAATAGGTCACTACCACGGAAAATTCCCGCGATACTTTTACCTAAGTTATTCGATGTTGAACCTGCACCAGTGATTAAACTAAATGATATAAAGTCCGAAAATTCACGATAGTACAGAATATTAGCGAACAGCCAAAACGACAAGAGAAAGTCGATCAACATCATTAGCCAATATGACAATCGTCCTCTGAAATATAACGCAATACCAATTAATATGATTGCGCCTGGAAATACATTAAAGAACAGCAAGAATTGCTGAATACTACCTTCAGCACCCAATGTAAACTTGTTTTGGTATGCCCAGTAAGTCTTTATTGCAAACAAAACAACCGTGAGAATGAAGAAGCCAAGCTTAGTGTTTAAGCCGGATCTTACCTTCTGCAACACAGTTTTCATAATCTTTCCTCCATCTAAAATTATCGCCACGTTTAATCATACCGTATTTCACACTAATGGCAATTCAATATCACAATATTTCCAAAATGTTTAGAATTTAAGCACAATTTCACATTCACCATTGTACAGGCTTTTTAGTTATATTTCTCCATAATCGCAAAAAAAATCGAAAAATAAATTTTTCGATTTAAAAAGTTTTATTTGATTAATTCATACTTATCTTGTGGTACTTGGTCAAGCAGTGGGGTTAACTCGCCGGAGCTAATAATATTCAATGAGTGCATAGCACGCGAACAAATTGTATATAATAACTGACGCTGATCATCGTTTGTATACTGATCCTTATTGGCTTCCCAAACAATTACGGCATCAAACTCCAGTCCCTTTGCAAGGTATGAAGGAACTACCAGAGTTCCCGAAACTAAACGTTGATTTTCAGTTTTAATCAGTGTTGATTTCAGGCCATGCGCCTTCAATTCTTCAAAGATTGCCTCACTATCAGCCAAAGTCTTACCAATTACGGCTGTGGCATCGTGATTCTTTTGCTCAACTTTTAAGGATTCAATAACTTGCTCAATTGCCTCAGGCCCAGATTCTTTTACATAGACTTTCGGTAGTTCACCATTTCGGTCGAATGGTTCAACGGCTTCCCCATTATCTAAGATTGCTCGTGTAAACTCAGTAATTTGCTTTGTTGACCGATAAGACTTAGTTAGTTGAACTACCTTGGTCTTATCGGGGTCAAACATTGTTCCCAATTGGCTCAACAAAGTTCGACTGTTTTCTTTTGTAAAAATTGCCTGATTCAAATCACCTAACAGTGTAAATCGTGCTTTAGGGAAACAGAACTTTAGGTAGGCCAACTGGAAAGCATCATAATCTTGAACTTCATCGACAAATACATAGCGGATGTCACGTTCACCACGCTTACCAGTAATTAGATCGTATAGATACAAATAAACTGATACATCGCTTGCATCTAAGTGGCGTTCACGCAAACGTTCATAGGTTTGATCAACGTGATTTGCCCATTCTTCTTCACTAATACCATACTTATCCAGATTGATCAGATGAGGTGTTGTTTTCATTAAATGCATAAATTGTGAATTAATACTAATCCATCTATTATGATCAATTGCCTTTTTGATTGGTCTGAACGCTTGAATCACGATTTGGCGTGCTAGGAATTTAAACTCCTTGTCAGCAGAATCAAATTCACGAGGATGATCACCATATAGAGAATCGAGATCCTGCTTACTGAGCGATTGAACCTGTTGTTCAACCCACTTAGCACGCATTTCCGAACTAATCCGTCGATTCAACATTCTCACTAATTCTTGTTTGGTAGCATCCAGACGGTTACCCAGGTGGTAATTAATATTAAACGAATAGTAGATTTCCTCAATTTTATCACGACTGATAAATACCTTGTCATTAAACATCAGATTTCTAAACCGCATATCCGACTTTTCCAAGTGCTTCGCATATCGCTCAGTTGCGTGGAAGTAAGCCAGACTGGTCTTCATCGTTGTAATATTGTTGTTGGTAACATCTTCGTTACTTTCAAAGCGTTCCTGTAGCGTCTGAACTTGAAAACTTGGAATTCGTCGGTTAGCAAACTGGAAGTACGTCATTTGAACCATGTTTTGTTCGCCTAATTCAGGCAAAACTTGATTAATGTAGTCGTTAAATAACTGATTAGGTGAAAACAGCACAACTTGGCCAGAATTCAAATTGCCTCGATAACGGTAAAGGAGCCATGCAACCCGTTGCAAAACAGCCGCAGTTTTTCCAGAACCTGCAGCACCTTGAACAAATAGCAAGTCAGCGTCGGTGTTACGGATGATTTGATTTTGAGCTTGCTGGATAGTCGTAACAATACTCTTCATCTTAGTATCAGAGTGTGTCCCTAACGCTTCCAACAACATCTGATCACCAACTGTTTCATCGGTATCATATATTGTGACGATAGTCCCATTTTTAATCTGGAATTGTCGTTTCAGTGTCACGTCCACGCTTTGTTCACCGTCTGGCGTTTGGTACGTAATTTCGCCAAGCCCACCATCGTAATAAACACTAGAAATTGGCGCACGCCAATCATATACCAAGAAATGATCAGGACGATCAGTGAAAGTAGCCAAACCAATATAAATCGTCTCTGGTCCCTTCTCGCCTTTTTCTTGAAAATCAATTCGTGCAAAGTAAGGTGTATCTTCCAACTTTCTCAGTGTTTGTAATTTTTGGTTAGCATGTTGCCAACTGCCCTCACGTTGCGACAGCATTTGCTGCTGTTGTCGGACTGACATCGCCGTATCCATCATGCCCGAATAACTCGTGCTGTTAATATGGATATCATCAAACTGTGAGTTAATATCATCAACGTCACTTTTTGCCGATGCAATATCTTGCTTAGCCTTCTTTTGGGCCGTGCGAATTTTATCGACCACTTCATTTAAGTGTTGTTGTTCATAGTCTTGAATCGAATCTGCCAAACTGTCGCCCCCGTAAAAAAGTAATTATAATATTATATCACGTTAAACTTTATCAGCAAAATATACGTGTCAATACAAGTAATTTGTTAAGAAACTATTGCCCTGTTAACAAACTAGTTAAAAATCATCATATTGGTAGTTTTTTAAACTAAAAATTATTAAAATGAAGTTAATGAAACCGCATACGAATGGGGGCAAACTGATGGACCAAGTAACATATGTTTTTTCTCACTTAAATGAAGTTATTTTGCCCATGGTGAACTGGCTTGGCCCATGGAGTTATTTGATTTTGTTCGTTTTAATCTTTATGGAAACGGGCCTCGTTATTTTCCCCTGGCTTCCGGGAGAGTCCCTGATCTTCTTAACAAGTGCCCTTGCAGCCGTTTCTGGTTCAAAATTAAATATTTTTGCGTTAATTTTAGTTTTTTTCTCAGCAGCGTTTATGGGTGACACCGTAAACTTTAGAATTGGCAACTACCTATTAAGATGGAAGTTTTTCAGACGACACATCAAAAACACCAGCCTTCATCGAACAGAAAGATTTTTTAAAAAGTATGGTTTATTAACCGTCGTATTTGGTCGTTTCGTACCATTAATTAGAACGTTTGTCCCGTTAATTGCGGGAACGTCAAAGTTTAAATGGGCTCGTTTTACACTTGCTAATTTTTTGGGTGTTGCTCTCTGGGTCACCGTTGGCAGTACCTTGGGGTATTTTTTCGGTACCATTTCATTCGTTCAAGAACACTTGGCACTGATCATATTAGGAATAGCGCTAATTGCAATTACCCCTGCTTCTTTATTTTGGCTGATTCGTCAAATCAGAAGACACATTATTTCACGAAATTTCACACGCTGATGTATTAACTCGCCATTAGTTTTGTTATACTAGTGGCGTTTTATTATAGCGTGAAAAGAGAGGCTCATGCATAGTAGCCTCTCTTTTCACGAGTAATCTATAAAATTGATTGTAAAAAAGTAATTTCAAAATTCCAAAGGGGCCTACTCATGGACAGTTTTTCACTTGTAATAGTTTTATTTGCCGCATTGCTAATACCACTAATGATGGCACGATTTAAAATCTCGGCTTTGCCAACTGCAGTCGTAGAAATTATCACTGGAATCATACTAGGGCAAAGCTGTTTGCATTGGGTCTCTGCTACCAGTTCATTAAATACTCTATCCGATATCGGTGTGATCGTTTTGTTATTCCTAAGTGGGATGGAAATTGACTTCTCACTGTTTGCAAGGCAACCTGCTAGTGTAAAAAAGGCATCAGGATCATCCCCACTTAAGCTAGCAAGTCTATCCTACATTTCGATAGTAGTCCTTTCCCTAGTCATTGCTGCAGTGTTTAAATTCACTGGCCTATTTAGTGATGTCTGGTTGGCAGCCATCCTATTTGCGACGGTTAGTTTAGGTGTGGTTATTGCTACCCTTAAAGAACGTGAACTGCTAAGTAAGCCTTATGGGCAAACACTATTACTAATAGCTGTTCTTGGTGAAGTGGTGCCCATGCTTGCATTAACGGTTTATGCGGCTGTATTTGGTAATTCCAGCCATTCATTGTGGTTGATTTTCCTAATCTTCGTGGCTGCCGCGATTCTATTTACTAGATTTAGGAAATTTTTTAGCATTTTTGAGCGGATTAATAAGTCTACGACGCAACTTGATATTCGATTAGCCTTTTTTCTAATTGTCACCCTAGTCACAATTGCTGAATCGGTGGGTGCAGAAAGTATTTTTGGTGCGTTCATTGCTGGGATTGTTCTCAAGCTACTACAGCCTCACGAAGATACACGAGATAAGCTTGACTCATTTGGCTACGGGCTATTAATCCCCATTTTTTTCATCATGAGTGGTGTCACATTAAACATTCCCCAACTACTCTCAAACCGTAAAACACTGATTTTAATTCCGCTGATCTTTATTGCGTATTTGCTAGCTAAGGCGATCGTTTACTTCATTTTAAAGAAACGATTCAGTAGTACAAATGCGCTAGCTGGTAATATTTTAAATACCGCCACTATTACGCTTGTGTTAGCAGTTTTAAAGGTTGCCAAGAGTATGCATGCAGTCACAAGCCAACAATCCGGTGCCTTTATTTTGGCCGCTATCATCACCTGTGTTCTCGGGCCACTTGCGTTCAATCATTTTTACAAGCCAGAACCGGAAGCATTGCACAAAACAGTGGTGCACTTTATCGGCACCAATTTATCTACTATTCCCGTAGCTCAGCAACTAGCTAAGGGCGCTTACGACATCAAAATGTATACAGATAAGCAAAAAAACTACAGTGCCTATAACAGTCAAGTAAACGTTGAATTGCTCAGCAGTCTGGAAACTCAAGACGTTGTCGCTCAGCACGTCTTTGATACGGACATTCTAGTACTGGGTCACTACGACGCCATGAAAAATTACCGTTTAGCTCTTGCCGCCAAAAAAATGGGCGTTAATCGCGTCATTGCCAGATTTGAAGACCGCAATATTCTCAACAATTCTGAATCTGAATTGGAAGAAGCCGGTGTGGAAGTTTATAGTACCCCTGAAGCAAACATCAGTATCTTACGAAGCTTAATCGAAGTACCATCAACATTGCAGATTCTGCAAAGCACCGAATCAGGAATCTATGAAGTGACTGTTAATAATCAGCGCTACGCTGGCACCGAAATTCGCAACTTACCGTTTATTGGTGAAATTACAATTAGTCAAATTTTCCGCCATGGAAACTTTATCAAGCCGTCAGGAGACACTGCCATTGAACTATCAGATCGTCTTGTATTCACAGGAAGCAAAGAACAAGCACCAGTCATTCGAGCAGCTCTAGGAAAACTCAATAAGAACTAGTATCTAATCTGAATCTGATCAGTAAGTATGATAGACTGGAGTTGAGTTTAAGCAGTTTATTATAATTTTAAAGGAGCAAAATCTATGACAATTCACGTATACTTTGTTCGTCATGGACAAACATACCTCAACTTGTACGATCGAATTCAAGGATGGTCAGATGCCCCACTGACAGATAAAGGCCTAGCAGACGCTGACCGTGTTGCCAACGAACTTAAGCACGTTAAATTTGACGCCGCATACAGTAGCGATCTTAGTCGGACGGTCATCACTGCTCGCAGAATCTTAAAAAACAATGTCAGCATTATCAAAGAACCGATTCAAGAATCGGCGTTTCGTGAAGAATTCTTTGGCTTTTACGAAGGTGCGATTGGGCCAGATACGTGGGCTGAAATTGGTAAAGCCGATGGTTTAACGCGCTTTGAACAATTCGTGAATCGATACACTCTAGAGGGCGCCAGAGATCTAATTGCGAAAAGCGACCCGTTCCACGATGCAGAAGATGACCAGGCATTTTGGCACAGGTTTGGTCACGGTTTAAATATCTTACGACAGTTGCCAGATCAAAGCACTGTATTAGTAGTTTCCCATGGTACAGCTATCCGCTCAATCATTAGTAAGTATGCCAAAGATATTGATCCGGTTGCTCCAAGTAATGGTAGTATTACGCAAATTGATTTATCAAAGGATCAAACGCAAGTTAACTTTTATAACCAATTAACGCTAACCAACAAATAACATATTTAAAACGGAGGTTACAATGGATACCCAACCAATCACTGAACCCGTCATCATTGCGGGGCTCAATCTGTCAAATCAAGAAAACGATTTTGACTATTCAATGGAAGAATTAGCCAACCTAGTTGAAGCAAACGAAATGAAAGTTTCAGACAAAATGGTGCAGAGTTTAGATCGTCCCAACGCGGCTACTTACTTTGGTAAAGGAAAAGTCGAAGAGTTGGCTGAACTTGTTGCCGCTACGAATGTCGCAACAATCGTCACAAATGATGAACTGTCACCAAGTCAAATTCGAAATTTAGAAGAGGCAACCAAGGCTCGAGTAATGGATCGAACAGCACTCATCCTCGAAATTTTTGCCAAACGCGCCCAATCAAAAGAAGCGAAGTTACAAGTTGAAATTGCACAGTTGCAGTACCGCTTGCCCCGTTTAAAAACCAGTGCCAACCAGCGTCTTGATCAACAAACCGGTGCTGGTGGTGGTAGTTTTACTAACCGTGGATCTGGTGAAACAAAGCTCGAAATGAACAGGCGAACAATTCAAAACGCCATCACTCATTTACGTGGTGAACTGGCAGAGTTAAACAAATCTTCAGAAACCCAACGGCAACAACGCGATAAACGTGGAATTCCAACTGCAGCATTGGTTGGATACACGAACGCCGGTAAATCAACCATCATGAACGGTTTGGTTCGTGAATTTGGTATTGACGATGAAAAACAAGTCTTTGAAAAAAATATGTTATTTGCCACATTAGATACAAGTGTCCGTCAGTTAACACTCCCAGATCAAAAACAGTTCCTACTAAGTGATACTGTTGGGTTCGTTAGCAAACTGCCGACTCACTTAGTCGAAGCATTCAAGTCAACACTTGCTGAAGCTGCTAATGCAGACCTTCTCATTCAAGTGATCGACTACTCTGACCCACATTACCAGGAAATGATGCAAACAACAGAAAACACTTTAAAAGAAATTGGCATTAAAGATATTCCAATGATCTTAGTCTTTAATAAAGCAGACAAAATGGAAGTCCAGTTTCCTACAATGGACGGTGATGATCAAATTATCATGTCAGCACGGGATGAAACATCATTGTCAATGTTAGCTGGAGTTGTAAAAACACACCTGTTTACGGATTATGTAACTACAACGTTGTTAGTGCCATTTGCTAATGGGGATGTTGTATCGTATTTGAACGAACACGCAGACATTAAAGAAACCGATTATTTAGCTGATGGAACTAAATTGGTGGTTGAGTTATCGAGTTCTGATTTACAACGTTTTGAGAAATTTGTGGTTGAAGAATAAGGTGTCCAGAGTACACGAGTTGAACCCGTGTACTAAGAAAGGATTGAGATTAGTTGTCAAAAAGGGTTCTTCGTCAAGAAGTACTGATAGAAAA
>NZ_AZGF01000037.1 GCF_001434475.1 Paucilactobacillus suebicus DSM 5007 = KCTC 3549 | reverse complement strand
TATATCAGTACTTCTTGACGAAGAACCTAAAGAGTGAACTCTTTAGTTAATTAAATTTTATTTTAGTACCAGCCGTATGCATTTTCGTGTGATAATGCAGCAGTCCATGAACCGTAACGACTTGAAACATAGCTGTCAGCAACCTTTTCTTGGTTAGCAGCTGAGTAGTTACCATTCAAGTATGATGAACTTAATTGGTACTTACCAATGTATTGGCCGTTTCGTGCACTGTATGAACCACCTGATTCACGGGCAGCAATGGCAGCCTTAGCTGCTGCATCAGAACCAGTAGTTGAGCTAGTGTATGATGAGCTGGTGTTGCTTGAAGTTGTGTTTGAGCTTTGTGAAGCACTAGTAGCCGTCTTAGTTGAAGCTGTTGAGCTAGCTGGTGTTGTGGTCGTGTTTGATGAAGCAGTAGTTGTGCTTTCGCTAGCAGCTGGAGTTGTAGCAACTTCTGCTGCAGTAGCTGGCTTAACTGAGCCATTATCACTAACGTAAAGTTTCTGACCAACGTAGATTAAGTTAGCATTTGAAATGTTGTTCTTTTGTGCCAACGTGTTAACGTTGTTAATACTGTTTGTGTATTGGTAAGAAATTGCTGAAAGTGTGTCGCCTGCCTTAACAGTGTAGATTTCGTCGGCGTGGGCTGTTGCGCTTACTCCAACAAAACCTAAAGTTGCGGCACCTAATGTAGCGGCAATAAGCTTAACTGCGTTCTTCTTAAAATTCATAAATTAATAAACCATCCTTTATCGTTTAACGTTTAGTTACTTGCGTTTAAAATCATTTGTGTTGCATCAACGAGATATAAGACTACAAGATGAATGTTACAAACGTGTAACGCTAGTTTTTCTTTTAGGGTGATTTTTGTTTTCTTTGTAATAAAAAAAGCCAATAACGCATTTTTTAAAAGCGTTACCAGCCGATCGTTGATGCAAACTGACTTTACGATAAGGGCAGTTCGTTACTATTATGATAGGGTTTATCGAAGCAAAACGCAATAGGAACATAGAAAATTTTAAAGACTTCTTTTAGTTATACTTTTATGACAAAAATTAAGTAATCATTCAAAATAAAGCCTTGAATTTAGTTTGTTTTTCCTGATTTTTTCACATTTTACCCTCATTTTTGCTAAATTTTTGTGTTGACCGAGCAAAATTAATTGTATTTTATGGTTGAATAGGAGAAATGTTTTAGCATGATTCGTGGTTTGGCATTTTATTGTTTCTTCTATTGTTTATGATGGATTCTGGTTGTTTACTCTCAATTCAAGTGACAAACAGCGCTTTAGCTTGGTTAGTTTCTATTTTTATTGTCGAAAGCAACTCCACAAGCACTGAGACCTAACGTATAAGAGACTCCACAGACTAACTGCATAGTGCGCAATTAATCTGTGGAGTCTCTTATACACCGGTCTCAACCCGTGCTTGTTCCGTTGTCTCTAAAAATTTCTGTAACAATCAAATCCGCAGTTCTTAACACCACATCATTAATACCAGGATGTGGGCTTGCCGTCATTAGCCAGTGACGGCCTTCCGTTGGTACTCCCCAGAAGTAGAGATGCCGATTAATATGTTCTTGCGAGATTCTTTCAGTTTGCACGTCAACGTACACCGCGCCCGTTTTTTGTCTCCTATCACCACTAAGTTGCAATTGGTGCTGATACGCAATTCTGTTACTGAGTAATTGCTTGATCAGTGGATTCTTCGTTGTTTGTGCGTTTACCTGGGGAAGCCTTGCTTCTACTAGATATGAAGATTCATACTTTTGTCCGGGATTTTGCTGTGACCAAGTCTGAAACTTACCTGTTTCTTCATTAGTATCCACTTTCATCCCCGACCCCAGTAATTTCACAATGCCAGCATCTAACAACGCACGCAATTCTTCAATTCTTATCATTGGTGGCCCAACTGAAAGAAATGAATGTTCATGATTCAACTGACCTAGTAAGAACTTTAAGTAATCATCATCCGTCAGTTTTTGTCCATCAACCACTAATCTAATTTGATCATACAAATCATGATACATGGCCATTGCTCCAGCGTATGGTCCGTTTGTTAAACCTTGTTTCGCAGTGTCTATGTCGTGTTCAAGATATTCCTCAACTGAATCAAACTGTGGTTTTGATTGAGGATCTACCAATTCCTGCCAGTTAAAGTAGTCCTTTACATCAATCTCTGACTGCTGAATCACTTCATCAGGATTATTACTTTTGATAAACTCGTTAAGCAGTTTCGAGGCATTGATTTGAGGATAGTTTTTCTTGATAAGCCGTTCATAGTACGCATACTCCACTTCATAGTGCACCCGATCAATAAATTCTTGGCCGCTCATATCTTGATCTAGGTGTGATTTGATCCAATCTGTCGTTAAGAAATGAGGAACGGCATGTGTACTACTTGGTCGATCGCTTAAACCTTTGCCGTGCAGTGGATAGCCTCGCCGCGAGCCGGCAATAATTAGTGGTTCTCTTCCCGAAGCCTCGTAAACCAAGTTATCAGCACTATCACGATGATAATTACCGCCTCGTCCTCTCGTCAACATTGTGACCGCGTCAAAGAAACTCAGTCCCAATCCTCGCAGGATAACAGATTGCTTAGGTTGGAGGTTACTAAAGTCGTACTCTTGCGGTTGTGTCGGCGTAACGTAGTGCAGCCGCTGCTTCTCAGCAAAGTCATTCAACCTTTGTTGTTCGTCCGTTAATTCATTTTCATTGTGGCCCAATGCCATAATCACCGCATTAGCTGGTAATAACAAACTACCTGTTTTGACAACATAGCCATTATTTTGCGGAATTACCATTTTGACGGTCTCTTTTAGAACTCGCAGTTCCATCGTTTGATCAAGTCGCGTTTGTAGGTATTCATAGAACCACTGCTGGTAGGCACCATACAGGCTTCGAGATGCGTAGCCGTTATACTGTAGCATCTCAACTTCCGTCAGTAATTTATCTTGATTTTGATAATCGTGTTCACGAATAAAATCATAGGCCCCCGACTTTGCCCATTCGTACAAATTGGCGCCACTTACCAATGGTCCATGGACCTTATTGGGTGCCGCAGTAAACAGCGTGATATAGTCTGGTGTTGTGTTCATGATCAACTCATGCGGCTGATCAACTGGCCATACTCGTCCCCCAACTCCGTATGGATCGATCATCACGATTTTTAGATGATCAAAGCGCTTGGTCACTCTTTGCTGCTCAATGATTCTCTCGGCAGCAACCAGTCCCCTTGGCCCAGCGCCCACTAATATAATCTTCATCTGTATATTACCCCCACTTAGAAACTACTATTAACAGTATATTGTATATATTGTTGCTGTGCACGCCCAATTTTAATTATTCCAGGGATTTTGTTCAATAATACATATTAATAGAAGAAACTCACAAAAAAAACGAGTTCAAAATAACCGGAAACCGCCTGAGTATCCGCACTTTGAACTCGTTTTAATTTGACATTTTTTTATTCTAAGCCAACTTCACGAGACAATGTTTCACCTCGCAAGGTGATAGCGTTGCGCCCGTTATGTTTCGATGTGTACAGAAACTGGTCTGCTCTCTTATATAAATCCAGATAATTAGCATCAGACTCAACCGCAATGTCTTCACCAATTGAAATGGTGACACCAATTGCTTGACCTTTAAAATCGAACTTTAATTTTCTTACTTCATTTTGAATTTGTCGGGAAATTTTTTCAGCACGCGTTAAATCAGGTTGAATATCTGACACAATCACCGTAAATTCCTCGCCACCCGTCCGATATAATCGTCCTGGGAACTCGGAATTTTCTACTATTTCACTGATTTGGTGAGCAATTGACTTTAATACTTCATTACCAGCCACGTGACCATATGTATCATTGATTCGCTTAAAGTGGTCAACATCCATCGCATACATTGCGTAAGCCTTACCGTCACCCTTGAACTGATTATAGAGTTGTTGCAAATCATGGTTAAAGACGGTAAAAGTTGCTACTCCGGTCAATCCATCATACTCAGCTTGGTGCTTAAATCGAGCCATTTTTTCGTTTTGAAGTCGTAACGCCCTTGTGTACAAATAGACAACTAACTCAAGAACAGCCAACGCAACTAACTGACGTACCCAGGCCATCGACGTCTGACCACTGTATAACATGGATCCCATCGACAATGCCACGGCAGAGAAGATCAAAAATGCACCCAGATATAACCATTTATTTGACTGAATTCGCTCAGCAAAAATATAAACGATTACTTCAACTATCATTAACCTGACCGTCTGTTCAACTGTAATACTGGAAATTTGATGTCCCAATATACTACTTAGCCCCCAGAGAACAGTAAAAATAAGAGTGATCGCTAGTTGAGTTTTGATATGCAATCTCAAGATCAGATTGTACAATGCGACAATAACCAAGTTGAGGTAGGTCCAGTGAAATCCAGTCAAATGTGAGGACATTAGGTTGTTAGACTGAGCCTCCATGTAGGCCAGTAGTAGGAGTGCAATTCCTAAGCTGCATAAAATCAAATTTCGATGCTTAACCACAAACTGATTTTCAGCTTCTTTTTCAACCCACATATACAGTGACACACCACCCAATAACACGACAGCGTTAGCAATCAGTGATGAAATGTAAGAAAGTGCAATTGTGCCAAAATTCATACTACTTAACGACCTCCCCTCGGTCGACAACGAATAGCACACGTACAGTGTTATCGTTAACAATGTCTTCGGAGTAATCTTAACATATATTTACGTATAAGAGTATTATCGTTTTCATTTTTATTTTCAATGGCGCTAATTCTGGGTCAAATTAGTTTGGAACAATTAATAATTTTTTTGTGCATCCAATAAAGCTTGTCGTAATTCATCGTCCACCGCGTAGATATATAATCCATGTACTCCACGAGTTAACAACACATTTAATTCATTTTGCAAGAAACGATCAGCATTATTAACTTTAGTTTTACCGTCAACAGTTCTATTTTGAATTGCTTTATGATTATGACTCTCGTGTGGGTCAAAAATAATTTTACCTTTTCGATATTTAACGGAAGGTCCAATGATGACACCACTATAATTTAGATCAAAGCCTTGAATTGTATAGGTTGATCCAATTTCATTGATTGTTTGCGTTTGTTCTGCCCATGAAAGTCCCTTGTTTTTTCTTCTTTGATTTCGATCTCCCTTTATTTGCAAATTCCATGGTCTTTCCCAGTTATCAACTTTAACTTCCCAGTATTCTCCATCATCTGGATTTTTATTATTCTTATATTCCCAATCAAAAGTTGCTAACAATCGCGACAGACCGTCTTTCTGATTTTCTTTATCAGAATCATGTTTTCTAATTGCCTTTTCCAATTCAATAGGGCTATCAAATATTTTTAAGTCATAGTTGCGATCGTCAATAGGAATTGGCTTCACATTTTTATCATAGACTAAAGACCTGATCCAACTGATGGTTCTTGGACTTGCATCCATTCTCATTTGATTATTAAGCTTAATCAAATTATGTTTGTTGTCAGCATCTTTTCTAATTTTATCTATCACATCATCTTTCCAATATTCTTCCGTTGTTAACGATTGATGCTTGTCAAAAATCACGATTGTTACTTTTGCACGGGCCAAAATATCAGAAAGCTGATTTTTACCTTGATAAGACTGTTTTCCTTGTGTCCATAACAGATGTGCCTCATCAATTAGTACCACATCAACAGGATCATCTTCATCATGTGTATTAATGAAATGTGTCGGTTTGCTGACAACATCTCTGTCATATTGATCTAAATCTAGTTTTTTCGCAATTTGCTGATATACAGTAAGCTGTTGATCATGATTAACTAGCAAGTAATTTCGTGGCCGATGTCCCAACCCATCAACTAATTCAGTGTTGATGGTATAAAACAAGCTACTCAAAAGTACAGTTTTACCAGATCCAGCATCGCCCTCAACAAAAATTAGTTGCCCAGTTTGGTTAGACCTTATTGAGTTTTTTACTTTATCAAGAATCAGTTCGCGTGCTTTATGCTGTTCGTTTGTTAAGGAATGAAATGGTGAAGCCTTAAAAATAGCGGAATCTTTAATTACTTGTTCAATCGGAAATAAATCTTTTTTACGTTTGCGTAAACTGCGCCATATTTTGGAAAATAAGTCTGCCATTTCCTCACTAGTGTAGTATTTATTTTGATTATTAAACCGCCTATTGTTCAGCTTTTTAACATGATCCACACTTGTTAGATAAAGCATCATCCGGTTTTCAATATCTAAAGTAAGTGACTTATTAAAATGTTCATGCCCAATGACAAACATGCTGGCATCAGATTGTTTGGACAAATATTCCCAATCGTCACGTTCTTTGGAATCATCATTCAAATGTTGCATTGTTCTGCGACCGATATCATTAGTCTCACCTACATAAACATCGTAATTACCATCTTTATCTTTATCGCTAGAATAAATAATGTAATCAGTTGGATATTCTAGTAACAATTCACGAGCCTTTTCGTCACCTTTAACTTGACGTTCAAGTTCACGAAAGGCATATTCATTGTATTTAACCTCTTTAATTACAGGAGATTTCAGATCCAAGCTGGTCACATTCTTTCTATATCATTTTAATAGTTATATTATACATTATTTTCTCTCTACCAATTGAACGCATTGATATCATCATCACTTTTAGATACAGTCATTATTACAAATAATGATCCATTTAAATAATATTTTCTTTTTTTGAAACGTGTATCAAAAGACTGAACCACATCAAATAAGTAAGAAGGACACGCATTACCAAGTTCGGGTAATACGCGTCCTTCTTACTTATTTGAGACGGTTCAAAACGTCTTTTGATTCACTCTGCTGTTAAAAATATCGGCAACACTCTAGGACAATAACTAACTTCAATTGGCAGCTTCGGTCCAACATCCCCATCAATTCTGGTACGTACCTGTTTACCGTCAACATTCTGGATCTTCAATGTTTTTGGTGTCATATATGTGACGGCGTCCGAATGGTGCATCTTGCCACTCCAGGCAAAGTAAACGTAGGGAATTACCTGCCGTCGGTGAATGTCGTTTAACACACTAAGACTGAATCGTAGTGGTTGCACGCTGAGGTACTGACGCTTAGCTGGTGGATTAGTTGTCAACAACGCCACCCACGTTTTGTGAGTTTCGGTTGGCCGTTCGTCCAATTGATAGGTGATTTCGTACGACTGATGATGGCCGGTTCGTCGCAGTGCTGACATGAAATACGCCATCCTGTTAGTCAAGCTCTTCGATTGACGCTGCCGCATGTCATTAGCTAGATCACTTAAATTGCCAAAGCCCATATAACTAACAATCGCGCGATTACCATTACAGTTGCCAATCCCAATTCGTTGCAGGTTATTTTGAAAGATTACTTCCATGGCCTGATCTAAATCAGTTGGGATCCCCCACTGTCGTGCAAAGTTATTTACCCGACCGCATGGTACTAATCCAAGTGGCACAGTTAATTTACGGTGAAGCATTGCGGTCACTGCAACATTCAAAGTGCCATCGCCACCAACAACCACGAGTCCATCGAGGCCGGACAGTTTTGATGACACCAGTTCAACTGCTGCGTCCGTTGATGTTGCCGTCATTAACTCCGTTGCCATTCCGTGTTCGCGCAATTGCCGTTCCACTTGATGCACGTTGCAGTTTGCTTGTCCCTGACCTGCATGATCATTGTAGTAGATTCCGTATCGTTGTCCCACCACGATCCCCCCTTAGTTAGTTTGTTATATAGATTAACTTATTGTACGTATAATTTATTTAAGTATACGACCCAAACGAAGTTTATGCCATTACAAACATATGTAAAACATATTACAGACTCCAATACTTATTATTCGGTGGCTTTGATATAATGGCAGTGACTGGGGGGATTCATGATGAAAGCAACAACTAACATGCAACGCATTAGACCGATGGATTTTCTAATGTTTATTATCGGCGCAGCTCTTTATGCGTGGGCACTGGTCAATGTCAATATTCCGAACTCGTTAGCTGAAGGTGGCGTGACCGGAGTCACACTGATTTTGCGTGCGTTGTTTGGCATTAATCCAGCGTACAGTACTATTTTCTTAAATATTCCCCTCCTGCTGTTCGGCTTCCGCATGTTGGGACGCAGAGCGTTAATTTACACCCTATTTGGTACTGTCAGCCTTTCGTTTTGGCTATGGGTCTGGCAAAAAATTCCAATGGCGTTAGCGTTGCACCACGACTTATTAATTTCAGCTTTACTAGCAGGTATCTTAGGAGGCCTCGGGCTCGGATTAATCATGAGATTTGGTGGCACAACTGGCGGTAGTGACATCATCGCCCGTGTTCTAGAAGAACGAGTCAGCATTCCCATGGGTCGAACTTTCTTCGCACTGGATGCGACCGTTCTAATTGCATCACTCGTGTACATTGATATCGTTCACATGATGTATACCATGATCGCTTCATTCGTATTCGCACAAATGATTAGTTTCACCCAACAGGGATCATACAGTGCACGGGCATTTTTCATTTTTTCAGAGCACGCTAGTGAAATTTCAACAGCAATTCAACTTCAACTGGATCGTGGCACTTCATTATTTCATGCTGATGGTGGTTATACTCAAAAGCAACAACATGTGGTCTACACAGTTGTTGATCCATCTGAGGTTAACCAAGTACGAGAGCTAGTGAAAAATATTGATCCTAAAGCATTTATTACCATTAGTGAAACGCAGGAAACGCTTGGTGAAGGCTTTACGTTTGAAAAACACCGGCGCGGTTTCTTCAGTAAACTCAAATAAAGTTGCATAATTACACAATTGTTCTGAATTTTAAATGCAGGCGTGATATTATAAAAGTAATATATCAGATAACAAAGGAGCGTTAGGATTGTGACTAAAATGAAGGATTTCAAGCAACGAGTATTCTTTCTGGTTGTATCAATCCTAATGAACTCAGCCGGCAACGCATTGACCATTTCCGCTAATTTAGGAAGTGCCGTATGGACAGCTTCTACCGTTAACTTAGCCGATTGGATCCACGTGCCACTTGGTAATACCTTGTTCGTTTACGGGATTGCCGTGACATTGGCCAACCAACTATTTATCGGTCACTTTGACCGCAGACGATTCTTTTCAAACCTACTATTCATCATTCCATTTAGCTACCTAGTTCAGTTTATTGTTGTATTTTGGGACTGGCTTGGAGTGCCTGGATTAAACCAGTTTTGGCTAGTCATTCTCGATACAATCGGAATTATGATGATTGCGGCGGCTGTATCAACTTACCAACGTTGTAACTTACTTTTACATCCTAACGATGATCTATCTTACATTTTACGTTTCAAGTTTTTACACGGGTCGGCTATTTTGGGACAATGGACCAGCTACATTCCACCAGTCTTGGTAACGATTGTTTCAGTGATTGCGACTGGCAGAATTGAGGCCGTCGGTTACGGAACAATCCTCGCATTGACGTGCCAAGGGGCAATGATGAAATGGGCCGATAAGCATGTCTTCCCTAGTTTGAAACATCATGTTGATTTTTTTATTTCAAAGTAAAAATATTATGGCACTGTTAATCTCATTGATTGACGGTGCTTTTTTGATAACTCATTTAAGCGTACAATGAGCGGTATTACATAATTGGTGGTGATAATATGAAATGGAATGCACAGCGTTACGAGAAGCAACACGATTTTGTATTTAAGTACGGTGAAGGTTTATTAACGTTATTACCTCAAACTGCTCATACGGTTCTAGATGTTGGTTGTGGCACTGGTGATTTAACCGACCAAATCCGACAAAAAGGCTTTGATGTTTTAGGAATAGATCAGTCTGCCATCATGGTCGATGAAGCAAAAAGATTATATCCAAACACAAAATTTCAGCATCAGGATATTCTCACTGCAACGTCTTCCGCTACATATGATGTCGTGTTTTCAAATGCAGTCTTTCACTGGATTAACGATCAAGATCGGTTATTAGATCAAATACATAATTTACTTAATCCAGGTGGATACTTAATCTGTGAATTTGGTGGTCACAATAATGTCGCGGCTATCTGCAATGCATTCGGTCAGGAGCTTGAGTACCTAGGGATCAACTATCAAAATCCGTTTTTCTTTCCAGAAACCACTTCGTACAAACAACTGTTGATTGAGCATGGTTTTCAGGTGCTCGATATTACCGACTACGATCGGCCGACTGTCTTACATGACGGCATTGATGGATTGGCTAACTGGATAAAGCAGTTCTTTCAAGCAGATCTTGCCCGGTTGAATGAACAGCAACAGGCCACTGTTTTGAAAAACATGACCGTCAAGTTGCAAGATCAACTTTGGCGTGAAGATCATTGGGAAGCTGATTATCGGCGATTGAGAGTTGTGGCACGGGTTTAGGGTTTATATTATTTTTTGAAAGACTGGTTCCGGCGTTGTTGGTTACTTGTTTGGTTTTTGGTTCTGGCGATTTAGCTGAAATGAACTCCACAGACCAGCTTTCTGCGCTTAACCAAACAACGGCCGCAATCCCCAAGTTCAGGGGATTACGGCCGTTGTTCTGTTAATGCTCAAAAGCTATGCGGTCTGTTCCGTTCTCTGGTTTTGAAATGAACTCCGCAAGCCAGCTCTCTCCGCTTAACCAAATAAGGACCGCAATCCCCAAAATACGGGAATTACGGTCCTTATTCAGTTAATGCTCAAGAGCTAAACGGCTTGCTCCGTTCTCTATTTTAGTCCGCAGCCAACGCATCAATTGGGTTCAACCTCGATGCCCTTCTTGCTGGCATTAATGCCGCTAAGAATGAGATGATGATTGCCACTATGAATGCGAAGATTACATTGCTTAGCTGAATTTGAATTAGGTTGTACTTCGCTATCTTGTACAGTACCTCATTCAACCCAAATCCGATTACGTACGCCATTACCGTTCCCAGCACTGCTGCTAGTAATCCGATAAATAGTGATTCGGACGTAAACAATCGACGGATGTCCTTTCTTGATTCACCCAATGCTCGTAAAATACCAATTTCTTTGGTTCTTTCCGAAACTGACATGTACATTGACACAATGATCATCAATGCTGAAACAACCAGTGAAATTGCCGCAATCGCAGCTAAGACATTCGTTGCTAGATCAGTAATCGTGTTGACGGTGTCCAAAATGCTACCGACAGAGATACTTGCAAAGTCGTGCACACCATTGGTCTTCATCTTGTTGATGGCGTCATTAACCGACTTAACCTTCTTGGTGCTATTGATCTTAACTGATGCCATGGTTGGCACGTTATTAGCACCGGCATCCCCCAGCATAGTCTTCATCGTACTGTAGTTCGAGTAAATACTTGAACCACCCTGTTGTGATGCAGCAGTGATGCCTGAAATCTTCAGTTCTTTCGTAACCTTAACTGGTTGATTGTCATTACTCATCGCGGTGAATGTCACAGTAACCTTATCGCCAATGGCACCCTTCCAGTTCTTGCTATCAATCGATTCAGCAAATTTCTTATCAACTAAAATTTCACCACTACCAGGCTTATTACCAGCCTTAATCGATTTAGAACTGTTTTGACCTGTCCAAGTTAAGTAAGTTGCCCCAGATTCACTTTGTTTGCCGGAAACCACGTTCGCATTACCTAACTGGAATCCTGGTTGCACCTTGGTGACGTGCTTTGTATTCTTCAGTTTATTGAGCAACTTGTCACTCAGCGTTGTCGACTTATAGTTTGTCGCCATCGCCTGTTCCGTGGCACTCATTCGTTCACTAGCGCTCTTCTTATTATCCTTGCTAGTATTCTTCATGACGGTTACATAATCAGGGTTAGCCAGATCATTAACCTGTTGATTAATATAACCTTTAATACCATTGCCAAGCCCCAAGAACAACATGACTGAGAATAGTCCGATCGCCGTTCCTAGAATGATCAATGAGTTGCGCCAGAAGTTGTAAGACAAATGTTTGAAGGCCGTTCGGTATGATGCAGAGGCAGCTAATGGACGAGCTGGAATGTCATCAGACTCAACATCTGTACTGTAGGCTTCCTTGATACGTTCATTACCATCAATTTTACCATCGGCAAGGTGCACGATTCGCGTCCCGTAGTTAGCCACTTCTTGTGAGTGGGTAACGGCAATCACGAGCTTACCTTCCTTAGCGATTTCATCTAATAGGTCCAGCACCTCTTTAGTGTTGGTAGAATCCAATGCCCCGGTTGGTTCGTCAGCGATGATCACTTGTGGGTCTGCAGCCAAGGCTCTGGCAATCGCCACCCGTTGCTTTTGTCCACCAGACAACTGGTTCGGATGCTTTTTAATTTGATCACTTAAGCCAACCTTATTAAGTAATTCTGTGGCGCGCTTGATTCGTTGACTACGGTTCAAAGTGGTCATATCAAGTGCTACTAGAACGTTATCGAGCACTGTTAAATGTGAAATCAGGTTATATGATTGGTAAATATAGCCAATTGTGCCACGACGATATTCGTCTAATTGCTTTTCTTTTTTGTGATCCAACTGTTGGCCGTTAATCGTCACGGTACCTTCGAAATTACGATCCAACCCACCGATGATGTTCATCAAAGTGGACTTGCCACCACCGGATTCCCCAAGAATTGAGACAAATTCGCCTAGTTCAAAATCTAAATCGATTCCCATTAATACTGGGAATTCCTCTTTACCGAGGAAATACGATTTGTGAATATCTTTTAATGAGAGAAATGCCATACCTAATCTCCTTAATTTTTTAATCACGTCAAATACTTGCATAGCCTACATGATCGACCTACTAGTGTCAATGAGTTGACGTACCTAATGCTAATATTAATTACTCATCCTATCTTATCGAAAACTACAAGAAAGTCACGTAATATTCATATACTTATCAGAAATATTAAAAAGGAGAGTGCAAAAAATGGCGCTTTGCTTCCAGAACATAAGCCCGCAAAAACTAAAATCCCGAATTTTGGATTTTGGTTTTTACGGGCTTATGTGGCCGGAAGCAGCCATTTATTGCACGTTTAGACTAGCTAAACTAGAGAATTAAATTAGCATTTTTTGTAATGCTCATCCATCAATAGCAGGATTTCATCCCATCCTCCACAGCCTTTAGTCCGCTAAAATATCACTGACCCGCTGCTTTAAATCTGGCAACACGTCATCTTCAAACCACGGATGGTTACTTAACCATGCGTAGTTACGCGGTGATGGATGAACTAGTGGCATGAACTCCGGTAGAAATTGTTGATAATCTTTCACCGTTTGAGTAAGCGTATCTTTCGATTTCAAATGTAAATAATATTTTTGGGCGTAATTACCTATTAGAAGAGTCAGCTGAATATTAGGCATTAAATCAAGTAACGGCTGATGCCACTTATCCGCAAAGCCTTTTCGCGGGGGTAAATCGCCACTCTTACCCTTCCCAGGATAGTAAAAATCCATGGGAATAATGGCAATCTTACCAGAATTGTAAAACGTATCATCCGAAACTCCCAGCCAGTCTCTTAATCTAACACCACTGGGATCATTCCAGAATATTTTAGTATCCTGGGCGCGTTTACCAGGTGCTTGACCAATAATATTGATTCTTGCATCCTTACCTGCATAATAGAGTGGTTCAATTCCCTGGCTTGTGAAATCAGCATTCTGAGAATCCGCCTTAATGGCGTTAAAAATGTCATCAAATTCAGTCATGGTAATCCCCCTTTTTTCTCAAGCTTATTATGATCTATTTAAAATAACTGTGCAATCCGAATGCACTTATCCATTTCATTATAAATAGTTCGTATTTTACGGATATAAATTGACGGTTGATCTTTATACGTTCGTATTATATACTGTTTTTGCACACATTTTCGATTTATCCATCATTTTCGTTCGTGTTTCTTAGAGAGAAGGAGGAGCTTTCGTTGAGAATCAATCGTTATATTGTTGCCACTTCAGGTGTTGTCTTTCATTTAATGCTTGGGTCAGTTTATGCATGGAGCGTTTACACTCAAGCCATTGCTACACAAACCAGTTGGTCAGAAGCATCGATCACTTTTGCTTTTAGTATCGCCATCTTCTTTTTAGGGATGTCCGCTGCATTCATGGGAAGACTAGTTGAAAAGTTCGGTCCCCGCTTGACTGGAACAATTTCTAGCTTTTGCTACGGTGCCGGGACAGTGTTGACTGGCCTCGCAATTCATTCTGATCACTTGTGGATGCTGTACATCGCTTACGGTGTGATCGGTGGCATCGGACTTGGCTCTGGCTACGTCACTCCGGTTTCAACCATCATCAAATGGTTTCCAAAGCATCGTGGTATGGCAACTGGTTGTGCCATCATGGGCTTCGGCTTTGCTTCAATGATTACTGGGCCAATCGCACAATCTCTGATCGTTAAAGTGGGCGTGGAAGCCACTTTCTACATTCTTGGTGCTATCTACTTCATCGTCATGATTAGTGCAGCTCAGTTCATTCGACCACCTAAACCGGGCGAAATCATTGATGAGCAGAGTGAAACCCAAATCACCGGTGTCAGTCTCATGAATGGTCAACAATTAACTGCTAATCAAGCCGTCAGAACACGTGAATTTAAACTATTATGGCTGATGTTATTCATCAACATTTCGTGTGGTATCGGGTTAGTATCTGCCGCCTCACCGATGGCACAACACTTCACCAATATGTCGGTTGCTAAGGCAGCTTTAATGGTTGGTATCGTTGGTGTTTTCAACGGTCTTGGCCGACTGGCCTGGGCTTCAATTTCCGATTACATTGGCAGACCAAACACCTTCACGATCGTGTTTGGGTTCGAAGCAATTCTCTTATTCACTTTAATGTCATTACATTCATCATATTTATTTACGATCGCGTTATGCATTATTATTTCGGGTTATGGCGCCGGTTTCTCAGTCATCCCCGCCTATCTTAGCGATATTTTTGGAACAAAAGATCTGGGTGCCATTCACGGATACGTTCTAACTGCCTGGGGCATCGCCGGTCTGGTCGGCCCACTACTATTGTCGTTCTCACACGAAATATCTCACAGCTATAATTCAACCTTAATTGTGTTCGGAACTCTTGAAATCTTAGCCCTAACTGTGTCATTCTTTATTAGGAAACGTTTTACCAAATCAGTCGGCAGTGTTGCTGACATTTCTGATTAACGAAAAAAGGAGCGTAATTAACTACATGACAGATCTAGAAATTGCTCAACAAGCTACTATGAAACCAATCAAAGATATTGCTGCTCAAATCGGTTTAGGCGAAGATGATATTGAACCATACGGCAAGTACAAGGCCAAGATCAGTACCAAATTCGAACATGGCACTCCTGATCCCAACCATAAATTAATTTTAGTAACTTCAATTAACCCCACACCTGCCGGCGAAGGAAAATCAACCGTTCTTGTTGGCCTCGGCGATGCCCTTTCTTCATTAGATAAGAAGACGATCATTGCGATTCGGGAACCATCAATGGGACCAGTGATGGGGATGAAAGGTGGCGCTACCGGTGGTGGCTACAGCCAAGTTATGCCAATGGAAGACATTAACTTACACTTCACCGGTGACATGAGTGCCCTCACCAGTGCCAATAATACGTTAGCGGCGTTGATTGATAATTACATTCAACGCGATAATGAATTAGATCTAGATCCAAAGCGAATCATTTGGAAGCGCGTGTTAGATATTAACGACCGAGCTTTGCGTAACACAATTACCGGTCTCGGTGGTATTTCACAAGGTGTTCCACGTGAAACAGGCTTTGATATCACCGCTGCTTCTGAGCTAATGGCCATTCTTTGTTTAGCCACTAGCATCGCTGATTTAAAAACTCGAATCAGTCGAATTGTTGTCGGTTATAGTAGCAAGCGTGAACCAATTACGGTTGGTCAATTGGGCTTTGAAGATGCCATAACAATTCTTTTGAAGGACGCAATCAAGCCAAACTTAGCTCAAACACTAGCCCACACTCCTGCCATTATCCACGGTGGACCGTTCGCTAACATCGCTCATGGCTGTAACAGTGTTGCCGCAACCATGACTGGCTTAAATCTAGCTGATTACACCGTCACCGAATCTGGTTTTGGTTCTGACCTCGGTGCTGAAAAGTTTTTAGATATCAAAGCACCTCAATTAGGTAAAACGCCTAATGCGGTTGTCATCGTCGCCACAGTACGGGCACTCAAGTATAACGGTGGTCAAGCTAAAGACGCCCTCCAAGAGGAAAATCTAGATGCTTTAAAGACTGGAATGCCGAACCTGCTTCGTCACATCGCTAACATCAAACGTTATGGTTTACCCGTTGTTGTCGCAATCAACCATTTTGTCAGTGATACCCAAGCTGAACTTGATCTGATCAAAAAAGCAGTTGAAGCTGATGACACTACTGCAGTCATCACTGACAGTTGGGCTAAGGGTGGCGAAGGTACCGTTGCGTTAGCTGAGGAAGTCATTAAAGCTGCGGATACTGATACTACATTTAACAAACTGTACGATAATAAAGATTCAATTGAAGACAAATTAAACGCCGTTGTCACTAACGTGTACGGTGGTCGTAAAGCAATTTTGAGTAAAAAAGCTGCGCGTCAAGCTAAGCAGTTCACTGATCTTGGCTGGGGCAACCTGCCAATCTGTATCGCTAAGACTCAGTATTCATTATCTGATGATCCAAAATTACTTGGTGCACCAACTGACTTTGACATTGATGTCCGTGAATTAGTGCCTAAGATCGGTGCCGGCTTCATTGTCGCCCTCACTGGCAACATTTTGACCATGCCAGGGCTACCAAAGGTTCCGGCTGCTGTGAATATGCATATTGATGATGATGGCAAAATTGAAGGTTTATTCTAATTAAAATATTGAAACGGTGCTCTTCATCAGAAGAGCGCTGTTTTTTTCCCCGAACTTATGTATACTAATACTTGCATTGATTGAAATCGGGAAACTCTCCCGGACTGGTTCGTAAACTTCCCAGTTATAAAAAACCAAGAACTTCTACTTTGGAGGTAAGAGAAATGAATGCACCTATTGACGTAATTATCGACTGCGATCCCGGCATCGATGACAGTCTTGCACTACTACTCGCGTTAAACTCACCCGAGCTAAACGTTATCGGGATCACCACCATTAGTGGTAACGTACCGGCACGCCTGGGCGCTAACAACGCACTAAAAATTTTACAATTTGCTGGTCGACTGGATATTCCCGTATATATCGGTGAATCTCAGCCACTAAAGGTGGACTACATCAGCGCTCAAGATACTCACGGTGACGATGGGCTTGGTAATAGTCAATTGCCTAATATCACCGCTGTTAAGCCTCATGAGGATGCTGTGGACTTTATTATTAACACGCTCACAGTTAAACCTGCTACACGCGTGTTGGCACTCGGGCCACTTACCAATATTGCTAAAGTGTTGCAAACTGCACTACCAGTTTTCCAGTCCCAAAATCGATTCGTATTAATGGGTGGCAACTATAAAAGCCATGGAAATTGTTCCCCCGTTGCTGAATATAATTTCTGGTGTGACCCAGATGCTGCACGAATTGTTTTCAACAGTATGCCACAAACCATTGAAATGGTAGGGTTAGACGTAACTCGCAAGATTGTGTTCACGCCTAGTATGCTGAGCTACATTCAGCGAACCGATCCAAAGGTTGGCTGGTTGATGGAAAAAATCACTAAATTCTACTTCGATTTTCACTGGGAGTACGAAAAAATTATCGGTTGCGTAATTAATGATCCATTGGCTGTCGCCTATCTGATCGATCCCAGTATTTTAACTGGGTTTAATAGTTACACAACTATTGCTAATCAGGGAGTTAGCCGTGGTCAGTCAATTGTTGACGATCATGATTTCTGGCATCACCAACCTAATAGTAAAATTCTAACGAATGTTGATACTAACAAATTTTGGCACCTGTTTTTAACACGTGTCGCCAACGCAAGTGAACCACAACTTTCGGCCACGCTTAACCAACTGTTAGGAGGTGCCGAATAATGAAACGTTCACACATTCGTTTATTAGCATTCATGGCCCTTTGTATTGCCCTCAACATTGTGGGCAGTAACATTGCCTTGATGCTTAAACTACCGATCTACCTTGATTCAATTGGTACCCTGTTGACTGCCGCTTGTTTCGGTCCAATTCCGGCCATGACCGTTGGTGCACTGACAGGGATCATTGTCGGTGCGACAAGTGATCTATATTCGCTCTTTTTCATGCCAGTTCAATTAATTATTGGGCTGGTTGCGGGTATTGTCTTCCAGCGCCTTAATCCTGGTAAAATTCGTCACATCTGGTGGACTGCTTTCATTATTGGATTTCCAGGGACAATCGTTTCGACAATTATCACAGTAATCTGTTTTGGTGGCATCACCTCGTCTGGATCAAGCATGATAGTCCAGGTCTTACTTGGTACAGGATTGAGTAAACCCGTTGCCGTATTCATTGTCCAAATGATAACAGACTATGCGGACAGACTGGTCAGTCTGCTAGTAGTCGGTCTTGTTTATAAACAAATTGCTAATCGATTAGTTACTAATTAACAACAAAAATGCTTCATCCTCAAAAATGGATGAAGCATTTTTTTAATTCAAGAATTCATTAACGCTACGCTGAATTTCCGCAATATCATCTGGTGTTGTGCGACAGCATCCCCCGATAATTTGAGCACCAGCATTAATCCATTCAGGTACTAAATCTGTAAAAGTGGGTGCATCAATCCCTGTTCTCCAAGTTTTGGTATCTGAATCATATATATCACCATTATTGGGATAAACAACAATCGCTTTATCAGTGACGTCATCAATTCGATTGATTGCAGCGGTAATGTTAGTCAGATTGGTACAGTTTACACCCACCGCAATCACGTTGTCATTGTCATTAAAATACTCAGTTGCTTTTGTTAATTCAGTTCCATCACATAATTTATCGGTGCGATCGCCGATACTGAATGATAGCCAAGCAGTCATGGTTGGAAATTCATTCGTTAATAACTCAACCAGCGCCTTGGTTTCCTCAAAATTAGGCATTGTTTCAAAAGCAAAGAAATCAACTCCTGCATCATACAGAGCTTGCATTCGCGGTCGGTGAAAGTCTTGATATTCTTGCTTTGATAACGAGTAATCGCCAGTATATTCACTGCCGTCTGCCAGATAAGCTCCATAAGGTCCGACACTGCCAGCAATCAGCTTAGAATCATCCCCTGCTACTGCGTGTTGTGCCAAAATAACAGCTTGTTCAATCAATGCCACACCATCATCATGATTGATACCAAAGTCAGCAAAGACCGGTAAATTGGCTTGATAAGTATTAGTTGTTGCAATTGATGCGCCAGCAAAAAAATAACTTTCGTGGACTGCCTGCACTGCACCTGGATCTTTAAGCAGTGCCGTTGCTGACCAAAGTTCATTGTCTATTTGCACACCACGTTTTTCAAGTTCTGTAGCCATGGCACCGTCGCTCACCACAATGTGTTGTTCGTCTAAAAGTGCCTGTAATGGGTTGTTTGTCATTTAAGTCCTCACTGTATTTATGAATTTGTCAGAAAATTTTCGTTTCTTTATGATAGCATATATTTTGCTAATGATTTACATAATTATAAGTTGAACACAACTAACTCATTTTGAACGTTTCATACTGTCAAAAAAATCCGTAAGACACTTATATCGTCCGTTAAATTCAAGGATATTCGCTTTCCAATTGTAGATATAATCATAACCACCCGTAAAACGGGTGGTTT
>NZ_AZGF01000036.1 GCF_001434475.1 Paucilactobacillus suebicus DSM 5007 = KCTC 3549 | reverse complement strand
CTATCAGTACCAAATATTGTAGAACCCATCTGTTTACGTTGAGATTATGACAAACAAAAAGCCAACATTAGTCGTCGAGACTAGTGTTGGCTTTTTGATTAAATCAAATGATAATGTTTTAATCCATAGACAATTCCATTGTCCATGTTACTTTTGGTAATGAACTCAGCCTTCTTTTTGGCTTCGCTATTTCCGTTATCCATGACAACAGGGTGATCAACTAAATCAAACATTTCCAAATCGTTTAATTGATCGCCAAAACCATAAGTTGGTATATTTGATAGTCCGGTGTGGTGCAACAACTGAACAATACCAGTTTTCTTCGAGACACCGTCTACCATTGTATCTAGGCCACGTGGGTTGTTACGAACAAACGATAATTGGCCAGCGAACCGTTGCTGATAAAGTTGTTCTTTATCAGCGTTAAAGACAAACAAGAAGTTAACTGGATGACCTTGATACCAATTTTGGCTGACATGCGGTTGTAAATGAAGTAATTTAAAATTGTCATCAGTTGCCTTCGTTTCTTTGCTAAGTGCAAAACTTCGGTTATTAAACCAAGCGACTGGATCATTTTGAGAAGCTGCAAATGTATTCAGGTTTGTGATTATATCGGCGGGAATGATATCTGCGTGTAACTTCTGCCCCTGGAACGTCACGTAGCTACCGTTAGCACTGACAACGGAATCAATTTTTGTTTGATCAAGAACGTATGCAATTTCAAACAAGTTTCTTCCAGTGGCGATAACTGGCAAAATGTGATTGTGACGTAGCTCATCGATGGCAGCGATCGTTGATGGAGCAATCTGTTTATTGTCCAGTAGCAATGTGCCGTCTAAATCAAAAAAGACAATTGCGTTATACACGGGTAGTTCACCTCACTATTTTTCCATGTTGGTTTTAATATTTTCGAGAGTAACATTCTTCGTATTGCTGAATACCATGTCAGCTTCTGTTAGTACATCCGAATCGCCAATGCCTACGGAAGTTTCATGGGCAGCATTGATTCCAGCAATGCCAGCAACGGCATCTTCTAATCCAAGACATTCCTCCGGTTTCAGGTCAATCAATTCTGCAGCTTTGATAAAAATTTCAGGATCTGGTTTTCCACGGTGTAAAGATGCCGGGTCAACAATTTTTTTGAAGTAATCTGTTAATTCCAAATGTTCCAAGATTGTCGGTGCATTTTTAGATGCAGAAGCTAAGGACATTTTGTATCCACCATCTTTTAACTCATTTAAAAATTCTTTCATGCCTGGGTAAATATCATCAGGGGTTAGTTGCTGGATCAAGTGTTTATAGTTAGTATTTTTCTCTGTAGCGTAACGTTGTTTTTCTTCGTCGTTATATTTTGCCTCAATGCCACCGTGTTTTAAAATGAGTTCCAAAGAATCCATTCGTGATAAACCTTTTAGTCCTGAAGCAAGCTCATCGTCCCATTTTACACCTAGTTCCGTTGCAAGTGCGTGCCAAGCTTGAGCGTGAAATCGAGCAGTATCGGTAATTACGCCGTCCAGATCAAATACAACGCCTTTAATGTCATTAAATTTTGTCATTTAATCGTCTCCTATTTTTAGTAATTAATTGTGACTGACTTGTTAGGCTTGGTATCAACTTTTTGCCCGGCAATGATCATCTCAAGTTGCTGTTCAGTTTCAACGGTAATTTGATTATGACCAATGATAAAGTGAATGTTACCACCTTGGTATTGCTGGTTAAATTCAAGCTGGTTCCACTGTTTTGGTAACTGTGGTTGGACGACAATCTGGTCCCCGAGCATGCTGACACCACCATAAAAACGGGTTTCAAGTTCAAGTGTCGCACCCATAACTCCAAGATGAATTCCCTCGGCTGTTGTACCGCCTTGAATATCGTAGTAGTCGGAAAAGAGGGCTTGTCTGAATAATTTCCAAGACTGATCCATGTTACCGGCGAGTTTAGTTAAGCCTGCGTAAACCACTCGCGATAAAGTAGAGCCGTGCGTTGTTCGATCCAAATAAAATTCCAAATTATGTGTAAGATAATTGCTTGGCAACTGATATCCCATTTGCTTAAGCAAATCATCAACAGTGTTGGAATTTAGATTATAATAAATCATCAATGCGTCTGCTTGCTTAGCAACTTGATAAGCGTCAGGTGTTTTACCTTCAGATTTGAGGATTCTGTCAAGGCGGGAAATATCACCATATTTTTTTCGATATGCATCAAAATCAAGTGTTGGCAGATCGAAATAGTCTTCGAACTGACCAATAATCCCATTTTCATTAATATCTAGTTTGAGATGATGGGCAATTTCAACCATTTGCTGGTAATTGGTATCGGTGAAATTAATTTTTTGGAGAATTTCTTGAAGAGTTTTTGAATCGGTACGGTCTGTGATTTGTTTAATTGTTGCAAACAACCAAGCAACCATCAAGTTAGTATAGGCATTGTTTGTTAATCCCTGTTCATCACTATTGGGATATTCTTCGTGGAACTCATCCGGGCCCATGACACCCTTGATTGAATATCGATCATCATTATCATCCTTTTTGGCAATACTGATCCAGAATTGACCGATTGATAATAGCATTTCAAGGCCATACTGGTTCATGAAACTATGATCACCAGTTAGATGATCATACAACCAAATGTCATATGCAATTGACAACGAAACGTGGCGCTGACGCCTGCTGTTATCTGGATCCCAATTTTGAGTCAACGGATTTAAATGGACAAACTGGGATTGTTCATCACCAGTTGATGCAGATTGCCATGGATACATTGCACCATTATATCCCTCAGATTTTGCATATTTGCGAGCGGTGTCAAGTCGACGGAATCGATATAAAAGAAGTTGCCTGGCTAACCGAGGATAATGGGTGGTGTAGAATGGCATAACAAACATTTCATCCCAGAACACATGGCCGCGATATGCTTCTCCATGAAGGCCACGGGCACCAACGGATGCGTCTAATTTACCACTTGCTAAAGCTGCCGCTGTAACAATTAGGTGAAATATGTTGACCCTACTCAATTTTTGGCTGGTTAAGTCACCATTGATTTGTACGTCAGTATCATGCCAGATCTTTGAGAAAAATTCTTGATTATTTCTTTTGGTGTCTTTAAACGAAGATTTTGTTAAATCATTTAACGACAGTTGTTCAAGAGGTACATCCTCACTTTCCAGACTTGTAAATATTGATACCGTTTTATAAAATGTATAAGTTTGGTTTGGAACGACCTTAATGTTAAGTGTTTGCGTTATCGATGTTGGAGAGTTACTGGCAACCGTGTTTTTAACAGTATCAGTATCTGGCGATGTTAGGCGTGAAGCGATTGAAAAACTGATATTTGAATTTTTAGTTTGACCATTTAAAGAAGCATGGTCCGATGCTGCGCCTAAACTGGTGATGTCAATGTGATGTTGATCAAAATCTTGATATCGTTTGACATTGTTGTTAGTGACGTTGCCATCAATTTCAGAATAAATCTGTAAATTACCAGTGAAATTAAGTGGCGTTACCTGATAACGAATGGCGAAACGATGCCAGTGTTTCATATCGGCAATTTTGGTTGCGTTAATCATTAATTGATGGCCAGTGGGCAAATTAATAATTAATGAAGTCGTTAGTTCACCAGTTTTTAAATTTAGGCTGCGATAACTGTCGCGAATATCACTGCGGCGAATTTTAAAGCGATTATCATTATCAACGCCAAATGAAAGGTACTGTGCATTGGGCAGATTGACTAGATCTTCATTAACAACATTTCGTCCATTGATATTGGTTGTGTTCTGGTTGTACATGCCTGCCACGTACATGCCTGGATAGTTATCCTGATCTGCTTTGGCTTCAACATAGGCACCTCGTAAGCCAAAAAAACCGTTTCCAATTGTAAGCATCGATTCCTGCCCGTAATTTCTCTTATCACGGTACTGACCATAGTAATCAAGATGCCAGCTAAGGTAATCCTTCTTTTTATTTACGGCTGCTTCCAAACCGAGCTCGTCAACTGTTGTTCGTGCAACGACCGGAACATTGAACATGTTCGTCATGGCTAGGCCGATATCAATTCGCTGGTGATTAATGCCGACAACTGTATCAGAAAATGAATATGTTAGTGGGTTTTCAATAATAATGGTGTCAAAATTCACACCTGCTAGTTTTACCTTAATCGTCTCCAGATTTTCACCAATTGTCTGATCTTCGTTATATGTAATTACAGAGCGCCTGGGTTGGCCGCTTTGACGTCCCGATTGATAACTGATTTCAATTGCATCGTCTGTAATTTTCATCGATATGGTTTTCGTGTTGAGGACCCCTTTCGTAAAGCCACTTTACATAAACACCATAGTATTATTACAAAATTATTTCAAATAATACGCTGTTTAACTCAATTTTAAGAGTGATTAATTGTTGAATGATGTTTTTTTTGCTATACTTAAGATTCAATAACATCGAGTAGAAGGTATGATCAATGATATATGGAACCGGAATTGATCTGACAGAAATTGATAGAATCCATCAAATGCAAATTAACCATCCTAGGTTGGTTGAAAAAGTTTTAACCAGTAAAGAAAAGCAGCAGTATGAATCAAGAATCGGGCAGGCACGAGATGAGTACTTGGCTGGCAGATTTTCGTTAAAAGAGTCCTTTTCTAAGGCTCTGGGAACGGGAATTGGCAGTCATTTTTCATTTCAAGATGTTAGTTTTATTGACAATGCCGCGGGAAAACCAATTGCTGAGCAATCAATCTTTGACGGTGCAGTTCATGTTTCAGTAAGTCACACAAAGAGCCTGGTAATGACACAGGTTATTTTGGAAAGGAAGACGAACTAATGGTAGTTGGTACAAATCGGCCTACTAAGTTGATAATAGATAGACAGGCAATTAAGAATAATATTGTTAATCAGCAGGCGAAACTGAATGATGGCACAGAAATATTTGCGGTAGTGAAAGCTAATGCATACGGTCATGGATTAGTTGGCACTGCGTACACTGCGTTATCCGCTGGCGCAACTGGCTTGTGTGTTGCCATATTGGATGAGGGACTTGAATTACGTCGTGCTGGAATTACAGAGCCGATATTAGTATTGGGAATTACGGAGCCAGAGCAGGCTGCGTTAGCGATTGAGAATGATATTTCGCTGACAGTTGGTTCATTAGAATGGTTTAAACGCTATCGTGAAATTCAGTCTAATGGGGATGTGCTAAAGGTGCACATTGCTCTTGATACTGGCATGGGAAGAATTGGATTTAGAGATACGGATGAGTTGTCTAAAGCTCTGAATGTTGTGCAAGGCGAAGACTTTAATTTTGAAGGTATTTTCACACATTTTGCAACTGCCGATGAACAGAATCATGATTATTTTATCCACCAATACGATCAATGGAAAAAGCTTATTAGTGTTGTCAATCCATTACCTAAGTATGTTCATGTTTCCAACTCTGCTACTGGCTTATGGCATACTAATATCGCGGGTAATATGGTCAGAATGGGAATCTCTTTGTATGGGTTAAATCCATCAGGCAAGGTCTTGACGCCAACAATGAATCTACAACCTGCATTAAGCTTGGTTAGTCACCTAGACTTTGTAAAACAGCTTCATAAAGGTGAAAGCGTCAGCTATGGGGCTACCTACCAGGCGGCAAAGAATGAATGGATTGGTACAATTCCGTTGGGATACGCAGACGGTTATCCTCGTGCAATGCAAGGATTTCACGTGATAATCGATGGTGGGTTTTGTGAGATCGTTGGTAGGGTTTGTATGGATCAACTGATGATTAGATTACCAAGAAAACTTAACATTGGGACCAAAGTAACATTAATTGGAAATGATGGTGATAAATCGATTTCTGCTACAGATATTGCTGATTATGTTGGCACGATTAATTATGAAATTCTGACAGGTTTGTCAGATCGTATCGTTAGGAAGTACATCAATTAAAAACTTTTGCGACTAACGTCAGTTACGTATGTTATAATTGGCGAGATATTTTATATTGATAAATTGAACGTTGGGAGGTGGTGCAATGGCAAAAGTTGAAATCAAACGTGGTGACATATTTTACGCAGATCTGTCGCCTGTAATAGGCTCTGAGCAAGGTGGCATGCGTCCTGTCGTGATTGTTCAAAATGATATTGGCAACCATTACAGTCCGACGGTAATTGTTGCTGCAATTACTGCACGAATTCAAAAGCCAAAAATGCCCACCCACGTTGGAATTAATTCTGAATATGTTGGAATTGAAAAGGATTCTGTGATTCTACTAGAGCAGATTCGTACAATCGATAAGCAACGGTTGCGTGACCGAGTAACGCATTTGGACGATGACACTATGAAAAGAGTTGACCATGCTCTTTTAGTCAGCATCGGTTTGCTGAACCAGGGAGCAAAACATAAGCAGCAACGGTCGGCGAGTAGTACATACAAAATCAAAAAAACAGTTTAGAAGTGAAACGAAACCGGAGTAGTTTCACAAAAAATGATTTCAAAAAGAGCTTTGCAAAAAATTGCAAAGCTCTTTTTGAAATCATAGAGGATTATTCGTGTAAATTTTCAATTTCCGGAACATCAAAACCCTTACGTTTTAGAGACCGAACGACTTTTGCTAATTTAATATTATCGACATCTTCTGGTAACGTAAAAAGAATTCTCCTTAAGCCAGTGGATCCTTGGAGATCTAAAGAAATCACGTTGGCAATTTGACAATACTTAGTGATTGCCTTAGTCATGGTGGCCAGTGATCCTCGTTCATCGGGGGTGGTAACAGTTAAGACATAACTGCCTGTATGAATATTCCATCCTTCAGCAAGCATACCAAGTAATTTTGTGTGTGTCACGATACCATAAAACTGACTATTTTCGTCTAACACAGCGATGTAAGGTAAATCCTTGATAGAAAAGAAAATATTAAAAAAAGCAGCATCCACAGAAATGAATTTTGTTGCGTTTTTTAGCAGAGAAGTAACTGGCAATGACATATCCCCGCCACGAGATTTATGCCGATATATATGCATTTTGTATATATTACCGCGGAAAATTTTGTTTGTTTTATCTAAAATTGGTACACACCGAAAATCTGATTCTTCAAGTACGGTTAACGCTTCTTCCAGAGTGGTGTCTTCTGGTAATGTGGTCAAGTTATTTTTTGTCTTGACCAGTGATTTAATTAACATATTAAAAACTCCATTTATTGAGATGTAAAAACGCCCTATCTATCATATCATAGTTCGGCCGTCATAATGAGAATAATATTAGAAAAATTAATAGTAATTTAACCAAACCCAAAATAAGGTAAAACAAAACAGCGATACCGTTTTAAGCTGGGCTTAAAATGGCATCGCTGTTTAAATTATGAGAAATTATTTTTTATTAAAATTACTTCTCTAAGTTTTTCAAGCCGTCAGCAGTAATCTTACGAAGTGTTTCTGCTGATTTGGCCATCAAATCTTTTTCGCGGTCGTCAAGAGGAACTTCGATAACCTTAGCTAAACCTGAACCGTTAATAACAGCAGGTGTGCCAATGAAGATATCGTTTAAACCATATTCGCCTTCAAGTGAAGCGCCAATTGGTAAAACAGCATTTTCATCACGCAAGATAGCCTTTGAAATTCTCATCAAAGCAGTCGCAACACCATAGAATGTTGCACCCTTTAAATTAATGATATCATAAGCTTTGTCACGAGTTTGTCCTTCAAGTTCAACTAAGTCGTCGAATGAAACGCCGGCTTTCTTGGCAAGTTCAACAACTGGTGCACCACCAACAGTAGCTGATGAGTATGCAGCAAATTCAGAATCACCATGTTCACCCATGATATATGCGCTAACGTCTCGAGGATCAACATCAAGCTTCTTTCCTAATGCGACACGAAGACGTGCAGTATCAAGAGATGTACCTGAGCCAATTACCTTGTTCTTTGGGAATCCTGAGAACTTCCAAGTTGCGTATGTCAAAATATCAACAGGGTTAGCTGCTACTAAGAAGATTCCATCGAAACCTGAATCAACGACTGGCTTAACAATGGTTGATAAGATCTTCAAGTTCTTATTAACAAGGTCAAGACGTGATTCACCTGGCTTTTGTGGAGCACCTGCAGTAATAACTACAAGGTCAGCATCCGCACAGTCAGAATATTCACCAGAGTAGATTTGCTTTGGAGCGGTAAATGCTTGGGCATCCTCAAGGTCCAGAGCGTCACCCTTTGTACGATCTTTGATAACATCAACAATTACAAACTCTTCAGCAATCCCTTGTTGAGCCATGGCGAAGGCGTAACTAGAGCCAACGGCACCGTCGCCGACAAGGACAACCTTTTGGTGATTTTGCTTTTTGGTCAATTCAATTCATCCTTTCGAAAATACATTTTTAACAATGCATATTATAGCATGCGATTCGAATAACTAAATAGTAAGTTTGTGAAAAACAATAAAAACTTTTCAAAATATCATGAAAAGTTAATGATTTTGAGCCATAAAAATTGTGATTCACGGGTATTGTAGTTTATAATCATAAGAGGTAGGAGCTGAACGAGCATTCGTTCGGCCTTTTCGTATTTTATTAAGGAGAAACTGAATAATGAAGATGATTGTTGGACTTGGAAATATTGGGCCACAGTATGATGAAACTAGACACAATACTGGATTTATGGTGGTAGATCGATTGGCAGTGGATAATCAGTTGTCGTTTAAACATGTCAGCAAAATGGAAGCAATGCTTGCATCAGGAATGATCAATGGAGAAAAAGTATTATTAGTTAAACCAACCACGTTCATGAATGATTCTGGCCGGAGTGTTCGCCCGTTGGTTGATTACTATGATCTGGACATCAGCGATTTGGTAATTGTTCATGATGACATGGATTTACCGGTTGGAAAAATTAGATTGAAAAAAAAGGGATCGGCCGGTGGTCATAACGGCATTAAAAGCCTAATCAGTTATTTAGGAACTCAGCACTTTAACCGGGTAAAGGTTGGGATTGATCATCCTAATAAGCAAAGTGTGGTTAATTATGTGTTGGGTAAGTTTAAACCTGATCAGAAAGAAGCTTTTGAGCAGGCTAAAATATCGGCCGTTTCATCGATTGAAGAATGGGTTAGTGGTAAGAATTTTGATCAGTTAATGAATGAATTTAATTAATTTAAGGAGAGCACGATGGTGGAATTAGAAACACTGCTGGAGCAGATGCCAGCGTTTGAGCAAATTAATATGGCAATTAAGCCAGATAGCCGCCAATTAGTTACAGGAATTGCTGGATCTGCTAGAACTTTGTTGATTAGCGCAATTTATAGACATCAGCAGCATGCTCAAGTAATTGTGTGTGATAATAATTTCCACATGGAGCAGTTAGCATCTGATCTTCTTAATCAATTGCCTGAAGATTCAGTATTTCAATTTCCAGCGGAGGAAATGCTGGCAGCTGAGGTAGCTACTAGTTCACCAGATTTTAGGTTGCAACGCGTGCAAGCACTGCAGGCATTGTTGACTGATCAACACTGTGTGGTGGTGACTTCAGCTGCGGGAATCAGGAGATTTCTGCCAGCACCTAATGATTATCGCCAAGCCGTGATTCATTTGGCAGCAGGTGATGATGTTGATTTGGAAAAAATACGAATGCAATTAGGATCAATGGGTTATCAACTCGGTAAGATGGTTGAACGCCCAGGAGATTTTGCCATTCGTGGTTCAATTATTGATATTTATCCATTAAACACAGATCACCCAGTACGTGTAGATCTATTCGACACTGAAATTGATTCCCTGAGATTGTTCGACGCTGACAATCAGCGTAGCTTAAATAATGTTGATGAGGTAACGATATTACCGGCGACGGATTTTGTAATAGCACCGTCAGTATTTGACAGTGCTGCTGAGAAACTTAATGGCCGCTTGGCAGCTGAAACCAAAAAGCTAAAAGATGATAAAGCAAAACAGCATTTGAATCAAACCGTCAGTCCGCTAGTTAAATCGTTGCAACATCATCAATTACTTCCTGAAATGATGGAATTTGTTGACTTTATCTATCCAACAAAATCTTCACTATTGGACTATTTAAATGCTTCAAGTCCAGTGTATTTCGATGACTACTCTCGAATTGTAGAAGCAGAAAAACAATTAATTGCTGACGAGGCAGATTGGATTGCTGACAAGCGTGAGAGACACCAGCTCCTAGCCACGGAAACATTTGGCTTTGAATTGGATGATTTAGTCCGTCAGGATAATCATCCCCAAATTTTGTTTGCTCTGTTCCAAAAGGGAATGGGCCAAATGAGGTTCACGCAAATCAATGATTTAAAAACTCGCAACATGCAGCAGTTCTTTGGACAGATGCCAATTCTCAAGGCTGAAATGCAGCGTTGGCAAAAGCAAAAAATGACTGTCGTGATGATGGCTAACAGTCGTGAAAGAGTCGAAAAAATAAATGATACTCTCGAAGATTTTGGTATTGAAGTTACAGAGACAAAAGGTAATGAACTAAAAAAAGGGATTGTTCAGATTGTGGCCGCTAGCTTACAAAATGGATTTGAATGGCCAGCTGCCCAGCTAGTTGTCGTTACTGAAGGTGAAATGTTCAAGCAGGTTAAAAAGAAGCGAATCGTACACCAATCCCTTGCTAACGCTGAAAGAATTAAAAATTATACGGACCTTAAGCCGGGTGATTACGTAGTTCACGTGAATCATGGTATTGGGATTTTTCAAGGTATCCAGACGATGGAAGTCAGCGGTGTTCGCCAAGATTATATTGTAATTAACTATCGTGACAATGCACAAATTTTTGTTCCGGTTAATCAATTAAATTTAGTGCAAAAGTATGTATCATCGGAATCTAAGACACCGAGAATTAATAAACTTGGCGGTACAGAATGGGCGAAAACCAAGCGTAAAGTTGCAGACAAAATTGAAGACATTGCCGATGATTTAATCGAACTTTATGCACAACGTAAGGCTGAAAAAGGTTATCCATTTCCTCGCGATGATAGCTATCAGCAACAATTCGAAGACGATTTTCCATATAACGAAACACGTGATCAGTTACGTAGTTCAGAGGAAATTAAACGTGATATGGAGACAGAGAAGCCAATGGATCGCCTACTGGTTGGTGATGTCGGGTTTGGTAAGACAGAGGTTGCACTGAGGGCAGCGTTTAAGGCTGTTGAGGATGGTAAACAGGTTGCTTTTTTAGTGCCAACAACCATTTTGGCACAGCAACACTTTGATACAATCGAAACTAGATTTGAAGGTTATCCGGTAACAGTTGGATTGATGTCCAGATTTAAAACAACTAAGGAATTACGGCAAACAGAAAATGAATTGAAAGATGGTCAGTGCGATATTGTTGTTGGCACTCACAGGTTATTATCAAAAGACGTCAAGTTTAAGGATCTGGGACTGCTAATTATTGATGAAGAACAGCGATTTGGCGTTAAGCACAAGGAAAGACTAAAGCAGATGAAACAAAGTGTGGACGTCTTGACATTGACGGCCACTCCAATTCCACGAACCCTAAACATGTCAATGTTAGGTGTCCGTGATCTATCTGTTATTGAAACTCCGCCAGCAGGGCGTTTTCCAATTCAAACGTATGTGATGGAACAAAATGCAGGGGCGCTGCGTGACGGCATTATGCGGGAGATGCAGCGTGGTGGACAGGTTTATTACCTTCACAATCGGGTGATGGACATTGAAAAGACGGTTGCCCAGGTGCAAAGTCTGGTTCCTGAGGCACGGGTTGGTTATATTCATGGTCGTATGACAGAGGCTCAACTTGAAGGAGTGCTGTACGATTTTATTCGTGGTGAATATGATGTGCTGGTGACCACTTCGATTATTGAAACTGGTGTGGACATTCCCAATGTTAATACTTTGTTTGTTGAAAATGCAGATCGAATGGGACTGGCCCAACTTTATCAAATTCGTGGACGAATTGGTCGTAGTGATCGTGTCGCGTACGCTTATTTTATGTATCAACAGGATAAGGTTTTGAATGAAGTTAGTGAAAAAAGATTGGCGGCCATTCGAGATTTTACCGAACTAGGGTCTGGATTCAAAATCGCAATGCGTGATCTATCCATTCGTGGAGCAGGTAATCTTCTGGGTAAACAGCAACATGGATTCATTGACTCGGTTGGGTATGATTTGTACTCGCAAATGCTGTCCGAGGCAGTAGCTAAGAAGCAAGGTAAAAAGGTGGCTGCTAAGTCTGATGCAGAGATCGAGTTAGGGTTGGAAGCTTATCTGCCAGATAGTTATATTGATGATCAACGACAAAAAATTGAATTATATAAACAAATTAGACAGGTTCAAGATGATGATCAGCTCATGGAAATGCAGTCTGATTTGATTGATCGATTTGGCGAGTATGGTGATGAAGTAAATAATTTACTGGAAATTGCCAGGCTTAAAATGTATGCTGACATGAGTTTAATTGAAAAAATCACTCGTCAAAATGATTACTTGATTGTCACGCTGACTAAAATTGGTAGCCAAAAGATCAAGCCACAACAAATGTTGAAAAACTTAGCTTTGACTAAATTCAAGGCAACAATCGGTGAAGAAGACGGTAAAATGTCCATGAGATTGGTTATTCAACCAAAAATGACACAAAAGGATTGGCTTTCACAGTTGACCAAGCTGATTGAAGCTTTTGCTGAACAGACTAATGAGGAACAGAAAAATGAAGCACAACCAACTCAATAGAGTTCTGCAAGGGACACTATTACTTTCACTGTCTTCACTAATCGCTAAGATTTTAAGTGCAGTTTACCGAGTCCCGTTTCAAAATTTAGTTGGCAACGATGGGTTTTACGTGTATCAACAAGTTTATCCGATTTACGGTCTTGGCGTTGTTCTTGCGCTGTCGGGGCTACCAGTCTTTATATCAAAATTAATTGCTGAACAGGACGATGAACTTCAACAGGTGGCAATTGCCCGTCAACTATGGCGAATGTTGTTGGTGATTGCCCTAGTTGTTGTTGCTTTTTTGTGGGGATGGGCACCACAAATCGCTTTGGCAATGGGTGATAGACGGCTGACCCCAGTTATTCGAAGTGTTTCATGGATGTTCCTGGGGATGCCATTTTTATCTGTTGGACGTGGATATCACCAAGGCCAATATTTGACGTGGCCTACTTCAATTACACAGGTGATTGAACAGGTTATCAGAGTTTCCATTGTAGTGCTTGTAGCTGTAATGTCGTTGCACAATAGCTGGAATATTTACGAAATAGGAACCTATGCAATGGCTAGTGCACCGGTTGCTGCGGCTGTAGCCACGTTGATAATTATCTTAGCCAGTAGTTCGTTGATCAAAGCAAGCCACGTTCCTAAATCTTTAGTAAGCAATAAAATATTGTTAAAACGTTTATTGGTTGAAGGCGGCGCACTTTGCTTATTTTCTTCAATGATGATTTTACTGCAACTGGTAGATTCATTTACGGTGAAGAGCGCTCTAGTTGATTCTGGTGTTTCTTCAATGGATGCAATGCAACTTAAGGGGATCTTTGATCGCGGACAACCCCTGATTCAGCTAGGACTGGTAATGGCTACATCTATTTCGGCACTTTTGGTTCCGTCATTGACTGAAAGCTATTTAAAAGGTCAAATGGTTGAATTTCGGCGACAGTTTCAGTTGTTGTTGCATGTTTGTGTTGCAATTTCGGCTCTATGTACGATCGGATTGATTGCACTGATGCCTCAAATTAATCAATTGTTGTTTAGCAACCAACAGGGCAGTTTGACACTGGCCGTTAACATGGTCAGTATTTTATTAGCGTCACAAATCACTACTTACAGCAGTGTAATGCAAAGTTTGAATCGCTTTTCTCAGATCGTTATTGGACTGGTAGCCGGATTAATGGTTAAAGTAGTTACCAATTACGTTTTGGTGATTCATTTTGGCATACTTGGTGCGAGCCTGGGAACAGTATTGGCGCTACTGGTTACTCTATTGATCGTTTGGCGCGCAGTGCCAGCGTATTTACATTGGAATCCAGGTAGTAAATTCAATATTAAATTGACGGCTGTTTGTGTGATTATGGGCTTTAGTGCTTGGACAGTTGGCAAATTAATGACTGTGTTAGTTGGACCTGGTCGTCTCGCCTCAATTTTGGTAGTGGGTATTTCAGTTGTAGCAGGCATTATAATTGCGTTAGTACTGAGTATTAAAGTGAAACTGTTAAGTGCTAAAGAAATGTTATTATTGCCACATGGCAAAGAATTATTAAAAAAATTAAGACAATAGGGGATTATCATGAGACTAGATAAATTTTTGAAAGTATCAAGAATTATTAAACGTCGGTCGGTTGCAAAAGAAATTTCAGATCAAGGACGTATTTTAATCAATAACAAGACGGCAAAATCTTCAAGTAACGTAGTTGTTGGCGATCAATTGATAATTAAGTTTGGTAACAAAACGGAAACAGTTAATATTTTAAAAATAATTGAAACTACTAAAAAAGATGAAGCAGAGCAGATGTACGAAATTGTTGATGAAAGCTATAAAGAGGATTTTCGTAACGGAATAAATTAAATTTAACAAAACGGTTACAAACTTTACGAAGCGATAATTTAAAAATCTCAATTATGATATACTCGAGCTAGACAAACTTGAGGAGGTTGTGTTGAGGTGGCAGGCAATAATCAAAATAAAATTTCACATTTGCAAACCCCATATTCTCGTCATTTAGCGGACAATGATGCACATAAAAAGCAACTGCTAAAGATCAGAAAACGCCGTTTTACGGTGATTATTTCTGTGTTCTTAATTTTTGCAATTTTTATTAGTGTTCAAATTTTTCAAACTAGAAATGATCTTAGTGACATTCAAGCACAGACAGTCACTAGAAAAGCTAAACTGAAAACCGCTAAGCACAAGAATAAAACACTGAATCAAGAAACAAAATTACTGAACAATGATAGCTATTTAGAAAAGGTTATTCGACAAAAGTATTTTTACACTAAGTCTGGTGAGACGGTATATACACTTTCACCAAACGCCAATGCTAACAATTAATAAAGGGCCACTATTTTCCGCTTGATGCTGAAATAATGGCCTTTTTAATTTGGTAAGTGATAATCGCTTTTTGTTCGTGCCGCAATTATGATCTATGATATACTTTAGTAAGAATACACAAGGAGGATTTGCTTGTTCATGGCAATTGAAGTAGGAGCAAAAGTTTCAGGCAAGGTTTCAGGGATTACAAATTTTGGTGCGTTTGTTGATTTGGACGATCATAAAACAGGGTTAGTTCACATCAGTCAAGTATCAAACAAGTTCGTGAAGGATATTCACGATGTTCTATCAGTTGGTGACACTGTTAGTGTCAAAGTGATGTCTATTGGTGATGATGGTAAAATTGCTTTGTCTATCAAGGCTGCTAGTGATGAACCTCATCAAAACAGCGGTCAAGGACACGGTCACCATGATCATGCGGATCACGGCAACAATGGTGGTAGCTACCATAACAATCACCATGACAATAACCATCACGACAATGGTCAGCACCATCAATCTGCAGGCAGACCAGTTAATAACAATTATCGAGATCATAATAATAGCAATCATAACAATAGTGGGCATGAAGATTTTGACTCATTACTGTCAGGCTTTTTGAAAGAAAGCGAATCGCGACTGTCAACACTTCGTCGTAATACTGAAGGTAAAAGGGGCGGCCGTGGGGGCCGTCGCAGTTAGTATTTTCGAAATATGAGAGTGACAAATAATGTAACAACTGAACAGCAATTCAGGCGGAACTTATCACGGTACCGCCTTTTTATTGATCCAAAACCAACTGTCGTGGTGGCGGTGTCCACCGGGGTTGATTCAATGGTATTGCTTCACCTGATGAATGAGTTTATTAGTCAACATGGTGGCAAATTAATTGTGGCACACGTTAATCATGAGTTACGCGCACAAAGTGAGGACGAAGAAACTTTTTTACGTGATACTTGTGCTCGATTAAATATTAAACTGTTGGTTGAACATTGGCCAAAAAAAGATCATCCCAATCACGGTGTTGAAAATGCGGCGCGTCGAATTCGTTATCGCTTTTTCCAGCGTGTGATGAAAGAAAACGATGCACAATACTTAATGACTGCCCACCATCAAAATGATCTGGCAGAAACAATTTTGATGAAGTTAGTGCGCGGCGGACAGTTGGACCAGCTGACTGGGATTCAATGGTCAAGAAAGTTTGGATCCGGTGAATTATTAAGGCCACTCTTAAATATCAGCAAGCAACAATTGAAACAGTATGCCATTAGTAAAAAGATTGTGTGGTATGAAGATGTTACTAACAGTGATTTGGCAATTCAGCGCAACCGATTTCGGCATCAAATTATTCCAGCACTTCAACGGGAAAATGTTGCATTTTTAGACCATATATCGGACTATCGGGAGCAACTTTCGGCAGTTAACGATCTTGCCAATCAGAGAATCGACGAAGTGATCGATAATGCACAAACTAGTTCTGGCCTGTTTATTCCAGCAATTAGAAGTGAATCTCATGAACAGCTGCAGTTAATATTGAGACGATGGCTGGAACATGATCAAAACATTATCGATTTAAATGCTGATCAGCTCAGGCAGATCGCACAAATGATTGAAAATACACAGAAGCCGCAGACTGATTATGATTTAGGTGATGGAATTCAAATCAGCAAAAGATATAATACACTCAGAATTGGACAAAAGAATGTTGAACAACATTTCATTGCTAATGTTCAGGAACATGCTCATGTGCTAGAATTAGGAAAGTGGTACCGTTTCGGTAACGAGATGTCTTTTGGCGCGTTTGAAATCGATGACAATATGCTGAATATTGCAGATCAAACAACAGATTTCTGGTTACCAGAATCTTGGCTGCCATTGTTATCTCGAACGTGGGACAGCAAAGATCAAATTCGTCTTAAAAATGGCCATCACCAGTTAGTGAGACGGGTGCTAGTTGATCACAAGGTAGATCTTGAACAGCGCAGGTTACAGCCAGTTGTGGTTGATAGCCAAAAACATGTTCTGTGGGTTCCAGGGTTAAAGGAAACTTGGCTTGAGAGACCTTCAGATTATGTTCAGAAATGGCACCATTTAGTGTTTGGAATTATGAAAGCTCAGCAAGAGGAGACTATTAATGAATAACGATATTGAACGCGTCCTATATAGTGAAGAAGATATTCGCGCGGTTGTTACTAAACTTGGCAAACAGTTGACCAATGATTATCAAGGTAAAAAGCCACTAGTTATTTCTGTTTTGAAAGGGGCTTGTCTGTTTACAGTGGATATCATCAAAAGAATGGATGTTTATCTTGATTTAGATTTCATCAATATTTCCAGCTATCATGGTGGCACAGAATCAAGCGGAAAAATTGATTTGTTGAGTGATCTTAAGGAAGATGTTGCTGACCGGGATGTTTTAATTATTGAAGATATCATCGATACGGGGCGCTCACTGGAATATCTGGTTAATTTGTTCAAGAAACGTGACGCTCATGACGTTAAAGTTTGTAGCTTGCTTGACAAACCTGAGGGACGAGTTGTTGATGTGAATGTTGATTATGTCGGCTTCCATGTTCCAAATGAATTTGTGGTTGGATACGGATTAGATTACGAAGAGTTATACCGCAACCTACCGTATGTTGGAGTTTTAAAACCAACTGTATATGAAAAATAAGCAATTATTTATTGATAATTTGAAGGCATTCAAGTGCTGATAAATTAATGGTGAATGGCTGTTAACTATGCTATTATAATTTTCATCAACGATAATCGATTAAAATCGTTAGTTAGGAGGTAGTTATGAACAACAATAACAATAATAATAACAACAAGAGAAACGGCTTTTCTAGAAATGTTTTATTCTACGCTGTCATCTTTCTGTGTATTATGGGTATTGCTTACTTCTTCTTTGGCGGCAACAACTCATCCACGCAGACTAAAACAATTCAACAAAGTCAGTTTGTTTCTCAGCTGAAAAACGACAAGATTAAGAGCTTCTCTGTTCAGCCTAGTGGCGGTGTTTATAAGATCACTGGTGAGTATAAGAAAGCACAATCTACTGGCAATAGTAGCAATTCGGGATTCTCGTTTAATGGAAACAGTGGTAAAACAAAGAGTTTCCAGGCTAACGTGCTCGATAGCGATGTAACTATCTCACAGTTACAGAAATATGCTCAAGCCAATGACGTTAAGATGGGAACTAAGGCTGAGGAGTCAAGCGGGTTTTGGGTAAACCTGTTGGTCTACGTTGTTCCACTGGTCATCATGATCTTCTTCTTTTATATGATGATGGGTCAAGCTGGCCAAGGTGGCGGCGGTGGCCGAGGAGTTATGAACTTTGGTAAATCCAAAGCTAAGCCTTCAGATTCCAAGCAAAATAAGATTCGTTTCTCTGATGTTGCTGGTGAAGAAGAAGAAAAACAGGAATTGGTCGAAGTTGTCGAATTCCTTAAGGATCCAAAGAAGTTCCTTTCGTTAGGGGCTCGAATACCATCTGGGGTGCTTCTTGAGGGGCCTCCTGGTACTGGTAAAACTTTACTTGCTAAGGCCGTTGCTGGTGAAGCCGGCGTGCCATTTTATTCAATCTCTGGTTCTGACTTCGTTGAAATGTTTGTCGGTGTTGGTGCCAGCCGTGTTCGTGACTTGTTTGAAAACGCAAAGAAAACTGCACCATCAATTATCTTTATTGATGAAATTGATGCCGTTGGTCGTCAGCGTGGTAACGGCATGGGCGGTGGACATGACGAACGTGAACAAACTTTGAACCAATTGCTGGTTGAAATGGATGGATTTAACGGTGATGAAGGTGTCATTGTGATGGCAGCTACTAACCGTTCTGATGTACTTGATCCAGCCTTGCTTCGTCCTGGTCGTTTTGATCGTAAGATCTTGGTTGGCCGTCCTGATGTTAAGGGACGTGAAGCAATTCTTAAGGTACATGCCAAGAACAAGCCATTGGACTCAACTGTGGACCTGAAGGAAATTGCAAAGCAAACTCCTGGGTTTGTGGGTGCCGATCTTGAAAACCTATTGAACGAAGCAGCATTACTTGCTGCTCGTCGCAATAAGAAACAAATCGGTGCAGGTGAAGTTGATGAAGCAGAAGACCGTGTGATTGCAGGACCTGCAAAACGTGATCGTGTAATATCCAAGACGGAACGTGAAACTGTTGCATATCATGAAGCCGGTCATACGATTGTCGGATTGGTGCTTAATGATGCACGAGTAGTTCATAAGGTAACAATTGTTCCTCGTGGTCGTGCGGGTGGTTATGCGATCATGCTTCCTCGTGAAGATCAAATGTTGATGTCAAAAAAGGATGCTATGGAGCAGATTGCTGGTCTGATGGGTGGTCGTGCTGCTGAAGAAATTATCTTTAACTCACAATCATCTGGTGCATCAAATGACTTTGAACAGGCAACCCAGATTGCTCGAGCAATGGTGACTCAATATGGTATGAGTGATAAGTTGGGAATGGTCCAACTTGAAAGTCCACAACAATCACCATATGGTCCACAGTATTCACAGGATACTGCTGCATTGATTGATCAAGAAGTTCGTCGATTGACAACTAAGGGTCATGAAGAGGCTGGAGAGATTATTCGGACTCACCGTGAACAACATCAATTAATTGCCGAAGCATTGCTGAAATATGAAACTTTGGATGAAAAACAGATTTTAAGTTTATTTAAGACTGGCAAGATGCCAAATGATGATTCAAGTCAGATTGCAGAAGATCATGCAACCACGTTCGAAGAATCAAAACGTGAGCTTGAACGTAAAGAAGCTGAACGTCAGAATAAACTTGATACACCTGAGGATGATGAAGATCATTCTGATGATTCAAACTCAACAGATGAATAATAAGTAACATTAAGGTAGAATATACCTGATGTCCAACAAAGGATTGGTGCAGACTTCATGTTGTATCAATCCTTTATTGATGAAAAAGAGGAGAAAATAATGGTTCAAAAAGATTATTTGGTAAAAAGCGTGGCGGTTGATGGTATGTTTCGTGCATATGCTGTCAGTGCTACTGGAGTGGTAAGAGAAGCACAACAGAGACATGATACTTGGAGTGCTGCATCTGCAGCACTTGGTCGTAGCCTTGTCGGTACGTTATTATTGGCTTCATCGGTTCTTAAAGGTGAGGAGAAAATGACTGTCAAGATTCAAGGAGATGGCCCTGTAGGTGCGATTGTTGTTGACGGTAATGCTAATGGAACGGTCAAAGGATATTTACAACATCCACATGTTCACTTACCTTTAAATGCTAAGCATAAAATTGATGTAGCTGGTGCAGTTGGTCATCAAGGAACCCTTTCTGTTACAAAGGATATGGAAGTTGGTAATCCGTTTACTGGACAAGTTGGCTTAGTTTCTGGCGAATTGGGTGAAGACTTCACCTACTATCTGGCACAATCCGAACAAATTCCTTCGGCTGTTGGATTGTCAGTGTTTGTCAACGATGACAACAGTATTGGAGTTGCTGGGGGATTTTTAGTACAAGTGATGCCAGGAGCTAGTGACGATAAAATTAGTGAGCTGGAACAACGAATTGCTAAAATGCCACTGGTGTCTGAATTACTAAGAGATGGTAAGACACCAGAGGATATCTTGCACATGCTATTCGATGGCGAAGAGGTTAAGATTTTAGACACGATGCCGGTTGCATTTAAGTGTGATTGCTCTAAAGACCGCTTTTCTAAGGCATTAGCAAGCATTAGTCGTCAGGACATGGAGCAAATCATTAACGAAGATCACCATGCGGAAACTGTTTGTCATTTCTGCGGTAACAAGTATGAATTTAGTGAAACAGAATTGAAAAAAATTTTATTACAGATGAAGGCAGACTAATTTGGTATGATTATAACGAATGTGCTATGATAGTCACCGCGTATGTAATGAGGACGAAAGAAAAATGAGGTGAAAAGATGGAGTGGAAGATCGGCGATATTACGATTCCTAACCAAGTGGTAGTTGCCCCGATGGCTGGTGTGACGAACTCAGCCTTCCGTGTAATCTGCAAAAAATTTGGTGCTGGTTATGTGGTTTGTGAAATGATTTCTGACCGTGGTATTATGTATCACAACAAAAAAACGCTATCGATGATGAAGGTTGAAGAAGTCGAACATCCGATGGGCATTCAAATTTTCGGAGGCACTAAGGAAACCCTCGTTGAAGCTGCAAAATATGTAGATCAGCACACTGAAGCTGATGTTATTGATATTAATATGGGATGCCCTGTCAATAAAGTTGTGAAGACAGATGCAGGAGCTAAGTGGCTGCTAGATCCAAATAAGGTTTATGAAATGGTGTCATATGTGACGGATGCCGTTAAAAAACCGGTGACAGTTAAAATGAGAATTGGCTGGGATTCAGATCATGTATTTGCTGTTGAAAATGCTCTAGCTGCGCAACGTGCAGGAGCAGCGGCTTTAGCAATGCATGGACGAACCAGAGTTCAGATGTATCGTGGTAACGCTGACTGGGATGTTTTGAAACTAGTTGCTGACCAATTAACCATTCCATTTATGGCCAATGGAGATGTTCGTTCGGCTGAAGATGCAAAACAAATGCTTGATACAACGGGGGCTGATGCGGTGATGATAGGTCGTGCAGCTATGGGCAATCCATGGATGTTAGAGCAGACAGCACACTATTTGGAAACAGGTGAACTCTTACCAGAAGCAACGCCTGCAAAGAAAGTGTCAATTGCAAAGGAACATTTGCATCGTTTAGTTGATCTTAAGGGAGAAGGTTTGGCTGTCCGTGAATTTAGGGGACAATCAACGTACTACCTAAAAGGAACTTCGCATTCTGCGAAGACAAAGGCAGCCCTAGTAGAGGCAACTACCGAGGCACAGATGGACGATTTATTCGATGAGTTTGTTGAATTAAATGAAGAACGTCAGTTAAAGAAAGCACAGTAATTGGAGGAAAGATTGTGGCAAAAGGCAAAGGACAAGAAATGAATGATCAGTTGCGAGTTCGTCGTGAAAAAATGGATGAGCTACGTGATAACGGCATTGATCCGTTTGGTCATCGGTTTGAACGAGACTATTTGGCAAAAGAGTTACATGATGAGTTTGATGGTACCGATAAGGAAGACCTGAATGAACTTCATAAGACTGCAACAATTGCAGGTCGAATGGTTTCAAAACGAGGTAAAGGTAAAGTTGGCTTTGCTGATATCTTGGATCGTAGTGGTAGAATTCAAATTTATGTTCGTAAGGATATTCTTGGTGAGGATGTTTACCACATCTTTAAACGTGCTGATATTGGTGACTTTTTGGGAATGACTGGGGATGTCATCAAGACCGATACTGGTGAGCTTACATTGCGTCCAACCAGCTTGACGTTTTTGTCAAAAGCTTTGCGCCCGTTACCGGATAAATTTCATGGTTTACGCGATCAAGAACAAATTTATCGGCAGCGTTATCTTGATTTAATTTCCAATCAGGATAGTTTTAACCGATTTAAGATGCGTAGTAAGATCATTACAGCTATTAGAAGTTATTTAGATGGTGAAGACTTCCTTGAAGTTGAAACACCTGTTTTGCATAACCAGGCCGGTGGTGCAAGTGCCCGTCCGTTTATTACACATCATAACGCCCTGGATATTAACTTATACTTACGAATTGCCCTCGAATTGCACCTTAAAAGGCTGATTGTTGGTGGGTTTGAACGCGTCTATGAAATTGGTAGAGTATTTAGAAATGAAGGAATGGATACTAAACATAATCCTGAATTCACAATGCTAGAAACGTATGTTGCATACTTCGATTTTCATGATGTTATGGACGAAACTGAGGGCATTTTTAAAGCTGCCGCTTCTGCAGTTTCAGAAGATGGCAAGATTGTCTACCAAGGAACAGAATTAGATTTGCATAAAAAGTTCGAACGTATTCACATGGTTGATGCAATTAAGAAATATACTGGTGTTGATTTCTGGAAAGAAATGTCGCTTGATGAAGCTCGCAAAATTGCGGATGAACATCATGTTAAGTATGAGGAATACTGGCAGGTTGGCCATATTATCAATGAGTTCTTCGAACAATTTGTTCAAGAGAAATTGGAACAACCAACGTTTGTTTATGGTCATCCAGTAGAAATTTCACCATTAGCAAAGAAAAATGCTGATGATCCAAGATTCACAGATCGTTTTGAACTTTATATCATTGGCAACGAGTTTGCTAATGCATTTACGGAGTTGAATGATCCAGTTGATCAACGTGCTCGTTTTGAAGCACAGGTCAAGGAACGTGAAGCTGGTAATGACGAAGCCGAAGGCATTGATGAAGACTTTATTGAGGCCCTTGAATATGGTATGCCGCCAACTGGTGGTTTGGGCATTGGTATTGATCGTTTAGCAATGTTACTGACGGATAGTCCATCAATTCGTGATGTTATTTTGTTCCCAACAATGCGACCGGAAGATTAAAAAATCAAATTTGCGCTAATTATTAGAAAGTTGCCATGTGCAACTCTTGATAATTGGCGCTTTTTATTTTAAAAAATTAAAATAATCACATTTTTTGAATTTTTATTGACGAAATCAAATTATCAGTGTATAGTTTACATCTGTTGTCACAGCATGTTAGTTCAGCTTA
>NZ_AZGF01000035.1 GCF_001434475.1 Paucilactobacillus suebicus DSM 5007 = KCTC 3549 | reverse complement strand
CGAAACTTTGTTCAGTTTTCAAAGGTCTACCGTATTGCTCGTTTGTAACTGAGCAACGTTTTAAATGATATCAAATCATTCAAACACCGTCAAGAACTTTTTCAATCATCAAAAGGTTGAAGAAAGCTGTTAACAGCAACGAAAATAATGTTACCATTCACGCCGTTTATCGTCAAGAACTAAATTAATTAATTACCCGTTCAAGGTCTTAATTTAAATTAGTGGTCTTAACCATGGAAACGCTATACCGCGCTTAACGACATAAGATATCATACCAATTACAGCATTTACCGTCAAGCGATTTTTTGAATTCTTGTTAAATAAACTTCAATCACCCAAAGAATACCAGTAACAGATAATTTCACCGCATAAAATTCTGTTAAAAAACTGAGGCCAGTTCTGCCAAACTTTCATATACTTCAATTGCCACTAAATCTAAATCATCAAATTCAGCTTCATACTCAGGACGATACTCATTAACCGTGAATAACTTTGTTCGATGATTATATTCAACACGACATACTTCAATGCCGAATTTCTCAAATCTCCTCTGTTGCACAGGATTACTAATATCAACCTGCATCGCATGGAGTCTGCTAATTATTTTAAATAAGTTTGATTCATTCATTTATAATTCTCCTAATCCCTGTACTCTCAGATTGGTTGTTTAACTATAACACATATATGCTAGAATGAAATTTAATTAATCTATAATTTGTAGAAGAAACTGGGGTAAACATATTGAGTCTCTATAGAAAAGATTTAAATAATCAGTTAAAAAACATTGAAGTATCGGAAATCCGTCAATTTGATGAAGCAACTAGCTCCATCCCCGATATTTTAAAACTTACATTAGGCGAACCCGACTTTAATATTCCAAAGCACGTTCAAACGGCTGCAAAAGAAGCCATCGACGATAATTTTTCACACTACACTAGTAACGCTGGCACTCCAGAAGTCCGCAAAGCGGCTGCCGACTTTCAAAACAAGAAATACGGTCTTCACTATAAACCAGAGAATGTTATTACTACCGTTGGTGCATCAGAAGCCATCGCCGCTGCTTTAGGTACAATTTTGAACCCTGGAGACGGTGTAATCGTTCCTGCTCCCATCTATTCTGCGTACACCCCTTTAATTAACTTCTACCACGGTACTGAAGTTCGCGTCAACACACGTAGCAACAATTTTGTACTAACACCAGCAATGATTGACCAAACTATTGCTGCCCACCCAGACATTAACTTTAAAGCAGTAATTCTAAATTACCCAAGCAATCCCACAGGAGTGACTTACCGAAAAGAGGAATTAGAAGCACTCGTAGATGTTTTTAAGAAACATAATTTATGGGTAGTCAGCGATGAAATCTATTCTGAACTGACTTATGGTGCAAAACATACCTCGATTGCTGCATTAATTCCACACCAAACTATCCTCATCAGTGGTCTGTCAAAATCACACGCAATGACTGGCTGGCGAATTGGTTTCATCTTTGCCGACGCTGATCTGATTAATGAAATAAAAAAAGTTCACCAATACATGGTAACCGCTGCTACATCTATTGTACAAAAAGCTGCTGTCGAAGCACTAAACAACGGTGCAGATGATGGCCTGGAAATGGCTAAGCAATACATCAAGCGCAGAGACTATGTATACAAAGAAATGAGCGATATGGGATTTGAAATCGCTCGTCCTGATGGCGCATTTTATATATTCGCTAAAATACCTGCCGCTTTTAATCAAGACTCAATGGCATTTTGTAAAGACCTCGCCCAAAAGAACCATCTAGCATTAATTCCTGGTCACGCATTTGGCGAAGAAGGTGAAGGCTACTTACGTTTAAGCTACGCATCAGACATGGATAAGCTTCAAGAGGCGATGCATCGTTTGCGTGCCTACATCGAGAATCCAGCGAACCAAGTTAACTAAATTTTCCCACACTAAAAGGAGTCGCAATCGCGACTCCTTATTTTTTTACTCTTCAACTTTATCAGGTTTAATAACCAACGCGAACATTCCGGCAAACATCCCAAAATAGTACGTTAAAATTCGCCATAAAATCATCGCCAGAACCAACTTACTGTTTACACTAATGAAACTAGAGAATACCACAGAAAAACTGTATTCGGCACCCCCAGCACCGCCAGGGATTGGAAATAGTGAAATAATCATAACGATTAAGATATGCAAACTAGTAACCATCACTATATTAATATGTGTAACCCCTAGCGATAACATAATGAAATACGGAATTAGATAATAGAACATAAGCTGTAAAAATGTCAGTATAAATACTCTTAACAGTTTAACTCCTTCTGACTTGAGCTTGAGGCTTTCTTTATAAAAGCTATCAATCTTGTCATCTAAATTAAACTTCATTTTTACAAACCGTTCTGGTGACATAAACCATTTTAGCGGCTTAATACATAGATTAACCAACCGTTTGGTAAAGCTATGCCAATACATAACCATTAGAAGACCAACAATTACAGTTAAGTGCACTAAAAAGCCAAAAATAACCAACAGCGATAATGCTTGGAGCTTTTCGGCAAGAAAATGAAACCCAATAATTAAGCTAATAATAAAATTAACCACAATCATCGATTGAAACACCACAAATTTCATCAATAACACCGAGCTTGCCTGACCCGCATCCACACCAGACTGGAGCATGGCCACCAGTTGTGCCGGCTGACCACCAGTCGAAAATGGAGTAAGTCCGTTAAAAAGCTGCTCAATGAGTGGAATTCTCAGTGCATCTTTAAATGTAAATGATGGCACTCGATCTTTCATAAACGTTTTAACAACCAATGCTTCAAATATCAGATACAAGCATATGCATATCAGGGCAACAAAAAGCCACTGCCACTTCAAATTGACTATATCATTAATAATCGATGATAGTTTAACGTCACGAAGTGAAAATGCAAAAATACCAGCTCCAACTAGAAGCATTATGATGAGGACGAATTGATTACGTCTAGACATTACTAACCCTCTTTAGCTTGTTGTGTATAGAATTTATGCCAAATAGCAGCTAAATGATCTTTTGAATACTTCTGTGCTGCAGTTAATGACTTGTCATGCAAGAACTTTAGTCCGGTGATATTGTTACGCAAGTTATTAATCTTTTCCTGCATATCAGCTTCATCACTGGCAGATTCATAATACCCATCAATTATTGATCGATAAAGTTCCAGGTCTCGTAACATCACAGGTGTTCCACAACTAAACGCTTCTAATACAGACATTGGGAACAACTCATTATATGATGGCAATAGGAAAAGATCAGCCATATTATAATATTCACCAATCACATCTCGATCAACAATTCCAGGAAAGCTTAGATTAGCTGGCGGATTATCCACTACTTTTTTTAGTTCAGTATAGCCATCAGTGATTCGACCAAATGAAAAGCCGCCTGCCCAAACAAACTGAATTTCTGGATTATCCTTTGCCAACTGAATAAAATCAAATACGCCCTTACGTTCCTGAATTTGCCCAGTTCCTAAAATCATGAATCGATCCTGATCATACCCGTACTTATCCCGTAATGCCAGTTTTTTATCTTTTGAAAATTCATGAAACTCTTGATCATCAACAAAGTTGGGAATATAGGTGATTTTGCTTCGATCAATGCCAACTTTTTCAAGTTTACTGATAAACGATGGATTCACGACCACAATATGATCCATTCGCTTGTAAAAAGCGATAACATACCAATAAAAAATAGCCCGAAACGGCTGTGGAATTTTAATACTTCCTTCCAGTGTTTCAGGCAAAAAATGAACATAACCAATTTTGCGGCCGCGGCCGGGCAGAAACGTTGAAATAAAAAATGGAAAATTGATTGTATGATAATGGCTGATCTGACTACGTCCGTACTTATTTATTTTAATATCGAACTCATCTTGGAATCGCTCATGTAGTAAGTGAACTAATTCCAAATACGCACTGCCAACACCCTGTCCAGCGACTTTGTCAGCAGCAGAAAACATTGTAATTTTTAACATTTATTACCCTCGTGGTCCCCTAAATAGGCTAATCGGCTCACTTTCTGACTCTTCCAAAGTGATTTGACTATCCTTATAAAATCTAACAACACGCTTAACAAACTTATCCGCTGAAATTTCTTCTAATTTGGCAGCTCGTTTACTAGCATCTTCACCATTGGCATTCATTCCTAGATACTGAATAGTCTTCGAAACTAATTCAGATTTTTTCTGGAAGCTACTGCCAATTGCTGGATCATCTATCAATTCATCAGTATATGGACTTCTCATCACCACAATTGGTAAATCAGAGGCCAATGCTTCAATATAAGTTAGTCCTTGAGATTCTGAATCGGATGCTGACACAAAAACATCTGCCATTTGATAATAATGATGGACAGCGTCATTGCTAACCTCGCCTGTAAAAGTAACATGATCATCGAGGTTCAAATCATGAACTTGATTCTCAAGTGTCTCCTTAGCCGGTCCATCTCCAACAATCAGCAATTGCGCATCAGGTTGCCGCTTTAAAATATCAGGCACAGCTTCAATAACTTCATGAATATTCTTTTCAAACGCCAAGCGACTCAGTGATAAGATCACAGGAGTATCCTCATGATACCCGAGCTCCTTACGTAATGCACTAGTCACTTCAGGACTATCTGCCTCTTGATACTGATCAAGATTAATACCAGTTGGAATAATCCTAATGGGTGACTTAACCCCGTATCCCTCTAAAACATTTAAGACTCGTTCACTTGGAGCGATGACGCCCGTCATATGTGCTAAATATACAGAAGCAAACTGCTTAACGTTTCTCGGCTTTACAATTCGGCCGTTAGCAATATAGTGAAGATAATCTTGATACATAGTGTGATAAGTGTGAATACATGGAATATGCAGTGCACGAGCAATCACCTTACCCATCCACCCCAACGAAAATTCAGTTTGATTGTGAATTATATCAAGATCCAATTCTTTTGCGAGACGGTACGCCTTAAACAATCCTCTAACCGCAATTCTACGATCAGTAAATGACACGAACGGAACACTGCTGAATCGAAATATACCAGGTTCAACTTGCCCTTTTGATACCTTAGGATCAGTTGTCGTAAAAATGTAAACATTGTGTCCCTGAGCTTCAAGCTCGTCGCGCAATGTCTTAATTGAAGTCGCCACGCCACTGACCTGTGGGAAGTATGTATCTGTAAATAAACCGATGTTCACAATAATTCTCCTTTGGTCCTAGTCATAAATGCAACTATATCATCACTAGTTACACCTGTCCTCTTTGTTTATAATCATTCTATATTGTACTAAACCAATCAACTAATATCAATAAAGTACACATGTTACAACCCATTTTATTCTACCTTAATGAGCTTCATATTTAAATTAGAACGCCAAAATTAACAAAAACTAATAAGTTTTGTAATATTCAAAAGTCTTCACATAACCATAAGTAAAGTGTATCAAAAAAGCACCTCATCACGAGGTGTTATATGGTAAACGATACTAAGTTTTAAAGATTTAGCTGATGAACTAATTCAATTACTTCTTCGTTGGTTTCAGCATCGAGCGCAGAATCAACAAGTGAGTTAAGTTCATTAGTATCTAACCGTTTGATCAAAGACCTGGTCTGCAGGATCGATGAAGCACTCATTGAAAACTCATCTAAGCCCATGCCAAGCAAAATTGGGACAGCGATCTGATCGCCAGCCATCTCGCCACACATTCCAGCCCATTTGCCTTCCTTGTGTGCTGAATCAATAACCTGCTTAATCAAGCGTAATAATGATGGATTATATGGTTGATATAGGTATGAAACATGTTCATTGCCACGATCCGCCGCAAACGAATACTGAATTAAATCATTAGTACCAATACTAAAGAAGTCCGCATACTTAGCCAATTTATCTGCAATTAATACTGCTGCTGGAATTTCCATCATCATTCCAACTTCAATATTGTCTGCAACTGACTGTCCTGCATCAATTAGTTTGCTACGTTCTTCATCATAAATCTTACGAGCCTCTTTAAACTCATCAACCGTCGCAATCATTGGAAACATAATCGCCAATTTGCCAAATTTTGATGCGCGTAAAAGTGCTCGTAATTGTGTACGAAAAATTTCTTGACGATCCAGGCTAATTCGAATTGCACGATAACCCAAAAATGGGTTCATTTCTTCAGGTAACGGTAGGTAAGGTAAATGCTTATCTCCACCAATATCCATCGTTCGAATCACCACTTGGTGTCCGTCCATTCCCTCAACAACTTTTTTGTATGCTTCAAATTGCTCGTCTTCAGTTGGTAATTCCGCCGAGTTCATGTATAAAAACTCCGACCGGAATAAGCCAATCGCTTCACCACCGTTATCAATAACACCATCTAAATCATCCGGTGTTCCAATATTAGCGGCAATATCGACGTGACGGCCATCAGCACTCTGCGTGTCCGCATTTTTAAGAAGCTTCCATTCTGCCTGCTCCTTAGCGTACTGATCAGCCATTTGGTTATACTCACTAACTTCATCATCGGTTGGGTTAATAATAACCTTTCCATGAATACCGTCCACGATGAGTGTATCCCCATCTTGAACGTCTTTTGTCACATGCTCAATGCCAACAACTGCTGGAATTTCAAGTGTTCTCGACATGATTGCTGAATGAGATGTTCTTCCACCAATATCTGTCACAAAACCTTTGACGTAGTCGCGGTTCAACTGAGCCGTGTCACTCGGCGTTAAATCATGAGCCACAACGATTGACTTAGAATCAATCAGTGCCGGACTTGGAAGCTTGACTCCCAATAGGTGACTCATCACCCGCTTTGTAACGTCTCTCACGTCACCAGCTCGTTCTTGCATGTAAGCATTATCCGTCATTTGTTCGAACATGCTGATATACATATCAGTTACGTCCGTGACGGCCGACTCAGCGTTTAGCTGTTCATCTTTTATCTTTTGTTCAATTGCGCCCAGCAATTCTGGATCGTTCAATATGGTAATGTGGGCATCGAAGACATTTGCCTCTTCTTCCCCTAAAGTTTCAAGAGCTCGTTGTTTAACAACTTCAAGTTCCTTTGCGGACTCACTAAATGAATCATGAACTCTCCCAATTTCATGATCAACATCACTGACATTCTCTCTCTCAAAAGATAAATCTGGATCGACAAGCATATACGCTTTAGCGATCGCAATCCCGTTAGAGGCCGCGATGCCATCGAGTCGGTTCGACATTAGTCAGCAAGTCCTTCCTTTGTCATTGTTTCAGCAATAGCATCGAGAGCTTCCTTTTCATCTTGGCCTTCAGCGGTGATTGTTACATCAGCATTTTGTCCAACACCAAGTGACATAACACCCATGATAGACTTCAAGTTGACACTCTTGCCTTCATATTGAAGAGTAACGTCTGAGCTAAACTTTGATGCAGTTTGTACCAAAATAGTTGCCGGACGTGCATGAATTCCTGTTTCTGCTGTAACTTTAAAATCGCGTTTTTCCATTATGATCAATCTCCTTCGAGGATTTAGTTGAGATCGCCGAATAACTTATAACGGTCTCCTTCTAGTTTATTCTAGCAATTGTAAGCGTTAAATACAAGGCTAAAACGCTGTTGTTGTTCACTATATTTATTGTTTCAGATGATATTCCAATGTTCCGCCCCGTTTGGCAGTCCCAATAATTTGCTGACGAAATTCGTAACTGTGATATTGGACTTGAAAGGTTTGAAATTCATCAGGTTCAATCGTGAAAGAATCAATCTTTCCATTTCTTAAATCTTCCATTAACTGCACATAATCTCGATCCATCACAAACTCCTTTCAATTAATATGTACCATTATTATACACATTAATTTGCTAATTTGATTCAAAAACAAATTCAATGTGACAAATTATTAGCACTCTTATCATCAAAGTGCTAGAATCTAACCGTGAATGTGAAAAGTACATCATCTATAAAGTCGTCAAACCATTGATTTATCAATGATCGTGCCACTTACATTTAATTAGATTAAATACTTGCATTCGAAAAGAAACCATGTATAATGTAGTCAATGGTCAAGAAAGGTCAAACATTTATTAACCTTTCGCAATGCTTTTAGTTGGCATGTAGAGAAAACATATCTACAATAATAACTGTAAGCAAAAAAACTAATTTACTCATAAAGGAGGTTTGCCTCAATGTTATGTCAGAACTGTCAGCAAAATCCTGCCACCATTCACCTTAAAGCAACAGTGAATGGTCAGGAAGTGCAAGTTGATCTTTGTCAAAATTGTTATCAAATGATGAAGGATGCACAAAATAACCTGATGAATGGAGGAAATGGAATGGCTCAAAATCCATTTGGTTTTGGTAACTTGGATGACCTGTTGAAAGCAATGCAGGGCCAAGGCGGTGCACAACAACAGTCTGGTCAGCAGGCCTTTAACGGTCAGACCCAAGCACAAGGTGGTCAGGGTGGCAATAATGGTGGTAACAGTTTGTTAGCACAATTTGGCGTCAACATGACCGACTTAGCCAAACAAGGTAAGATTGATCCGGTGATTGGCCGTGACAAGGAAATCGCCCGTGTCATTGAAATCTTGAACCGGCGTACTAAGAATAACCCTGTGTTGATTGGTGAAGCTGGTGTTGGTAAGACTGCTGTGGTTGAAGGATTAGCACAGGCAATTGTGTCTGGTCAAGTGCCACAGAAGTTAAATAACAAAGAAATTATTCGGTTAGATGTTGTTTCATTAGTACAAGGTACTGGTATTCGTGGTCAGTTTGAGCAACGGATGCAACAATTAATGAAGGAAGTTTCTAAGAACAAGAACGTGATTCTGTTTATCGATGAAATTCATGAAATTATGGGTGCCGGTAACGCAGAAGGCGGTATGGATGCTGGTAATGTTTTAAAACCAGCCCTCGCCCGTGGTGATTTCCAATTAATTGGTGCAACGACACTAAGTGAGTATCGGAAGATTGAAAAAGATTCCGCCCTTGCTCGTCGGTTCCAACAAATTCAAGTTGATGAACCTAGTGTTCAAGAAACCATCCAGATTCTTAATGGTATTAAGAACAGATACCAAGATTACCATAACGTAAAATATACCGATGAATCTATTGATGCTGCTGCTAAATTATCTGCGCGCTACATTCAGGATCGTTTCTTACCAGATAAGGCAATTGATCTATTGGATGAAGCTGGTTCGAAGAAGAACTTAACTTTAAAGACGGCAGATCCAGCAACGATTGAAAATGAGATTCACACTGCTGAGGCACATAAGCAACAAGCCTTAGACAACGAAGACTATGAAAAAGCGGCCTTCTATCGTGATCAAGTTGCTAAACTTGAAAAAGCAAAGAAGGATGCTGAAGAAAATCACACTGATACTGCTGCAACAGTGACAGTTGAAGACATGCAAAAGATTGTTGAAGAAAAGACTAACATTCCGGTTGGTGATCTTGCAAAACAGGAAGAAAATCAATTGAAGGATCTCAACAAAAACTTGAGTGCCCATGTCATTGGTCAAGATGAAGCCGTTGATAAAGTATCACGAGCTATCCGTCGTAATCGAATTGGACTAAACAAGTCTGGACGACCAATTGGCTCTTTCCTATTTGTTGGTCCGACAGGTGTTGGTAAAACCGAAACTGCAAAGCAACTAGCTAAGGAACTATTCGGTTCAGAGGATTCGATGATTCGCTTTGATATGAGTGAATATATGGAAAAGCACAGCACATCGAAGTTGATCGGGTCACCGCCTGGCTACGTTGGGTACGAAGAAGCTGGTCAGTTAACTGAACAGGTTCGTCGTCACCCTTACAGTTTGATCTTGTTAGATGAAATTGAAAAAGCTCATCCAGATGTTATGCATATGTTCTTACAAATTTTGGATGATGGCCGTTTGACTGATTCTCAAGGTCGGACTGTTAGCTTCAAGGATACGATCATTATCATGACATCTAACGCGGGATCTGGCGACTCCGAAGCAAGTGTGGGATTCGGTGCCGAAGCATCAGGCTCAACTCATTCAATCCTTGATAAGTTAGGAAACTACTTCAAGCCTGAATTCTTGAACCGCTTTGATGCAATCGTTGAATTTAACGCTCTTACTAAAGACAACTTAATGAAGATTGTTAGTTTGATGACAGACGATGTTAATAAAATGCTCGCTGATCGTGGCTTGTTTATCAATGTCACTGATCCAGTTAAATCTAAGTTAGTAGATCTTGGATTTGATCCAACAATGGGTGCACGGCCATTGCGTCGAGTAATTCAAGAACAAATCGAGGATCGAATTGCAGACTTTGTATTAGATAATCCTAAGACAAAGAATCTGGAAGCCGTTCTGGATAATGACAAGATCGTTGTCACAGGTGCAAGCTTACCAAATCCTGGTACTGTTACAACTGATGCAAGTACTTCAGATACAGATAAATAACTAAAATGGAATCTTGATTGATTTGGGATTCTTAAAACGAAAAGGCTCGACTATTCATTTTTGAATAGTCGGGCCTTTTTTGGTGAAATACTTATTTTATAATTCGTTTAAAATGGTTTGCTTCTATTCTTAGTCAATTTTGATGAAACGTGCTTCGAGCCCCCTGAGACCTAACGTATATAAAGAGAACGGAAATCAATTGCCAAAAATCGGCAATCAATTCCCGTTCTCTTTATTTGCACCAGTCTCAACCCGGGGGCTCTTCGCACTCTACTTTGGTCTATGCAATCTTCTCAGTGGCGTGGCCACTGCTGGTGCAATTACTGCCGCCAGAACCATTTCTGCGATTCCGTTAGTTGCAAATATCGCTACAAATGCCTTGAATAGATTGTGGACATTGACACCATATGAATGTGCAACCGCCGGTGTATCATAGAAAAGATATATTAATCCTAGAACTAAAATTGTATTGGTTAAGGCTCCCGCAACTGACGATAAAATCATCGGTACCAGTGGCTTTTTCATAACTTTTGTTAGCCCAATGAACACCCATCCGGCAATTAAGCCAATCATAATTCTTGGCACAACAGAAACAACTGGGTTAACAAAAACTAACGGTGCAATTGCACTACTGGGCATCGTGAATGCCCGAATCCAAGTGATAACGCCCCAAACACCGCCAACGATTGCCCCATCAACTGGTCCAAGTACAATTGCGGTGATAATAACTGTGACATGTAAAGTGGTTAGACTCAATGGTCCAATCGGAATATTTCCTAACATTGGAATAAAATCTTGTAAAATAATAATAGCAATCAAAATGCTTAAGATACTCATATGGTACGTAGAATTACGACGCTTCATGATCAATCTCCTAAAGTAATTTGATGGTTTCTATTATAGCATCCTTGATACAAATTACACATAGTTTCTGTGTGAACGTTACGGGTGTTAGTTATTTTGAAAAGCTGTATAATAGTAACAATGAATAACACTTTTGGAGTGATCAATTTGACAGAATCTTTTCGCACCGGTGTCCCAGTTTGGGCCTATTACATTAATATCGATACTAAGGCTAACTTAATGTTGCCTGTATTGCTCCGTGGTCGAATTGGACAACACTTTGCAGTTGAAAAAAAGGACATTGATAGTTATAAATTTATTGAAGCAGATGCAGATTTAAACGGAGTATTTGACGAAAATTCGCACACAGTACGGTTGTATTACCGTCGGAAGGATTGGGTTGAGGTTCAAGAAGTTAGCATGTTTTTGAAACTTAACGATGACACAACTATTTTTGATACCATTAATGGAATGTCACGTAATGTAACCCTCCCCGCCGGAATGACGGTCAAAGCTTTCAAGCGGGTCGCAACCAACAATGGTAAATTTTGGTATGAAATTGGACCAGAGCAGTGGATCGAGTATCACAAGATTACAATCACCAAAAATCCATATGCTGATGCAAAGCCTACGATTGAAGGAAATCAAATTGCAATTGAACCACTAAATCATGTTGCCGCACGGGTGGATTATATTCCTAATAAAAAGATCCAAACTTACGATAAACCGTACGGAAAAATTAAAGATGAATTGGCTGACGATACGTCAGTTGATCTAATTGGTAAAGCAGTTAATAATGATGGCGTTGTTTGGTATGAAATTGCTGACAAAGGTTTCATCAATGGTACTTACATTAAAATCAAAGAGCAATAGNAAAAAGGTTGAACAATTGTTCAACCTTTTTTGTTTCTAATTATCGCGCCTGTCTTGAAAGCCCACTGAAATTAATGATATATTAGTCTGGTGAACTTTCAACAATGAGGGAGGAGTCAACATGACTATTTCCAAGGGCCGCGCTAACTTCATGTTACTGATGGCGGCCATTATTTGGGGATCTGGCTACTTATTTTCTAAACAAGCAACAAATGCCAATATGCACGCCGGAACAATTAATGCGATTCGTGGATTGATATATGCTGGACTGGCTTATTTGTTCTTTCATAGAGCAATCAACCATATGACAAAGGTTGATTTACGCATTGGTCTCACAGCCGGTATTATTAATTTTCTTGGCTATCAAATTCAAACAATTGGCTTGATGTATACTACTCCTGCTAATAACGCATTCCTGACCGCGATCTACGTCGTCATTATTCCATTTATCGTATGGCTATTTTTCCACAAGCGGCCAGAGAAAAAAGCTTACCCAGCAATATTGATTTGTATGGTGGGGATGATTTTTCTAACTAATTTAGTTAACCGTGGCTTTCAGATGCACATTGGCGATTTACTAACAATTGTCTCATCTTTCTTCTACGCACTACAAATTGTCTACTTTGGTATGACTGCAACGGATTCCAATCCATGGATTTTGTCGTTTATGTTAGGAATTACTCAGGGCGTTTTCGGATCAATTTGGTCACTATTATTCGAACACAACACATATGCAAATGTTGACTGGAAAGCTGGGATTGTTCCGGTAATTATTCTCGGAATTTTGTCATCATTTGGTGCACAAACGCTGCAAGTTGTTGGCCAGCATTACACAGATCCAACACCTGCCGGAATTATTTTAATGACTGAATCCATGTTCGGTAGTATTTTTTCTGTTATGTTTGGATTTCAACCGTTTACTATGAATTTATTGATTGGCGGTGTTTTGATTATTATTGCACTGTTGATTATGCAGGTTGATTTTAGGAAGATGTGGCAGAAAAGGAAAAAGGCATAAAATAATACCAAAAAGTCGCTCATAAATTATGAGCGGCTTTTTGGTATCTTAACATTTTAGAAACCTAATTATTTTAACGGTGTCTTTGCCGCATTTTTTAATCCTTGATTAATAGTTTGAGCATAAATCACATCCCCAGAATGACGTCCGCCAAAGTGAACACCATCAGTACCCGCAAAAACATCAGGATGAGCAGCGGCTACTTTTTGCCAATCCGCTATGGTGATGTAATTATACTTATGCGGTAATTCTCTTTCAAAAATCGCTAGCTTAGAAGAATTCCAGTCTGGAGCTGCACGTTGATCGTACGGTGTCATTAGTATCAGATGATGGCCTGGCTGGATGTCATGAATAATCTTCATTAACTCTTCATTCGTCCCGTCAAGAGCATTAGTACCAATACAAATAACCACGTTTCGCCTCAAAATTCCGTTTTTCTGTTCTGTCATTAATACTTGATAAGCTAAATTCATTGTTCGCTCACCTTTAGCATCAATAGATGAATCTGTGACATGCTGTCCCAAATATGATCTTGTTCCCAAGGTGACACTGTCACCAATGATAGAAACACCCTTTGGAATGTTCTTCTCCTTATTTGAGTTACCAGTTGTGGATGCTAAGACAATATTCTTGGTTGTTTGCATTTGATCCACAGACTGGTTTATACCACCTATCCAAAGACTCCTGTCTAAACTAGTAAGGCTTGGAGCTCCATTTACAGTGTACAAGCTAACTGCTACTAGGCATGTCAACGCAGAAGCAAAACTTATTTTCAGTGTTTTAGCAACCTTTGTATTCACGTGCCATTTCAACTTTTTACCAGCGACATAAGGTTCAATAACGTAATATGAAAGTGCAGAACATGGAACACCTACAAGCAACGTCAATAGAACAGCAATTGGTACACTGGTCAGTTTAGAAAATATTACAAACAAGGGCCAATGATATAAGTACATGCTATAACTGATGTCAGCAATAAAGGTCGCTAATTTGGGCTCCGCCACATTTGGTGTAGCCGCGTGTAGACACCGTGCAAAAAGGATACTTAACGCTGATAGAATACTAGCAACTAATATTCCTCCTGTGTATGTGGATCTACTAGAAAATTGTAATTTTAATCCTAACAAAAACAAGAAACTAAAAGTTAGCACTATTGCAAAGGTATATACCCATTTATTTGCGTGTTGCAGCATTTTGTTAAACACATTTGTAACATCTTTGATGCCTGTTAAACTTGCTAGTGTCGCACCAATAAAAAACGGAAAACAGTGAGTTAGTGTGGAAAAGTAAACCTTTGAATAGTCAGTTAATCCAGCACTCTGAATCATCATCAAATAACTACTTGCACCAGCAAAACATAATGAAGTTATCCCAATAATCCAACGAAAGACACGTTGCCCTTTTAATCTGTTATGTTCAAAATGACGTATCAGAAACGTAAATATGGCGATAATTAGTCCCCAAGTTATATAGAAATGCATTTCAACTGCCAATGACCAGGTATGAACGAAAAGATGTGGAATAAATTTACTTTCATAACTACCACCAGTTGCAATTTCAAAGTAATTAGTCGTGAATCCAATTGCTGCCGCTATTTGTTTTCCTAATCCAACTATATAGTCTGGACTAACTAAATAAGTTAGCGGTACTACGATCAACACAGATAATATTAGTGGTGGAACAATTCTATAGAAGCGTCGTCTGTAGAACGATAACAGTTTAAAACTGCCATTCTTAGCAAATTCATCAATCATTAATGCTGTAATTAAAAATCCTGAAAACGTAAAAAATATATCTACTCCAATAAATCCCCCGGGATACGCATTCTTAAAAAAATGATAGGTTAGCACAGAAGTTAATCCAGCTATTCTAACAAAACTAAACCACTTAATTCTCACGGTGAAATTCCCCTTTTACAAACTTTCCTGAATACTTTTTATTATTAGAAGTGACCAGTGTCCCCTTGCCACTTGGTAACCCAGAGATAAACTTCCCTGAATATGACCAATTTTCGTGAGAAATAAATGTACCCTTGCCATTGAATTCACCATTTTCAAAATGTCCCACGTATTTGTCATGATTTGGTAACTTTAGACTACCTTGTCCACTAAACTTTCCCTTCTTCATAGATCCATCATATGACATTTTATGATTATCGAAACTATAGTGCGTACGTCTTTGCTGTGAAACCGTCAGACTAAATACCGCCATTATCGCTAACGAAATCACAACAATAATTTCTAAAACCCTTCTTTTCATCATTTGTTAAATGACAATATGAAATAATAAAAGTCCAGCGGTGACTTTCCCCAACATCATTAATATCCCCCCAAGAAACTCACATTTAATGTCTTATATTACTAAAATCATGCTTTAGATTAAAAACATAGTATGAGAATAACGTTATAAACGTATAATAGCTAGCAACAGCTTTGCATATTTTACCACATAGATTATCAGTTATATATACGTTACCACGCTAAATGTTATACAAATTAGTCGTTCATACGAAAAAAGTATTAACAGCGTCTGCTACGCCATTAATACTTTTGATTTAAATAATCTCTATCTATAATTTACTCATTAATTCTACATCTGGGTACTTACTCTTAAACCAATTTTCAGCAAACTGATTCTCAAACAAGAATAACGGTGCTCCCTGACGATCCTTAACTAGGATGTTACGCGATGATGACATATGTTCGTCTAGTTGATCAGGATTAATCCAGCGAGCAACTTTATGCCCCATCGTTTCCATAACAACTTCAGAATTATATTCGTTTTGCATTCTAAACTGAAACACTTCAAATTGAAGCTGGCCAACGGCACCAAGAATATAATCGCCAGTACTATAACTTGTGTATAGTTGCACAGCACCTTCCTGGACCAGCTGATCAATCCCCTTATGGAATGATTTTTGCTTCATGACGTTCTTTGCATTAACCCGAACAAATAATTCTGGTGTAAACTGAGGGAGTTTTTCAAACTTAATATCTTGCTTACCAGTATAGATAGAATCGCCAATTTGAAAATTACCGGTATCATAAAGCCCGATGATGTCCCCTGCAACGGCCGTTTCCACAGTTTCGCGAGTATCCGCCATAAACTGTGTTGAGTTAGAAAGGCGCAGTGACTTGCCAGTCCGTTGCAACGTCACATCCATCCCTCTGTCAAACTCTCCAGAACAGATACGAACGAATGCAATCCGATCCCGATGATTAGGATTCATGTTAGCTTGAATTTTAAACACAAAACCAGAAAATTCGGGACTTAATGGTTCAACAGTCTGTTCATCTTCTGTTTTATGAGCACTTGGTTTCGGTGCATAGTTTAAATAAGTTTCCAAAAACGTTTGCACCCCAAAGTTAGTCAGAGCGGAACCGAAGAATACTGGCGTCAAATCACCAGTCGCAATTTTATCTTCATCAAAGGTATTCCCGGCTTCACTAATGAGCTCAATTTCATCCAGTGTATCCTGCCAGATACTATCCTCATGTAACGGATTGTCTGCTGGAATCTCACCATCTTCGTCTAACGGAATATATGGATCTTCACCGTCTTCTGGGTGTGCCAAAGCAACACGGTGGTGAAAACGATCATAGATTCCCTTAAGGCCACGGCCCATACCAATTGGCCAGTTCATTGCGTATGATTGAATACCTAGAACATCTTCAAGCTCGGCCATTAAATCGAGTGGATCACGAGCGTCACGGTCAAACTTGTTAATGAATGTGAAGATCGGGATGCCACGCATTTTACAAATTTGGAAAAGCTTTTTTGTCTGTGGTTCGATCCCCTTAGCACCATCAATAACCATGACTGCAGAATCCACTGCCATCAACGTCCGGTATGTATCTTCTGAAAAGTCTTCGTGCCCAGGAGTATCCAAAATATTAATTCGTTTGCCTTGATAGTCAAACTGCATTACCGAACTGGTGACAGAAATTCCACGTTTCTTTTCAATTTCCATCCAGTCAGACTTTGCAAAGTTACCCGACTTTTTTGCCTTAACCGTCCCTGCTTCACGTACCACGCCACCAAATAGTAGCATTTGCTCAGTAATCGTTGTTTTACCAGCATCGGGGTGAGAGATGATCGCAAAGGTCCGTCGCTTATCAACGGCTGTTTTTAATTGTTCCGGTGTTTTCATTTAATTGTCCCTTTCCAAAATATTCCTATACTATCTTAATACACGGCTACCGCAAAGTCTAATAGATAGTTATCTGAAGGCAAAAAATGACTCGTCAATCGACGAGTCATAAATTCGGTTCAACTTTTAAAAGAATGTTTTGCTGGCAATTGCCACACACGTTAATAAGATAACTGAGGAAACAAATGCAGCACCCATCGCATTTTTACCGCGCTTAAAGATGACTCTAAAATTAACACTCATCCCCAAGGCTGCCATTGCCATCCCCAATACCAAGTATGCTAATTTGACCAGCCATGCTAATGCGGCATCGCTAAGTGGAGCAAAAGTACCAATTACACTGGCCAAAATGAATCCAGCCATGAACCAAGGAATTGGTAATTTCTGCTTGCCAGTGACACCAGTTTCTTTACTAGTTTTGTGCTGGTTCCAGATCCCAATGATCAGTGCTGCTGGAGCAAGCATGAGCACTCTTGATAATTTAGTAATAATGGCCGCATTCAAACTTACTGGGCCATCAGCACCACCTGTTGCAACAGCATGAGCAATTTCATGCAGTGAACCACCGGCCATCACGCCAAATTGGGTTGGCGTCATATGAAGTAATGGCTTGATACCAATTTCAATCAAAGTAAACACTGTTCCCAGAATAGCAACAATCGCCACAGCTAGAACTTCATCTTCTTGTTTTTGTTCTTTTTGATCTTCTGATACTTGAATCTGTGGTGAGATACCCATAACTGCGGCAGCACCACAAATGCCAGTCCCACTGGCCGTTAAAATAGCTAGTTGCTGGCTTACTCCAAATTTACGAGCAATATTGTAGGTCATAATAATCGTCCCTGTAACAATGATGACTGCCAGAGCAATTGTTTTAACCCCCGCTTGAGCAAGATCAACTAAGTTAAGTTTGAAACCTAATAAAATAATTCCTAAACGCAAAAATTTATTTGAAATGAAGCCAATGCCAGCTTTTGATGATTCAATTGCTGGTTGATAAATTTGTAGTCCCATCCCCAGCACCAAAGAAATCACCAGCGCCCCAATAATTGCAAAATACGGTAATCCTGCCAACACAGTGCCAATAATTGAACAGATCAATGTAAGCACCGCCGCAAAATAAAAACTCCTTGTTCGCATCACACTAAATACTGCCATATCAATTCCCCTCTCTGTTATTTACCTTAGCCATAGTAGCACGGAAATATGATAAGCAAAAATTAGTATTTGTTGTGTTAATATAAGAATATCTTATACTTTAGAGGTAAAAGAATGCTAGATAAACGTTATCAGGCTCTATACATTACATCAAAAACCCAATCGTATACAAAAACTGCGCAACAATTATTCATTACGCAGCCCGCTGTGTCTCAACAAATTAGTAGTTTAGAAACAGAATTAGATCTCAAATTAGTAGATAATATTCGTGGCAAAATTCACTTGACAGACGTCGGTCTCAAATTAGCTAAATATGCTCACCAAGTCCAATTGGAGAGTGATAAGGTGCTAGATAGTGTACAAGCATCCACATCTCAGCGATCAATTTCATTAGGATGCACATTGTCTTTAAGCTCTTTCTTACTGCCAGAATTAATAGGTACTTTAAAGCAAACAAATACCAGAATATCATCAATGATTGTTAACACTGGTAAGGTTCTAAATGCATTGCAGGAAGGTAAAATTGATTTTGGCCTTGTCGAAGGTAACTTTAACAAAGAAGAGTTTAGCGCCATTAAAATTCGTGACGAAGAATTCATTGGTGTTGTTAACAGCAAAAATCCATTGGCCGCACAAACAAAACTAGACATCGCTGATTTAATTAATACCCCTTTAATCGTCCGTGAAAAAGGATCTGGTACTCGCGACATTTTCGCCAATTGGCTTGCTACACAAAACTATCACATCGATGATTTTCACCAAGTGATTGAAATCGGCAATCCCAGTCCAATTATCGAACTACTTCAACGTGATGTAGGTGTTAGCTTTATGTATCGTTCCTTGGTGGATGATAGTTTGAACAATGGGCACTTATCAATACTGCAGGTAATTGGCTTTCCGATTCAACACCCAATCAACCTGGTTTATTTAAAAGACAGCTACTTTGCCAATCAGTATCGTCAAATCGCTACTTCACTGCAATTTAATCGACATTAATTAATGTCGCTGTTAATCCTACAGTTTTAAGGCAATTGAGGTAATCCGCGGCGTCAATTTTAATTGAAGATCTTAATAAATAAAACGTACCACCCAATGTATGACTGAGAATTCCAGAGTTCTGCATACCATTACGAAGGTAAAAATCGTAACGACGTTCCCTTTCAACGCTGTTGTCAGCCTGATCATCAATCATCTCGCATTCTAAAATGATACCATTGCTAAACCGATCTCTAAGAAATTGAACTGCTTGTGATCCGTACCCGCCACCACGAAACTTAGAATTAATAGCCAAGTATAAAATGAACGCTTTAGTTTCATCAGCGCTGGTTACATAGTAGACAATTCCAACATTATTACCATTTATATTAATGAAAGCAGCGTGGGCGTTAGATGTTTCATCATTACTCATTTTGAACAATTGTTTGATTGGCATTTGTTCTATATTTGGAAATGAGGCTGAATAAATTTTTTGCCACTCCGGTTCATTATCTTTTGCTGTTTGTAAGTTTATCAATTAAATCTCCTTTGATCTTGATCAGTTTTCATTGCGCAAATCTTCTTTAATTTAATTTGCTGAAATACCATCGGTTCGTAATAGATAGAAAACTGCACAGTATTGTTTCAGTTCAGTCGTTTCCTCATGGCTAACAGAGCAATGTGAAATTTTTTAATATCCCTTACCTTTTGATTCCATGAATCATCGGCATATACCAAATCGACATATTTGATAGCTTATAACATATACTATGCAACGATGCTAACACATTAAATTGTAAAAGTCGGTCTATACACCTTGTATAGTTTAGTACAGTTGCACGAATAGTTAAGTATGATTTTAAATAAAATCATCATACGGTCATTTACATATACACTATATGTTATGATATTATCATTCCAAGAAAAATTTCTTTAATTCAACAAATAAAGTATGAATATTTTATGATAACTAGAAAAAAATCTTAAAATCAGTTTAATTTTACGAATTTTCTTTCGTTCACACTATATGCAAAGTATAATGATTGAGAATGTTCAAAAAAACAAATATGTGAGGCAATTTAATGAGTGAAGAAGAATCTCGCGTCGACAGACGAAAAGGACAAAACCATAAAAAGCCAAAAAAGCGTCACTGGATACGGTGGATTATTGGCATAATTGTGGTACTACTGGTTGCAGCAGTCGGCTATGAATACTATAAAATCCATAGTACGGCAAACGGCGTCTTCAGTAATAGTAACAGTGCTGTAAGTAAAAAGCTAAAAGAAGGTAAACCAGTGTCAGTATTACTGGTGGGACTTGATACCGGTGCTCTTGGCCGTGGAAAAACTGGTGGTAACACTGATACTTTGGAGGTTGTTACTGTCAATCCAAAGAAGAGTAAAATCACCATGACAAGTATTCCCAGAGACACCCTAGTCAAGGTATCAACATCTAAAGGTGCAGATTACGTAAAAATCAATGCTGCGTACTCTATTGGTGGAATTAAAAAGACAGAGCATCAGGTGAACGAGCTTCTAAATATTCACCTAGATTATTACGCAATTGTTAACATGGGCGTTCTTAAAAAGGTAGTTAACGCCGTTGGTGGCGTTACTGTAGACAATCCATTTGCATTTACTTATGAGGGCCACCACTTTAAAAAGGGCACACAGACTCTTAACGGTAATAATGCTCTGAAGTATTCAAGAATGCGTTATGAGGATCCAACTGGTGATTATGGTCGTCAAAAGAGACAACAACAAATCATCAAGGCAGTCATCAAAAAGATGAAATCATTTGGGTCTGTCACTGCCGTCAATAAGTTGTTGGATGCTGCAAAACAAGGTGTTCGAACAAACATTCCAATTAATAGTTTGACAACGTTGTACGCAAACTATCATAAAGCAATGAAGACAGTTAAGACGTATCACTTTGAGGGTAAAGACGCTACTATCGATGGGACTTCATTCCAAATTGCTTCTCCAAAAGAAATCAATAGAGTATCTAAACTGATTAGACATGCTCTTGGTTTGAAATATACTAAGGTAACCAACAATGAAACTAAGATGTATAACGAACAAACAGGATACAATGGTGTAACTGATGTGAACTTTGTGTTACCAAACGGTGCGGAGTATAACGTTGCAGGAAGTGGCGGTGGATCAGAGACAAGTTCGAGTTCTACCGGCAGTACCGGATCCACGTCAGTTTATGGAAACACAGGGCTTACGAATAGCTACTCTTCAAGTACAGGAACTTATGGTGGCACTGCTACTACCGGCAGTACTGGTAGTTCGACAGGTGGTTCTACAACAGGCACGACAGCGTCACAGACGTCTGGTTATGGGACGACTACAACTACTGTCACCGGACAGTAAGCTTTAAAATATTAAGTATATAAAAAGACCAATTCATAAATTATGGATTGGTCTTTTTTGTTTGTACAATCAATTTACACCAGTATTTGATGATTTAGTGTTTAATATATCAATAAATTTTTCAAAACCTATTCCAGATAATAATATTATTAACGATAAGAATTGAATAACGTACCTGCTTCTGCCACCTTCAAATATGAGTAAAAATATAAAGAAACCAACTATGCCATATTTGAGCAATTGAACAATCCAACTAGAGTTGGTAACACACATTAAACACATGAATAGCACGATGATCCAAACAAACTGTACTAAAAACATATATTCGTAATCATTGGGTGCAGCAACACCATTTTTTGAAAACATTTTTCTTGCGAAAGTGTCATTTAACTTTTTATTGTTTGAAGAATAAGGTTTTAGGAATATGCCATCAACACCCCAAGCAAAGGTTCCATCAGCCGTATTATTGATTTGCTTGCGAATTAAAAACTTTTCATAATTAAATGGGCTACCAAAATCAGTCAATCTTTTCTTTATCAATTTAATATTTGCTTGATTTCTTTTTTGGGGATTGCTTATTCTTGCATCCATCTGAACATCTGGCAGATGGTATCCACCACTACGTATCATACCCATTGCTACAAAATGTGTTAATGGTTCAGACTTGCTATTGTCTACTTTTATAAATTTTTGATTATTAATTGTAAATTTAATACACCCAAAACTTACAATTAATACAATAACGGTTAATAATAACTGTGAAACTTTGAAATCTTTTTTGTAACGTATATTACTAAGACCTGTAGTTATCAAAATTAATAACGCTGCAACATACGTAATTACCAATGAAGGCTTAAAAAAATACGAAACGCAAAAAGTAACAACGTTAAAAACTATCCAAATATTCTTTTTGTCTGATATATATGCTTTATAAATAAATAGTACACTTATACAAGTCATAAAGAGCCCAAATGTATCTGTGTATGGTATTAGGATCCAAGCCGGCAGTACTATTAAACACGTAAAACAAATACTTGAAAAAAATATCGTTTTTTTCCTTTTTAATAATTTTTTTAATAAATAAATTATGATTATTAAAGAACTATCAACAGCAAAAAGGTTCACAACACTTAGTATTTTACTAAACAAGTAAACAGAGGGTCTATTAAAAATAACCCAAATTGCATGTTCAATAAGTAGTATCAAAATATTATTAGGATTTGTTGAAAAATAACCAACTACCCATACCCGTTTTCTAGCGGCTGTCATCTCAATAATACCAGGGTCCCAATAACTAATACCAGCCAGATAATGTATCAAATACAATTGCCATAAAACTATTAGTATCCCCACACACAGCCAAATATAAAATTTTTTCTTTGAAGTTACAAATCTCAAAATATCTAATACTTTTTCTTTTACCTTACGAATACGATATAATTCAAAAAAAATATATATCAAAACTATTATCACTGTTAAAACTGCAATAAATTCCGCAGATACATTACTCATAATATTGGGAAGCAACGATATTGCCCCTATCAGGCTAATAAGCATTAATGGCACGAAAAAAAGTTTATTAGCTGGTTACTTATACTTTTAATCGACTTCAATAAATTTTCTCTCTCTCTCTTAATTATAATTGCAAACAAAAAGACCATAAAAATAATCTATGATCTTTTTAAACTGTAACTAATTTAAAACTACTCTACAATTCCTCGTTTGTCCATCCAGTATGTTTGTCCATTGTTTAATTTAATTTCAACCCATGTTGCTCGTTT
>NZ_AZGF01000034.1 GCF_001434475.1 Paucilactobacillus suebicus DSM 5007 = KCTC 3549 | reverse complement strand
TTTTATATCAGTACTTCTTGACGAAGAACCTGTTAAGCAAAGTAAAAAATTAGATTAGTGATTATTAGAGTAATCAGTTAATCAATAGTAGCAATCCACAGAAGCTATGATACTCTACAAACGCTGTTATGTCAAGGCTTAGAGCCATTACCCAGTACCACACAGTGTTGCTTAGCATCAAAGACGTTGAAGACAAACAGCGTGCTTTGATTAGCGACTAAATGGACACGTCCTCGGGGGCGAACTCATAAAATCCCGGCTAACTACATAATGGCTTATCCCGTGGCTTGGTAGTTCGAGGTGGTGACTACCAATAAAGGTCAGGGTCGGTTTATCGGTGCGTAAAGCACGGTTACCGTCACCAATGCTCACAGGGCGATAAATGTGAGGGGTGGTGGTATGCTTGATAGCAGCAGCCCACGGGATTAAACAATACATACGCGAGACGGCCGATCGGTCAAGTATGGTTAAGGCTGTATCCTACGATGATTATATTTTTTAATCGTCAACATAGGGTACACTTCACGCAAACAAGCAATAAAACTCTATCCAGTGGTTTCAGTCAAATCGTGGCTGGTAAAACACCGGCGACGCCTGCAGGTAGTAACGATGATTCTGAAGATACGTCAAGCAGCAGCTCTGAATCCAGCTCCGCCGATGATAAAATCACTAGTGGCAAGGAAGCGATTGCCGCAGTTGAGGCATCATATGGCAATTCAGATAAAAATGGTAAAATTACCTGGACAGTTATGCAATCCGGTGACAATGATTTGACTACAGATGAAAATGGTGATCCTGCCTACTGGGTCCGAGGCCAGGATCAAGAGTATATTGACTACCAAAAGAGTCATCCTAATTCTGCAGGTAGTTATGATGGTCTAGATTTTTACGTTTACCCAGATGGTACAGTTGACGGTCCAAATTAGCACTCGAGGTAACGATTAGAAGGTGATTGTATGATTGTAATTGATGAAACTGAAGAATACTTCGACACCATTGAGTTAATGAACAAAGCAGGCGGTCCTAACCAAACCAATATGAAAACCCGCCGCTTGGTCGTTGACGATAAATGGTTGATTTTCATTTCAACATACGATCACGGTTGGGACGGTTCGATTTCATGTTTGGACGGCCACACAATGACCAAGCCAGAGTTTAATAACGCCATGAGATCCCTCATGTACCATCGAGTGGTACCAAAGTGCCAAGAAATGCAGGCAAGTTCGTTCCCGGATTCGATTGTGATGCATTTTCGAGCAACAAAGTAGAGTGTAATTTCCACCGGTTAGCTCATGTAATATAACACCCTCCATGATATTAGGATTGGTCTTTATCCTGATATCATGGAGGGTGTTATATTATGATGAGCTGGTGGAAATTACACGTTTCCGCAAAAAAAATAGAAAAGCGATCCCAAATAGAAGTAAATTTAAATATTCGTGCTAACAACTAATACTCCTATTCCAAAATTATCTAATTTTTCAAGAAAAACAATTTTGTCTTAAATTATTATTGGTACCTATTTCTGAGTATAAACAGGCACTAGAACACACTTAATAAAGGTCTTTAGCTGTTCATCGCTTACTTTACTTTCAGTAAACAAATGGTACCGTAACCATTCAAACGGTAGCAGTTTAGTCTCATTACTAAATTTATCTTCTTTTATTTCATCGCGATCGATGGCCCGATTTAAAATGACGGTCATCGTTTTAATATTCTCTTGATTTCCATGTTCAAACACGTCATCCAAAACACTGGTGTCATCGCTGTTAGTGCCAGCCAACAACAAAGAGACGTAGTAGCGACTAAAGGTATTCATAACCACCATATATCTTTGCAATACTTGGGATAAGTCTTCACTTAAGTTTTGCCCACTTAGCGTAATGTCTTGCATGTGACCGTGATTATCTTGCCGAATTTTGTTTCTAATTGCTTCTAGTGCCAATGAAAATGGTGAATCCCAACGGCGATAAATAACTGGTCGACTGGTTTTTACGCGTGCCGCAACCTTTGAAAATGTGACGCCGTCTAACCCGTCGTCATTTAGTATGTCGATGGTTGCATCAAAGATTGCATTTTCTAGTTCTTTACCGTGTCGTCTTTTTTCAGTCATTAAAATGCTCCTTTTAAGATACAATATGTTTCTTATTGACTTTTGATTCTTTAAGTGTATTATACCAGTTATGCATTTAGAGTACAAAATGTATCTTAAGAAAGGAGATTTTAAAATTGGACAACACAAACTTAATTTCAAAGAAAACACAAATGGTCGCATGGATCATAGTTTTTGGCGCAATGGCACCAATGTTAGACACAACCATGATTAATATTGCAATCAACAATTTAAGTAATTCTTTTCATGTTTCGATCACGACAGTCCAGTGGACAGTCACGTGTTACCTATTGGCAACGGGTATCGCTATTCCATTTTCTAGCTGGCTACTCAACAAGTTTGACGGTAAATCATTGTTCATCTTTAGTGAAGCGCTATTTGGAATTGGTTCACTCCTAGCTGCCATTTCACCAAATATTCATTTCCTGATCGCCATGCGGTTGATTCAAGGATTTGCGGATGGACTAATTACGCCACTATTGATCAATTTAATTGTTCAACTAGCTGGTACTGAAGTTATCGGACAACTGATGGCCACGGTAGGATTGCCAATTATTTTGGGGCCATTATTGGGCCCGGTTATTGGCGGTATTATCATCAAGTTACTTTCCTGGCATTGGATTTTTTGGGTAAATGTGCCGATTACGATAATTTCAGTTATTTTAATTGATTTAAAGATGCCCAGTTTCCCACCAAAGAAGAAAAATACCCAAATTGATCTTGTTGGTATAGGATTGTTGGTTCTGATATCATCGTCTATTATTTACGGAATTGTCCAAGCGTCAAATAAAGGTACTTTTTCAAATAGAATCACAACAATTTCCTGCACAGTCGGAATCGCCGCAATAATTATTTATGTAATTTGGGCAATCGTTCAAAAAAGCAAAGTTGTTCTACCCTTAAATTTATTCAAGTTTCATCCATTTGTGGGTGCTTCAATTGGTATTTTTATTTCCGGATTATTTTTAAATGGCGCCATGCTACTTTTACCACTCTACTTTCAAAACGTCCGCCATATGTCAGTGATAGAAGCCGCATTAGCACTAATTCCACAAGGTGTCAGCATGCTAATTTCTCGGCCGTTTGTTGGCCGTCTTACTGACAAAATTGGTGCAAAATATGTTGCATTGGTAAGCATACTCATTACTTTTTTAGGCACAATTCCATTTTTTGGTTCACCCAAAGAACATCATACTGGATTATCGCCGCTGTCCTGTTCATTCGTGGTTTTGGTGCTGGTGGGATCACGATGCCGTTAATGGCAGATTCGTATACTGGAATGAATGAAGTACAAATTCCAGCTGCCACGATTGGTTCAAGAATCATCCAAAACGTTGGCGGTGCTTTTGGCTCGGCATTGATCACAACCATTGTGACGGCGTACGCAAAACGGCGAGTAAAAACATTTGAAAATGGTCTTAAATATAAACAGTATCAGGGTAATGCCATTCAGATGAAACAACTTATTCAGCAGCATCTAGCGCACATTAATCTAGAATCTTATCAATTTGGTTTCTTGATAATCTCAATTTCTGCAATTATCATTATTTTACCAACTTTGTTACTTTCGAATAAAATGTCTCCATCAAAAAAATCACTTTAAAAATAAATACGACTAACTAAAAATGCTGCCATAATTCTGATTTGGTTCAGAAACTATGGCAACATTTTTAGTTTACGACTTCTTAATACCAATCCCACGCATAATAAATTCGACTACCTCATCCGTGGATTGCTCAATATTCAATTTTTTATCAGGCTGTATTAGGTTCGGCAGTGCATATCCAAGCATCGTACTCATAATATACCTAACTATCCGAACAGGATCCCAGTCAACGATTTCATTTTTTTGTTGATAAAATTTCATTACCGCCGTTATCCTCGTAATGGCTCCACCAACAGTTTTATTGATAAATGTTGCAGCCATGTCACTATTAGACAGAATTTCTTGAATAAATATCTTTAACTGTAATTTATTGGTTTCAAAAAATGTCAGCCGGTCTGCCACAATTCTTCGCAAAAAAGTTTCAAAGTCGGGAACGTTAGTATTAGCAAAGGTATCTAAAAATTCTCCTGCTGCTTTCGGTAGCACTTGCTGAATGAATGGCCCCAGCAACGCCTTCAAAATACCTTCCTTAGTTTTAAACTGCTTGTACACCGTTCCTTCGGACACACCAGCTACCCTGGCAATGTCGCTCGTACTAGTGCGGTCAAATCCTTGTTCAGAAAACAGGGTTAAACTCGCCCGCAGCACGCTTTTTTGTTTTTTAGTTAGTTCAAGTTCATTCAGACTTTCAGCAAACAAAGCCTCAACGTTATTTATTGCCATGGAACATTCTCCTTACTTAAACTTTCCGATACCGTCTTAAACCAATAATATTGAGGATCGTTAATACAACTAAGAACAGTAGCAGTACACCAATGTCTTTTCCAAGCGACGTTAGGCCTGCCCCTTCCATCATAATTGCCGTCGTTGCATCCCCTGAATACTTAATTGGAATGATCACCGAAATTGCCTTCACCCAACTGGCCATCGATTCCAACGGAATAATACCGGAGAAAAAGACCTGTGGAATAATAACCAACGGTATAAATTGTACCATTTGAAATTCCGATCCGGCAAATGTCGAAATCAAAATCCCAAACGCCAGTGCGACCAGTGCTAACAATAGATTAATTACCACAATATTAAACATATTGCCGACAACTTCAATTCCTAACAACCAAACAGTCGCGAGAATAATCACAATTGTCTGAGCAACCGCTAAAATACCATAACTGATCATATAGCCAAATACAATTTCGGAACGTTTAACTGGTGTAGCTAACAAGCGATCCAGAGTGCCGCTGGTTCTTTCCTTCAGTAATGCCATACCTGAAATTAGGAAAACGAAGAAGAACACGAAGAAACCGATCAAAATTGGCAAAATCTTGTTAAAGAAACCCGTGTCAGAATTACCATATACATAGTGGTTAGTAATTTTAGGCGTTGTGGCAGCACTTTGTTTTTGCTGAGGCGCCTGTTGTCCTGACTGAGCTTGAATTTTTTGCAGCGCTGCAGTCGTCAGTGCTAGTTTACTCTTCAAAGTAGAAATGCCTGAATTCGTGACTGCATTCTTAAAGGCCATTTTGACGGCAGTGGTCTTTGATGAATCAGTATTCGCATATGTTAAATCATAATTACTATTTTTCTTTTGGATAATCGAATCAATTTTATGATCATTCAGCGCCTTTTTGGCGTCTGCTTTCGTATCATATTTGGTAACCGTCACATGCTTTGTATCCTTAAGATTAGTATTAACGCTTTTAGAAACAGCGACCGTCCCGACTTTAACATTTACCGTTGAGTTAACAGAAAAAATCATCCCCAACAGTAAAATAATGACAATTGGTGCCACAAACATTAAGGCCAAAGTACGCTTATCACGGATCATTTCTTTTAAAACACGGCCTGCAATCGATAATGTTCTCATTATTCAACACCCTCCGCCTTTAAAAATACGTCTTCAATCGTTGCGACTTGGTACTCTTCTTTTAGCTTATCTGGTTGATCAAACGCCATGACCTCACCATTCAGTAGCAAAGCCACCCGATCAGTTAGTTCAGCCTCGTCCATCACGTGAGTGGTGATTAAAATTGCCCGTCCTTCATCACGAATCGCATGTAGTTCACGCCAGACTTGTCGTCTTAACGCTGGATCAATGCCAACAGTCGGTTCATCAAGGACCAGTAATTCTGGATTACCAAGCAGAGCGATCGCTAGTGACAAGCGCCGTTTCATACCACCAGAATAGCCGCTAACTCTTTTATTCAGATCATCGGTTAGATCAACAACCTTAGCAGCGTGATCAATTTCTTGATTAATACTATTCTTGGCAACACCCTTCATTTTGGCAAAAAACGATAAATTCTCCTTGCCTGAAAGTGACTCATATAATGCATCCGTTTGAGCCATATAACCGATGCGAGCCAGCAATTGACGATCAGGCATCGTCTCACCAAACACAGTGGCTTTCCCGCCATCCGCAACTTCCATCCCTAACGTGGTTTTAATAACCGTTGATTTACCAGCTCCTGAAGGTCCAATTAGGCCAACAATTTCTCCTTTATTTACCGTTAAATTAACATCTTTTAGTACAGTTTGTTTGCCAAATTTTTTGATTAAATGAGTTAAATCAATCACAGTCTCTGACATTTCAAACCCTCCTCTATTTGTGGCAAGTGAGTGCACACTTACTTTATGAGTAAAGTATAGACCCCTATCAAATAGGAGTCAACAACAATGTCAATTTCACTAACAGTTCGACAAATTATCGGTTCATCATTCCACCATTACCAACCTGGTGACTAGAAGAACCACAGCTACTGGACATCATCTGACTAACCTGGGCGACACCGCCTCTTTGAATTATGCTACTGCAAGCTGCGCCAACCCCACCAAGGCCTAACACGGTTGCGCATAATACGCCGAGCTTCATCATATGATCACTTCCTTAATTGCCTACATTCTACCACAAGTGTCAGCGTAAGGGTGACAAACGTAAACGTATTGATAATTTTTTTACGATGCATCGAAATTAACTAGCACGCGACCGCGACTGTGCGTTTCTTTAGCAAAATGCTGAGCTTCCTTAGTTTGCTTAACTTGAAATGTCTTGTTAATAATTGGTTTCAGCTGACCAGATGACAGTTGATTAATGAATCTACGGTAGTTATCCGAACTAAACTCGTCGTGAATAAATTTAAACTGGGTTAACTCATCGTCTTTCATCAATGCAATTGACACAACTTGAACATTGTTAGTTTTAGTCGCTAAATGATTGAGCAAATCCTTTTTGCCTACAATATCCACAATCAGTGTTGAGCCATTAAGTTGTGGTACCTCTTTCCTTGTATATGATGTTAAACCTGGCATCTGTTCTTGAAAATATTCTTTACTCATTGCGGTCACAACTGGATAAATTTTCCGTTGTTGTTCATCAATCATCTGTAATAGCGTTAATCCAATGACTGAATTTGCACCGGTAATCACCAAATTATCAGACGAACTGATATCAATTTCGTGTTTAATAGTCAGTGCTGTGCCAGCCGAAAGGGCAGCCGCAGCGTCATTAGTAACATTATCAGGCAGTGGGAAAATCCAGTCTGGATTTTCAGATAGAACATACTCACTATATACACCAGATGGATTAACTACTAACACCCGCTGATTGAGCAACGATTCATTACGATTTCTGCCAACTTCAATAATTCGTCCGGTACCTTGAATACCAATGACCCTTGGCAAATTCGCCAGTTGTTCATTAGTCGCATTAGCATCCGATTCTAGTTTCCAATCAGTTGGAGAAATTGGGACAACACTCATCCTAATAATCACTCCATTATCGGTTAGTTGAGGACGTGGGCCATTTTGATATGTTAATCCATCGATTCCATTAAAATTTGTTTGTAATACTGATAACATTTAATTACTTCCTTTTGATATTATTGTTTCCATTGCAACAATAATATCATATATTGTTTCTGCGTCAACAATAATTATATAGAAAAAAGAACCGGAAAAATCATCTTCCGGTTCTCCACATTTTTTAAATTAAGCTTGTTGCGCGTTGTCGGCTTCAATATGAGTTCTGACTTTGCCCAAATATTTTTTCTCCGCCGCTTGTCTTGCGGCTACAGCGTCCTCAAAATTATCAAAGCTCTTCATCAATACGTAGTGACTGTGGAACATTAGTCTTGCAAACCAATGATCTGTTTTCTCATCATAAGAAACGCCAATTACGCCACTATGGTTACGACGTGACCGCTTAATCGATGCGTAAGCAACGCCGTTTTTATTGTACAGACTATCCGCATGCCCTTTGTGTTCTTGCATTGCTGGATTGCAACGATACTGTTTTTGCATGACCTCGCGTCGTAGACATCCACAACTTTTCGTGGTTCCACGGCGCAGTTCAAATCCATCAACGGTTACATAGTTACCGCACTCGCAATGGCACAACCACCGAACATTACCATTAACACTATGTCCATCCGACTTAATTGCAGTCAGCCGGCCAAATTTTTTCCCCGATAAATCAATTATTCTTGACATTGTCCCACCTCAATTTTCTTATCAGTTCAACAAAAGAAATATCTGCATTCATCCATTGACGTCCATTCATTGATTACCGGTAACGTATCTTAAATATTGCTTGCATTGAAACTAATCAATAGTGATTGATATTATGATTAATTCTTAACGTCTATCGTTACACTTACCAATGAATTATATGGTATGTAGTTATGATATTTCTTTGAACATCATAATTAACTCCTCTGTTTGTTAAGCCCACGTTTCTTTGGGTTGTACATGAATAATAACACCAATACAGGAATACGTATATAGCTTCAGAGATTTTTTTCTCATAAAATATTAATAAAAATCAATACAATAATTTCTTACCATACTTACTATAACTTTTTTCAATTGTTACCGTTAACATTGTCTCTTTTAAATTCAATAATTTAAAACTAATATTTCACTTTTTTAGATTTTTTTTAGAATTTCTTTGTTTGTGATTAATTGAACTTAATTTAATAACAATGAAAGCGACTTTCAATTAATAAAACAAAGAATTTTAATCTTTTTATAAGAAAACTCTTGCAATTTCGTTGACTACGTTTATCTAATGTTAATCGTGTCAGACAGATATAAGCGCTTACATTTTTCGACAGCAAGTCACGGTTTAACATTTTATTCGAAAGAAGGATTTAGTTATGAATGACTCAAGTGGTACATCAAAAGTTCCATTTAATCAACAAAAAAAAGCAAGTTTAACATATATCGTGATCGTAACTGTTATAGCTGCTATTGGTGGTTCTCTATTCGGGTACGATCAAGGCGTTATCTCTGGAGCCTTAAACTTTTTTAGCGTACATTTTGGTATGTCATCAGCTGAAGTTGGTTTTGTTTCAGGGGTTCTAGCACTTGGAGCTATGGTTGGTTGTTTAATTGCCGGATTCCTAAGTGACCAAATTGGACGTAAATGGGTGATGTTTATTGCAGGTGCCCTATTTACTATCTCTAGTTTAACTTTAGCATTTTCAGGAACCGTACAAATTTTAATTGTTGGTCGTATCTTATCAGGTATTGCTATTGGGATGGCTTCAACGATTGTGCCATTATATATTTCCGAAGTTGCTCCTGCAAGAATTCGTGGTACCTTAATTGGATGTAACCAATTAGCATTCGCTATTGGTATGACAACCGTTTATTGTGTTAATGCACTTATTGCTAACTTAAACTCTACATCATTTAACGTTTCCGTAGGTTGGCGCTGGATGTTTGGTTCAGGTGCTATACCAGCTGTTCTATTCTTTGTACTCACTTCATTTATTCCCGAAAGTCCTCGTTTCTTATTCAAACAGGGAAAAAGCGATAAAGCAGAAGCCATTTTAGTCAAATTAAATGGTACAGATACGGCGCAAGAAGAATCAAATGAAATTCAAAAATCTGTTAAAAGCGAGCATAAAGGGTTATTCAGAGAATTATTTGCACCTGGTATTCGTTTCGCTCTTGTAATTGCATTGTTAGCAGCTGCTTTCCAACAATTAACTGGTACTATTGCTGTTGGATACTACGCACCAATTATTTTCCAAAAAACTGGGGTTGGTACAAATGCTTCATTGATCGAAACAATTGGTATCGGTGTTGTTAAAATTATCTTTGTAGCTATCTTCATGGTATACATTGATAAGCTTGGACGTAAAAAGTTATTGTCTCGCGGTGGATACGCAATGGCTGCAGCATTAATCTTTCTAGCTGTTTTGTTTGCTTTCAACAAATTCAATGGTGTTATTGATGTATTAATTCTTTTAGGTGTTCTAGCACATACTGCTTTCTACGAACTATCATGGGGTGGCGGTGCTTGGATAATTGTTTCAGAAGTTTTCCCAACAAGCATTCGTGGGCGTGCTCTTTCACTTTCTTCACTGACTATGTTCCTTGCTTCCTATTTTGTATCACAACTATTTCCAGTGATGCTTTCTGGAATGGGTGGGACTTGGACATTTATCATCTTCGCAGTTTTCTGTATCGCAATGGGATGGTTTGCAAGCCACGTATTACCAGAAACAACCGGTAAATCATTGGAACAAATTGAAGCCGAATTTAAAACTAAGAAAGGTACAAGTAGCGCTACTTCAACCATTCACCATGCTTAATTTTTAAAAATTATAAGAGATAAAGGGGCGTTCTATTTTGGACGAAAAATTAGCCAGTAACAGTCTTGATTACAGTAATAAAATACTTAATTGCTTTGGCGATTCTACAACTTGGGGTGACAACGGAATGGATACCGGCGGGGAAGACATCTCTTGGGTTCATCACATTCAAAAGTTAGTTAAATTTAAAGATGTTAGAAACTACGGCGTTTGTGCTTCACGAATTGCTGTTACAGAAGATAGAACTGATAGTTTTATTGAGCGAGTTAATGACATGCGTACAGATGCTGACTATATAGTTGTTATGGGTGGAGTCAATGACTTTCAACATAATGTACCTCTGGGAGATCCACGTTCAAAAGACATCTGGACTTTTTATGGAGCTTTGAATATTCTTTCGCATGAATTAATTGACCAGTTTCCCAGTGCTAGAATCATCTTTATTACACCGATGAAAAATAACTTTCATCACCCAACCAAAAAATATCCGACGACGTTGGATAAAAATACTCAAGGCTTGTTTCAATTAGATTACGTAAACGCAATAAAAACTGTATGCGATTATTACGCTATGCCAGTTATTGATATGTATGCCGAGAGTGGAATCTCTCCATTTAATTCAAAACAACGCAAATTATATATGCCAGATGGCCTGCATTATTCTGATGATGGTTACGCAAGGCTTGCAGAAAGAATTTATAAGGGGCTAATGCGTTTCATCTAAAATTAAACTTTATTTCCACTATACTTAATGGGCATAACTAGATATTTGATCAATCACACGGTGATCATTTTTCTGCTATTGACTGAGTGTCGGGTGGGAACAGTCAAATAAAGACATTACCTTTTGAACAGGGTAATGTCTTTATTTGTTTCATATCCATCCGTTTTTATTAAACAATCTTATTCTTTAAAAGAAAGATTGCAATTAATCCCTATACTTACTAAATGAGGTTATCAACTTTATAGTTAATAATTTACATCGAGATTTTTTCATAATTAATCTATTAATTAAGATTAATAACCCAAACAGATTATTTTACACTTTCCCATTGTTTCCAAACCGCTTCCGCACTCGATCTCGCACTTAATTCATAAGCTTGGTCGCTCGCATCTTGCAACTTTCTTTTACTCTTCAGCAGTTTAACTGCTTCGCTGGCCATTGTTGCCACATCGTTTAATTTGATTAGTTTACCGTTCTTGCCGTCCTCGATTAACTCACGTGGGCCGTAGTTGTAGTCATAAGCTAATACTGGCACGCCATGACCCAGTGCTTCAACGTCAGCTAACGGTTGGCCATCGATTCTAGCACAGTCAAGGTACAGTTGGGCTTGATCATAAACGTTATCAATATCAGGACGATATCCTTCAAACGATACCAACCCTGGTTCATCTAATTTTAGATCAGTAACTTGTTGTTTGAATTTTTCAACATCTGCCCCATCCCCATAGCCATACAATTTCAACGTTGCATCACTGACTTGACTATGAATTTGTTTAAAGACTTGCAGAACCTGATCTATTTGCTTATCCCAGCCTAAGCGACCAACGTGAATAATTTGATGATTAACACGGTTATTCATTGGTACCTTAGCAACATCTGGTGCAATCCCGCCTGATACTTGATAAATTGGTGTCTTCGTATTCAAGCGCTTTTCAAGATCATGCTTTTGTATGGCCGTCATTACAACGATGCCATCAATCTGTTTTAAACCTGGCCCACTCAATGGTTGGCTGTACACGCCACTAATCATGCCATTTACCGGGTCGACGCCGTCATCGATGTGATTAATTGGTAACCATAATAGCTTACGAGCTTTCGTTTGCATCCCCATGACTGGTGAATTTGCCATTGCTGGTCTATCAGCGATGAACGTATTCTTCTGACGACCTGGTGTCGCAGTGTTTAATTCATCTAGAAAGAAAGCAAACAGATCATCAATACTATCAAAAAAACGATCTCGTCCTTGATAACCAATCAATCGATTTAAGGAATTAATAGGTGTATTTTCTGTTGATTGAACATAGAAACGTTCCAGATACTTCGTTTGATCGGGTCGATACAAGGCCTGATAATGAATTTGACCATCCTGACCAAAATATTCTTCCTCAGACTTGTAGCCGCGAATATCATATTGTTCCCGTAGAGATAAATTACCAGCAGCATCATAATAATCAACACGTTGGACCTTGGCGACTGTAGCTGGTGCAAACGTAACTTCACCTACCAAGTGGCCACCATCGCTAAACGTCCGAGAATTATTGCCAGTGGTAAACTGATAATCCTCACTGATCCGCAAATCATCAAAACTAACTGGATCACCCTGATAATCGGTTGTTTTAGCAAAAAAATCAAACATGTTAACAACCTGATCATCATCAATACCAAATTTTTTGATAGTAGCATGCAATAATGGATCAAAATCACGAGTAACGATCTTAGCCGGCTGATCAAATTGTTTAAATAATTTTACACGGGCAAATTCAGCGTGTTCAACACTAGAATTTTGACTCATAATATACTGGTTTACAAAATAATCCATTCTAGTGTTCCTCCTTTACGTCGTCTAGCAAGACCTGCCATTTTTTCATCACGTTTTCTTCTGAATAACGGGCACTGTCAATGTAGGCCTGTTCGCTAAATTTAGCCAACTGATCTTGATCGCTCAACGCCTTAATAATCGCATCGGCAAGACCGTCAACATCCCCGTTCTTCGTCAGATAGCCATCTTTGCCATCCACAACCACGTCGGCTGGACCGTACTTAATATCATTAGCTACAATTGGCATACCATGTGACTGTGCCTCCACCAGTGCAAGAGGCAATCCTTCCGACCGACTTGGTAACACAGTTAGTTGTGCTTCATCATATACTTGAGCAATGTCAGTTGTGTAGCCGCGAAACTTGATTGAATTGCTTAACTTAGCATCATCAACTTGTTGTTTAATTTGCTTGCCAAATTCTCCATTTTCATAGCCCCACAAATCAAGCGTAGCCTGTGGTAATTTTTCATGAATCTTCTTCCAAGCCCGAACAAGATGATCCTGTTGTTTTTCTGGCGAGAGTCTTGCCACCATAATTACCGAGTAAGGTTTACGCTTCTTAAAATCTACATGGGTAGCCTCTAACGTCTTCTTCGGCACAATTGGTCCCGGAATCTGGAACAGTTTTGTGTGATCGGTATTATAGCGAACCTTCATATCTGCATCCTGTTGACTAGTTAAACTGATAACAGCGTCCCAATTATCAAAGTGGTTCAACCCGTAGGCATAGTTATAATTGAGAGATGAATTCATCAGATCGTTGACGTCATTCAAATGACTATTATGCAGTTGGAATGCCTTGTATACTGGATTTTGCATGTGCAAAACAGCCCAGCCTAATTCATATGAACGATCGACAATGAATACAGGGTACTGACCATCATTAATATCTCCATCTATTACTAGCTGATCGTAAAAGAAACTGGTAAGCTCATCAAAATTAGCAAATTGATAGTCTTGACCCTTGTAATTAAACAAGTGATAGCTCTCGACTTCTTTGCCGCGTTTATCAAGCAATCGTGATTTTTGAATGGCGATACTGCCATCAGGACGCATGAAATTTTCGGTAGCAATCTTGCTGGTCCAGTCATACACATGTTCAATTGAAATAAAGCCACGGTCGTCATACCATTCAACCTTTAGTAATTTACCAAAATGGTCGAAATACTGGGCGTTCGTTACCCGTTTATCACTATCGCGATGAACGTACATAATGCGGTTATTGTTGCGGTAATAGTTATAGCTATCACCTTCTGGTTCACGTTTCCAATCTGAGTTAATCTTCAAATTTTGAATTCTAATTTTCTTTGTTTCAAAGTCCATGGTTTCTTGGAAATAGTCAAACAGATTAATTAACTGTGAATCGTCAATCCCCGCTGCATTCGTAACGGTGTGCAAACTAGTCGAGGACTGGCGAGTAACGATTTTAGCTGGTACTTTGAATTGGTTAAATAAATTGAGACGTTTGATTTGAGCATGCTCAATTCCTGATTTTTTGTCTTGGATATTATCATTTAAAAAATAAATCATTTAATTCACCTCTGAGAAAAATTGTCGTTGGTGCGCTAAAGGGCTAAAGTGTTACGGACCCTTTTGTGACTAATTAGTTGATACTTTTGTTGATTGTGGTTAATTTTTTGAGTGCTGTTTTGGTGAAACGTGTTAAAAAAGGCAACGTCCTGCCATGTAAGTAACCAAATTAAATATCGCAAGTTCGGCGTTTCTTTTACTGCTATTTTGATGAAACGTGTTAAAAAAGGCAACGTCCTGTCATGTAAGTAACCAAATTAAATATCGCAAGTTCGGCGATATTCAATTTGGTTACTTACATTATGGACGCTTAGCGCCTTTTTTAACACTCTATGTATATCATACCGTGAAATTATGAAATAATCACGAAGTTAGGCAAATAGTGGTTTCAATTCAAAAGATTCCATCATTATGTTATTATAGGTGGACAACTAAAAGGGGGAATTCCACGTAATGCAAGATCCATTCAACCGGCAAAATGATCCAAATAACGGAGACGATCAGGATCCGTTTTCGAATCTACCTTTGCCGCCAAATTTTGCTAAGGTCGTTAACAAGGAAAATGGCCAAATTAGAGCCGCTAAAGTCGGTGTGTCTTGGACGACATTGTGGTTCGGACCAATTCCGGCAGCAATGCGGGGTGACTGGTATAACTTTGCATTAATGATAGTGCTTGACCTAATCTACGCAATGGGAGTTTCCATGCTAGGATTACAAATCACGCTACCGGTCCCAGCCATCATTTTCGGTCTAATATATAATTTAATGTATTTCAGACACTTATTTAACATAGGATACGAACCTGCCGATGAGCATTCAAAAGAATTGTTGTCGCAGAGTCGATATTGGAAAAACTAGAGTGCTAACCACCCCGGTTAGCTCATGTAATATAGATAGAAACAACCCCATTAGGACCTGGTTTTGGTCCTGATGGGGTTGTTTCTATCTATATTATGATGAGCTGGGGTGGTTAGCACGTTTCAGCAGGTTTAGTAAAAAAGAGGTATTTCAAAAACTATTCAAGACAAGATTTTGTACCCCTTTAAACACAAATCCTTACTAAGAACTTCCATTACGGAGCTTTACGTAGCTTATTTCCAGTTCTCTGGATCCTTCCGCCACTCCTGCAGTGAACTCAAATCCTTCTCATCAACATCACCGTTATCCTTAGCAACATCAATCAGAGTTGAATAGTTAGTGACGGTATAAAAATCAATTTGTTCATCGCCAAAATTCTTGTCAGCTTCCGGCAATTGGTATGAGAATACTGCTACTACACCAATCACCTTTGCGCCTGCCTTTTGAACTGCGTGTACAGCTTTCAAAACACTGCCGCCGGTTGATAATAGATCGTCAATCACCACAACCTTTTGACCAGGCTTAAGGACACCCTCAGTCTGTTTTCCTTGGCCATGATCCTTTGGTTTAGAGCGAACGTAAATCATTGGCAAATTCATTTCTTCAGCAACCCAAGCAGCATGAGGAATGCCGGCCGTTGCGGTTCCTGCAATCACTTCGGCATCCCCAAAGTGCTCCTTAATCAAATCAGTCATGCCGGTATAAATTGCCTTACGCACCGCCGGATATGAAATAGTGAGACGATTATCACAATAAATCGGGCTTTTCAATCCACTAGCCCACGTAAATGGGTCGTTAGGGCTTAATGTTACGGCGTTGATGTCTAGTAAATACTTTGCGACTGATTGTGCTGTGTTCATGATTATTCCTCCATAAATGCCTGTTTAATATCTAAGTATGCCTGTACCGGATTGTCACTGCGCGTAATTGGCCGACCAACTACAATTCCATTACTGCCTAATTCACGCGCCTGTGCTGGTGTCACCACTCGTTTTTGGTCATCATCATGTTTAATGGTTGGCCGAATTCCTGGTGTAATGCATAGGAACCCATCATCAGTTACCCTACGGATCGCTGACAGTTCCTGAGCTGAACAAATAACTCCATCCATGCCAGTATTTTGTGCCAACTGAGCGTAGCTTTGAACGGACTCAATTAACGAAATATCGACGTGTTGTTGTTCATGCAAAATAGTTTCATCAATCGATGTTAGTTGAGTGATCGCCAACAATTTAGCGGACTTCACACCAGCAGCTTGAGCTCCTTCATCCAGGCCCTCACGACCGGCCTTCAACATTTCATTCCCACCGGCAGCATGGATTGTAGTAAACGATACGCCCATTTTACCAATTGCGGTCATGGCTCGTTTCACTGTATTCGGAATGTCATGTAGTTTAAGGTCCAAAAATACGTCAAAACCACGGTCTTGAACCATCTTCACGATTGACGGACCGAAACTGTAAAACAACTCCATGCCAATTTTTATAATTGGCTTTTCAGCCACAGCAAGTTGATCTAACAGTTCTTCAGCCTGGTGTTCACTTGCAACATCTAATGCGACAAAGGGTACAAATCTTTTCAAAATTGAACCTCCCATAAATCAGTCAAACTATCTACGTGATAATAATCCATGACTGTTGGTAAATCAGCAATAATCTTTGGACATGCTAGTGGATCGTGGAAACTGGCTGCACCAACTTCGACCGCATTAGCACCAGCCATCATGAATTCGAGTACATCTTCTGCTGTTGTTACGCCACCAACTCCGATGATAGGCAGATCGCTAACCTGGCGCACTTGATGAATCATATGCAACGCCATTGGCTTCAATGATGGACCGGATAATCCGCCGGTTACATGGGCTAATTGTGGCTGTCTCGTTTTAAGATCAATTCCTAAACCGGTCAGTGTGTTAATCATCGTTAATCCCTGTGCACCACCACGTTCCGCCGCTTGGGCGATTGGCACAATGTCGGTAATATTCGGAGTCAATTTTACGTATAACGGAATATCAGTAACCGCCTCGCATTTGCGCACCAGTCGTTCCACAACTTCTGGATCCGTGCCCATTGCCATCCCGCCGTGATCAACGTTAGGACAAGAAACGTTCACTTCGATGGCGTTAACATCTGGTGAAGTTGACAGTCTCTGAATCACATGAACATATTCATCTTCACTAAAGCCGGCTGCACTCGCAATCACTGGTAGATCTGGGTAATTATCTCCGAGCCATGGCAGCTTATCACTCACAACCGCATCTACACCAACATTTTGTAACCCGTTGGCATTCATCCAACCAGCCGTCGTTTCTGCAACACGTGGCTTAGGGTTACCTTCACGTGGTTCCTTTGTCGTCGATTTAATGACCAATGAACCAAGTACATTCAAATCATAACGTTCCGAAAGTTCTTGACCATACCAACATGTACCACTGGCGGGGATAACTGGATTTTTTAAATCTAAACCCGGCAGTTTGACCGCTAACCGTTCTGATTGCATGGATGGTACCTCCTTGTTGTTTTGTGTGATGAATTTTTCCTTACTTGCTGAAACGTGCAAAAGAAGCCAGATACCTGACATATAAGGTCAAAATCATAATATTCCAAGACCAGAATATCATGATTTTGGTCTTATATTCTGGTATCTTAACGGCTTCTTTTGCACTCTGATTTTACAATGCCTTCAACGCATATGCTCGATCTTCCAACATCGTGACAATTGCATTGACCGTGTCTAATGCCGTCATTAACAACACCTCGTTACTAATGGCCATCGCGCGCATCTTTGCTCCGTCTTGTTGACCCGTTGTTGAATCGTCAACCGTGTTGACGACTAGCGAAACCTTTTTATTTTCAATTAGGTCCTTAATTTGATCATCATCCTGGTCCGACAACTTAGCCACACGTTGCATAACCGGCACATCATGTGACTCAAAGTAATCAGCCGTTCCCTGCGTGGCAAAGATACTGTAACCCAGTTCCGTCAAACGCTTGGCAATTTTTGCGGCTTTAGGCTTTTGTTCGTCGCGAATTGTCATTAAGATCGTGCCGTGATCTTTAATTTCGTAGCCACTGGCCTTAAACGCCTTATCAATAGCCTTGGCAAGGTTCTGATCGCTCCCCATGACTTCACCAGTTGATTTCATTTCTGGTCCCAGCAAACTATCAACATCGTTCAACTTACTGAATGAAAAGACCGGTGCTTTAACGTGGATCATTGAATCTTCGGGTGCTAAACCATCGTGATACCCGAGATCAGCCAGTTTTTGACCCATAATGACGCGGGTAGCTAGTTGCGTCATCGGAATCTTGGTAGTTTTACTTAAAAATGGCACTGTCCGACTAGCTCGAGGATTAACTTCAATCACGTAAGCGGTGCCTTCGTGGATAACGAATTGAACGTTCATTAACCCGACACATTTTAGTGAATGTGCTAGCTGAATCGTCTGCTTTTCAATTTGGTCGCAAACATCCGCTGACAAGGTTTGTGAAGGATATACAGCCATTGAATCACCGGAATGAATGCCGGCTCCTTCAATGTGTTCCATAATTCCTGGAATTAAGACAGTCGTGCCATCACAAATCGCATCAACTTCACATTCCTTGCCTTGCAGATAGCTATCAACCAAAACTGGATGTTCGTGTGAAACTTTAATGGCGTTAGTCATGTAGTGTTGCAACTGCCCCTCGTTATGCACGATCTGCATCGCACGACCACCAAGAACGTAACTTGGTCGAACTAAAACTGGGTAGCCAATTTCTCCAGCCGCTTCAAGTGCGTGCTCGTTAGTAAAAGCCGTTTGTCCAACTGGTTGAGGAATTTGTAAATCGGTAACCACTTTATTAAACTCGTCACGATCTTCGGCTCGGTTAACGTCTTCCACCTGTGTTCCTAGGATTTGAACGCCACGCTCTGCCAAAGGTTGAGCTAAGTTAATGGCCGTTTGACCGCCAAATTGGACAACGACTCCAACTGGTTGCTCTAAATCGATGACGTTCATCACGTCTTCGAGAGTCAGTGGTTCAAAATAGAGCTTATCTGAAATCGAGAAATCAGTCGAAACCGTCTCAGGATTGTTGTTCATAATAATGGCCCGATAACCGGCTTCTTTCAGCGTTTGAACACAGTGCACGGTCGCATAATCAAATTCAATTCCTTGGCCAATTCTGATTGGTCCCGCGCCAATGACCAGTACCGTTGGCTTGTCGAATGGTTTACTTTCATTCTCATACTCATAAGTGCTGTAAAAATAAGGCGTATGGGCATCAAATTCGCCAGCACAAGTATCAACCATCTTGTATGTTGGAATAATCTCATGTTCCTTACGTTCAGCTCGAACATCATCCGCATCAAGATTCCACAAACTAGCAATTGTCTCGTCAGCAAATCCGTTTTGTTTGGCAACTTTTAGTTCATCTGGATCATTCGGATGTGCTGCTAAAGATTCACTTATTTCGATAATGTGGTGCAGTTTATCAAGGAAGAACAGGTCAATTTTAGTTAATTCATGCACCTCATCAACGGTCCATCCCCGTTTCAATGCTTGATAAACGGCAAAGAGCCGATCATCGGTCGCATTGACTAACAGATCACCAAGTTCTTCATCACTCTTATCAGCCATTGCCGGTATATCAATCGTATGTGTCCCGATTTCAAGCGAACGAACCGCCTTTTGAGTGGCTTCTTCAATATTACGACCTATCGCCATTACCTCACCGGTGGCTTTCATCTGAGTGCCGAGGTGCCGGTCAGCCTGGTTAAACTTATCAAATGGCCAACGTGGAATTTTGCAAACTACATAGTCGAGCATTGGCTCAAACATCGCAAATGTCGTCTTAGTGACTGGATTTTCGATTTCGTCAAGTGTCAACCCGACCGCAATTTTGGCGGCTAACTTAGCAATTGGGTAACCAGTTGCTTTAGAGGCTAATGCTGATGAACGGCTCACCCGGGGGTTCACTTCAATGATGTAATAGTTGAAGCTGTTAGGATCAAGTGCTAATTGAACGTTACAGCCACCTTCGATTTTTAAAGCTGAGATCAGGCGTAATGCAACATCCCGTAACATTTGATATTCACGATCTGCTAATGTTTGAGTTGGAGCGTAAACAATCGAATCACCAGTATGAATCCCGACTGGATCAAAGTTTTCCATGGCACAGACAACCATTGTGTTGTCATTGGAATCACGCATCACTTCAAATTCAATTTCTTTATAACCGGCAATACTTTGTTCGATCAACACTTGCGTAATTGGTGACAATGCCAGGCCATTACTACAGATTTCATCTAGTTCTTCTTCGTTATCAGCGATACCACCGCCAGTGCCACCCAGCGTGTAAGCTGGCCGGATAATCACTGGAAAACCGATTTTTTTAGTAAACTCTTGGGCTTCTTCAAGTGTGTTAACGGTCAATGATTCCGGCACTGGCTCGCCAAGGTCCTGCATCAATTCTTTGAATTGCTCGCGATCTTCGGCTTGGTTAATTGACTTCAAACTAGTCCCCAGCAATTGAACATCGTATTGCTGCAAAATACCCTGTTCATCCAATTTCTTGGCCATATTTAATCCAGTTTGACCACCAACCGTTGGTAAGATAGCATCTGGATGTTCCTTACGAATGACGCGGGCAACAAATTCTGGTGTCAGCGGCTCGATATAAACCTGATCAGCAATCTCCTGATCGGTCATGATGGTTGCCGGATTAGAGTTTATCAAAACAACTTCGTAGCCTTCTTCTTTCAGTGCTAAACAAGCTTGCGAACCAGAATAATCAAACTCAGCCGCCTGACTGATAATAATCGGTCCAGAACCGATCACTAAAATTTTGTGGATATCTTGACGTTTAGGCATTGTTTTCTAACTCCCTTTGACGTTGATTGCTGGCAATAATTTCCAAAAAGTCATCAAATAGGTGACTAGCATCGTGCGGACCAGGCGCTGCATCTGGATGGAACTGCACTGAAAAGGCTGGATAATTTTTATGACGGAGACCTTCGACCGTCTTATCATTAATTTCTGTATGAGTAACGAATAAATCAGTCTGCTCAACTGAATCTGCATCAACGGCGTAACCATGGTTTTGCGAGGTAAAGTCAATTCGCTTAGTAGCAATTTCTTCGACTGGATGGTTAAAGCCAAAGTGACCGAACTTCATCTTAAAAGTGTCAGCGCCATTGGCTAGTGCAAATAATTGGTGACCCAGACAAATTCCAAACAACGGCACCTGTTGTTCAACTTCACGAATCATCTCCAGCGCTCCTGGGACATCTTTAGGATCACCAGGCCCATTACTGAGCATCACGCCATCTGGATCGTAATCGAGAACCTGTTTAGCAGTCGCTGTTGATGGCAAGACAATCACGTTACAGTTGCGTTTAGCCAGTTCACGAAGAATACTGTGTTTCAAGCCAAAGTCGACCAACACGATCCGGTCACCAGTAGCCGGGTTGGGAAATGCATTATTGGTGCTACTTTCAGTGACAACCTGTTTAAGTTTTTCGGTTAAACCGTTAATTAATTCGGTAGCGTCTGCAACGTTATCAACTAGCGCTGCACGCACGGCACCTTGATGTCGAATTCGTTTAGTGAGTGAACGGGTATCGATGCCTTCAATGCCGGGAATGTCATGTCTCTGCAAGAATTCATCAAGGCTAAGACGATTACGCCAGTTACTAGCCTTACGGGCCACTTCATGGACAACTACTCCAGCCGTCGTTGGTGTGACTGATTCATCATCGTCAAAATTAATGCCATAGTTGCCAATCAACGGGTACGTAAACATTAAAATTTCACCGTTATACGATTGATCAGTGATTGACTCTTGGTAGCCTGTCATCCCTGTGTTGAATACCAATTCACCGGCCGAATCAACATCGCCACCAAACGCTTGTCCTTCAAACACGGTACCGTCTTGCAGTACCAAGTATCTTTTTTTACTGCTCATCTGTAGCCCTCCGATACACAATTTCACCATCGACTAAGGTTAACGTGGTCATACCGCTAACGCGGGTACCAATAAATGGTGAATTGTGTCCTTTTGAAAAGAATTGTTTTTCATCGATTACTTCATCATTTGCTAAATCAAATGCGGCAATGTCAGCTGGATCACCAACGTTTAGCTGACCAACGTTTGTTAGCTTAAAGATGTTGGCCGGATTAATACTCATCCAATTTACCAACTGTTGCAGTGTCCACAAACCGGATTTCACGAATTTGGTGTATAGCAACGCAAATGCAGTTTCTGAACCCACAATGCCATTTGGTGAGTTCAAAAAACCATGTTGCTTTTCTTCATCGGTATGTGGAGCGTGGTCTGTTGCAATAATATCAATCGTCCCGTCCATTAATCCCGCAATACATGCCTGACGATCAGTTATTTCACGCAGTGGCGGGTTCATTTTAAACTGAGGATCGTCTTCTGTGATATCGTCCTCGTCCAGTAATAAGTGGTGTGGTGTAACCTCACAAGTGACATTAATGCCGTGACGCTTAGCTTGCCGAACTAACTCCACACTTTCCTTAGTGGAGACATGACAAACATGATAATGAACGCCTGTTTCTTGAGCAATGATCAAGTTACGAGCAATCTGCGCCGTTTCACTGATATCAGGCATACCCGGCAACCCAAGGCGTTGTGAGGCCTCTCCACAATTAATGACGCCACCAAATGACAGTTGGGCATCTTGTGCGTGATCACACAGTGGCAACCCAAGTTTTGCCAATTGTTTCATGGCTTTGTAAACGACAGCTGCGTCCTGAATGCCAGCACCATCATCACTGAATACTTCCGCTCCCGCAGCACTGACTGCATCAAAATCAATTGGTGCATGTCCTGCGCGACCTTCAGTAACTGGAGCATATTGTTTAATCTTGACGCAGCCGGCTTGGTTACGACTGACTTGCGCCTTAAACTTATCCGGTGTATCACAGGTAGGATCGATGTTAGCCATCGCACCAATGGTGGTAAACCCACCGTGAGCTGCAGCTTTAGCCCCAGTCACGATAGTTTCCTTATTGGTGTATCCGGGTTCGCGCAAATGGACATGCATATCAATCAGCCCTGGTGTAATTAATGCGCCATGCAGATCAATTTCATTGTTGGCATTGTTGTCTAGTCGACTACCTTCAGCAACAATCGTGCCGTTTTCAATCAGAATTTCTTGGGGTTCTAGTCCATGACGCTTAATAATTTGGCCATTTTTAAGTAATATTGACATTAATAATTGCTCCTTATAATGCGTGACGGTATCTAAGAATCCGACTGATAATTGCCATTCGAACGAAGACCCCATTTTGCATTTGAGTAAAGATTCGTGATTTAGGACTTTCAACTAAGTCACTATCAATTTCTACTCCTCGATTAACTGGAGCCGGATGAATAATAATGGCATTTTCCTTCATTTGATCATAGCGATCGTGTGTAAGTCCAAATTGCTCATGGTACTGTTCGTTATTAATAGCATCGTCTTCAGCTTGACTGAGACGTTCATTTTGAATTCTGAGTAAGTTTACAACGTCCATGTCAGGTAGCAACTTATCAATATCACCATATTCACCGTATTGATCAAACGCTTTGTCGTACCACTTCTTTGGTCCCGCAAAGTAAACCTTTGCACCGAGACGTGTCAGCATTTGTGCATTCGAGCGTGCAACACGGGAGTGGACAATGTCGCCAACAATCAAAACCTTCAAGTCACGGAAACATTTGAACTGTTCAGCAATTGTCATCATATCAAGCAAGCACTGAGACGGATGTTGTCCACTACCGTCACCGGCGTTCACAAGGCCAATATTCAGATTAGGTTTAGTTAGCAATTCTTTGTAATAATCATTTTCGGAATGACGAATTACAGCAATATCAACACCAATCGATTCAATCGTTCTCAACGTGTCATATAGTGTTTCGCCTTTGTTTACAGAACTAGTTTTAGAGTTAAAGTTAATGATCTTCATACCCAATTTCAACTCAGCCATCTGGAAACTTGATTTAGTACGAGTTGAATCCTCAAAAAACAAGTTCATTGCATAAGCAGGACGTTTAAGTTCGACAGTCTTCCCCGCCTTATATGCTTGAGCCTCATGAATTAAATCGAGAGCATCCTCAGCATCTAATTGATTAATCGTTACCAGGTTTGGTTGAATTCTTTCAGTAATCATCATTGTAATTTTCCTTTCTAAGTGGCAAAAACAAAAAACGAGTGCGACTCTAATCATTTCCTGATCAGGGTTGCACTCGTTTTGTACGGTCTGGCACTTAGTTAAAATTCACCAAATCCTACTGTACCGTTTTGCATCTCTCAGGAAACAATTAAATGGTTCAGTTCATTATTTTATTTTTTCAATTGTAATATCTTCGTGGCCATCATATTCTTCCATAGCTACTTGAACTTGTTCATCAGAAGCGGTTGGAATATTCTTACCAACAAAATCGGGACGAATTGGTAACTCGCGGTGTCCGCGATCAACTAATACAGCTAATGAAATTTTCTTTGGTCGACCAATGTCCATTAGTGCATCAAGTGCTGCACGAACAGTCCGACCAGTAAATAACACATCATCAACTAGGATTACGTGCTTGTCGTTGATATCAACGTCAATATTGGCGGCAGAAACTTCTGGTTCACGGTGATAATCTGGCACATGACGATCATCACGATACAATGTAATGTCTAATTCACCCACTGGGACGTCAATTTGTTCCAATTGCTTAAGACGCTTGGCTAAGCGCTTAGCAATGAAAATACCGCGTGTTTTAATGCCAACAAAAACTAAATCATCAACACCCTTATTTTGTTCAATAATTTCATAGGTGATTCGAGTCAATGCTCGCTGCATGCTTGATCCGTCAACAACTTCGTGTGCCACCAATCTCACTCCTTTTTATATAATACAAGAGACCTCCTAATCCTTGAGTGGCTAAGAGGTCTCCTAAACATTTCTCCGGACCCTTCTTAGCCTCGCTGGACTATGTTAAAGGTTTGTCATTGAAACTAGTCTAATTGAAAGGTAATCGATTGTCAATGATGTTTTAGGTTTCATCATTTAAATCTCATTTATAAACATGAAAAGAATAAAAAAGGCATCAGCCTTTCGACTGATGTCTTTCTAATTTGCATGGCAACGTCCTACCCTTGCAG
>NZ_AZGF01000033.1 GCF_001434475.1 Paucilactobacillus suebicus DSM 5007 = KCTC 3549 | reverse complement strand
CTCAACTAGGTCTTCAAGACGAAATAAAAAAAGCCGAGTTCCCTCGGCTTAGCAGATATTAACTAAGTTTTATTTTTGTTTATTATCGTCGTTGCTTTCAAACAGCTGGGGATTCATATGTTCTGAGACGTTCAAATAAGTAGTCATCGTCATCTGTGCTGCTGTTTTAGCGACAATTGATGTTTGCTCATCAGTTAGATTCATTCTACGTGAATATATTAACGCTGCGATAGCCGCAGCTCCCACACCATTCGAATTTGAAACCTTTTCCAATGTGATAGGGTAATAAAATGAATTATCCTCAGTCTGGTATAAAAATCCAACTTGCGCGTCATATATAAATACTTTAGAAATACCCATTTCGAGTAATTTATCAGCACAAAGTTTTGCCGATTGCCGATCAATAATTTTAACATCTGCAATTGTTTCTGATTCATCAGCATTCAGTACCAGCGTATCAAGTGCTGATATACCGTGTTTCAAACGTTGAACTTTATTAATTGAATCTGCAAGTAACGGCTGATCAAAAGTTTTATAAATCCATGTAATTGTTTTTTCTGGCAAATTAGGATCCACCACTATCATTTTTGCATTGTTTAATACATTAATTCTTTCCTTCAAAAATTCAGGCGTAATTTCATCATGAATTCGGCTATCATCAACTCCAAAGATCCTTTTAGCACTAGTTTGGTTAATATACAGATATCTAGATGTTGGCATGTTAGATATTTGTTTGGCGTACGTTATATCCAAATTATTCTCTAGAGCATCTTCCTTAAAGCTTTCACCTGCAGAATCGTGTCCATAAACAGAGACAAAATAATTGGGAATATCAAGCCTGGTTAAATTAACAGCAATATTGCGACCAAGCCCACCAACATCTGAGTAAATTACGCCTGAATTTGATTTTTTATTTATAACTTCATCATTAGGAATGCCAAATAGATCCAGTGTAATTCCTCCAACAACTACCACGTAACTTTCCGGGGCCACAATATATCCTTTACCTTGAAGATAGCCCTTTTTGACTAAATTTGTAATATGCGCTGCAACTCCAGACCTTGTAATTCCAGCAAGCTCTGCTAGCTCATTTTGAGTGATCATTGGATTTTGTTTAATCCATTCAAAAATTTGTTGTTCTCGTGAAATCATTGTTAAACTGCCCCATTCTAGTTACATTACCGAAACTACATTAATGGCATGTATTATTTATACGATCATTGTATTTCAAAGTATAACAGTTAATCCATTAATTTGAATACTGACTTATCAGAAATAAAAAAAGCACCTCGAAACATCCGAAGTGCTATACATATTCAACTTAATTATCTTGTTCACCAACAGCAATAAACTTCCCAACGAAGACAGCAAATCCGAACGATACGATCAAATACAAAATAATATCAAAAACAATTTTCAAAATCATATGCTCATCCCCAATTCTCTTATCATCAGCACCGTAGCACTCGATAACGTGTACGAAGTTTTACTTTGCTAAGTTTACACACCTAACTGTGAGCTTATTGTATATCCCTGGAAAGCTATAGTCAAAGATTCGTGCTCGTATTCAATAGGGTTTATGAATTTCTTTACACATAATTTCTCGTAAATTAAAAAAGCCTACAAAACCTAAATTTTGCAAGCTTATTATCTATATTATTTGTTGTTAAACGGTACTGCATTATCCTTAGTGATCTTAGTAATACCATGAAAATAAGGTACCAGCACATCTGGGACTGTTACTGAACCATCTTCATTTTGATAGTTTTCCAAAATAGCAGCAACTGTCCGACCAACAGCTAAACCGGAACCGTTCAACGTGTGCACATATTGTAATTTACCGTTGTCATCGCGGTACTGAATGTGGGCGCGACGTGCTTGAAAGTCTTCAGTATTTGAACAACTTGAAATTTCGCGATAAATGTCTTGTTGAGGCATCCATACTTCAATATCATGAGTTTCAGCAGCTGAGAAGCCCATGTCACCGGTTGATAGCGTGATAACATGGTATGCCAAGCCGAGCTTTTTCAAAATATTTTCTGCGTTAGCAGTCATTTTTTCAAGTTCTTGATAGGAATCGGCTGGTTTTGAGTACTTAACCATTTCTACCTTGTTAAATTGATGCATCCGAATCAAACCACGAGTGTCCTTACCTGCTGATCCTGCTTCAGAACGGAATGAAGGAGTTAGTGCAGTCACATAAACTGGCAGCTTTTCGGCAGGGATCACTTCGTTTGAAAAGTAGTTTGTCAAAGGCACTTCAGCAGTTGGAATCATTGTTAGTTGATGTTCATCAGCTTCGATTTGATACACGTCTTGCTTAAACTTCGGAAATTGGCCTGTACCATACATGGCGTTGCCGTTAACTAAGTATGGAGGCAAAACTTCGGTGTAGCCTTCCTTCATGTGTTCATCGAGCATGAAGTTATAAACCGCACGTTCCAATTGGGCACCTAAGCCAACGTAGTAAACAAATCTTGCACCTGACACTTTGGCGGCACGTTCGAAGTCCAGAATCCCTAGATCTTCACCAATGTCCCAGTGGGCCTTGGGTTCAAAATCAAATGATGGAATATTCCCGACTTTGCGCAATTCAGTATTGGCAGCTTCATCCTTACCAACCGGAATGCCTTCGTGTGGCATGTTGGGCAAATGTGCCATCTTGTTATGAAAATCTTCTTCATTGGCATTAAGCTGATCGTCCAATGCTTTAATATCTTGTCCAACTTGCTTCATGTCGGCAATAGCGTCATCAGCAGACTCTTTGTTGCGCTTTGCTTGAGCGATTTGCTTTGAAACTTCGTTACGCTTGGCTTTCAATGTTTCGGTTTGTTGAATCAAATCACGGCGTTTCTTATCGAGTTCAAAAATCGCATCAACATCTTGCGGATAAACACCACGTGTTGCCAAACGCTTCTTGAAATAATCGGGATCCATACGCATTTTCTTAATATCTAACATGTGTAAACCTCCAAAAAAATAGAGTCACTCCATCCTCATTATTTCGGGACGAAATGGCTCTATTTCCGCGGTACCACCCAAGTTTGTCTACTGACACCCTCGTTGCATTGATAACGGCCAATTACCGTGCGGCATTACCCGCCCACATATAGCTGCATCGGAGTTTCGACAGGCACTTTCCACCAAACAGTGCTTCTCTAAATTGTCTACTTGAAATGCATTCGTGTTTCTTAACATTGGCTATCATATTACATTTAACGGGGTTTGGCAACTGGTAAATGGAGGTGTTAGCTATTTATACTTTCCTTTTCAGGTAATCTTGTCGAAATGAACTCCGTATCTCAGTTCACTCCGCTTTATCCAAAAAGATCACTGATTCCAAAACCCGGGTATCACCTCATTTGTTCCGTTAATGCTCATGAGCTAATCGGTCTGCTCCGTTCTCTAATGGAGGTGCACACCCTTATCCACATACACCACATCCCCAGTCATTCCGGTTGACATGTCACTCATTAAGAATGCTGCTACATTTCCGACTTCAGTGGTTGTCACATCTTGACCATCCACCGTTCTGGACTTAGATAACTTGAGTAATGCACCATGTTCCTTAATGCCTGTCACTGCCAGAGTCTTGATGGCGCCCGCTGAAATCGCGTTAACACGGACTCCTGCTTCGCCCATTTCTGACGCCAAATAACGGACGTTAGCTTCTAAGGCTGCCTTAGCAACCCCCATCATATTATAGTTTGGTACAGCTCGTTCTGACCCAAAGTAGGTCAAAGTCACAATACTGGCTGGGTTCTTTAGCAATGGTTGAGCGGCACGTGCGACCGCAATCAGAGAATAGGCACTGACATTTTGTGCCAAATCAAATCCATCCCGTTTAGTATTAATCAAACCATTTTCAAGCGTCTCTTTGTCCGCAAATGCAATTGCGTGGACAAGGCCATCTATTTGACCATATTTATCTCCAATTTGTTTAAAAGCTGTATCAATTTGTTCATCGGTTGAAACATCACATTCGATCATGTCGACTGCTTCTGGTACAAATCGCTCCAAACTCTTTTTTAAACGATCATTTTGATACGTCAGCACTAATTGTGCTCCAGCTTCCATTACCGCCTGCGCGCAGCCCCACGCAATACTGCGCTTGTTGGCCACGCCCATGATGACGATTGTTTTTCCCTTCAATAATTCACTCATCAGTGCGTCCTCCTAAAAGTTGCGCCAGCGTTCATGTCGCTGAGCCATTAATTCTTCAATTGGCGTTTGCCGCAATGTATCTATTTCACTAATCATTTGTTGCCTGAGTTGTCCCATGCTCTTGTCGTCTTTAACTTCTGGTACAATTCGATCAATAATACCGTCTTCCAGTAAATCTTCAGGCGTGAGCCTCATTTCTTCAGCTGCCTCTTCTACCCGGTGGGCATCTTTCCACAAAATGCTGGCGTAGCCTTCTGGGGATAATACCGAATAAATACTGTCTTCAAACATCCACGTCTGATCCCCACATGCCAAAGCTAACGCACCGCCGCTGCCACCTTCGCCAACGATCAAACTAAGGTAGGGCACTCGTAGCTGAGTGCCAACTAACAAACACTGGGCAATCGATTCACCTTGTCCATGGTGCTCGGCATGAACATCAGGAAAAGCCCCTGGCGTATTAACTAGAGTGATAACTGGTCGATGAAACTTCTCGGCTTGTTTCATTAGTCTTAATGCCTTGCGATAGCCTTCTGGTTCCGGACAACCAAAATGAGTGGCCATTTTTTCGTCCATCGTGCTACCTTTTTGGATACCAATAACCGTTACCGGTACCCCGTTTAATTCAGCAATACCAGCTACAATCGCAGCATCATCTGCCGCATGGCGATCACCATGTAACTCAAAAAAGTTCGTAAATAACCCGTTGATTAATCGACGAGTACTGATTTTTTCACTGCTTCTTGCAGCATTTACTGCATCATAAGCCGTTCTAATCATCTTTACGCCTCCTTTACTTGATGCCACTGTAACAGTTGACTCAGCGTTTGCTTTAAGTCAACTCGCTGAACAATTGCATCAATTAAGCCGTGTGCCAACAGCGTTTCTGCTCGTTGAAAATCCTGCGGTGGTGCCTGTTTAATTGTTTGTTCAATTACTCGTCGCCCCGCAAAACCAATCATTGCGTGTGGTTCTGCTAAAATCACATCACCTTGAGTTGCAAAGCTGGCCGTTACACCGCCCATTGTCGGGTCAGTTAAAACGACTATGTAGGCGAGACCCGCCGCCTGAAAATCGGCAACGGCCTGCGATACTTTTGCCATCTGCATGAGAGAATTCATCCCCTCTTGCATTCGCGCACCACCAGAGGCGGCAAATAAAACAACGGGTACTCGTTTCTGTTTAGCTGCTTCAAACAAACGGGTCAGTTTTTCACCAGTTGCTGAACCCAAGCTCCCCATAATGAAGTGACTGTCCATGATTGCAAGACCACACTGTTGACGATTAATGCTAGCAAATCCAGTTAGAACACTTTCATTGAGTTTAGTTGCCTGCTTGGCACGTTCGATTTTTTGAAGATACAAAGAATCGTCAAACCGTGATGGGATTGTCACATCACGATCAATCTCTTCAAATGTATCGGTAATCGCTTCAACTCGTTCACGAGCCGTTAACCGAAAACCATACCCACAATTAGGACATGTCTTGTCTGCGGACTGATAATGAGTCATTACCTGGTGACAAATTGGACACCGGTGCATCAGATTGTCCGGAATTTTATCAGTTCTTTGTGATAATTCGCTTGGTGTCGGTGTTTCAAACTTACTAGTCATTTTATTCACCTGCCTGCTGATTCAAAAAATCGCGTTCAACATATGCTGTTGTAAACGAATCATCATTTACAACCGGATCTTCTAACAGTTCGAGTAAGAACTGCTGATTAGTTGTTAAACCATTCACTGATAATTCACCGATCACTCGACGCATTTTGGCAAGGGCTTGGCGCCGATCCTGATGATGCACAATTACCTTTGCAATCATTGAATCGTAAAATGGTGGCACCATGCTATTACTTGTCACACCTGTATCGATACGCACACCCAGTGTTCCGGTTGGCAAATCCAATTGTTTAATTTTGCCTGCAGCCGGTCGGAAATCCTGCGCTGGGTCTTCAGCGTTTAACCGACATTCCACCGCATAACCTTTGACCTGTGCATCACGTTGTGTGAACGGTAAATCTTGTCCCTGTGCAACCAGAATCTGCGCCTTAATCAGTTCCAGTCCTGTCACCTCTTCAGTCACCGTATGCTCCACCTGCAACCGGGTGTTCATTTCCATAAAATAAAATTGCTGTTGCGGATCCATTAAAAATTCAAATGTCCCGGTGTTGGTGTAGTTCAGTTTTTGACAGGCTCGAACCACAATCTGGCCTAGTATCTGTCTGTTTTCAGGGGTGATTAACGAGCTTGGACTTTCCTCAATCACTTTCTGATGATTACGTTGCAATGAGCAATCACGCTCCGGCAAATAGACAATATGGCCGGCATCGTCAGCAATTACTTGCATTTCAATGTGTTTGGCATGATCGATCACTTTTTCGACATAAATGCCGTCGTCTCCAACTGCCATCTGGGCCTCTTGTTGTGCTTGATTGAAGGCTGACTCGAGCTGATCGTCTCGATCAACACGACGAATTCCTTTTCCACCGCCTCCAGCAGTTGCCTTTAGCAACACTGGATATCCGATTGAATCAACTACTTGTTGCACTTCGTTCAAGGTCGTCAATATCCCATGACTGCCGGGAACGACTGGTACGTCAGCATCCTGCATTGTTTCCCTTGCTCGTGCCTTATCACCCATCAGCTCAATCACTTCCGGATCAGGACCGATAAACTTAATCTGACAGTCGGCACATAGCTGAGCAAATGCCGCATTCTCAGACAAGAAACCATAACCCGGATGAATTGCGTCACAGCCCATGAGGTTGGCCGTATTCACAATCTGAGCCATGTTCAAATATGATTCCGTTGGCTGTGGTCCTCCAATGCAAACAGCTTCATCTGCAAGCTTCACAAATAAGCTGTCACGATCGGCAGTCGAGTACACAGCAACCGATTGAATATTCATTTCGCGCAGTGCACGAATGATTTGCACCGCGATCTCACCACGGTTTGCCACTAGTACTTTCGTAAACAATATGCATCTCTCCTACTACGATTCAGCCGCAAATATCAATTCCGCCTGGCAAATGACTTGGCCATCAACGGTGACTGTGCCATCACCAATACCAATTTGTTTGCGTAATTTTTTCATAGTCACCTGTAAATCCAAGCGATCTCCCGGACGCGCATCCCCCGTAAATTCTGCTTCGCGAATACCACCAAAAAAGATGATTTTACCAGCGTATTCAGGCATTTTTAAAATTGCAGCTGAACCCGTTTGCGCTAGCATTTCCAATAGGATTGGTCTTGGTACTGCCATATTTGCCGTTGGATGTTTAAAAAACCATTCATTGATCGTCACCAGTTTAATTGCGTTTGCCGTTTGACCCGGTATAATTGCGCCAAATTTATCAATCATTTGAAACGGATAACGTTGCGGAATCATTTCTTGCACTTCTGTCATGACTAACCCTCCGTAATCGTCATCAACGGCTGATCGTACTCAACCATCGTTTGATCATCAACCAAAATGGCCTTAACAACGCCGTCAACAGGGCTCTTAACTTCATTTTCCATTTTCATGGCTTCGATTTGGCAGACTACTTCACCCTTTTTGACATGATCACCAGGTTGTTTAAATGTCGGCTTACCTGGTTTGGGCGACAACGAGACAATTCCAACTAACGGTGCCTTAACGGCCGTTCCCGGTTCATCAACCACCTTAGTTTCAGTGGCAGATGTCTGAGTCTCTGTAGGTTTTGTGTCACTGGTAACCGGAACAGTCATCGGCGCTGGCACAGTTTGCACATCGTCATGATCACGCTTGCTTAGAGATAATTGAAATCCATCTTTAACCATACTGAAATTCATCAATGATGATTGATCAAACTTTTCCAACAACGTTTCAATTTCTTGTTCATTCATGGTCTTCATCCCATCTCTTAAATGCGATTACGGCGTTGTGTCCACCAAAGCCAAATGAATTACTAATGGCGTAACGTACTTCACGATGCTTGTTATCATCGTTAACTAAAGTAACAGGTGCTTCTTCGTCTTGATTTTTGACACCAACGTTAACTGGCATTTGTGAATGAAGCATGGCACCAATTGTCCCAACTGCCTCAATGGCACCAGCAGCGCCAAGTAAATGACCAGTCATGCCTTTAGTGCTGCTGACCGGAACCTGATCACCAAAAAGAGCGTTGATTCCTTGAGCTTCCGCACCATCGTTTGCTTGGGTACTAGTCCCGTGAGCGTTAATGTAATCAACTTGATCAGGAGTAATGCCTGCCTCATCGATAGCCTGTTTCATGGCCCTAATAGCGCCTTTACCTTGAGGATCAGGAGCCGTCATATGATATGCATCACTTGTTGTACCGTAGCCAACCACTTCAGCATAAATTTTGGCACCACGCGCTTTAGCGTGATCGTAATTTTCTAAGATCAAGGTAGCAGCGCCTTCACCCATGACGAACCCATTGCGGTCTTTATCAAACGGAATTGAAGCCTGGTTGGGATCTTCGCTCTTTGATAATGCAGTTAATGCCGCAAATCCAGCAATCCCAATTTCGTTGACCGATGCCTCGGTACCGCCGGTCACAATCACCTGAGCTTTACCTTGTTTTAAATATTCAAAGGCGTTACCGATTGCATTGTTGGCAGAAGAGCAGGCCGTCACAATCCCTTGGCTAGTATTCTGCGCGTTAATCATGATTGAAATATTACCAGCTGCCATGTTCACAATAGAATTTGGCACAAACAATGGTGATACGCGCTTTGGTCCCTTATCGTGCATCTTGATAACTTGTTCTTCAATCGTTGTTAATCCACCAATTCCAGAACCGTAAATGACACCCATATCTTCGGGGTCAATATTAGTTTCATTCAACTGGGCGTCTTCCATTGCTTCAGACGTGCTATACATTGCGTACTGAGTGAATAAATCGTTTCTCTTCACCGTTTTTTTGTCCAGCCGCTGAAAGCCGTCAAAATCTTTTACTTCACCGGCAACCGTGATGCCAGTCGGTTCAGCATCGAACTTAGTAATTGGTGCAATGCCGACCTTTGATGCCAGCAATTGTTTAATGTACTCCGGAGCGGTATTGCCAAGTGGCGTCACTGCTCCCATGCCAGTAATGACTACTCTATTCATCAAATGCCTCCTAGTTCGATTAAATCATCAGGCCGCCATCAACTTTGATGACTTGCCCAGTAATATATTGATTCGTTAATAAAAATTCTGCTGTTTGAGCAATTTCATCTGGTTCACCAAACCGTTTCAACGGAATGGTCTCGACGAATTGGTTCTTCATTTTGTCGCTTAATTTATCGGTCATGTCAGTCTTAATCATGCCCGGTGCAATGGCGTTGCAGCGAATCCCACGCAATGCCCCTTCACGCGCACTAGTTTTGGTTAGACCAATTAGACCAGCTTTACTGGCCGAATAGTTGGCTTGCCCCATATTGCCGTTGGTACCAGCAATACTTGATAGGTTAACAATGCTACCGGACCGCTGTTTTTGCATTACTTTGAGTGCTGCTTTAGTCATGTTAAAGGCCCCAACTAGGTTGGTATTAATGACGGCTTCAAAGTCGGCCAGCTTCATTCGTGACAGTAGTTTGTCCCTGGTAATACCAGCGTTATTAATCAATCCATCAATTTGGCCAAATTGATCAACGACATCCGTCACCATTTGTTGTGCCGCATTTTCGTCACTGACATCACCAATTACAAAAGTAAATTCATGACCACCAGCAATTGCTGTTTTCTGTTCGTCGCTTAATTCACTATGCGAGTTAACCACAACGTGCATGCCACGATCTGCCAAACGTTCAGCGATCGCCAAACCAATACCGCGAGTGGCTCCCGTTACGAGAACGACGGGTGTTGTGTTATCCATAAGCAACCTCCTTCATAACTCGTCTCAATGCGTCCAGTGTTTCAACGCTTTCAACGTTCACTACCTTTGCGTCAGGCAATGTTTTTTTAGCAAACTTAGTCAACGCTGTTCCTGGACCGATTTCAATTAATACATCACAATGCAAATCGGCTAGTTGATGAAGGCACTGATCAAACCTCGTCGGCTGAATTAACTGATGTGCCAACGTTTGTTTGATGGAATCTTGATCAAAAGCTTGACCGGTTGTATTGCTGAAAACCGCAGTGGTTGGTTGCTTAACAGCAACATCCGTTAACCGCTGACCTAGCTGAACACTGGCCAATTTCATTAACGGAGTATGTGAAGCCACCGTCATTTTAAGTGGCACAATCCGTTTGATACCAGCATTGTGCAATTGTTCTGTTGCCAACTGAACGCCTGCTTCATCCCCACCAATCACAATTTGGTGATCCGTGTTGTAATTTGCTGGATAAACACGATGACCAGCCTGACGTAATTCACTGCAAACTGCCTCTACCTGTTGTGCATTGGTTTTCAAAACCGCTGCCATTGTACCTGGTTCTTGTTCACCGGCCATTGCCATCATTTGAGCTCGATCGCGAACTAGCGGTAATGTCGTTTCCAGACTCCAAGCATTCGCTGCTAATAAGGCACTATATTCTCCTAAGCTCAAACCTGTCATTCCAGCAATTGATGGTAACTCATCGGCTAAAATGGCTGCAATACCGGCCTCCATCGTTACAATGCTAGTTTGGACGTTATCAGGATCATCAAACACTGACTCGTTAGCAAGATCATGACCCAAAATGTCACTTGCCTGGTCAACAACCGCTCTGTAGCTTGGCTCTGTTTGGTATAAGTCTTGACCCATACCATCAAATTGTTGTCCCTGCCCGCTGAATAGATAACCGATTTTCATGTTGTCACCAACTTTACTAAGCTTTTTGTTTCAAAACGTAGTCAACAAGGTCACCAACTGTGTCGATTCCTTCGTCACTTTCAATTTCCACATCAAATGTATCTTCAATTTTGTCGACAATTTCAAAAACGTCTAAGCTATCAAGGTTTAAATCTGTTTTGAAGTTAGTTGTTTCTTCGATCTTGTCAGCTGTACCGTCGTCCATTTGATCCTTAACAATGTCCTTGATTTGGTTAAATACTTCTTCTTTAGTCATAATATAATTCCTCCAAATTTTAATATCTGATAATTTCTGTTCCAATTGTGAGGCCGCCGCCGAACCCTGTCAGGGCCAGCAGATCACCTCGTTTAATTTTTTGATTCTTAATTAACTGATCTAATAATAGTGGCTCACTTGCAGCTGCTGTGTTGCCAAATTCATTAATATTAATTGGACAACGATCTGCTGAAATTTCCATGTCCTCAGCAACATGTTCAATAATGCGTTGATTCGCTTGGTGAAAGACAAAATAGTTAATGTCATTAATCGTATTGTTTGCGCATTCCGCCGCCTTATTAATCGATTGCGGGATATTTCGTACCGCAAACGAATATATTCGACGGCCATTCATTTCAAAGAAGGGTGACTGAGTATCAACCTGCTTACTGAATGGATTTCGATTGACAATATGACCAGCCGTTAAATGCCGACCTAATTCGCCAAACGTTTTGATATCTTCGCCACGCCATGCACCATGTTCATCGTCAGCACTCTCAAGCAATACCCCCGCAGCTCCGTCACCGAATAACACAGCAGTACTCCGGTCATGCCAATCAATCAGGCGGCTTAAAGTTTCGCCACCGATCAGCAGTGCCCGCTTTTGCCTGTCGCCCTTCAATAAATCATGGGCAACACTCATTCCGTACACAAACCCCGAACAAGCAGCGTTAATATCAAACGCAGCAGCATTTTTTGCACCAACATTTCCCTGCACCATCGCACTAACGGACGGAGTTAGAAAGTCAGGTGACATAGTGGCCACAATAATATAGTCAATATCGTTGGCCGTTATGCCTGCTTCTTCAAGTAACTGGTTCGCTACAGACGTACAGAGTGTACTGGTAGTCTCATCATCACTAATATGACGTTGATGGATCCCGGTTCGCTGAACAATCCATTCATCGGACGTATCCATGATCTGTGCCAATTGATCATTAGTAATGACTTGCTTAGGCACCGCGCTCGCGGTTGCCGCAATTCGAAAATTAGTAAATTTCAATCTCTGGCTGCCTCGTCTAAAAAATTTCTCAAGTTAACAAACGCTTTTTTTACCAACGGAAGATCATCTTCATCCATTCCATTCAAAAAGCTTTTAACTAATTGACTGTGAAAAGCATCATGAGCACGATATAGGAGTCGTCCCTTGCTAGTTAGGCCCAAATTAATTACGCGACGATCCTGCTGATTGCGAATGCGCATTACGTATCCGCGACGAACCAGTGTGTTGACGCTAGATGTCAATGATCCCTTGCTTAAGTGCAATTCATTAGCGACTGCCGTGGTTGTTTTATGTTCATGTAAAGTAATCGCATGAACTAAATGCAACTCGTTAATTGTCACATCTTTGAATTGACTCTTTCGCAATTCGCTCTCCTCGATTCGCAAAATCCGATCGAACACATCGACCAGCGCGTCGTTAATAAACTTGAAGTCCTCCCGCTTGATATCTACACTCGCTTTATCTGTCATAATTACTTTTCCCCTGTGAACGTTTTTCTTTTATTATAGCTTTGATTTAGCGTCCGCAACGATAAAAGTTAGTCCCGCAGAACAGGCAACTTTGTCTTCGACCATCGCTTTGCAGCTGACGGTGCCCATGTTGTCTCGTTGTTTTTCCATCGTGACATGTAATTTAAGCACATCACCAGGTCGCACAACTTGCCTGAACTTGGCTTCCTTAATTGCTCCTAAATAAGCTGTCTTACCTTTGTAGCGGTCAGCCTTCAGAATCAGAATCGACGCTGCTTGCGCAAGTGCCTCAATGATTAATACTCCCGGCATCACCGGGTTTCCTGGAAAGTGACCCTGAAAAAATTCCTCGTTGATTGTCACGTTTTTTGTCACAACAATCGACTCGCCAGGATTGAGTTCGTCGACCTTATCCATGAACAAGATCGGGTAGCGATTGGGAATTAAATCCATAATTTCCGATACATCTAATGTACTCATTGCTAGCTCCTTTTTTATTAAATAAGATTTAGTTTGAATTTCAAACTATATACTAATTTTTTAACTTGTTGAATCTCTCCAACAAGCTAGCAACATCCTATAATAATTTAGTTTGAATTTCAAACTATTTTATCAAAATAATTTTATTTTGATTACAAAAGTATGACGAAATCGACGATGATGTAAGCGTTCTGAGTGTTTTAAAAAAGTTTTTAAGTTTTTGCTAACATAATCTAATTCGCATCATAATGAACAATTATTCACCGCACGTGTGGTCGTTTGTATATTTAAGCAACAAATTGGTTGAGGTGTTTTGTACGAAATACCGTTAATGGATTTAATTTTTATAATTCATGATATTATATTAGACAAATAAAAATGGAATACGCTGCAACGTACTCCCTAGGTTTACCGTTTAAGACGATTGACTTTTGGTTGTTATATAACTGCCCTACTTGTCAAAAGTGTTGTGGGCAGTTATTTTTGGTTATTTATCATTAGCTTTCTTAGAATTCATTGGTGCCAATGTTGTTTCGTTAGCCATCGGATCACCAGGTTTTACGTTAGCAAAATTCTCTTTTAACTTGGCCACAAATTCATCGTAATGGTTAGCAGAAACAATGAACCGTTTTGATGAAGTACATACTTGTCCAGCATTATATAAACGTGCGCGCCAAGCAATTTTAGTGACCTCATCAATATCTGCATCATCTAAAACAATAAATGCATCAGTACCGCCAAGTTCCATCGTGCTCTTCTTTAAATTAGCACCAGCTTCCTTAGCAACACTCTTACCACCACGCTCTGAACCTGTTAAAGCAACGGCTTGGACACGACGATCTGCAATTACATCTGATACTGCATCGTAGCTTAAGAACAGGTTCTTTAGGCTATCATCAGGTGCCGTCGATTCTTTAACAATTTTTTCAAATGCCACTGCCGATCCTGGCGTAATTGCGGCATGCTTTAAAATCATTGGGTTACCAACCATAAAGTTTGGCGCAAATACCCGCATGATTTGGTAGTAAGGGAAATTCCATGGTTCAACCATCATTAAAACGCCTAGTGGATGTTTTTGAATTTGTGCATCCCCTGTTGCCATTGTTTCAATTTTGGTTGTCTTCAATAAATCAGCACCATGGTCCGCAAAATAATCTGCAATGATCGCACATAGCTCCACTTCACCCAATGCTTCGCGATAAAGTTTACCCATATCGGTCACCATCGCCGTCGCTAATTCCTCATTGTGTTCACGCATTAATCTAGCAACATCATGTAGTTGATCAGCTCTTGTTTCTGGTCCTTCTAATTCCCATTTCTTGAATAATTTGTACGCATTGGTCAGCGCACTTTCAATTTCTGCAGGAGTAGCATCCGGATATTCCTTCACAACTTCATTCGTATATGGATTTACTGTCTTGTATGCCATGATTTATCCTCCTATTTTTTCACAAACCTATCAAAAAGATTGCTCACTTATCTTAAGCGCTTTCATTGTATATTTTATATATAATTAAGTCAATTATTATGGCTTAATTTCACAAGCAAATTCGTTAAGATTGTGAATTATTAGGTGGATTGATTTTTGCTTATTATAGGTGAAATATGGGATTATACGTATTAGTTGGTGAAGTTGATTTTTTCTATTTTGATTGCGCACTTTTTTTGATGAAAATGGGTACCTTTCTTACTTCCATACTTTTTGGCAATTTAGTCGAAAGCAGCTCCGAAAGCCAGAACATTGCGCTTAACACAATAAAACTAAGGTCCCTCAAAGTTCGAGGGACCTTAGTTTTATTACGTTAATGCTCGTGTTCTAATCGGCTTTCTCCGCTGTCTATTTTAGCGAAGCCCTATAAATCTCAACCGCATCTTCAACCGTTAGCTTGATGTATGCATCCGTGTCTAACGATCCTTCTTTAACTGCACTCTTTGCCATTGCCTCGAAGTTAGTTTCATCTTTAATGCCAACTTCTGGCAATGTCATTTCTGCACCCAATGACTTGTTCCAGTCTGATGTCTTTTGAATGGCAGCCTTTGCCAATTCTAGATCATCATCTCCACTTAGATGCCAGACATTGCGAGCCAGACGAGCAAACAATGGCAACGTTGTTTTATCTTCAATCACTTTGTTCATCCAACGTGGTGTTAAAATACCCAACCCAATGCCATGGGTAATGTCATAGTAAGCTGATAGTTCATGTTCCAATGGGTGAACTGTCCATTCGTTGATATTCGATACATTCACAATGCTATTCAATGCCATTGTTGATGCCCACATCAAGTTAGCACGCGCATCGTAATTAGTAGGATCCTTAATTGCGATTGGTGCCCACTTAATCACGGCCTGCATAATTCCTTCAATCAGCCCTTTAGAAACATCATTGTTTTCGGCACAATCAAAATATTGTTCAGTCAAATGACTCATAATATCAATTGAACCAGCAGCCGTTTGACGTGCTGGAACCGTCTCGGTCAATGATGGATCAAGGAAAGATACTGCTGGAGTATTTGGCACCGTAGTCCCAATCTTTTCATTAATTTCCATGTTTGAAATTACAGCGTTCCGGTTCATTTCCGTCCCCGTAGCTGACAATGTCAAAATATCGACAATTGGCACTTCATCAATCTTATGACTATCAGCACCGTTTTCGTTGACTACTAGATCCCAGGGATCACCATCATAAAACTTAGCTGATGAAATTACCTTGCTGGCATCAATAACCGAGCCACCACCAACGGCTAAAATCACATCAACATTGTTGTCTTTAGCAAGCTTCTGTCCTTCTCTAACTGATTCGATCTTAGGATTAGCTGCAACACCGCCTAATTCAACGATGTTTAAGTCTTTCAACAGATTTTTAACCTGGTCATATAAACCAGATTTTTTAATTGAATGCCCACCGTACACAAAGAGCACGTTATTACCAAATTGTGCAACGGCATCATGCAGTTCTGGTTCAATATGTCCTTTGCCAAAACGAATATCTGTTGGGTTGTTAAATTGAAAATTTTCCATAGTATTGTTCCTTTCTAATATCAAAATCGTTTACATCACATTAATATTAAACAACTTAGAGGTCACTCTAAGTCAACACACAAATCTAAAAGTAACAAAAAACTGAGATCATCATTTGATAAACTCAGTTTTTAGTTAATTTAGCCTTCAAAAAATTTATAAGTAATTGTGTATTCTTTCGGCTTACCTGGTTCCAAGATAATATCACCAAAACCGGCATGGTTAACGGCATCTGGGAGCATCTGTGCTTCAGTAGCTAAAGCATTGTATGGCTTTGAATCATCTAATGGGTTAGCAGTGTAAACAACTAAGCCATTGCGATCCGAATAAATTTCAACACGTCGCTTGTTATCATCAGCACTGACAATTGCAATTGGATCAGTCCCACTTGGAGTTACCTTAAATGCATCATCAATTTCTGTTTTACCAGTTTCCTTTTCTATCTTGTCTAAGGCATCGGTAACGTGAGTTGGCTTGATAAAGTCGTACCCAGTTCCCACTAGGTCTAAGAATTTACCTGTTGGTAATTTTTCTTCGTCTAGTTCCAACAGTTGCGTACCATTAATTTGGAGCTGTTGCTTCGTCAAATCCTTTTGGCCATCAGTCAAATTGAAGTAAACATGGTTAGTTGGGTTAAACAGCGTTGCTTCAGTTGTGGAAGCTTCAAACGTGATCGAAACTTCATTGTCGTCATTAAATTTAAACGTTACTTGTGCATCCACATCGCCAGGAAAATGATCTTCGGTACTAGGAATATGACGTTGCAGTGTAACACTAGCATCGTGTTCATTAACCGTTTTGTCAGCTACTTCCCAGATTAAGTTGGCAAAACCATGAGGACCACCATGTAAAGTATTGCCATTTTCATTAGCGTCAAAATGTACCGCTGTTTCATGAATTACTGCCGTAGCGTTAGTAATCCGACCGGCAACTGGTCCAACTGTCTTGCACAGCCCATAGTTAGCGGAACCAGCATAGTGATCCACATCGTCAAAATGAACGATAACATCTTTACCATCAACAACAAATCCTTGCCAAACGGCACCATATGTCAACACTCGAATTAGACTACCAGACCGATTAGTAATGGTATACCGTTCAATATCTTGTCCATCAACTTGTCCAAACTTGTCACTCGTAATTTGCATAAAATAATCCTCCTTGTGAAAACGCTTCATTAATGACATTATACGCTATTTTGTGCAAAATCAATGGGTAATTATCAATAAGTCATCAAAAAGTTATAATTTTATCGAACTATTTAAGAGAGACTTGATACTACTCTCATTATCTTGACCTTTATCTAGTAGCATGTTGGCTCAATAAATAAAATTATGGTCGTATTTATACGTTTATTAGTATATGCTTAAATTAATAAATCAAAGGAGTCGTTGTTATGCTCGCCCTATCAATCAAGAACCCCTATGCCATGCAAATTATTTATGGTGACAAGAAAATAGAATATCGGACTTGGCCACCAAAGAACGTCAAAGAATTTTTACTGGTTTCATCGAGTACACCATCTAATGTGGACTTTGGTCTTGGACTACCGAACGGCTATGCTTTAGCAATTGTTGAAATCACCAGTGTCAGTGATCGCAAAAACCGAGACGGTAATTACGAATGGCATGTTAGACCAAAGATGCCGATTAAGCCTTTCAAGGTTAAGGGTAAATTACACTTTTACGATGTTGATGGTCAATTGATTGAACCATTACCTGATTTGGTTAAATCGATGAAAGAGTATATTAAAAATCCAGAATCAGAAAAGGCAACACCGTTTTATACTGAATTTTTAGAACCGTTAGAAGGTATTGGCACTAAGCAAATGCCCAAGAAATATCAAAAAATTCTGAAAGAAACGAACGACTGGAATGCAGTTGGTCAAGCCTGGGTAGACGCTGCTAGATGAACTTTTGTCATTCATAAGAAATCATGATACCATGATGGTGAATTATCTAATAGTTATCATCAAGTGAATCGTGGTGAATAAAATGAACCGACATTTCAAGAAGCGGATTATTTTAATTCTCGGCATCTGTCTTGTGGCAGTGCTAGCATTCCATTTTATGTTCACTAATTCGACTGCTAAATCGCAGTCAAAAGCAGACCATTTGTATCAACAGAATTTAGCAGTTTCTAAAACAAGTAGTACAACTAAAAAAATTACGCACACCGTTAGTAAAAACAGTCAAACTAGCCAGTCGAGTGCACCTAGCAATATAAATTGGCGTAAATCTTCGGAAACAAAACCATATCCAAACCTGAAACAGTATCCGCAAGCTTGGCTTGATGTTAACATCGCTAAACAACGAGTATACGTTCGGGATGGTGCAAATCATAATCAAATTTTGTACACAATGTATTGTTCTACCGATAAAAACAATGGTACCCCGCGTGGCACCTATCAAATTCAAGCAGAACGTGGTACCCATTTTTACAATCCAGCGGTTAAAGAGGGCGCTAATTACTATGTATCGTGGCTTAATCATGGTGAGTACCTATTCCACACCGTGCCGGTTAACGCCAACAACCAGTATATTAAGTCCCAAGCTGTGAAATTGAGTAAACAAGCTAATTCGCACGGCTGTATTCAGCTTTCGGTGCCGGATGCTATGTGGGTTTATAATAACGTGCCGTTTGGGATGAAGGTAGTCATCCATTAGTGTGCGTAGCCAAGCGATAAGGCATTGTGAAATAAGACAACCTTCGCCTTAGTTGTTCGAACTTTGAACGACTGAGGTGGAGGTTGCCTTATTTAATGGATGCCTGCTTGGCGGAGCACGATTCCACTAGAGTGTTGGTGCGTGTTACTTTATGTTTTGAAAGCAGACTATTTAGTAACCACAAACCAATATTTATTAAATTTATATTGATTAAACACAACTCCAATTTTGCCGAAACGTGTTTTGAGACGCAGACGCTCATTAAATAAGGCAACCCAGTCACACCAACTGCAAAATACGCAGTTAATGTGGTGGCGTTTTTAATTTCTGCAATTTTGCCGAAACGTGTTTTGAGACGCAGACGCTCATTAAATAAGGACGCCACCACACCAACTGCAAAATACGCAGTTAATGTGGTGGCGTCCTTATTTAACAGCATCTTAGCGCGTCTCAAAACACTCTAGATATAATAAATCGTCAATCCCGACAGCCTTAAATTGCCAGTTACTCTGATTTTTGGCCCCTTCTTTGTGCTAACCCCTTTTTCACTGACACCTGAAAGCATTAATCCGTTATCTATCTGAACATCCCAATCTCTTGGCATGAATAACTCTGTTCCACTCAGATTACTATCTACATTAATGACTGCTTCATCGTTCACAACCGCATCATTGAAGTAGACCTTTACGCCGCCCATACTGACGTCGATATCTACCTGCTTCAAATCTTTCGATGTAATGTAGCGAATGTTACTGCTCATATTTACGAGTACTTCTACATAGCTGTCATCATTCGTAGAAGTGGTTGTTTCACCATCACCAAATTGATCGTGTCCGCCATGATAATGGTAGCGACGGTGATGTGCATGCATACGCGCTGCATTACCATACCAACGGCGATGAGGGTGAAAAATTAGTGATAGCCCGATTGACAGCAGTAATGCGATGCCTAATATCCCCCACGGCACCATTTGTGTAATGCCAAGAGGCCTAGCGTACAACATGCTTAGAAATGCTAATGAGAACATCATTCCCGGGATCATCAGATAAATAGCACTTTTAACAAAAATTATCGCAAAGAAAATTGTCGCAATAAGTGTGAATGTGCTTAAATGAAATGTCAGCCAGCCCATTTCGCTGGCTAATAAGATTCCGGCACCTGCCACAAACAGGATGCCCCAAAACCAACGTTGTTTTCTCATGATATTTACCTCATTTTCCGTAATCGGTCCTGCAATGGCCGGTAATATTTTCTGGATGCATAAATTTCTTTAGGAGAATTTTCAAATTGAATCAGACAATTCGACAGCGACTTAGTGAGTGCTAAAATCTTCGACACGTTCACAATTGCCGACTTCGAAACCCTAATGAACTCAATTGGTAATCGCTGTTCCAATTCGTACAATCGCAAGTGCACGTTATAAACGTCAGTCGCGGTATGTGCCAGTACCTGACGATCTTCGGTTTCAAAAAACATGATTGACCCGATCTCCAAGTAGTACTGAGTGGCACCCTTGTAAAATTCAAAGGATTCCTTGGCCGCATTTTGCTGTTGAATTAAGTCTTGAATTTGTTGAATGTCAGCATCGTACTTCGGTGCTCGGATGATCACCTCACTGTCCTGAATGCCCGCATCAATTTCTAGTTTCACTTTCATGAAGATACATCCTTTCGCATGGTTTATTAGACCACATGCGACTGCACAGATAAATACCATTTGCGTAAGTGGTTAATTTTGGCGTCTAAGTGACACATTGACCGCACTAAAAAAGGTAGTCAGTGCTCACACTGATTACCTTCGATAATGACATAATTCTATGAGTTTTGGTAGGCACTGACAAACCGTTCGGCAAAGTCGCTGAATTTAACCTTTCCCAATGTTGGCAGATTAGCTCGTAAATCAGCATAAAAGTCTGGTGAATCTTGACGGCGATTGGAAGTCGTCATTCCCTGTGCAAATGGAGTTGGCATACCCATTTTCTCCATTTGTGTCAGCATCTGCTGATCAGTTAACTCCACCCACTTGAGATCAGGAATATTTAGTTTCTTTGACAATGTTTCAATAATTTGATTGCCAGTTTGAAAGTCACTAACTACGTAACGAACATCAGTTGTTGACTTCAAATTTGGTAATTCCTCAATTATTGCTGTGGCAATGTCGCTTGGATCAGTCATCGCGTTGACTGTCTGTGCGTGAGCATTTCTGTAAATCGCGTGATCTGATTTAATCGTTGGAATATTTGCGAGCCAATTACTATAGAAACCAACTGCTCGAACAAAGGTTATATTTACATTTTCTAGTTCTCTCAATGTATCTTCAATAATGTGATACATGTGTAGCGAACCAACTTCCGGGCCTTGATCTGCACCAACACTGCTCAAATTGACGATTCTGTTTACGCCTGCATTACGAACCGCGTCTCGAAAAATTATTGCCTGCTTAGTGGCAGTTTCATCCATGCTGGCACTATCATCAAAGCCACCCGATAGCATTAAATATGCGGCATCTGCACCGGTTAATGCGCTGGTCAAGAATTCGGTATCCTTCATTGAGCCGACAGCGGCGTGTGCACCAATTGACTCAATGGCAGCCACCCGTTTTTCTGAACTGGTCACAACCGTGACATCATGGCCCGCCTTTACAAATGCTGGAATTGTGTACTGATTAATATGTCCTAAAGAACCTAATAGAGTTAATTTCATAGTATGCCTCCTTAAAAGATAAACTTATCTTTATTAAAATTGATTATAAAAGATAAACTTATCTTTTTCAAGCTTGAATTAGAAATTTATTTTGCGTATTATACAAATATGAGAAAAAAAGACGATCAAAAAACAGAACAAATTATCGAAGCGGCCAGCCAAGTTATCCTAAGTAACGGCGCTGCTGCTTTATCGACGACCCAAGTAGCTAAAAAAGTTGGTATTTCACAGTCAAATATCTACATTTATTTTAAAAATAAAAATGACCTGCTATTCCATGTTTATTTAGCCCAACTGGCGGTATTACGTCCAATTTTTGACGATGCGTTGAATTCCAATCTCAACACGGCAACATTATTGCAGCGCTACATCACTACACTGTATCAGTTTGCACTCAATCACGATGATCGGCTTACGATCATTGATCAAATTAAGCACTTGGCAAACTCACCACTCAAAAATACAGGAGAAGATCCGGACAACGATCGACAATATGCGCGCCAACTAATCATGCGCGGCATTAACGATGGAACCCTCCGCAATGTCGACCCTTCAATCCACCTTAGCATTGTGTTCAACACGGTTAGAAAGCAGGCATCAATTGTGCGCAATTCTAGCGATGATATATCGTTCGAACCAGTTCTAGATATGATTTGGAGTGCCATCTCTAATCCGAAAACAGATTAATTAAGTTATTAGATAGTGGGACAAACAGTAATATTAAGCTATAAAAAGTACCAAAATATATAAATTTAGTTCTTTAATTTATCTAGAATAAACGTGCAGCAAACGGCTGCTTCCGGCCACATAAGCCTCCAAAGACCAAAATCCAAGATTTTAGTCTTTGGAGGCTTATGTTCTGGGAGCAAACTGCCTTTTCCCACACTCTCTTTTACAAACACGTACATTTGTAACCACTTTTTTGCTTATTGTCACCTTTATAAAATCTTTGCTAGAAAACGCTTGCAAATTGAATGTGCTTCCAGTATACTTAACTTCATCGGTTGGTTGTTTCGTACAACTAACTAACAATCTATCAGCTTATTTTTAAACTATAATTGGAGGACAACTGACATGACTGAATTATTCGACTTTCCTAAGGCTACCTACGTTGGTGGCAAGAAAGGTTTAGACTTCAAGGCTACTAAAGGATATAACTTCTACAATGCCGAAGAAGAAATTACTGCTAACGGCAAGACACTTAAGATGAAAGACTGGCTGAAGTTCTCAGTTGCTTACTGGCACACAATGGACCAACGCTTAGTTGACCCATTTGGTGAAGGTACTGCACAACGTCCTTGGGACAAGGAAGGCGAAGAAGGTTCAATGGAACTTGCCCTCGCTAAAGTTGACTACATGTTTGAATTCATGGACAAATTAGGCGTTGAATACTTTGCATTCCACGACCGTGATTTGGCTCCTGAAGGCAACACTCTCCGTGAAACTAACGAAAACTTAGACAAAGTTGTCGACAAGGTCGAACAAAAGATGCAAGAAACTGGCAAGAAATTGCTTTGGAACACTTCATCATTGTTCACTAACAAGCGTTTCGTTGCTGGTGGTGCTACTACTCCATTCGCTGACGTATTTGCTTACGCCGGTGCACAAATCAAGCACTCACTTGAAATTGCTAAGCGTCTTGGCTCAGAATCATACGTATTCTGGGGTGGCCGTGAAGGTTACGAGTCATTATTAAACACTGATACAAAGCGCGAATTAGACCACATTGCTGCATTCTTCAAGTTGGCCGTTGATTACGCTAAGGAAATTGGTTACACTGGCCAGTTCTTACTCGAACCAAAGCCAAAGGAACCAACTTCACACCAATATGATACAGATGCACAAACAACCATTGCCTTCTTGAAGACATACGGTTTGGAAAACGACTTCAAGTTGAACCTTGAAGGTAACCATGCCTTCCTTGCTGGTCACACTTATGAACATGAAGTTCGTTTCACTCGTGAAGCCGGCTTACTTGGTTCACTTGATGCCAACATGGGTGACAAGTTAATCGGCTGGGATATCGATGAATTCCCTAACGACATCTATGAAGCAACTCTAGTTATGTACGAATTCTTGAAGAACGGCGGTCTTCCAACTGGTGGACTTAACTTTGATGCCAAGGTTCGTCGTCAAAGCTTCAAGCCAGAAGACCTCTTCTACGGTCACATGGCAGGAATGGACGTCTATGCTGCCGGCTTACGTGTTGCAGCTAAAATCTTAGAAGATGGCTACTTCGAAGACATCTTGAAGGATCGTTACTCATCATTTGATTCAGGTATCGGTGCAGACTTCGAAGCTGGTAAAGTAACATTTGCTGACCTTGAAAAATACATCATCGACACTCCAGATGCTGATGTAATTGCATCAACTAAGTCAGGTCACCTTGAAGCAATCAAGGCTACCTTGAACAACTATATCTATGCAGTATTGGGTGCACGTTTTAACTAATTAGATCGCGTAACAGCACGGTCAGAAACAATCCGATAATGGATAATCACGCATTGACCGCGCATTTGACGGTTGATGCGTGATTATTTTTATCGGATTGTTTCTGTGCTGTGGAGCGAGTTTAGTCTAAACTGCCACAAAAAAAAACAAACCAAACGATTTAACTAGTCCGTACGCAACTGATTCCTAAGATTAATCCGACTGAGGGTTAATCGCCCAACACCAGCAATTAACCTTTGGCCATTTTAAAGCTAAGAATCACCTGTTGCGTTTCACACCTTAATTTTCTGTCGTATTAGTCCAACGGTAAGCTAATGCGACACTACACCCAATAACAAACACCAGAAAAGAGCCCCAAAGCAGACACTCTCTTGCTTTGAGGCTTTTTTAATGGACACCAAGATTAAAGCTAGTTAAATGTTTTAGTTTATCTATTTTCGTATTTCTAAAATGAGGATCTTTAAATTAGTGAACGTTTTATTAGTTAAATCAACTCATTATATAGTAATATATACTTATAAAACACTCATTATAAAGCAAAAAGGAGGAAAAATGATGTTAGCTAAAAAGAATAACTCGAAGAAAAGAATACAAGTTAACATAGATAAAGATCTTGTGGATAATGCGGAAGAAATCCTGGATAAACTCGGGCTTAATACTACAACAGCCCTTACTATGTTTTATAAAAAGATAGTTGCCACCGATGGAATTCCTTTTGATCTACAACTGACTAAAGAACAAAAAGCAAATGCTAATCTAGAAGACGCCTTAAAAGCAGTTCCTCAACAAAATATTAAAAATAACAAGGAAGCCGAAAAGGTTCTATTTGATGACGAAAATTAGCAAAAATGACATTGTCAGTATTAACATGGCATTGGTTGAATCTGAAGACGGTAAGACAAGACCAATTCTAATATTAGAAACAGACGGAAATGGAATTAAATTTTTTAAAATAACATCCAAATATGAAAATAAATCAGCTTTTATTAAGGCTCAATATTTTCCAATAACAGACTGGAATGCCGTTGGGCTCACTAAACCATCATATATTGACACAGGAAAAATCTACAATATCGATAATTTAGTTAGTTTTAATATTAAACAAATTGGTATTTTACCTGTTGATGATATTAATAAACTTGCACAATTCATCCGAGAGTACCAAATGCGTATTAAAAAGTTAAACGAATAAATACAATTTTTCCGTAACTTTATGAAAAAAGCAAGCAATCAAGACCAGCAATTATTATCTTGTTTCACCAATACTTGAAATTAATTCATTGTGATTAGCACCATGATTTTCTTGTCATATTGGTCCAACGGTAAGCTAGTAATAATAAACACTAAGGACCTCAAGCAGACAATCGCCATGCCGAAGTCCTTTTTTAATTATTTTAGAAAATTAATTCAAAGTGGAAGCCTCTAACTCCGCTGCATACTCCACGTGATGTTCATCCATAAAATCAGCAATTTCACCAATGGTAATATAAGGTACTCGAAGCTTGTCAGCCAATTCAAATAAATCATCGCGTCTGGCCATGTGACCATCTTCCTTCAGTACTTCGATAATTACAGTTACAGGAGCTGAATTCGACAAATATGCCAGATCAACTGATGCTTCTGTATGACCTGTACGTTCACGAATTCCTTTCGTCTTTGCAATCAACGGCTGAATATGACCAGGATGGTTAAAGTCACCAGCAGTAGCATCGGGATTAGCAATGCGGTAAATTGTCGCAGCACGATCAAACGCCGAAACACCAGTTGTAACACCTGTTTTTTCTTCGTTACCGTCAACCGTGATCATAAACGGAGTTTGATTGGGATCCGTGCTATGTGCCACCATATCTTTGAATCCAAGTCGATGAGCAATTTCTTCGTTAACCGGAACACACATTAATCCGTTAGCTTCCTTCAGCATTTCATGAATTGTTTGTGGACTAACTTTATCTGCCAGTGCAACAAGGTCACCTTCATTTTCACGTGACTCGTTGTCAGATAAAATTATAAAACCACCATTCTGCAAATGTCTAATTGCATCAGACACAGTATTAAATTTACGATTCAAATCAATCAGCTCCCTCATATTATTCGTGTTTACACGAACTAAATTAGCATTTTATGTTTATTAAGTCAATATAATTATTAAAATACGAACTATATTAATTTTATGTTAAATATAGTACGGATAATTAATAAAAAATGGTGTGATAGTGTTCGTGTTTTACTCACGACCTTTTAAATTTAGCTTTTGACCGTTTACCACCATAATCGTACCGTTTACCTCGAAACACTATACTGTGTTAGCCAGTCTTGTATACTTAAGACGAATATAAATCCTGGCGAAAGGAGCTGACAAACGTGAAAGTCAATTTTCACATTGATCAGGATATTGACGAAGAACACGCAGAATTTTACGTTAAAAATCTTACTGAACGCCTTCAAGAGATTGCTAATAGCATTAACGCAGACAATCAAATTCTGTGGGGATTCAAGGATAAGGACATCACACCGTTGCAATTGGACAAAGTTGCATCCATTCGTACCCAGAACAATAAGGTCATTGCAGAAACAGTGGATCGTCAAGTGTTTATCCTGAAACAAAAATTATACATGCTTAACGACTTGCTTCCTGGTGATTTTATCAAAGTTTCACAGAGCGAAATCATCAACTACAAATCACTCGACCATTTGGAAGTTTCAAACAATGGTATGATCAATCTTATTTTAAAAAATGGTCATACTGCTTTTGCATCACGACGTTTTGTGGCTAGTCTAAAGAGGAGGTTAGGATTATGATCAAGAAAATAACTACGCGTAGCTTAATTGGCGCCCCGATTGGTATCGCAATTGGTCTAACGATGGCACTGATCTTTTCGTACGCATTCGGCAATACTCGCTTTTACCCTTCCACACCACGGTTTGTTGATCAATTTGCCAATCCAATAAACGCTGTGACCATCTCTGCAATTATTTGGGCATTGATGGGAGTCGTTTTCAGCGTCAGCAGTATTGTTTTTGAAATGGAAAAATGGAGCATTCTTCGTCAAACAACGGTTAACTTTATTATTACCTACATCGGCTTTACAGTTTTGGCACTCATTTGTCAGTGGTTCCCACTAAACGCTGCGTGGCTCACCATTTACACCGTCATTTACATTGTCGTTTATTTTTTCATCTGGTTCGGTCAGCTAATGGCCGCACGCTCGATTGTGCGACGAATTAATGCGAAAATTAAATCTGGTTCTTCGTCAAGAAGTACTGATATAAAA
>NZ_AZGF01000032.1 GCF_001434475.1 Paucilactobacillus suebicus DSM 5007 = KCTC 3549 | reverse complement strand
TTTTATATCAGTACTTCTTGACGAAGAACCTTTTTAGTCACCGATTTGTACTCGTTTTAAACCTAAGTTATCACGAACGTTGTTAGATGTAGTTTGCCTTTCATTCGTTGATACCATCTGGAATGACTGACCACTAATCATCTTACCCGTCCCCTTAACATAGTCTGACTTAACAGTCTTAGATGCTCCACGATAGTTGAGCGCTAACTTGGTCATCTGACTGAACGTTAAGTCCGTCTTAGACTGTTTTGAAATTGAATTTAAGAATGCCTTATTCAAGACAGTCTTGTATGAAATTGATTTACGCAACAAAGCAGTAATAACTAAACGTTGACGCTCCTGACGACCATAGTCGCCTTGTGGATCCTGATGGCGCATCCGTGAGAAGTTCAAAGCAGTCTCACCATTCATATGCTGCTTCTTACCCTCAGTAAAGCTGGAACCGTTATAGCTAAATGTCAATGGTGAAGTGACATCAACACCGCCAACTTGATCGATGGCTTTTTTCATGCCACCCATATTTACAAGTACGTAATAATCAATCGGAATCTTGAATTCTTTTTGCACAACGTTGATTGATTCCTTTACACCGCCAAATGCGTATGCCGCATTGATCTTAGCTGGTGAATATTGAGGGTAATCCGGTAAATTAACATACATATCACGAGGAATACTCGTCATAGTTGTCTTACCAGTCTTAGGATTCAGCGTCATAATAATCATCGTATCGGTACGGCCCTTGTAATCACGGCCAAGGTCACCGGTATCGGTCCCCAGAAGCAAAATCGAAACCGGCTTCTTGTTCTTCAGCACTGAATTTGCATTACGAGACTTATCAGCACCTGAACTCTGGTACATCCCCGTCGTCATATTACTAAGATTCTTCCACGAAATTCCTGCAAAGACAACGCCCGCTAAAACTAGCACTCCAACAATCGTCAACACAACATTTCTAAATATATGTTTGCGGTGATGATGGTGGTGGTGATGATGCGGTTGCTTGCGTTGCTCATCAATTTGATGATCTTCACTCATTTGTCACTGGCCTCCTGGTGCCACTGTTATCATTTTTTAACAATGTTCACAATCTTTTCACAATTCACTGCATAGTTTCCCATGTTTTGAACTTCAAGTCAATATACGGTTGTAACCGAACACAGTTTCTAAATGTGAAACGGTTGCTCTAACATACTGATAAAATCCTTTTTTTCGTCATCAGAAAGTTTTTGACCAAAAATTTTTTCAGCCAGTTTTTCTAAAGTATCAATAGCCGCATCAACACACAGTGTTCTCAGCAATCGCCGCTCTTCATTCAAGTGTCTGTCCTCAACCGGAATCCGTCCACCGGTATGCTGATAACCTTCAGCACCATATCTGTATTTAATATATTCTAGATAGCCAAATTGCAGTGAAGAAATTTCATCGGCTTGTCGAGTTCGCCTATTATAAACTGCCTCACTCAAATTTATTTTAACCTGAATATTTTCTTCAAACGCGATTAATAACAGGCCATCTTTCGGATCGGCACCGGCACTCAACACGCGGTGCTTCATGAACCACATCACATCATCGTTACGCACACCGCAAGTTGGGATCATCTGAAATCGGCCATTAGTGACTGGCATACATTTACCAACATTGCACACTCTTGCATTTGCCCTCGTAATCACGTTATTTAATCCAACCTCACGGGCAAATTCCGTTATCATTTTACTGATTGGTTGATGGACGCCAATTATTTCTCCGTAATCGTATAAAATCACGGTCAATTTTTCGTTATTGATCTTTGCTTCTCGAAAAATAAGTGTGTCATCCCAACGAATTTTGGCACTGTCGATAATTTTGATTGGCTCTTCAGCTAAGTTTTCAAAGTTAAACATTCGACTGTTTAGAAATGGTTTTTGCATATATGGCGCCCCCTATATAAATAAAATTTTTTAATATATCATTTTGGGTCTCAAAACAATATTCCAATATACAGACCAATTTTGCATAAATCAACCAAAAGTTTGATAAAAGATACACAAATTGTAATTTTAGTACCAAAAAGGCCATTTTTTGTCGTATTTTACTATTTTTCTGTAATTGCTCTCTCATAATCACTCAGATATTCTATGTGTCATCGGGGCCCCGATAACTAAATTCAAAGAGGTTATCGAGAAATGAACATGGAAAAACAACAAGCAGCATACGCATTTATTAATTCTGACAATCACGAAGCTGTCATCTATGGTGCCATGAAGAAAATTGGCATTACTAAGAGTCACCCAAAGTACGAAGACTTCAGTCACGAAGGTTGGCTGACCTTTGTCGAGACATACCTAAACTATCAAGAAGAAATTGATTTGGATGTCCAAAAATTCATGAATTTTGTATATTGGAAAATCCGCTGGCGATTACTCGATATCTTAAGAAGAGAGAATAGTCAAAACACCTTCCATGAATTTTCACTGGATAACGATAGTATTACCGATGAGATCAAGGATGCGCAGCTATTTGAAATTGCCATCAGAAATAATGATTTTAACAGCCTACTTTACATGGATATCTTCAAGCGAGTTTACGCCGCTTCATCTGTGAATGAGCAACGCTACTTACTTGGCTGTGTGATCAATCATCAGTCAATGACAGAGCTTGCTAGACTCCATGGTGTCTCCAAAGCAACAGTCAGTCACTGGAAGAAAAATGTGCAACAAAGAGTTCAAATTATGAATGAAGGATTATGACTAGACCAAAAACATTAATCACCTGATTCATGTAAGTTAAGCAACACTATTGGTGCGAATTATTTTGCCTCATACTCAGAATCAATAATACATTAAATGAAGAAACGCCCGATTTAGATAATCTAAATCGGGTGTTTTCTGGTAGTTTATTAAAATTACATGGTATTCATTCACATCGATTTTATTTTTCCAGGCGAATAGACCAATTTATCATACAAACACTTGTTCGTTAAATAATGTTGTAAAGGCATTGCCCCGCCCGCCAGACGTGATATACTTACGAATGTTACAATATGACGAAACTATGTCATTTTTATGTAGTTTCTTAGGAGGATAACTGTGAGGAATCAGGGAACAAATCAGTCGATGCGCAAAATACTCTGGTGGGCGATCCCGATTGTGGTACTGCTCGTCATCTATATCGGCGGTGCGATCCACTATCAGAATAAATTTTTACCGAAAACCGAGATCTTTGGGATCAAGATTGCCGGTAAAACGACTACGCAGGCCAACAGTACTTTAAAGGATAATATTAAGACCACTAAGTACACGTTCAAAGATGGTAGTAAAACCGTCACTACTGCGACCGGTGCCGAAATCGGCATGAGTAAAGATTTTGGTGGCATGCTGACGACCGTCAAGAACAGTCAAAATGCTTGGAGTTGGCCGATTCATCTATTTACTAAGCCAACTGCTAGTTTGAGTAAAGCTACTGCAATTATTAATGATGATACTTTAAATCAGTTCAGCACCTCCACGGCTGCTAAACTAAATAAAAATCGTGTTGCCCCGCGTGATGCCGCTCTATCATTTAAGAACGGTAAATTGGTTACAACAAGGGAACACAAAGGTAATCTAATTTCAGCAACTAAGTTAACTTCAACGATCAAAAAGAGCGTTTTAGCCGATCAAAACACGGTTAACCTGAAGAAAACCTATGTGACACCCCAGGTTACAACCAGCATGAAGAGCTTTAAGAATCTGAAAACAAAGCTAACTAAGATTGCGAATGTTTCTGGTACCTTCAAGATTGAAAACAAAGAAGTTAAAGTATCAAAGGCTGAAGTTCAGAGTTGGATCGATATTAAAGGTACAACAATGACGATTTCAAAGTCTAAGATCGACAACTACCTAACTTCAATTGATCACAAGTACGGAACTTATTATAAGACCCGTCACTTCAAGTCGACAGCGAGTGGCACAGTCGATGTCCCCGCCGGCATTTATGGTTGGACCGTTAACCATACTAAGGAAATCCCAGTTCTCGTGAGTGCAGTGAAAGCTGGTAAAACATTCCATAAGGATATCATCCATAAAGGAATGGGCTACCACGCTGATGGTAGTGATATTGGTAATACTTACATCGAAGTTGATAAGCAAAATCAGATGGAGTACTACTACAAAGATGGCAAGATGGTAATGAGCTCCGCCGTTGATACCGGTAACCCGAACAAGGGTCACGCCACGCCATCAGGTGTATTTGACGTTTGGAGCAAGCAACGCAATGCTATTTTAAAGGGCCAAGGATATTCACAACCAGTAAGTTACTGGATGCCAATTAATGATACCGGCGTTGGATTACATGATTCACCATGGCAACCACAATATGGTGGCTCATGGTACTTAAGTCATGGTAGTCACGGATGTGTAAACAACCCACCAGCATTCATCGCTAAGCTTTATCCTCAGGTAGCACTGGGAACACCGGTGGTTGTATTCTAGATCAGAGTGTTAAAAAAATCGTTCAGGACCAGTTGTGTAAGCAAGGAAAGACCCGTATCCCGTACTTTGGGATATGGGCCTTTCCTTGTTTACACGGCAGGTCCTGATTTTTTTAACACGTTTCGGCAAATTTAACAAAAAAGAGCTCGAACTTGAAATTTATAAAAAAAAGAGCAAAAAAATGCCAGTACCAATCCTTCTAAGGATCACCACCAGCATATTAAATCCCTACTGTCGATATTCCAACGCATTATCCAACACGACATCATCAGGAATATCTCGCATATCTTCAGGCTGCTTTTCCACAATCCAAACCTTCTGCGCTCTAACCAACTTTTCAACGTAGTTACGAGCCCAACGACCATTACTTTGTTCTTCTTGAGGCAGGCGTCCATAGATACTCTTAACGGTGCCCGTCAGCAGGCCTTCATTGAACGTCCACTTGGCATGGGTTAACTGCAAGGAAACAATCTGGGCAATTTCTTCAGGCGTGTAAGAATCAAATTCAATCTTCAATGGCACCCGCGATCTCAATCCGGAGTTAGCTTGCAAGAACTTCTCCATATCATCGGTATAGCCGGCAAAGATTGCCACAAATTCGCCACGATGATTTTCTAGTTCCGTAATCATGGTTTCAATCGCTTGCTTACCAAAGTCATTTTCACCACCACTACTCAACTGGTAGGCTTCATCCACAAACAATACGCCACCGAGTGAGTTCTCAATTACTTCTTTAGTATTCTTTTCGGTATGACCAATGTAGGCACCAACTAGGTCAGTGCGATCAACTTCTTTGACCGTATCTTTTTCTAGAATGCCGAGGTTATAGAAGATTTTGGCAATGATTCTGGCAACCGTTGTTTTACCAGTGCCGGGTTCACCTTCGAACACCATATGGTAGTTACCGGCGCCAAAACTAGATTCACCAAGTGCCTTATCAGCTTGCACCTGTTTGACCAAGTTATGAACAAAATCTTTCACTGATTTAAGTCCAATCATGGCATCCAATTCCGCCACGATTTGATCGACGTTATTGCTCTTTTCTTCGGCACTACCGCCGATCATCGTCGTTAATAGTTCATCAGGAATTGCATTAGTATCTTGGATATGATTTTCAATCACGTAAAGTGCCACATCACGCATCAATTTTTCGTTAAAGTTACGCACCCAGCGTCCATTTGAAGAATCATTGGTCAGGTTATAAGCCTGCACGACAACATCATGATACAGTTGCTCGTTAAATTCAAACTTCTTAGCGTGCAGCTGTAGTGCCCCAATTTGCGCAATTTCATCGTCCGAGTAATCCTCAAAATCAAATGTATTAGGGACACGAGAAGCAAGTCCTTCATTCATACTCAAGAATTTTTTCATTTCATCGGTATAACCAGCAAAGATAATCATCAGATCATCCCGGTGATCTTCCATGTACTTCAGGATTGTGTCGAGTGCTTCTTGGCCCCAGTTCATACTGCCATCTTGATACAACGTGTATGCTTCATCGACAAACAGCACGCCACCCGTGGCTTCTTCCAGTTTTTGTTTGGTTTGAATCGCAGTGCCACCAACATTTTGTGACACTAGGTCTTGGCGAGAAACTTCGACCAGCTTATCTTCGGCGATGACCCCTTCTTCAAACAGTGCCTTCGCTAATAGACGAGCAACAGTTGTTTTCCCTGTGCCGGGATTACCTAAGAATAATGAATGAAGTGACTGATCTAGTTGCGGCAATCCATCCGCCTCACGTTGTTTATTATAAGTGGCCAAACTAATGAACTTTTTTGCTGTTTCTTTCACGCTTTCAAGCCCAATCATATTTTGGAGCTCAGTTAACGCACTCTGTTCCTCAGTCTGGTTTTCTTGTTGCTCATCATTTTGCGTGTCAGTTTCAGTGGTATCCTCGCTATTATCGTCGTTGCTATCCTCACTAGTTTGAGTTTCATCACTATTTGACGAGGCAGTTTGTGCTTGTGGGTAGGTGATCTTAATTCGGTCAGCATCCCCCTCAATCGTCGAATACTCATCCGATGTTGCTTCAATCGTTTGGCTAGTGCCAATCTGTGGATTAATAAACTGCATATATCCATGATTGACCCATAAATGGCTAAATGGATCTTCAAAGTGGAGGCTATTTGCGAAGACTTGGCCACCACCATAGGCAGCCAATAGATAATCATGGTTAGCATAGCTGTTTTCATTTTTAATGTAGGCATCGTCCAGATGAAGTTCAGCATCTTCACCTACTATGGCAATATAACCTGATAGTTCCGAATTATTAACATGAGAAGTTGCTTTACTAATAAAGAGGTTCTCGACAACCGATGAATCACAGCTGAACTCTGCTTGATTCATCACATTCACAGCGCCCAGGTGCTGATCTCTAAATTCACAAGCGCTAGCATTCACAGTTGCACCATCAATGTAGACTGCTGGATATTTGGTACTTTCAGATTTAACGGCCACATTTTGCATCGTCACAGATGAGCCACCGACCGCATACACCGCATTATGAGAATCACCAGCAGTGATCGTCATATTTTCAATGTGAACATTACTATTTTCCTTAGCCACAATATATGAGGCCAGATTAACGTCCGCGGCTGTGTCACCATTGCCTCTAAAGATGATATCGATGCCCTTAGAGATACTAATTCCATTCGGATATTCATAGTCACCGGCATCAAACACAATGGCATCCCCAGCTCCCGCCATCTTAATTGCTTCTTGGAGCGAATGTTTTCTAAATCCCTTGCCAACTGAAATTGCTCGTCTCATTGCTTACCTCCGGCTAAAAGCCCATTTTTTTGGCTTCATGATTCATGTAAATCAGCCCAATAATTCCTAAAATAATTGAAAATCCCCATGAAAAGGCGATCACTATCACCCGAATAACCCAGTAAATAATTAATCCGGCACCACTTCGTTGGGTTGGAGATTGACTGCCACTAAATAGTGCCGTGACACCATTCTCAATGTGTAGCATGCGTGCACCCTCTGTAAATAAAGTCACCGTGACCGGGTACAGAATAAAGTTTAAAACGTAGATTAGCGATGATAAAACTTGGTGATCAAGAGATAAAAAAATTAACAAAATAATTGCAGAAATCACGTACTGTGCGATCCAAAATTGCTTTGTTTGTAATTTTAGCACCCCGGCCAAAAAGCTGCTGTTTTTCTGTGAACTATCTGTTTCATTGCCAGTCCCAAATCTGTTGGTGTTGTCGGTATCATCAACACTGCTAGTCCCCGTACCAAAGCTTGGCTTTTGACTGGCACTGCCGGTACTTTCCTGTGTTACACGACCACTTTTTTCAGATGCAACATTATTAACGTTAGAACTTGCGTCGGCCCCCACACCGAATTTTGGTTTCTCACTCATGTCATTCCACTCCAATTGTTCGTTTTGTTATACAGAACTATCTTAGCATAATTAACAGAGACCATGAACACTTCACGGGTCCGACCTTTCAAAAAATTTACCCACACAAAAACGGGACCGACTTTCATAAAGTCGATCCCGTTTTTAAAGTGTCAATCTAGTTTCTTTTACGACGTTTCAGTCCTAACATCGTCAGCAACATTGACATAGAAGTCAATCCCAGTAGCGTGGCGGCCTTGTCTTCTTGGTCACTCGTCTGTGGTAGTTTACCGGATTTAGCTTGATCATTGGTCTTAGCAGCCTGTTTGGCAGTCGTAATTTCATCACTCTGGCCAGTTGTATTTGAAACAACTTGAGGTTGAGCTGATGAAATGGTATCAGAATTCGACTGATTTTCAGCCGTTACATTGTCTTCCTGTTGACCATTTGATGGTGCCGTAGTTCCAGTTTGTACCGTCGTACTTGGAGAAGTTGACGGAACTGCCGTTTTAATTTGTGGGTTACCAGCTGTATCTTGCCCCTTTGGTGTCGTTACCGTAAACGTAATTGATGTTGTCTCGTCACCAATCGTTTGCGTACTTGACTCACCTGGAGTCAGCACATAACCCTCTGGTACGTTGGCAGTCACAATATCACCGCTGTTACCAATGAACGTGCTAGTACCAACGGTTTCACCGGTGACACTATCCACATATTTAACCGAATACTGTTGTGCACTAGGTGATGTACTTGGCACATCACTCTTAACCTGTGGGTTTGTGTTGGTGACTTGCATCGCATCATACTTAATCGTTTGGGTGTGTCCGGCTAAAGAAGCGGTTGGATCAGTATCACCCGTGATTGTGGTCAGTGTTTTAGCATCAGTGCCTGACTCTTCTGGCACATAAGTTGTCGTGTCGTTGGCCTGAATAATTGGTGCGGTTACCGCATTGATCGTCGTTACATCAGGCGTTGCTGTCCAGATACCAGTTGCTTCGTCGTGATCAATCGTCCAGGTGATGGTTTGTGTGTTATCGCTCGGCAACAATGCCTCATTAACATTTGAGTTAGCTGGTACAAATGCCGTTGTAACAGTTTGTTGCACCGTCGAAGTTTCATGTTTGTGAACCAACTGAATTGTGATTGGATCAGCACCATTGGCGGTAAATGTAACCGTCCCAGTCGCTGATTGCCCATTTGCTAGAGCGTAGCCAGCCGGAATTTCACTGGTAACATCGTAATTAGTAGTGCCATCTGTCACACCACTAACCGTAATTTCATTAGCGCCATCTTTATCTGGCACAGTTGCATCACTATTATCATTATCCACAAAGCTGATGTTGGTGGATTGTGTCTTAGCTGAAACATCAAGGGTTACGGCAATATTGTAAGTTAACTGTTCATCAGCAGAACCTGCTAATTGGCCAGTTGCTTGACTGTACCCATCGGTAAACATTTGGTCAATGATGTCATTAAAGTTGGCGGTGTTGACACTATCCTGATCCAAATCGAGAGGATAATTATCAGCGTTAAATTGTGCGACGGTTGCCGGAACGGTCTTGCCCAGTTCTTCGGTCATGAATTCCTGATAATCGTAGCCATCTAATTGTGGATCACCCCAATCAAGGTGCTTAGTTTGGGTAACTCCATTAGTTGTATTAGTGACATCAACACCGGTTGTCTGATCAATCTTTGTGATCGTATGACTTGAATTATCACCTTGTTCAATATCAACCGTGATCGTCGCCGAGCCATTACCTATTTGGGCAACAAATGTGGATTGGGCACCATCTGAAGCCTCTTCACTAGTCACAGTGTAAGTAACATCATCCAGATTGTAGCCTGCGTAGCTGATAGTATCATTGTCGTTGTTACCCTGAGTGATATTAAATTCTGTCACATCATTGTTGATTTCATCGCTTGTACCAGTGACATCATAGGTATTATCGTAACTGCCAAGGGTGGCGCCATTATCAGTATCGATGACCGTCACACTACCCGTGTTATTAATCGTGTCTGTCCTAGTTGCGTGAACCAAGTGAACCGTCACGGCGGCAACGTCGTCTGAATTCAGGTCAACTGTCCCTGAGCTAGCTTGATTACTTGCTAACTCATATCCTTTAGGAGCAGTAGCGGTCCACTCAACCGTACTATCATATGCGCCAGTAATTGGTGTTGATGACACAAGCGCCTCATTATTGTCATCATCGACATAATTAATCTTAGTTGAAACATCGTTATGCGTATAATTGAATGTCCATGTATCACTCAGGGCACTGCCATCGCCATAATCAGATAGTAAACTGGCTAGAGCGATTGCTGAATCGCCTGAACCAGACGTGATCACCACATGATTGTCTTGAAGTGCGAACATCACATCATCAGTATTAAACGTCTGACCATCAATCGTGACTGATGTGACTGTGTAATTATCAACAGCTGGAGCACTAATTGAGAGATCGTTTAATGACAGATCGTATGGTGAAATACCAGCATCGGTCTGGTTTAATAAGTTTAAAAAGTCCACCAGTGTCAGACCATCTTCGTCACCAGCATACTGACTAGTATACGTGTTATTAACTAAATCATGGGTATAATTGACGTTTGTGGTAATTGTCTTAACGGCTGGTGCATCGTCACCGCTGATCCCTGTTGTGTTAAGTGTCAGGGTATATGGTCTTGTCACAGTTTCAGTTTGGTGAACCAAATGAATTGTTATGTTGTTTGCATCAGCATTCGCTGAGAACTGATAGTTAACAGTTCCTGACTGCTTAGCTGCCAACGCGTAATTTGCTGGAAATACTGCCGTGTAAGTTCCAGTTTCATCAGTCACACCAGTTAGTTTAGCTGTGCTCATTGTTGTCCCGGTTGTGTCGTCAACATATGTGACGGTGATAGTTTGCGGATTAGCTGTGTAAGTAACGGTATCTGTGGCGTTAATATCCATGTGCTGAAAATCAATGATGCCGATAACAGCTTGTTGCATTAAGGTCTTTAGCTGAGCTAAAATATCTTGTTTTTGGCTGTCAGTAAGATCCGGATTTTCGTTTTCATTATTTAACTCAGTTACTTGACTTGTTAACTGGGTGATATCAACACCATCTTCATATTCGTCACCGGTTGTCGGGTCAGTATAAATGCCATAATAGTCCTTGATATACTCGTAATAGTCAGCAATATCTTGATCCGATAGTCCCAAAGCAGTCTGAACATCTGAACTAATATTGTAATAATCAATCGTATTGCCGGCCGTCGCATAATCAGTTAATTTTTGGTAAACGCTGCTACCATTAGCAACACCGGTAAATGAAGCAGCTTGATCAGCCGTGTAACCGGCGATGACTGGTGTGATGACTGGTGTAATCGCTGTGTCGGTCGTTCCATTGAGTACATGATTAACATTAATATCATTGGCGTTGTCATCTTGTCCCAAATCAATCTTAAACTCGGCATAATTCATGTCAGAATCAGATGAGGTGTAATTAACTGTATTATCGGCTGGAGTTTGATCGCCTGCGCCAACATAATAAGTAGTTAAGTTAACATTACGACTCAAATTAACAATCGGCTCGGTGTAATTGATCGTGATAGTTTCATCATTGTCACCAAATGTAGCTGGTAAGTCAACTGGTACCAAGTTACCGTTTGCATCAGTAGTGAGCTGATCACCATTGACCAACAACGTTATACCTAAAGCATATTCTTCGTCACCCAATGGATAAGACGTAACTAACTGATAATAATAATTAGTAGGGACGGTTGTGCCAGCCAAATTAGCGGCTATTTCATCGTAAGCTGCCTGACCATATGCATCGATAAATGCTTCCTTAGAGGTTCCAGCTAGCATGTTAATCGCGTCCGTGACTGGTGTTAATACCTCACTAAGGTTGCCATCATCAGTGGCGGTACCATATTTCCCGCTGATCGTACCAGTACTAACGACTGTGCCGTTGTTAACCCACTGAATAGTGTAGGTAGTGGTTTCCTTCTCAACATGAACAACAATTGGTTCGGCACCGGCACTGGTGAAATCAATCGTGCCGGTAGCTGAACTATTGAGCGCAACCACATCATGTTCCGGAATATCAGTCGTGACATCATAGGCTGATGTTCCATCAGTAACGCCAGTAACAGTAATGGTACTAATCACAGCACCATTGTTATCATCATCGACGATTGTCACAGTTGTGGATTACGCCTCAGGAGTGTAGGTAACCGTCAATGCCTGATCAGACGGATTTATAGTTGTTGGTCCGAGAACAAAATCTGAAGAGACATCTGTGGTATACCCAGGAATATCAGGAATCACATTAGTTTGATCTGGAACCCAGGTATATTCTCCAGTGCTAGCATCATAAGTTCCCGTCCATGTGACATTTTCGTTCACATTAGCTGGTGTCTGATCGCCGGCCCCTTGGTAGGTAACACTGTAATTGGTAGTTGTTTGTAAAGTTGTCGTTTCGTAACTAACTTTCTCACTCGTCTTGGTTGGTGCAGTTGGAACCGCCAATGTGAATGAAACACTACCAATAAACTGAATTGGTTGAGTGTTATTAACAGACCCGTCACTGTTTAGGCCAACATAGAATGTATAGTCAGTTTCAGTTACTCCCTGTTGCAAAATCCAAACTTGTCCTGATTGGTCATCTGAATTCAAAGTAGCATTATCGGTATTTCTAAATGTTCCATCCGCCAGTTTTTCCACTTGGCTACCATACATAACACTGACATATGGATTATTAATGCCAATGCCTTGATTACCATCGATATCGGAGAATCCTAAAATAACATCTAACGAAGCAGGCTCACCGTTATCGGCATAAAAATACTGAACTGTTGTGGTAACGTCCTGCACATTATGTGGTGTAAAACCGATTTGATCAGTGTAAATTTGCACATACGAATCCGACGTTCCTTGTGCCGGGGTATAACCAGTCACTGTTTCGACAACGTTAATTTCTCGACCAGTTTGTGGGTCTACAAACGCATTGTCATATTCCCACGTAGGATCTTCTCCAGTGCCTAATGGTACCTTACTGTTGTTTGAATAGTCGGATGAAAACGTATATCCATCAGTTAAATTAACATCAGCGACCTTCTTAGCCTGATCCGAAACCTGTTCATCTGTGCCACCACCGAAGAAAGACTTGATTGTATCAACGTCCCATTCAGCAGTTGAACTACCACCAGTTGCTTGAGGAACAATTGAAACAACATCATTATCATAATTTGATTTGCTAACAGCGTATGCCGCATCATCACTTTGCTGAGCAACAGTTGTTTGATCAATTGATGCCGCCTGTGACTGATAATCTGCAGCGACCGAATCAGCCGCGGAATCTAGTTGATCTGGTGCTACTGAGACAACATTGTTGGAACTAGTAACCGTTGCACCTGCATCACTAGCTGCACTAACGGAACTATTTAACCCACTCGTTGCCGACTGCATCGTGCTGGCTGCAGATGAATCAGTAGCTTGTTCATCACTGGTAGCTGGTGCTGTAGATGCAGCATCGCTACCACTGCCGTCGGTTGTATCAGATGTTACTGCTGCTGTCTTAGCACTGGTAGCAGTACTAGCTTTAACACTCAAAGCCACATTCGAAGCACTTTGCAGATCAGTTGAAGCATTCGAACCCGTATTTTCAGCGGTTGTACCAGTAGTAGTTGTATCAGCCTGAGCATTCAAACTACCACTAAAAATTAGACCAGCACCCATTGCTAATCCAGCAATGCTTGCATATACCCACCTTTTACCGGCTTTATATGTTTTATGATGGATCTCTAAATTATTGCGCACTACTTTAAGGTTATTATTTTTACCAACCATGATGATTCCTCCCGAAAATCTCTATCTGTATGTAATCGTCTACTTATCACCAAATTACGCCCACATTCGTAATTATCAGTTTCACAGAAAAGTATACTCAAATGTTATTTAGCTTAATCTTATCTAATTAACGTTAACCCCCTTAACATTATTTACCAGTATTATACAGCGTAACGTTCAACCGTGAAAGACGTTCGCACAGGTTAAATTAATTACGGCTATTATATAAATTAAAACTAATAGTGTCCTAAATCAGATGTATCCAGTATTTCTATACCAACTTGTATGTTCTACCTTCATTATAGAATGTCTATTTTGTATAAAGCTTAAGTGCTGTTTTGTAACATGTTTGTAATATAAAACACACCTGGCTGAAACCCTGAGCTGGGTTTTAGTCGGGTGTGTCTTTGTGGCCTAGAACAAGCATTGGTTACATATTTTAACTCGGTACTAAATTGGCTATTTTTAGTATTGCTTACAGGTAACTTTTTTTATTTACCACGAATACTTTATTTGACTAAATGAGTTCCGTAAGCACTGAGACCTAACGTATAAGGCCACTATGGTCATTGATCGTCGAACCCCTGACGATCAATGACCATAGTGGCCTTATACACCGGTCTCAAACCGTGCTTACTGCACTCTCTCTTTTACTCTCGAAACATCAAAGTTTCCCATTACCAACTTGTTATAATCGCCCTTGTCCAAGACAACCTCTTCAATTGTTGGAATATTACCTTCCAACGTCGCCATCAAGTTGCCTTTTACTTCGCCATTATCATCAAAAGCTGGTTCATCTAAGTACAGCGTGTTACGCGAACTTAACTTACTCAACGCATCGATTTCGACACCCATATAGGTAATACCAGTCGTATCAGCCGTTTTAACGATCTGTGAAACTTGATCAGCAATAAAATCATTCATTGAATCATATCGGACCGAGATCTCGTGAGTCTCAGGATCTTCAACCGTGATTAGGTTGACCATCCCCTGGTACAAATAAAATCTGACAACGGGACGCTCTTCATCATCAACAAAGTCCATTCGCTGAACTTCGTTATGACTGTAATAAATATTGCTAAATAAATGGCCATCATAGGTATACTCTTGCGAATAATCATTGGTACCATGAATATTAGTATAATTTATTTCCTTAACGAAGCGTCGTGTTCCTTCGTACAACGTCATTTGGGCGATTTCATCACCATCACTGATGATTGAAATACTGCCATCGCCGTTCATAAAGACTTCTGCCCCATCCACCGTTGGCACCTCGTTGAAGAATAGGTATGACCCCTTATGATACGTGCGCTTGGTGAGACGATCGACCAAGTTAATTGCCTTGACGTGCTCACTTTGCACCAGCCCGAAGAAGCCAGGATTGGGTGCCAGTGTGATCACACGGCCATTAGGCTCTTGTGCGCGTTTTTTTTGATCAGCCCAGTTATCAGTTCCTGGATCAATCATATTCACAATTTCATAGTGCATTGATAAGCTCCTTCCACTGCTGAGCGATCACATGATCTTGATAGTCTTCAACAGATTTTTTCGTATTAGCTCTTAATTTTTGATAATCTGAGTTAATTAATTTATGAATTCCATCAACCAATTGATTAACATTAAATTCGTCATCTTCACGTTTAAATGTTTCCAGGAAACCATTAATGCCATCATGAACCAGTTCTAGCGCACCGAACCGGGCGTTAAAGGTGATCACTGGTAATGCCGCATTCAAAGCTTCAATGTAAGTTAACCCGAATCCTTCAGAAAATGATGCCGAAATAAACGCATCGTAATTTGGATAGACTTGATCAGCATGATCCGTCAACCCCATTAATTTGATGTAATCCTGAGCGTTACTTTCTTCAATCGTTTTTTGAATCTTATTATGTTCCTCACCAAGGCCGTAAATATCAAGTGCAACTGGCGTACCTTCATCGTGGACCTTAGCGACTGCCTGAACAATCAGATCAATGTGTTTTTCGGAGGCTAATCGTGAAATACTAATGAATTTGATTGGTGATTGCATGTCGCGATCAACATTGATTTCTTCAACATGGTCACTGACACCCCCAACCGGAATCGCCACGATTTGATTTTGGCCGTTAGGAAAATCAACCAGTAAATCATCACGTTGTAGCTTGGTGGCAGTGATCATCCGATCGACCCTGTCCATGTGAGTTAAAGCGTACTCGTAGTAGTTGTTCCAGAGTGGTTTCTTCGGATCATCACGATCAGAAAGGTGATCGGCGTGCATTACTTCGATAATCTTCAGACCAGGTAATTCACGATCAAATAAAGCAGCTTCACTAGCCTCACCACGATCAACAATGTAATTATTATTATGATCGTAGGCTTGATCCAGTTGCTCGAAGAAGTAACGTTGTAACTGAACCTCGTTTCTAAAGAACATGTGGCGTCCTTGTTCGTTAAACAAATGAATGTTAGCTAAAACGGTGCCACGGTGTGGATCTTCAAGTGTTTCATACATTACCCGGCGTTCGCCAGTATTTTCATTGAACAATTCAATCCGTGAGGTGCTGACTAATAACATTCCCTCATCTTTAGGATCCGGATACTTGATAAAGTGTTCAACCAGACGCATGCCACCGGTCGTCACCGTTTCTTTTTTACGATGAGTATCAGTGCTGTCAATCACTGTGTCTTCCTTTCGCTCGTAGCGTTTAGGTACTCCCTGAGTGAAGTAGTCTCCGCCAAAAACGAAATATTCCCACATGTTAATGACCTGATCATTTTTTAAATTCCATTTATCCATGGCTTCATGCAGTTCGCGCACCAGCTCCGTGAAGACGAAGCGGTAGGGCAGTTGTGCCTGATCGAACCGCTTAGCACGATAAAACTCCGCATGTTCGACCCCCGAATTACCGAGTCCCATTGCTCGATTAACAAAAAAATTCATTCTGCGACCTCCTGTGTGATCATTCGCTGTCATTTAATAATCCTTGCATTTCCTGCATTACATAATCTGGCTGAGTACCCTGCCGGCTGAGATGAATCTTTCCCGGTTGTGGCGTACCATCCGTCAAATGTGCTATTTTCTCCATTACCATTTGGTATGCATGCTTTAATTTTAAATCAGTTTTGTCTCGATTATTAGTAGTTCGCTGATTTAACAATAGATAAAAAATCGGTCGCTGTGTGTTAAGGTTGCAACTCACCGTGGTGAAATTTTTCTGTGTTAACACTAGTTCACTATCAGCAACATCATCGAACTGTTTAGGTGTTGCGCTCAGTAAGCCTCCGTTACTGTCATAGTCGAATTCAAAATTACCCCAAACTCGCTGTTCAGCCAGCTCTAGAAAATCGAAAGTCAGTGACTGGTGACTGGCATTCACCAGCGCAATGTCGTACCTAACTGCGCCAAATGGGTATGTAAATCGACCGCCTTCGGCATTAAAAAATTGTTCATCAACTACCAGCTTGTCTTCGTCAAAAAAACGAATTGCCACGTAAACTGATTCTGCTGGTGACTCATTAAATTGAGCCGCAATATGATAGCGGACCCCCTGCTTTAATAACGGCAGAGCCGGTCCCGTCTTTTGGGTAATGTAATTAGTAGCCGAGTGCCACGTATGCAGCGCTTGCCCTGGAGGCATCATGGGACTGGCATAACTAACCCGATCACTATCATCAAAGCTAATTGTGGCACCGTAATTGTAGGTATCATGCTGCTCACGCGGCCATCTGATAATGTAAATTAAATTGTTCATTTGCTCACGCCCATTCATTATTCATAATGCCGATCAAAGCCCGTTGTTAACAGATTGTAGTACTGGCTGGAGAAATAACTAACGATTCCGCCCGTATTGTCATTATGGCGGCCAATTAACCCTTTATGCAGAATTTTACCCTCTGGATATCGCTCCTTCAGATAATCAAACATCTCTGGAAAGGCATCGACATCGTAGTCATCATTGAGCATGTAGCCAAACACAAAGGTGGTTTGCTTAAAATTGCCCTTCTTGAAGGTTTGCCAGAACACGTCATTCAGTTCATCGACAGCCGCGGAATTATTATGACCAGTGGCGTCCAGTAAAATATCCAGTGCTGTTCCGAAATCATCTGGCCGATTAATCCGGAAGTTTTCGGCAATTGTACCGATGTGAATCAGTGGTTTGCTGGCAACCACCGCGTACGGATTCAGTCGGGCCGCATAGTAAAGTGCTCCAAAGGTCCCCATGGAAAGCCCGGATAAAATCAATTGATCATGCTTAAAGTTTAACCGCTGTAATGATTGTTCAATTACCTGGACAATCGCATCTTCTAACTTTTCGCTACCAATGTAAAAGCCTCCACCCTCAAAGCGCGTATCTGCAATCAGTAAAAACGGTGAATTCATCTTTTGAATCATGAAGAAACCTTCGTAACCTTGTGTTTCACGATAACCTGAAAAATAAACATTCAGTGGTGGTTTCATGTCACCAGCATTGAATAAGTAAAGGATTTGGCCATTCAAGTTTTCTGGATCGGAGATGTGCTTGCCGCCGACCATTAAATCACCAAAGCCGCCACGCGACTGGCGGATATGCACGGAACCGATATTGACGGTTCCCGTCCCCTTAGCCCACACATTCACGTAAACGTTGATATCATCGGGGCCTGTTTCAAAGTGTTGCGGTTGAAAAACATCATCCCCATCAAAAACGTATTCAGCTTTCACCTCAGTCAAACCGTCAAGGATACACACGTGATACTGCAACTGGACGTTACCTTCCAGAACCCGCTGTTCAGGTAAAGCCTCCATTTCGATATCTTTACTATCCCAGTAAGCCATGCGCCATTGCGCCAGCGGTCGGTAATCATCCCCAAAAGATGCTTTAAATCTAGTATATGTAGTGCCGATTTGAGTTGCTTCGCCAGTAAAACTTTCGTCAATTTTAAAATCGATATTACCAAGTTTTAAGCCATTTTGGCGGGCAAAAAAGTACAAGCTAATTTGCCGAGCAACAGCCGCTGAATCGTTCAAGTCAAACGGATGGGCGTTTCGTAATGCAAACAACTTGGCAATTTCATCAGTTGTATCAATTTGGCGATCATAGATAATGTTATTCGCCGGTAACTGAGCAATGATGTCAGCATTATCCTTCACCGCTGCATCACCTGCAATAATGTAGATTGCAAGCAAAAAATGACTGTCCAGCTGACCATCATTAAACAAATTATATTTGCCGTGACGAAAACTATCCAGATCTTGATCGGGCACGTAAATTGCCTCAAAGTCTTCAGATAAATCAGCTAAGTCAAGTTGGGTCCCGCCTAGCTGAATCACGTTAGTTATGATTTTATGCTCTGCCATTTGCTAAAATATCCTTCCAAAATTCTACCAATTGCACCGATGAATACTTTTCAATCAGATCAATATTTTTGATCAAAGACACATTCCAATTACGTAGCACCGCCAAAAAGTAGTCTAACGCCGCATCAATTTCACTAGCTTTATTAATTAACGTACCGTTTTCGGACGGGATCACATACTCAGATTTACTCGTATTAATCTGAGGAATTCCGGCACTGATCGCTTGAATCTGCACAAACAAATTCGGTACCGGTGCCAAATCAACGACGACTCGAGCAGTATCCAGATCTTTTAACAACTTTTTTTGATTCTCATTTTCTTTAACTTCGATTCGTTCCAGCAATCCTGCTGCGACCCTGATGTTACTCCAGAAAGGCATCTTCTTTAATCTGTCGATGGCTTCTTGTTGATCCTGAAACAAAGCCTTTTCCTTCATGCTACGCAGGTAACTGCGAACGGTTTGAACCTCATCGTTGCGGCCAAGCAGACTGTATTGATCTTGGACTAACTGCTGAATCTGAGCTAAAAAGCGCGCCGATTGTTCCTTTGAATCCGTGTTAATGCTAAGTTCCCAATCGTCATGTGCAATGGTTCCCTGAATCAGACGGTACACAACTTGATCGGCAAGTGCATTATTCGCATGATCCACGTTCCAAAAGATTTTCATATTATCTTGTTCATTGCTGACACCCAAATCAAGGTCCGTACTATACGGTGCGTGACTGAGAATCTGTGGTGCCGTCAGTTGTTGCTTGAGTGGTTCAACCAGCGATTGTAATGGTACGACCACCGTTTGTGCTCGCCGATTCAGTACTTCGACAGCTTCAGGCTGAATTCTAGCGTGACTACTGTCGTACTGAACGACGAAATGACATTGCACATCATCGTCAATTTGATCGGCCACTTCAATAATTGTTTCATCAGCAGCTGCCACAATTTGATCAATTTGATGTTCTTGTAAGTGACGGTTAACAAACTCAACCACAATATCTTGCAATGAACCGTATGACTGTTGATCAAATCTTTGCTGTTGGTCAGAATCTATCTGGATCTCACCATCAGCATTCGCCGTCATAATTAATTGATGATGTTCGTTGAACCACTGAATTTCCTGTAGTTGTCCATTAGCCAGCGTTCGATGACTAGTAATAAAACCACGATCGTCGTACACATCAATATTTTCGGTACCTTCATCGTAGTAATGAACCGCTGATAAATAGCTGTCTGAACTGACTTCAGCACTCGCAATTTTAGTGCGTCCTTCATAGATAAACATGCCACTTCTCGAATAGACGCGGTTAGCACTAATCGGCCAAGTCAGATCCGTCACATCTGCCGGTTGTCCTTCTCGAACACCGATATTTTGAATCTCATCAAACACGTTCCACCAATCAGTTTCAAGCAGATTGTAGCGATGCAGTAAGTAACGCAAGCTAGGTAAGTACTGGACAAGCATCAGATGTACATCAATTTTATTTTGTTTAAAATTATTTGCCAAACTAATCATGTCATCGTACACAAGACTTAATTTGTCATCTTGCCATGCTGGCAGTAAAGTTACCATTTCGTCAATCTCCTCAAGGTTCTAAAGCAAACTGTAATTATTTTTATTGGCTAAGGCTCGAACTTGTTCAATCACGTTATCAATCATCGTTATCAGGATCATCAAGTTCCCAAAGTAAAACGACATATTGGCATAGCCGGAGACATTTAGACCGACTAACAACGGCGTAATCGCTACGAAGACGAGGTAGCAATTACCAAAAAAGGTCATAAACATCAGTCGTCGAATCAGTAATTGTTCGGTTGCATCGCCCGGAGCCACGTTATAGAAATAATCGCCAGAGTTACGCAAGTTTTTAGCTACATCAGTTGGCAAAAAATTAACAAATGCGAACGCATAGCCCAGAAAGACAATCACTGCACCGTAGATGATAATTCCAGTTAAGTTGTCATACGTCAAATAGTCGTTAATAAATCGCGCCCACGGTTGATTTTGATTGTTGGCAGTAATCAAGTACGTGGGAATCATGAATATCGACGTTGAAAACATGAACGGCATCGCACCAGCAGTCAGAAAGCGAATTGGCAGGTATGAGCCTGCATAATCGTTTTCAACTAGTGGGCGTTGCAACGGTAATCGCATTTCCGCACGGTTCAAGTACACTGTGAAGCTGACAAATATCAGCGTCACAATTACCAAAATCACAACGTTAACGGTAGTGTACTCAAATCGGTCACCAATGCCCAACCCGGTGGTCAGCATGCTAGGTAAACTAGTGGCCAGGCTTGGAACAATCATCATCCCCAGCCCGCCAATCCCTAGATTAGCATTCACGTCCGCCATCCAAGCTACCAGCATTGCGCCGCCGACCAACATCAGGATAATCAAAACAAACGCTGCCTGGGTTCCAAAAATTTTGGCAATGGGTGTTGCTGCCAAGATTTTACGCAATGTATACACCATTTGAAATCCTTGCAGAATTGCAATAATCAGCGTGATCAATCGTTGAAAGAAGCCACTGACTTCTTCCGGCAAATTTTGAATGCCTTCGGAATTAAACAGCGTCACCGCTTGCCATAAAATCATGCTGGTCATATAGGGGCCAACCCCTAATGAAAACAGTGTTGGTGAACTCATTTGGCCTCCAGTAACATTACCGAAAAGCTTCATCAGTGTATTGTTTCTTAATGCCTGTTCGGCCTGAGAGGCATCCATACCTGGTAAGACAATTTGGCGGCCCAGCTCCAAAACCATCAGGAGAAGTGCCGTCCAGGCTATTCTTTTAGTTAAATCCTTGTTCCATCTGATTCTCATGCAGGTACTTCCTCGTGATTAATAGAAATTATGGAAACTCAACGTCAATCTTGCCGTTGGGCTGATATTTAAGCGTCGATAGTAGCAAGTACTTCGTAGCGTTTTGCCAGAAGGTTTGCTTCATTTTCTCAAATGACATCTTTGATTCTTTTTGATACTCGTAAACCGGATTGCGTTGTGCGGTGCTTCGGTTCGTCACGACGGCCTTAAGTTGCTGCAAATTATCAACATGTTCAATCCACGCATTATCAATTGCCTTCAGAATCGTCAACCGCTCATAATACAGAAATTGTGCATCATCAGTAAACTTAGCACGTTGCTGTTTGAAACAGTGTTGCAATTCTTGCATTAAAAAGTTGCTGACAGCGCTCGGATCATCACGATCTAAGTTAGCTAACCGGTAACGGTTCGGCACGTAATTGTAGTTCATCGTGTTGTAGATAAAATCAGTAATATCTTCAGTGGTTAAATCATGGTGAGTTGCCGCAAAATCTTCCACTAGGTCAGTAAAAATTTTATCAATAAATGGTTGCAAATCATCATTTTGCATCATTTGGTCACGGAATTGATAAATTGTGTCTCGCTGCACCCGAAAAATTTCATCATACTCTAGCGTCTGGAATCGTTCACTACGGGAAGCTGCCTCGGCACTAACCTGCACATGGTGAATAATACGCTTGAATCGGTGCTTAACCAGCCGTTTACCAAACGTTCGTTTACCGGACTGAATTTCTGCATCCATCGTTTTTCTGAATCGTTTGACCCATTTAGGTCCGTGTTGCACAACAATTTTGTCTTCTAGTGAAACATAAAAAATACTGTCTCCTGGATCACCCTGACGCCCGGCACGGCCACGGAGTTGATTATCGATACGTTCACTTTCCATGCGTTCGGTACCAACCACCAGCAATCCGCCCTTTTCTTTCACACCAGGACCTAGCTTAATATCGGTACCGCGGCCGGCCATTGAAGTCGCAACGGTAATTGCACCCGGCTGACCTGCTTCCTCAACAATTCGTGCCTCTTTGGCCTCACTACGCGCATTTAGCAGATTATGCACGATACCTTCTCGTAACATTAACCGTGAGTATAAATTCGACATTGAAACCGAACCGGTTTCGATTAGTACCGGTCGTTTTTGATCGTATGCCTGCTTGATTTGATCTACCGAAGCATAAATCTTCTCCTTGTTGGTAACAAACATTTTATCCGGGTGATCCTGACGAATCGTTGGTTTGTGGGTTGGCACTGTGTAGACATTTAAATTATAAATTTGGCGAAATTCTTTGACGTCAGTTTTGGCAGTTCCCGACATCCCCGACAGTTTTTTGAACATTCTGAATAAGTTTTGGTAAGTTACAGAAGCCATGGCGCGACTTTGAGTTGAAACTTTGACGCCCTCTTTAGCCTCAATTGCTTGGTGAAGGCCAGATTCCAGTTGGGTTCCTTCAAGTGCACGGCCGTTAGCCTCATCAAGCAGCAAAACTTCACCGTCCGCAACAACATATGCCTTGTTGCGGATATATAGGTAATTAGCTTTTAGAGCTAGAACCAAATGTCGGTACAGTTCTTTCCACTTTGGTGACAGTAACCCCGTAATTCCAAAGTAACTTTCCATCGTCTGAATCCCGGTTTCCGTAAACCAGGCTTTCTTCGTATCATCACTAAGCTTAACATCCACATCCCGATCCAACATTTTAACAATCCGATCAGTTGATTCAAACAAGTTTGATTGTACTTTTGGTGCGCCAGAAATGATCAGCGGTGTCTGTGCCATATCGAGCAAAATCGAGTCTACTTCGTCAATTAAGGCATAGCGAAAGCCCTGCATATGTTGGCTACTTTTAGTTGAGGCCAAGTTATCAATCAGATAATCAAATCCCAGAGAACTGTTGGTTGTATAGACAATATCAGCCGCGTAAACCTGATCCTTATTGATTTCATCGTCCGAACCCTCAGGTAACACGCCAGCCTCAATTGTTAAACCAAGCCAACGGTACACGACACCCATTTCGGTGGCATCACGCACAGCCAAATAAGGGTTAGCAGTAATCAAAAAATTACCAACCCCCAACAGGCCATTTAAATACATCGGCATGGTGGCGGTTAACGTTTTACCTTCACCAGTCTTCATTTCCGCAATGTTGCCGTCATGTAAAATAATTGCACCAACTACCTGAACAAAGTACGGCTCTAACCCAAGAACTCGATTATCGGCCTCACGAGCAACAGCATAGGCTTCTACCATCAGATCATCAAGAGTCTCGCCATCTTGTAATCGTTGTTTAAAAATAACAGTCTGTCCCTGCAGTTCATGATCGGACATTTGTTGGTATTTAGGTGCTAAATCAATAATTTGCTGGGCAATTTTATTATATTTTCTAAGTCTAAAATTTTCTCTGAAATTGTTCATTAATGTTACCAATATATTACCTAGCTTATACTTTAATTAAAAATCATTTAGAAATCGCTTATTAATCAAACGATAATTGCAATAAATACTCATTTACGCCTATGATAACGGCATTCGCGTTGACAACATTATAACACAGACTATACTATAAGTATTATGAGTAAACCAGAAAAGAAATTACTCGATAAAGATATCGAGGAACGATTTGAATACGAAAAAAGATTCGTGATTGATCCTGATCATGAATTCTCCAAGTCCACCATCATTCAGATTGGCATCTCAATCATGCTGGTGTTAATTGTCATGGGTTCTCTGATTTATACGTTGGTAAAGATTCTTAGCTAACGTTGGCATATAATTAACAGTGGTATAAAAATAATACGAATAGAGGATCACACATGACCAAATGGGTAACAAAAATTATACAGCCGCACACCGTCGATGCCGTTTTTAAGGCAAAAGATGATATTACGACCATCGCACAAAGCGTGGGATACGATAACATGAGTATTTTCCGCTATGCGGTTGATTCTGATACCGATAAAATGTTGAATGCACGACTTGACGGCATTGTCGCTGGTGTAGATGATGGGGACATTATTTTATACCAGTACCCTAACTACTTGGGTGAAAGGTTTGATACGGACTTTGTTGACCACGCCCACTTAATGGGAGCCAAAGTGTTCATTTTTGCACACGATTCAGAACACATTCGTGGTGCTGAATGGGACGGCTACGACGAGGTAGAATTTTTCAATAACACTGACGGCATCATTGCCCATAATAAAGCTATGCGTGATAAGTTAATCGAATCAGGTGTGGCGGTGCCAATTATTAACAATTACATGTTCGATTATTTGTACTACGGTAAAAACCGTTGGGAAGATCCCAAGGCTGAATTTGAAAAGGAACTTGTTTTCGCAGGTTCACTTGGTAAGTCAGACTTTCTGACCAACTGGGATCATCAAACCAAATTAGCGGCTTTTGGGCGAGATGAACAGAAAAATCTTAGTCCCAATGTGGACTACCGTGGTGAATTTCAACAAGAAGAGCTCATTAAACACTTACCTTACCGATTTGGTCTTGCGTGGGATACTAACCTCAAAGACGGTGGCACTTATGGTGAGTACACCCGCTTCAATAACCCACATAAAGTCTCAATGTATCTTTCTCAGGCATTGCCTGTCGTTGTTTGGGACGAGGCCGGAATTGCTCCATTTATCGTCAATAACGACTTAGGCATTGCAATTTCTTCATTGGATAATATTGATGAGGAACTGGCCAAACTATCCGAAGAACGTGTCGCTCAATTACGTCGTAATGCGGCCAACATGAGCAAACTGCTACGGCAAGGTTACTTTACCAAACGTGCGATTTTGAAAATGGAAGAGCTTGCCGAGTTTGGTGATATTACTTACTAATTAAAAATCTAAATTTGTTGGGTCTGAGATTATTCTCAGGCTCTTTTTTTATCAAAACACAAATATGGTACTCCCTTAAAATCTGGGAATACCATATTTTTTTTGCTTATTAATCTTTTTTACGACGTTTCAAACCTAGCACGCCAATTATTACACCTAAAATACCAAGTCCTGTTGCTTCAACGCCCATTTGATCATCAGATGTTTGAGGCAATTTACCCTTAGGATTCTCAGTTGAATGAGTACTATCGTTCTTTGAAGACTGAGAATTGACAGCATTTCCTGATGCGGTGGTAGGATCGTCAACCGGATTTGCTTGTCCAGATAATTCTGTTCCAGTAGTTTCATGGCCGGTTGTACCAGTTGATAATGCGTCAGTGGCAACGTTGGTGGATGTACTATTACCGGCTGAATTTTGACTAGCTACACTCCGACTCAATGCTGCACTGAGACTGCGGCTTAATGATTCAGATTGACTCAAGCTTAGTGATCTACTTGTACTTTCACTATCCGATGTCGATTGTGATGAAGAAGCAGTGGCATCATTAGCTGCCCGACTTAGAGATCCAGATGTTGAATAACTGGTACTAAATGACTCACTTAAACTGGTGCTCAATGAAGTCGATACAGAATAACTTGTTGATATAGATGAACTTAGGCTTTGACTTAACGAGGCTGAATCGGAATAGCTATCAGACTGCGAGACAGACTCACTTTGACTAAGTGATTTACTCAAACTAGCACTGATCGAAGTTGAGGTTGAGTAACTTCTACTTAGTGAAGCACTGACACTAGCGCTAACAGAAGCGGAATTTGAAAAACTTTCACTAAGTGATTCACTAACCGAAGTGGATTCGCTAAAGTTTGTTGGATCGCTATTCATACTGCGGCTGATCGCCTCGCTAGTACTTCTACTCAAAGATTCAGATGTTGATTGACTGAGACTTAACGACGTACTCTCACTTCTGCTGATGGAATCTGAAGTTGAATGGCTCAAACTTAGCGACTGACTAGTACTGTCACTTAATGACTCAGATGTTGATTGGCTAAGGCTGAGTGATTCACTCGTACTGTTGCTCAACGATGCTGTCTGAGAAGACGTCGTTGTTGTATCACCAATGAGGCTCCGACTCAATGACGTTGAGGTTGAATAGCTAGTGCTAAATGACGTTGATTTCGAACCACTGATTGACTTGCTTACTAAAGTCGACTTTGAACCTGAAACCGACTTACTAAATGACGTTGATTTCGAACCACTGATTGACTTACTCAACGACGTTGATTTCGAGCCGGATACTGACTTGCTCAATGATGTTGATTTCGAACCAGAAATTGATTTACTCAACGAAGTTAACTTTGAACCAGATACTGATTTACTCAACGAGGTCGATTTCGAACCTGAGACTGACTTACTCAACGAAGTTGATTTCGAGCCAGAGATCGACTTACTCAACGAAGTTGATTTTGAACCACTGATTGATTTACTCAATGAGGTTGACTTTGAGCCAGAGACTGATTTACTCAACGAAGTTGATTTTGAACCAGAAATTGACTTACTCAATGAGGTTGATTTCGAACCTGAAATAGACTTGCTCAATGATGTCGACTTCGAACCAGATACTGATTTGCTCAATGACGTTGACTTCGAGCCTGAGATCGACTTACTCAATGACGTTGACTTCGAACCGGAGACTGACTTGCTCAACGAGGTTGACTTTGAGCCAGAGACTGATTTACTCAACGATGTTGATTTTGAACCTGATATTGATTTGCTCAACGATGTCGACTTCGAACCAGATACTGATTTACTCAACGATGTTGATTTTTAACCTGAGATTGATTTGCTCAATGAGGTTGACTTTGAGCCAGAGACTGATTTACTCAACGAAGTTGATTTTGAACCAGAAATTGACTTACTCAATGAGGTTGATTTCGAACCTGAAATAGACTTGCTCAATGATGTCGACTTCGAACCAGATACTGATTTGCTCAATGACGTTGACTTCGAGCCTGAGATCGACTTACTCAATGACGTTGACTTCGAACCGGAGACTGACTTGCTCAACGAGGTTGACTTTGAGCCAGAGACTGATTTACTCAACGATGTTGATTTTGAACCTGATATTGATTTGCTCAACGATGTCGACTTCGAACCAGATACTGATTTACTCAACGATGTTGA
>NZ_AZGF01000031.1 GCF_001434475.1 Paucilactobacillus suebicus DSM 5007 = KCTC 3549 | reverse complement strand
GATCTACGTTAATTAGATATTTTTTACCATCGCTCCAACAAACATGATAAACATATTCATCCACAGATGACTTATCAAAGCGGACCGAATAGCCTTGATAACCGTTTACTTGCATACAACTCTCAATACGTCGTTTCTCATCTGGCATCTTTAATCGCTCCTTTATGCTTCTTTAAAAAGTGCCCGTCTAAATCATGCATATAATGTCTCAATGTCCCATCTGACACAAGACGGCCAACTTTATTATCAGCTTTGATGTGCTCTAGTGTCTGTGCCATTGTCCATTTTTCATTAGCTTTACGGCAATACCCTACTATCAAATCCTTTTGACGTGGTGTTAACGCTTTGTGACGCAATTCTCCATCAACTTCAAGCGAAGAGTTTTCGGCCAATTCTCTGCGAATTTCCACAAATCGTGGATCATCATCTGGTGCATTGGCAACACTGCCATATTGCTCTTCAACTTCTCTGGTCAAACAAATCACATCTTCTGTGCGCCGCTTCTTTTTCTTGATTGCTGAACGTTTGTGTCCGTGCTTCATTTCTATTCACCATATCTTTCTTTCCAATAGTAAGGAACATTTCCATATCCATAAAGTGGTTCGTTATTATACATTTGATAAGGCCGATTTCTTTGATCCCAATATCGAGGATATCCACCTGATGGTCTTGATTCGCGCATCCTAGCTCTGACATAATTATATTTGCGTCCTTTAGGCGAATCCATTAAAGGAAGATGAAAGAAAATTGTTTGAATCCAAGCATCACATTTTTCTGGTCCATATACTGTTCGTTTCATTTCTCTACCTCCGATACCTCGTAACCGTCTAGCCATGCGCGGGCAATCAGTTCTTGTTCATCATAGTTCCAATCCCATTCAGTGAACATTTCTCCTAATCGGTAGTGGTTAGCTTTAAACTCTTCAATCGTATCCCCCCACGCTTTTGGAATCACTGGCAGTCTCTTATAGGACTTCCTAAAAATCTCATCCTTAATGGGCCAGTGTTCACCTTCGGCTCCTGTTGCAATCCAATCGCCAATGAAGATTTGTATCGTTCCCTTTAGTGTTTCTAACTGATACATCGGCATTCCTTCACCGATTTGTTCGGGATCAATATCATATTTACCAATCATTTCATCTGAACCATCGAATTGCTCAAACTCAGTTGTTCCCGTTTTGATGTATTTAGTCATCTGATCCCCCCGCTTGCTTCTCCACAATTTTGAAGTCCCGCTCTATATGGGCGCAATCAATAAAACTCCCAATTTCTTCTAACTCGGAGCGAACAGTAGATAGCTTATTAAGAAATACCTTAAAATCCTCAGGGGTATTAGAATCACTATCGCCATGAATAGGGTGTACATGTTCCCAAATAGTATCTTGGATCTTTTTTACTGCAAACCACGCAAAATCTAGCTCGGCGTTAACTTTATCTAAAGTGGTTGCATCACTCAAAGAAAGCGAGTGCTGAAAGGATTCTGCCCCATTGGACCCGATTGTTTTGTCTACAATTTCGTTTTCCGAAATCCAGATGTTGGAACCATTTTTCATCTTGACAAGATAGGGTAAATGATCTGTCGTGTTGTTGTCTACCCTTTCAATTTCCGCGGTAATTAACACTTTGTCTTTTGTCATGTATTTAGTCATCTTGTACCTCCACAGCATCATATTCAGTATATTTATGGCATGTAATTTCAACTTGGCATCTACACGATTTACACCTGTCAATCGAAATATCTCCGTCAAATAAGTAGTCATCTAATTCGTTATAAGTTTCGCAACGCGGGCATATCCACTCTTTTTCCATTAATCTTCTACCTCCACCTTATCCAGTGCCATCTGATCTTCAATGTATTCAATCGCTAAGTCATATGCTTTTCGTCTTCGCGTGCCATCTGCATAAACACTATGAATTCGATCAATTGTTCCTTGCCATGTTCCTTGCCAGCAGCCAGTTGTAGCTACATCAATACTCGGAATGTAAGTTAACTGAGCATTCTCACGGCTGGACTGTAAACCAGCTACGTAGACTCTAATATTTTTAGCTTCATGCCAATTGGCCCAATTAAGTCTAGCACCACGTAAGTCAGCACATCGTAAGTCAGCGTCCCGTAAGTCAGCCCTTACACCTCCTAATTCATTGTTCAACCATTTAACATGCTTATCTAAGATTTCCTGCAACTTTTCCTTTTCCATTTAAATCACTCCCTCACGATGCAACTGTTTCAGTTTTTCTTCTTCATCACTATAATTCGACACGGCTTTAACATTTACGATTCCTCTTCACAACAGCAATATTTCCGCGTTCTTAAGCATTTTCTCACTCGCAACCTTATACATCTTCTTGCTAACTTCGAAGCCATATGACGGCCGCCCAAGCTCGTCTGCCGCTCGTAATGTTGAACCACTACCAGCAACTGGGTCAATAACCACATCACCTTTATCTGTAAAAATACGAATCAGTCGCTGTAACACTGGAATAGGCTTTTGTGTTGGGTGAATCTTCGGATATCCGTTGTCAATATCCCATGGAAACCAGTTCATGACCATACGACCGTCATTGTTGAATTTAGGCAATTTATCCCGATACAAGACCACCGCATACTCACATGCTCCCACAATCTTCATATTGGCCTTTAAGACTTGTGATGATGACTTCTTGACGAATACTAGCGGATAAAAATGTTTGAATCCGTAACGTTCACCGTAATCAATCACCATTTGAATTTGTTGAAATGCACAAAACACAATCATGGCCGGTGCCTTGCCGCTTTCTTTAGGTTCCTTAATTAACATGTGCGAGCAAAAGTGCATAAATTCCGCAATTCTGAAATCGACATCTGTATCAAAAAACGTTGAGTTAGCTTTACTACTCTCACCATTCTTATTATTGCCGCCCTCGTACCATTCAGGACTTGACCCATAAGCATTATTTCCAATGTTGTACGGAATATCTGCGATAACCAGCTGAGCTTTGGGAATGCCATAACGTTTGTAATTTTGAAAATTATCGTTAAAAAGTTCCATTACATACCCTCCAGTTTAATGTGCATCCGTTTAGCACGTTTAATTACTACATCGCGTGTTACTTCATGTTTAATCTTAGCCATTCTGTTCAAATAATGAACTAGGTCGTCAATACCCATTTCAGTGTTCATAGCTACCTCAATCTGTACATCAACAATTCGCTTTTCTTCACCAGTTAACTCCGGTTTTATTTCATGCTTAGGTATCAGTTTACGGTACCGATGATTAACATAGGGTGCATCGACAAACGTTCCATAACCTAGATCATTAATTATCATCGCAATTTGATCAAACGACTTTCCATGTGCTTTTTTATCCAGGATAATTTTGTCAACGTGTTCTTGATCGTTGTGATCAAATTTAATTACGTTGGTTTTTAATTTCACACCAGTATATGACTGTCGCATTTCAATTTGTGAATTAGTCAAATGTGTTCGTAGTGGTCCTGAATTGTTAAGCCAATAGAGCATCTCTGCTTTAGGCCAATCGTTCTTAACTGCTAACTGTAAGTATTGATCGATCACCTTATTAATTCTGACCGTATTCGGCCGTCTACGGCTCACAGCCTCATCAAGTTCAAGGGGTTCACGCAACGCAACTAAACGTGGATCGTTTTGAGACAATCCTTTTAATTCAGGATATTCACTTTCTAACTCCTGTAGAGCCTCCATATTAATTTTCGTCATCGTCTACCTCCATGATAAATTCCTCCAAATTTTATGTTTGATTTATAAGCCCATAATAGGTGTTTTAAGAGCTTGTTTTGTTTTCTAGTATATTTACCCCCGAACGTGATTAAAGTTCCCACAGCGTGCTGTAACGTGTGTAATTCTGGCCTTAAAATCGATTCTGTATTCAAAGTGTGAATTTAGTTTATTTTTCTTGATTAAACCGCGATCAATAATCCGCAATTTCAACAACACGAATATCCACATGTGGGATCACGTCATAAACCTTGTGTGCATTCAAGTCTACAATCTGTGCGTCATCGTTCCATAACACGCCATTTAAGCCGTCTAAAGTAGATTTGATGTAATTATCCACATCAGGCTTCATACGTGGCCTATGAGCGTTTGAGAGGCGTTTAAGACGTTCTGATTTAGTAACTGATTTCTGCACTGCTCGTGCAAATGTTAAATCAACAATCAATTCACCTTTGAGTGGCTCATGAAGATACTTGTCGCTAGCTATTTTTGCTAACATTTTTTTATAATCTTTAACTTTTTTCGGGTCATACATACTAATGCTTTTGCCCATTCGTCTTGCACGTGGCCGAATTTGTTGAATTGGTTCAATCGGCAACGTCAAATCAATTTCTTTCAGTTTCTCCACACACCTTCCTGTTGACATTTAGTAATAACCCCATCATTTCTATTTGTTGCTTTCCAAACTCTACATATCCTTTTCCGTCACATCTGATACATGTGTGACCTGTACATGGGTATTCCTTAGTCCCCAAACATGCTGGACATTTAATCTTTTGCATTTTATATGCCTCGTACATCTTTCATGTTTAAAAACGCTAATTGTTGACTTGTTGGTTTGGGCACCAGTCGACTGATCAGCTTGTCGTTGTACATAGTCTTTAGCTCACTGACAGAATTATTTGTTGTGATAATTGTTGATCTTCTAGGTGTGTTCATCTCGAAATCAACACGGGCGTTAGCTACTCGATACATCAGTGTCTGCATATCTCTGCGAACTGGTTTGATGTCTTGCTTCATACCGCCCTCCGTGCCGAAATCATCTAAGATTAGCACATCAACTTCCGTCATGGCTCGCTCAATATCTGTCAATCGTGCCTTCACATCGCTTAATTCGTATTGCTGACCGATCAAACTAGCCAGTTCAGCAGTTGATACAAACATGCCACTTTGACCTTTATCAGATAAATAATCCATGATAGCCAATGCCAATGAAGTTTTACCAGTTCCTTTATCGCCCGACATAATGACGTTGAGCGACGTTTTCTCCATTCTAATTGCCAGCTGATATGCTTGCTTACCGAGCGACTTAGCTAGCTCATGATTATCTTGTTTATCGACTTGCCAACTAGAAAACTGGAAATGCAGTGGAATATTGCCACCTGGCCAAACTGACATTGCCGCAAAAACCTTAATACGCTTACGGGCAATCGCTTGTTGTGCCATCTTGACTGTTTGTCGTTCAATTTCGTCTTTTGAAAGTAAGTGCTGTTGGTCAACACCATGCTCTTTAGCAACACGATCAATAAAGGCTTCACTGAACATTCCTTGCGTCGTTTTCATTACCTAAACAAGTCCTCCTTTGTGATGATTTGTGACTTATGTTGCTTTTTGGCATCATTCAGATAGCCTTCAAACTTACTTGGCCTAAAAAGTGTGCTTGGTCTCAAGTATTGTTCTTGCTCTGTTCCTTGCCATTTCTTCGACATAAACTTAACGACCGTTGCTAAATCATCTTTTGTATAACCATCTTTCAACCGTCCATTGATTATTCTTCGATTACTGTCTACGTTCTTGAAGTTTCTTCCAGTTTGTTCGTTGAACCATTTAAAAAAACTAGCATAGTCAATCTGAAAAGATTTTGTGGAGTCGGGCTTGCCCGACAATATATCTTTATTCTTTTCATTCTTATCATTCTTTACATTCTTGTTAGTGGTTGTTCGTTGGTTGTCGCTTGGTTGTCCAATGGTTGAGTCGTTGGTTGTCTCCAATTTTTCAGATTGATAAGATTCCCAATTAACAACGTTTATAAGGGTATTGACCTTGGTTGTTTCGATGGTTATAAAATCGTATTTGATGAACCTTTGCATTGCACCCCGTACAACCTGCCTTGTGATACCTTTTCCACTTTTTTTCGCTAAATTATCCATCGAAGTGACAAATTGACCCGGCTTAACAATGAACGGTTTTCCATTCCATTCCCACTTGTTCTCGCTATGATTTGCCAATAGCAAAATCGCAATTAACACCGATCTTTGATTGGACGTTGATAATTGCCAGATGGGTTTATCCAGCAATTCTCGATATAACTTAACCCACCCGCCTTTCATCTAAATCACCTCGCTTTCAGAACGGCAACTGATCAAGTGCCATGTTGGATTTCTACAACTTGATCTTGCGCTTAAATTCTTCTTTAATTTCTTGGTACTCGGCTTCCGTAATCGGATAGCCTTTATTCAATAGATCAATTGGCATATTTAGTTCATGCTCCAATCGTTTCTTGACTTGTCTGTAAGTTAGTTTCATGTGATCACCTAGAAAGGAAGTGAAGCATCGCTGATGTCAATTGAATCGCCATTCATTCCAGCTTGTGCATTGCTTTCAGCTTTATCGATTTCGTCTGTTTTAAATTTATGAGCGACTTTAGGAAACTTAGTGGCTTCTAATTTTTTAACGTTTAAATTTTCACCGCTTTTTCCTTTGCTTTCCCACTTCTCATTTTTAACCGTGACCAACAATGGTAAATGGTAAAGCTTATTAAAGTAGTCATCTAAATTATCAAAATGGGTCTTATCTGGGATACCAGCTGCTTTACCAACTGCTAGTAACATTCCAATTGAATATTTTTTTGTTTCTTTGTTTGGAAAAATACGATAGAAGATGTGTGATCCTTTACTCTTTTGGTCAGCAATGTCATTTCTAATTATTAAATCAAATTGAATATAATCATTACCACTCTGCTGGAAAACGTCTTGTTTGGCACTGTTAATTACTACTTCGTATACTCCATCTGCCACGTTAAAATCATTTGCCTTGCTGTAATCCATATCAAATCCTGCCATTATTATTTACCTGCCTTTTCTTCTTTTTTAGTTGGTTCTTTTTGTTTGGATCCAAAGTTATATAACTCTTCAATCGGTGCTAGTTTGCGATCGTCCAATCGATTTTTAGCAAAGATGCCATCATTGCCTTGTAAAATCACGCCACGGCCACCTGTTTTGGGATTAACAACTACACGTCCAACAACGTCAGCCATGCCTAGCAGTCCGTCACGTACGCTCTTGCGAATCTGTGGTGCGTACTGGCTAAATGTTTGACCCGTTTCAGTGGTCACATCGTTCTGTGTCTCCCAAGCGGTCGTTAGAATGTTGATGTCTTTCAATGAATAAGCTGTGATCATGATTCGTGCAAAGTAGTTTGTCCATTGACTGTAGTCTTGCAATTCATTACTGATACCGTTGTGCGACTTGCGACCCTTTTCAACAAACCAATCCTTTTCAAGCGATGAGATATTGTCGATCACTAGATTGTCATATTGCCTAGCTAACTCCGGTGCCTGTTTCAAAAACTCAACTAGTTCTTCTTCTGGCTTCGATCGATCAAACTCGATCACATCAATATCTAAACCTTCAAGCACTTTAGCTGAATTATCCAAATCCAGCACTAACGTTTTACCCTTTAAATACTTGATCGATGATGTCTTACCAATTCCGGGCTTTGAGTAGATGATTACTCGCCAACTCTTATTGCGTTTGATATTTTTTGCGTTTGTAATTTCCACTAATTACACCTCCAATTTTTCATATGGCACTTCTGCAACATTGAGGTCACTTAGTAACGTCTTCAATTGCTCATTTGTTACATAGATAGTCAGCAAGTGTTTCTGTACCATCTCACCATCGTCACTCACTAATGCACCGTTAACACGATTAATGCCATCAGGCAATGTTCCTTTGCTGAACTTGACCATCAGCTTCAATTCGTCAGCTATCTCACGTTTTAGTTCTAGATCACCAATTGATTTGGTCAGCCACTTAGGTTTGATATCGACTTCTAGCGGGTCAATGTGATGGCTGAATGCCATATCTGCGATCAGTGATTTAACTCGTTTCTCACGTTCATCACGCTGACTGTTTTCAATGTTCTTAAGTTGCTCAGCAATTGGATTGATTGCATCATCAATCATTGCCATTAATTCTTTAGCCTGATCTTCCATTGGCTTGATTGCGTCCGTATATGGCCGTTTATATTCCTTCTTGCGTTCGTTCACTTCAGTGCGTAGCTTACGCAATTTGGCAACGGTATGTTTGCCATTCTTAACATTCTCAACTTGGTAACCCTCAAATTGCTTGAGCTGATAACCTAAGTTTTCTTTAGTTTCTGCGTAGCCATCAAATATAACTGGCTTCAATGTCATTCGTTGTCACTCCTATCTACCCATGGACAATCTGGATTCTGCTCATCAACCTCTTCTTGCCATTGATCCCAATTAATGTTGTCCACGTTTCCACCCTCGTTCATGGTTATAAAGATCGTAAAGTGGTTCAATGATCTGATCGTAAACAGCCTGTGCGTATTCCTCTTCTTCACGTTTGTCGAAATACTTATCGACTAACCCTTTTGCATTGTCGATGATGTCAGCTGTTTCCTCGTATGCTGGTTTATTTGTCATTGCGTTTATCCGCCTTTCGTGATAATTTAAGACTGTAAAAAATATTTCTAATTAGCTGATGCAGGGTGCGACCTGTGTCGGTCTTTTTGTATAAACAATTAGTCGTGATTAGGTAGTTATTTTTAGTGATCGTTTTTATCACCTCCTTGTGGGATAATTATTTTTGGTAAAAGAGGTGATTAATATGAGTATCAAAATTTCGCTTACACAATTTTTAACTTTTGCCAGCAAAGTATCCACATCTGCCAGAATTAACTACGTTCGTGCTTCCAAAGAACAAGAATATTCACCGGCAATTGATTACTGGAAATTATTACGTGATGCAATCAAAGATGTAGCCGCCGGAATTCAGAAACCGGAACACATTCTTGAAGTTGCAGAATCTATTCCTAAGGAAGCTAAAAGGAAAAATTACATCAATGATGCAAAAAGGTTTATATCATTTTTGACTTCACACGATGTAAAGTTTTTCACAGTTGGCCGTGCCTCTTGGACACTAGATAACTTGTTTGCAATTAATGCCTCTCCAGAAATCGGTATGGAAATCGATGGAGAAAAGTACTGTGTAAAGCTTTATTACAAAGTTAAGGATTCCGGCACCAAAATTACCAAGAAAAATATCAAGTCAACTTTGGCTTTGATGCAATTAGCTGATAAGGATTTCGCAACTGATGATCTAAAATTTGCGGTTTTAAATCTTCAAAATGGTAAATTCCTATTATCCGATTCATACCCTGACGATGCCGATACTTTAGAACTAACGATCGATGCACAAAATTTGAAAGATATTTGGACCAGCGTTTAATCATCACTCAGATCATTCATAGCCTGAGCACACTGCTCACAGATCCAAGAACCATTATCATTTTGTAGAATTGCCACCTGCCCACACAATGTGCAGTGTGGCTTTTTTATATGGATTAAGTAAAAATCCCAAACCCATAGCTTGATCGAATTAATCAAATAAATCACCCTTCCCTGCGTGCCAGCCAACGAACCCACCAATCAAACCAACGACGATTACAAATCCAATTTGACTTATAATTAACATGCTGTCAGCTCCTTTCGTCCAATCAGCTCATCAATGCTGACGTTAAAGTAATCAGCTAATTTGATTGCGTTTTCCATGCTCGGATAATAGCGGCCAGATTCATATTCTGAAATTACGTTATATTTAATACCGGTTGCACACGCTAAATCCGCTTGTGTCATACGTTTAGTGCGCCGTAACCTTGCTAACTGTGATTGCATGCGATTACTCTTTTCTTTCGTTGAAACCGTTTACTTTAGTAGTATATTTGGAATAGTTCATTTATATTGGAGGTGAAAAACATGATATTAGATGTTTTCTTGGAAAATAGTGAAAAAGTACGAATTTTTGATTTTGAAAAAATCGTTGTAAAAAATTTTGCTGTCGAAGCTTCTGGCCGTAAAACAATTGAGGAAATTGGAAATTCTGAAATTGAAAACTTCTTCCCCGCTACTAAACTTAGATACACATTTGTCGGATCAAACAAATTAAATGTTGGCGGAGACGCTATAAGCTACATTGTTTTGAACACAAATTAATATTTCATTATTTTTGCAAGCTCTGTAATGGCTGATACCATTTCAGGGCTTGTCGTTATTTTGGCATCTTCTATAAGTAATAGGAGTAATTCAGTTAGTGCTTTTTCTATTTCTGGATTCATCATTTTTATTGTTCCTTTCTTTCTGCGATTAGGCTTTACCAAGAAGCTCGCTAACTGTAATTCCTTCCATATCAGCTATTGCTTTTAATCGCCGCTTGTTAGGCTTATTTTTACCATGTTCCCAATTGTTAACAGTTCCGGATCGTACACAAGAATCGATTTCGGCGCCAAACTCACGCATAGTCATTCCTTTGTTGATACGTATTTTTTGTATGTGTTTTCCTAAATCTTCGGCGTTCATTCATTTACTCATTTCTTTCTGCGGCTAAGTCACTGTAATGGCTAAATTTGCTATATACAATTTAAAATTTGTACAATACATAATGCTGATAAATTAATCTTCTATCTTTCCATCCCAATCGATTTGCTTCCAGTGATCATCTATCCATTTAGCCATTACCGATGCCTTAAATTTCCAAGGATTGCCGCTGCCAGTAGAACGATGAAGGTAGTGCTGTCGTTCGAATTTATCAAAATCAGCTTTGAAGCATGGTTGATAAAGAATATATTCTTTAACCCATTCAGCACTCCTATGGCTGACCCGGTCACGCACATCATCCATTGACCACTCACGGCCTAATAATGATTGACCAACTAGTTTGCTGTACTCGACTTTATCAACTAAAATCTTGTCTTCAGTCGGTTTAAAATATACAGTTCCTCCCGGTTTAAAATATATAGTTCCTTTTAGATATTGTTCAGTCTGTGCCAAGTAGATCATCTCCTATGCTGTAATTTGATATGCAATTTGTTATTATTAATGTACTTATTAGTTTTGCCCTTATAATCAGTAATGATTATTTCGAATCGGGTGAATTCAAGGAAAACCTAAACCGTCCTACCGGCATGGCAACCCTGAGCCAAGCGTAGTGTGTCTGAAAAAGCTGCGAAGGTGCAACGCATAGATGGTGACTGACATCAATAATCCATCCACGAGCGCCCGACAGCCTTAATGGCTGAAAAGATATGCTGAGCTAAATGGAAACAACCAGAAATCAGAGATAAAAAACTCTGACGATAACATCACTGCATAAATTGGCTGACAATGTTGCTAAGTCACTTAATGATTCTATTTCAAATGGATATATGAAAGGTGTTGACCCAATGACTAAAGATCTTAGTGAAAGTCGTAAAAAATTGGGGAGCTTAATTGCACACGAAACTGGCAAACGTAGTAATAGAGGAATTGAACAAGCTGTTTCAAAGAACTTGAGTAACTTTAATACTTGGCAGTCTGGTAAATACTAATAAGCTATTACCCACCTTGTAGTGGCTTTTTATTTTCCTTTTTTCTGTAATTTGTTAATCGAGTTGCTATGCTGGTGCTGCTAGATGTTCCTTTTTAATTGCTTGATACCCTTTCTCAAAATACAACCACTGTGGGACTTCTTTGTCAGAATGTTGTGACTTGCTGTTTGACCACCGGCCATATTCGTTTTGTCCCGGTTGTTCAGCTTTCAACCCCAGCTTGTTGCAGATACGCCCAACTTTATTAGGTGATATAGCCAGCTTGTTGCCAATGTCAGTAGCCGTATATTCTTTTTGCTTCATGACTGGAATTGTCATTTCACCGGTTAGGATTTCGGCTGCTTGAGCTAGTAATTGTTGCTTAGCTGATTCAGATGTTGTTTCTTTTGCAATCCGATACAATGCATTGGCTTTGGCTGTCTTAGTTCGTGTAATTGATAATTCAGCTTGAATAACTGGATCAAGCTTTTTAGCTGGAATCTTCTTCAATGTAGCTTCCATATGGTTAAAAGCATCGATATATTGAAGTTTGAAATTATCAGCTTTCTTACCTGTGAATCCAAATGCAATGAAACTAAAGCCATCTCGATTCATGTAGTACATCTTTTGCTCGCGATTACGTCCATCTTTGTATGTGCCCTCTGCAAACATGTTTTTGTAATCAGCTGAATTTTCAGCCGATTGAATTTTGTCCTCAATCGTTTGAATAACATTCTTATGTTCCTTGCCGAAAATCTCCGCCACTTTCAAACTCGTGGTTACAGCTGTTTTTTCATGCATGATGACTAATTCTTCCATTTGTTACGCTTCCTTTCTAAATTCCATATTTTTCGTGCAAGTATTCATAAATCTCTGTTACTAACGATTCAGCACCTTTAGTAGTCATTCGCTTGTTCAATGAGAGATTCACAAATGTTGTTGACCGTCCGAAATGTTTAGCTAATGATCCTTGCGTTTCTAAGTCACGATGGTTAGCAAGCCATGACTTGATTGTTTCCGCTTTGTTATTTGTTTCCATGTGAATAAACATGTGTGGCCTCCTTCTCTTTATTTTTATTAAGAAAGATATTGATAATTTGTATTCAATGATATACAATGATCCCATAACGAAACAAGCCAACAAATACTTATCTATCGCCCGCCAAGATGATTTATAAGTGGTTTTTAGTTTGGCAAATTTCTTAATAACTTTTCTTAACAAAAACAATTGTATATCATTGAATACATTTTTACAATACTTTTATTCAAAAAAATACAAGTTTTTTTTAAGACACACTGGAGATGCCTTAAATGACAACGTTTGAACGTATTAACGAATTATCAAAAAAACGCGGTTTAAGTCTTAGAGCCGTTGCAAAAAAGTCAGGGCTAGGAGAAACCACTATATATGGTTGGAAAAACAAAAATCCAGATTCATCTAAGTTAGAAGCTGTAGCAAGCACTTTAGGAGTTTCAGTTGATTACCTGCTCGGAAAAGATTCATCATCTGCTAAGCCTAAAATCGATCTTGCAGATGATGACAGTTTCATTGCGTTTTATGAAGGTAAACCCGTGTCAGATGATGACATGGAAATTATTAAACGATTATTGCGGGGAAAATAAATGGACGATGCAATTAACTACTTATTAAATTTTGCGATGAAACAAAAGATTGGTTTCGTGTGGACAAACTTGCTTGCACCCGATACACCATCAGCTGCTGATTGTAAAGAACGTGAAATTGTAATTAATGCAAACTGGCGTAATCAAAAAGAGCTACCATTTGTGATAGCTCATGAGATTGCACACGTATTGAATAAAGATATGGGTATTCTTTACTTCACAAGTAGCAGTTCAAAGTCACAGATTGAAAGCAATGCGAATGCTGGTGCTGTTAAAATTCTGGTTGACTATTGCAACAAACTAGGACTCGAGCACTACAACATAATCAAGTTTATGGATGTTTTTGGTATCCCTGCTAACTTGGAATATATGGTAGTGGATAAACTAGAAAATAGATTTGAGATTTAAACCAAGTTTAAAAAATAAAACTACTACAGATTATCGGAGGGAATATAATTTTGTTAATATTATTAACTCATTCTTATATCGATTCAAGATGATTGAAGGTAGAAACTTTTATTGGGAGATGTGTGCAATTGAAAAAAATATCAATATTAATTGGTATCTCTTTTTTGTCGTTATTAGTAGGATGTGGTAATCAGGCTACCAAAAATGATACTGAGAAAGTTTATAATACAAAAGTTACAAAAGTATCCGCTAATGGCAGCTATTGGCATGTTCAAGGTACAACAAATGCACCGAGTGGTGCAAAAATAATTGTAACCCCTTCTTCAAGTAATGCCAGCAACTATGGTTTAAATCAAACAGCATATGCTGATTCAACCAGATACTCGATTGTAAAAAATAACAAGTTTTCCACTAACGTTGCGACTATTGGATCAAACAAATATTCTTATAATAATTTTAAAGCTGGTCAGAAGTCTAAATTATATATATTTGCAATTACAAACTATCATAAAAAAATTACACCACCAACAATATCTCAAAAAATAATAACAGAAGTAGCATCAAGCTTTTCTCCAAAAATCTTAACCACATATACTAGTCAAATTAACTACTTGAATTCTAAAAAAATAGAATCTTCTAACAGTAGTTCATCAAGTAGCATATCAAGTTCAGAACAATCATCAGTCTCTAATGGTCCATCTTATGAAAATAAACTAAATAAGCTAAATAAAGGCACAGCAGAATATGCAACATATGATAGTTCAACAAATACAGTAACTTGGACCGGATATGATGATTGGTCAAATTGGAGTAATGAAGATTTAGAGCGAACACTCAATATATTGCAGTCAATTACTATGAGGCAAGAAGCCAAATATGGTATCACTAATATCCGTATCGTAGTACAGCTACCTGATGGCACGGTTATTGCTAAAAACACGGATAACAATGAAGATTTACAGATAATTAGTAATTAGCTTTACGTCCACATTCCGATGACGCTAAAAGCTGAATTTATCCTAAGGAGGAGACAATAATGACCAAAGAAGACAGCAAATTTTACATATCAAATATTTTAAATAGCACAGATATATTAATGACAGGTGGAAAAGAATCTAGCATCAAATCTGGTGACTTTTTTGATATTATCGATGACAAGCCTGTAATAATTAGTAATCCAAAAACTGGAGAAGAAATTACCAGATATAACAGATTTAAGTATAAAATGCGTGTTACAGATGTTTACGATGGTTATTCAAAACTCACAGCGAGTTCTTTAACAGGCACTAGTTCTTTGATCAACAAATCTATTGCCGCTGGGTTAGACAAAAAGCATTTAAACATAGCTAATAACACAAAAGTTCAGGATGTACATTCAAGATACTCTTATAATGCAATATCAGTAGGAGATGAACTTGTTAAGGATAATAGCTAACCTAGATTTTAAATTGCAAAATTAACTATTATGTTGTATCATTCAGTCATGCGATGCACTCTGTGAGAGTGCTTAGAAACTCTTCCCCCATGATTGTATGATTTCAATATAATCATGGGGGTCATTTTTTTGGAAACAAATTCATCACAACCCGAATTCGATAAGCCCTTTTCAGATTATGAACATCAATTAACAAAGCTAAAAAGACGTGGAATATATTTTCCAGATTCAGAAAAAACGAACGTACTGTCTTTAATCAAGCAGCATGGGTATTACCAATTAATCAATGGTTATGCTGATGCATTTGAAATAAGTAATCAAAGTCATGAGAAGTCATATGCCAACGGTACCGAATTCAATGATGTTTTTGCACAATTCTATTTTGATCGTACACTTGGAAACCTTCTTTTCAGATATTTACTAAATGTTGAAGAAAACTTTACTAATTTACTCAGCTATGAAGTTGCAAAAAAGTTTGGTGTAAATAACTATTATGGATCTGATCTGCTTAATCAATTTCCGTCTGTAATGTCATATCTAGATATGAGACGTTATACTAATAGTAATACGAGTTCTTTAACAAAGCTTCATAATTTGTCTTTAAATTGTCAAAAAGATCCAACTAAGTGGTACAGAGAAAACTGTAATCATATACCGCCGTGGATATTATTAATGAATGCCGAGCTAGGTATAACAATTAACTACTTTAAAATTTTACCATTTGATATAAAAAAAGAAATTATCAGTAATCTGATTCCACCAGTTTTACAATACGAACAGTATGAGGAATACGAGTGTTCTAGGCGTTCTAGGCGTTCTGGGAGAGATTATTCTGAGCTTGATATACAATCAGGTTACTCTCATTTATTTGTTAATGGATTAAATTTGATGAGGGAATTCAGAAATTGTATCGCACACAACAATAGACTGTACAAATTTAGAAGTAAATTCACAGTGTCTTCATTAATCAGAAATATACCAAGATCGACAACGATTTACAGTACTGAAGAATATTATAATGGCATTGGCAAAAATGACCTATTTTCTCTGTTAATTTGGATAATAATATGCCAACCTAACAAGGCTATTAACCTACTATTTATTGATAGTCTTCATAGTACTCTTGAATCCTTTAAAGAAGCTGATCCTAGTAACAGTTTCTTTGTTGGCTCTGAATTACCAGGAGATTATTATAATAGGCTAAAAGAATATATAAACGATATTAGATAAATAAAAAAAGCCATATCCCCTCAACTTTGGCCGGTTCAAGGATATGGCTTTAGTTAGAAAGGATTAATCAATATGGCAAGTATAAAGAAACGTGGTACCGTTTGGCAAGTGCGTGTTAGCTATAACGATCAAGCCGGTAAACGTCATACATTAAATAAAAGCGGTTTCAGAACCAAACGTGAAGCTGAATTGTTTGCAACTGAAACACAATCTGTCATCAATAAAGATGAACTTACTGATGGTTCTATCTTATTCGCAAAATATTTTTGGGAATGGTTCACAGCGTATAAAGAATCCAGCGTAAGAGATCGTACACGAGCTACGTATGTTCAAGCTTATAACGTACTTGAAAAATATATACCAACGCTAAAAATTGAAGATATGGATAGATATACTTACCAAAAGTTCATCAAAGAATATGGAAAGACGCATGCAAAATCAACAGTTAGCAAAATGAATTCTTTGTATCATGCGTCAGTAAAAGATGGTATCTATGATGGATTCATCAAAAAAGACTTTGTAGCTGGCACCAACATGGTTTTTAACCGAGCAAACACACGTAAAGTCGACTATTTAAACATTGACGAATTAACCAAACTATCTAATTACTTGTTCAAAACTCGCAATCATAATTTCACATCAAAATATATGATTCTAACTGCTCTACTAACTGGTATGCGTCCGGGTGAAATTGGCGGCCTAAAATGGAAAGACATTAATTTCAATTTTAAAACAATAACTATTTCACAATCGTGGAATGAGCAAACAAAAGATTTTGAACCATTAAAAAATGAATCATCGCATCGAACAATTCGCGTTGATGAATGGCTTCTAGAGTTATTATCAGAATTAAAGAATAATCACAAGCTTGTATTCGTTAATCAATATGGAACTATTCCAACATCTGCGGCCGTTAATAAAGTATTAAGGCAATCGTTGAATGTGCTAGGCATAAAACGTAGAGGCTTCCATTTTCATTCATGTAGACACTCCCATGTTGCCTATCTATTAAGTAAAGGAATCGATCTCTACGCAATCTCAAAACGTTTAGGACATTCAGATATCGGAATCACTTCAAAAATATACTCATACATGATTGATGAATACAAAGCTGTAACTGATGAGAAAATTGTAACAGCTTTAGATAGCCTAATACCAAAAGATGATAGTTATGTTAAAGATAAAATTTAAGTTATTGAAACAACGCTCCAAATTTTGGAAGTGCACACGAGGTGCACACCACGTTAAAAACGTTGATATATAGGAACGTCTAAATCCTGTACTCTCCTTATTTAAAAATGCCAGAGCAATTTATAAATTAACTACAGAGCCTGCTATATCAACATTTAGCAGGCTTTTTTTGTTTTCCAAGAATGGGTTAAAAAGAGTTAAAATACCATTAATTGAGAGCGGCTTTGAGAGCGGTCGAATTTCACAAACTTTTTATAAGATACTAGATTACATAATTACTTGGTAATTATCTTTTCAGCGTTACAAAAATATTTTAGTTTAAAACACCTGAGAAGCTTTAGTTTTATGACTAACTAAAAAATCAAAATAATATTACACGTCACCAAATTTCTCATGATTGTTCATTTACTTTACTTACTTCAAAATTCGACTTGAGACTACGTTTCTTGCCGAATACTACAATTCTTTTATTAATACTTAGCGTTCTATCGTTATTGTGCTATTTTCCGTCTATAACCTTCTCATTGTTAAAATTAATCAGATTTATTAAAGCTGTCTAGCCTTGCCTAAATACTTTTTTCCACCTTGACGCGTATTCTGTAACTTGCTAATCAATAATTACCAAGACAAAGACTACAACAAAAAAAGCACTCACCAGATAGGATGAGTGCTTCGAATAAAAATACTTAAATTCCCACTCGAAAGGCATGGTTAGGTATATCACTAATTTACTTTAGACACTAGAGATCATTAAATAGCATTAAAAAAATCAGGTCCACACCCATAAGGTGTAAACCTGATTTAAATTTTTAACGTTATTCGTCGCCTAATTCCTTATAATCGAAGAAGTCAAACGTTGCTGGTTGTTTGTAACCGGCATAATCTACTGCTGCTAAGCCGACAAATGCACCGGTAAAGAAACCACCATAGTTCTGAAGAACGTAGTCATCTGACAAGATAGCTGCATCCAACGTTACAGGAACTTCATTCCATGTTTCACCATCAAATGAATATTCATACGTATACTCTAGCTTACGAACTTTCGTTCTGAACCAAACGTATTCTGTTCCTTCTGGAATCTTGATTGCATCGTCTTTCAAGAATGATGTGTAATTATTGTTGTCGTTTTGAGCAACTTCAATTACATGACCCTTCTTTTCATCCCATGTAATGTAGATCCATGACCAGTGCTTATCATTATAGAAGTTTGCTAAGCCAGCCATTTGTTGATAAGTGAATGGGTCAAACTTAACTTTGGTAGTGGCATCAAAGTTAAATGCTTGCCAACGTTGCGCTAAGAACGAAACATCAAAGGTACTTGCTAATGAACGTTGACCAATTAATTTAAGTTGGCCATCGCCAAATGATCCTGTTTCCTTAGTGAATGGTACACGTAATGTGTTCCAATCGAGATCAAGTTCTGGTTGGTCAAACTCATCATGACGTGAGTGATCTAGTGGCGCATCAGTAGTGATTGCATCCTTCGGTGCTTCTACTTCCACCTGTCCACCATGACCGCCAACAACCCGTGGCCATCCTTCGTCGTCCCATTCAACTTTTTGAATTGAAGTCTCACGACCAAGTGTGCACCAACCACGAGGATCATGTGATGACTCGTTAGGATGGTTTAATGGACGACCCATCAATGATGCATAGTACCATTCACCACCAGGAGTTTGTGCTAAAGCACCATGTCCTTGTTTTTGAATGTAAAAGTCAGGTGTATCAAAGTTGGTAATAAATGGGCCATCTGGTTCAGTCTCAAATGAATGTGCGTCCAACGTCTTCGAACGTGAAACCACTTCTTCATGAGTCCAAACTGTTCCACCTTGAGCTGCAAACAAGTAATATTGACCATTAATTTTGTACAGATGTGGACCTTCAACCAATTTAACGTCGGTCCCATCATAAATAGTACGAGCTGTTTCTGGTTTCAGATGCATGTCACTTGTATCAAATTCAGTCAACGTGATGCCATCAAATGGATGGTGGTATTCACGATGATCCCATGTTTGTTGAACAAGATACTTCCGCCCATCATCATCATGGAACAATGAAGCATCAAAACCAACGCCGTTAACGGCAATTGGATCGGTCCATGGTCCACGAATATCTGTCGCAGTGGTTAGATAGTTAGTCATATCCTTAAATGCGCCTTCTGTAATCTTAACATCAGTATAGATTAACCAGAATTTGCCATCGGCATACGATAAATCTGGTGCCCAGATACCACCTGATGAAGGATTGCCCTTCATATCAAGCAAGGTGGTCGTTGAAAGTGGTGATGGTAACAAGTTCCAGTGAACTAGGTCCTTAGATTCATGTAGACGAACACCTGGGAACCATTCAAACGTTGAGTTTGCAATGTAGTATGTGTCACCAACACGGATGAAACTAGGATCGGCATTAAAACCAGGTAAAACAGGATTCGTTAATTTCATTATGCATGTCCTTCCCTAATCAAAATAATCATCTTAATCATTGAGTTTTTATAATAAGACTGTGCCTACTTAAGAAAGTTAACTTTACAGTTCTCCTTCTTTTTTACGGTTAGTAATTTCAGCGTTAATCTTATCAACATCGTCATCACTTAATGGGTAACGGCTCATAATAAACATAGCAACAATTGCTAAGATGATTGGAAGCCATACCATTGACCAAGTAATACCATTTAATGCAGTTGCACTTTGTGTAGCCTTTGTTCCGTCAAAATGAGTAAATGCGTTGATGTAGCCTGGGATGATACCACCTAAAGCTAAACCAATCTTGAAGAACAGACCCATGATAGCGTTGATAATTCCGGCAACACGCTTCTTTGATTGATATTCACCATATGAAACAACTTCTGGAACCAATGACCACATGTAACCAGTTGCGGCTGTAATGCCCCATTGTTGTAAGAAACGACCAATGTAACCGAGAGCAACGCTGTTCTTAAATGAAGGCATCTGCCATACATATAAGATCAAAGTACCAATCATGAAGAGAATTAAGAAAATATAGAAGAATTGTTTCTTACCAATCTTCTTACGAATGATTGGCCATAAGAATACTAAGAAAATACCAGGAATTGAACCAATCAAGTTAATTGATGAAATCCATTCTGAGTGACCAATGTTGTATTGCATGTAGAATGGCCATACAGTGTTTCCAAAGAACATGAAAGTAAATCCAATCAGGAAGAACATACCCAATACTTGTAATGGCTTGTTACGCTTGATTTCAGCAAACAAATCTGAGTACTTAACAGAACTTGTTTCTTCCTTAGTAGGAAGAACACGTTCTTTGATTCCGAAGAATGTGCACATCAGAAGAATGAAACCAATGACCATGTAAATTGACATAACCAGGAAGTAAGCACCACCAGCATGTGGTGATGTGTAATCACCAAGGTTCATGTGGATACCGAAGAAACCAATATCTTTAGAAACCTTGTCTGGTGAAGCTAATTGAACAAATAATGGCAAGAATGTGTAAACAAGTAAGTTACCAATGTTAGCTTCAGTCATACGAACTGTAGTTAAAGTTGAAACTTCGTCATTATCACGAGTCAATGAAGCGTTCAATGAACCATAAGGGATGTTAACCAATGAATAGATTAAAGCAGTAGCTAAATATGAGATGAACGCATAAATTACGTTACCGCGAATAGCTGGAATTGGTAAGAACAGTAAAGCACACAATACTGTTAAAGGAATCCCCCAATATAGAAGATAAGGACGATACTTACCTAACTTAGGATTACGCTTATCAATAAATGCACCAACCCATGGATCCCAGAACACGTTACACCAACGAACGATTAAGAATATCGTTGCACCGGCGGCAGCTGAAATACCAAACACGGTTGTAAGATAAAATAATAGCATTGAACCAACAGTACCAAAGATTAAGTTTTGGGCTAAATCACCGGCACCGAAACTGATACGTTCACGCCAAGATAATTTCGCAAACTCATCGTTTGCTTGGGTCTTTGGATTTGACGCCATAATTACAAACCTTCCTTTCACTTGCAACAAAGTAACACCGAGTAAATAGAGATAATAATAAGATAGCGCTATCAAAACACTCGTTATTTATGTTAGTTTTAAAAACAAACTAACGAGCTTATAACTCTCTGCAGGATGAATTACAAACTAACTCGTGTCGATATGTTAATTGTATTCGCTTTCAACGATTAGGTCTATATCTGTTTATAACGGTATTTTGTCAAATTGTGAACTAGATGTGAACGAATGATCAATAAAAAAAGGATTGGTAATTTATTGATTTACCAATCCTTCAGCTATTATTCAAAAAAGCCGCTCTCTTTAATTGCTCTTACTTTACGCTTATGCAACACTTGTTGTTGATATTTACTTGGAGTTAAATTAGCCCATTTTTTAAACTGTTTAGAAAAGTTAGATAAACTATTAAAGCCAGTCATATACGCAACTTCTTCAATTGAATAGTCCGGAATTCCAAGCAACATTTTGGCCTTACTATATTTTTGTTCTTCAATAAAGTGAAGCGGCGTACTTCCATAAACCCTTCTAAATACACGATGCCCATATCCAGTACTGATATTTAAAGACTGACATATTCTACCAACATTTAAAGCTTCAGGTTCATTATTATCGATACCATTTTCAATCAAAGTAGCCATCGACCTAGCAACTTGTGCTTCTCTTTCAGTATATTTAGCCGAATTTTTATTACTAAACTCGGGTAGACTATGAATGATTTGAATCAAGAAATTATAGAACGTTATTTCAATTCGCAGATCCCGCTCTTCTCTGGTTAGATCCTTGTCACCCGTATATCCTAACATTTCCTTTAAAGTATCAGATGCAACCTTTGCAAGATCATTATCTGACATAATTGGTATATTTGCGATATCTCTAATTATTTCTGCACGCAGCTTTAAACTCTCAATGTTAAAGTGAATGCAGCAATATGTCATGCTTTCAGACTTACTGGCATTGTAGTTAACATGCAGTGTCCCTGGTGAAATAATAATTACATCCCCTGGTCCATAAGTCACTGGGGTTTGATTTTTGATCTGTGTAGTTTGATGGCCATCAACGACACACATTAACTAAAATGCCTGATGCTTTTGTTCAAAAAACGTCCACCCGCCAGCAACAGTTCTTAGGTGACCACCGAACATGTGTAAACTCGATTCAATGACTGGAAACGGAGTAAATTTTGCCATAGCTACATCCCCCAAACTTTGCGAAAACTTCCACACTAGTCAGATTGTATTCGTTTTCAATATTCACGTCTACGACCTATTATATCCATTATTTGTCAAATAATGAACCACAACGCCTTGCTTATTGAAATATTAATTTCCAATTCACATTTCAATTACTCAACATCCGGGTTTATAATAGCAGATGCATAAATTTAAATCTGGAGTGAAAATATATGTCTACCCGCACCAAGCTTCCTCAGTGGAAGAGAAATTTGTACGCTTTATGGATTGGTAACTTTGCCACAGGAGCAGGTGCTAGCATGAGCCTACCGTTCCTACCATTATTTATCAGCACACTAGGTAATTTTCCCAAGTGGGAATTAACACTCTACGCAGGTATTGCTTTTTCAGTTACTTTTTTGAGTCAAGCAATCGTCTCACCACTATGGGGCAAGATGGCTGATAGAACTGGCCGTAAGCCTATGTTAATGCGAGCTGCGATCGTTATGACAATCACTGCCACATTAACCGGTTTATCTCCCAATGTGTGGGTCTTAATCTTTTTACGACTTCTTCAAGGTGCTTTTTCTGGTTACGTAAATAACGCTTATGCGCTGGTTGCAAGTGAAGTTCCAATTGATCAAAGTGGTGCTGCGATGGGGACGCTAACTACAGGTAATGTTGGTGGTCAGCTTATCGGACCAATTATTGGAGGTACCATTGCTGGTATTTTTGGATACAGAATTCCATTTTACATGTTTGGTCTGTTTATGTTGATCGCATCACTCATCACGTTATTTGGTGTTAAAGAAGACTTTGTTCCGCCTGTTAAAAGTAAAAATCAGAAAGATCAAAGTGCATTTGCGGGCGTCAAACAAATCCACGTTGTGTGGGCAATGATCATATCTTCTATGCTAATTCAAGCTGCCACCAATTCTATCAACCCAATTATCAGCTTATTTGTTAAGGAGTTGATGCATAACTCTGGCAATATCGCATTTGCCAGTGGGATCGTTGCAGCAATGCCTGGTATTGCAACGCTGATATCCGCACCACGCTTGGGAGCTCTGGGCGATCACATTGGTCCCCAAAAAGTATTGATTGCTGGGCTTCTTTTATCAGGTATTGCATTTTTACCAATGTTTTTTACGACAACCGTCATCATGCTTTGCGGCCTTCGTTTTGTTGTTGGTATCGCAGATGCAGCATTGTTGCCTGTCACTCAAACAGTTATGACCCTTGATACCCCTACCGAAGCAATTAGTCGTATTTTTAGTTACAACCAATCGTTCCAAGCAATTGGTTCGGTTATCGGGCCAATGTTGGCATCCGCTGTAGCCGGCATTTTAGACTATCGGTACGTCTTTCTTATGACGACAGTTCTTGTCCTCATTAACTTATCAGTTGTCCTGTGGGCGTACCGCAAGGATGGCGTCAAGCTTAAATTGAAACATTAAGTAAAAAAGCCCATTTTCAGTTAATTCTGAAATGGGCTTTTATTGATATACTCGATTAAAATAATTTAGCACTCGTTGATCACTAATTGCATCAACTGATATTGATGTCACACTACCATTGTCTGGTTCAGGAATCACAAACGGATCTTGTACCTGTAATGCAGCCACAACAAAACTTCTAATAGTGAATCCATGAGTAACCACAATAATTGACTCATCTGGAAAATGTTCAGTAATATCATTCATGAAATCACTCACACGATGTTCAACATCTTCAAAAGTTTCCCCATGAGCTACTGACGCATAGGCAGGAACAACATCCCCTGTTTCATTGCTAAACAAGTCAGGATAATCATTTTTTAATTCACTTTTTAGGTGGCCATCCCAGTCTCCATATGAAATTTCAAGAATTCTAGAATCTTCTTGATAAGGAAGATTGGCATCTTGATTTAAAATCGCTGCCGTTTGTTTAGTTCTAATCAGTGGACTAACAATGATTCGATCAGCAAAACCAATATCAAAATGCTGATGCAATTCTTTAATTTGAAGCTTACCCGTATCATTTAAATATGAAATTGACGTATTTGTAATTCCCTGGCTAATTCCCTTAACATTGCCAAGAGTCTGGCCGTGGCGCACTAAGTAAAATTTTGTCATTGACGTGCTCCTTTATAAATAGTGTCACTATCATATCATAAATTATTAATCAAATACTATCCCTGTGTTGCATTATGCATGTGCATTGGAGCTGTATCTGGTAAGTCGTTCAATATTTTCATATCAGCAGAGCTGATCGAAAAGTTTAACTCTGCATTTGATTCAATATGCGCAGTTCCCGTTGCTTTTGGTAATGGTAACACACCATTTTCAATACAAAAACGTAATGCCAACTGAGGTACTGACACACCATACTTAGCAGCCATTGCTTTAATTTGATCATTATTAACAAGATCTCCAGTTGCTAGTGGTGAATATGCTTCTAGCAAAATGCCATTTTCTTCACTAAAGGAAGTAATTTTTGGTTCAGTATATCCAACGTAGTATTGAATTTGATCTACCATTGGTGCAACAGTCGAGTTTTCAAGAATATTTTTTAAATCATGAACGTTAAAATTAGAAACGCCAATTGATTTTGCACGTCCAGAGGACAAAATCTTTTCCATTGCTCTCCAAGTTTCAACATTATCACGATCATGATCAGTGCCGATTTGTGACCATGGCCATGGTGCATGTATCAGATACAGATCCAAGTAATCTAGACCTAGGTTGTTTAATGTCTTATCAAATGCCGACAATGCCCCATCATACGTTTTAATTTGTGCTGGTAATTTAGATGTGACAAAAATTTCTTCGCGATTGATTCCTGAATCCCTGACCGCTTTGCCAACGCTACTTTCGTTATTGTAGGCTTGGGCAGTGTCGATATGTCGGTAACCGACCTCTATTGCATTTGAAACGGCATCATATGCTGTTTTACCACCAGAAATCTGCCAAGTTCCAAATCCCACCTTCGGAATCTGCAGCCCATTTGGTAATTCAAATGTCTCAGTAAGAATACTCATTTAACAACATCTCCTTTGACGCAAATATTAACACAATTGAAAGCGTTTGCGAATGGATTGAGTATCTTTTATTGACTCCTTTTTTTAACCAGTTATACTAACACTAAAATAACTATTCTGAGGTGATTATTATGAAACTGACTGTTACAGACAGCGCAAACAATGTAATTCAAGAAAAAGCGGTTAACAACCCAATCATTCTGCTAAGTTATGATGATGGCGTTGGTCCCTATTCACCACATGGACTAGAGGCACTACAAATTGCTTTTAAGATCGTATTAATCAGTAAAGACATGCAAAAGAAAGACTATGATCTCCCGATAGAATCGAACATTGGTACAATCTACGCAAAAGGATATTCAAAAAGATTTTTAGGATCTAATTTAAAGATTGATTTCAATGCAAATTATCATTTACTCACACTTTCCGATGATGGAGAAACCATTGAAGATAATTTGCAAATTGAAGATTATCGTTAATCAAACCAGTCACTAATAAGAATGTTAGTGGCTGGTTTTACTTTTTTGTTATTTCAAAATAAGTAATTCAACAATTTCTTTGAAACTGATTAGAAATGGATAAAGATGTTGTCATATTAATTTCAATATGTCTTTACAGGTATTATCCTTAAGTTACAGATAATTTTATTGAAACACACAAAAAAGAATTGGAGGTTATACCATGAAAATCGCAATTGCTGGTGCCGGTGCACTGGGAAGCCGATTTGGCTTTATGTTACAACAAGCTGGGAATGATGTAACTTTAATCGATGGATGGAAAGACCATGTGGAAGCTATCCGTCGAAATGGTTTAAATGTCACAATTAACGATAAGACTTTCAACGTCAAGATACCTACAAAGTATCCATCTGAAGTAACAGCTGATATGAAAATGGATTTGATCATTGTATTCACGAAATCAATGCAACTAGATGATATGCTTCAAAATATCCAAGCAATTATAACCGATCAGACAAGCATTTTGTGCTTACTAAACGGTATTGGTCACGAAGACATCATCGAGAAATATGCTTCAAAACAAAATATTTTTCTTGGTAATACTATGTGGACCGCAAGTCTGGTTGGCCCCGGTCACACACAGTCGTTTGGTGACGGAAGTATTTCTTTACAAAATCTCGTCGATGGACATGCTTCTGAAGCAAAATATTTAGCTGCATGCCTATCTGAAGCAGGTTTAAATGCCGAATACACTGACAATATTCACTACTCAATTTATCGTAAAGCCTGTGTTAACGGAACAATGAATGGGTTATGCACGCTATTGGATGCCGACATGGCCGCTGTTGGTGCGACTAGAATGGCTCATAAAATCGTAACTACTATTGTTAACGAATTTGCAGCAGTCGCAAAACACGAAAATATTGATTTAGACACAAATGAAATCATTGAACATGTGGAAAGTTGCTACGATCCGAAAACAATTGGTCACCATTATCCATCAATGCATCAAGATTTGATAAAGAACCATCGGTATACTGAAATTGACTACATTAACGGGGCAATTTCACGTAAGGGACAAAAATATGGTATTGCCACCCCTTACTGTGACTTCTTAACAGAGTTAATTCACTGTAAAGAAGATATTGTTCTAAAGAATGATCCAGTTATAAACTAGAAAGTTAATAAAAAGGATTCGAGAAAATTTTCTCGGATCCTTTTTATTATTTAACGATTCCCAGTGTCTGCAGGAGTAAGTATATATTTAAGCCAATCAGCACAATGGTAGCAAACCAAGAAATAATTCTTAGCCACATTTTATTAGCAAACTCTCCCATAATTTTTTTACTGCTAGTAAAAATTACCAGTGGAATAATTGCAAATGGCAGTGCAATACTTAAGAACACTTGAGAAAAGGTCAGTAGCTTCTCGATTTTTCCTTCATTACCATGGTAGTAGATCGCAAATATCAATACCGGAGTAACAGAAAGTAATCTGGTGATTAAACGTTGAATCCACAATGGAACCCTTAGTCTTACAAATCCTTCCATAACAATCTGGCCTGACAGTGTGCCCGTAATTGTTGAACTTTGACCAGATGCAAGGAGTGCAATCGCAAACAGCATACTTAGCATCGGACTAGCAATTGCACCAACAATTTGGCTATCACTCAATGCCTTAAACAAATCTACAAACCGTCCTACAGAACTATTTGTACCATAGAACAAAGCAGCTCCCAAAATTAACAATAGGCTGTTAACAATAAATGCTACAGTTAGTTGAATGCTTGAATCAAGCGTTGTAAATTTAATTGCTTTCGCAATATTACGATTACTGGAACGATCAATTTCACGTGTTTGAGAAATTGATGACCCTAAGTACAAATCATGTGGCATCACAGTCGCACCAACAATCCCCAAAGATAAGTAGAGCATCGAATTATTAGTTACAATTGAAGTAGATGGTACATACCCCTTTAAAATACCGCCCATGCTTGGTTGAGATAGAATAACTTCATATGCAAAAACAAGAACAATTACAGCAACTAAGGTTGCCACAATCGCTTCAATCTTGCGAAATCCCATCTTCATCAGCAATAGCAAAAGTAGTACGTCTAGGGCTGTAATCATAATACCCATTATGAGTGGGATTTTAAAAATTAACTCTAAAGCGATCCCAGAACCAATAATTTCAGCAACATCAGTAGCCATAATTGCCAACTCAGCAACAACCCAAAGACCAATTCGAACTGGTTTATTTGTACGCTCACCGGTCATTTGTGCCAAATCTTTCCCCGTAACGATTCCAAGCTTAGCGGACATTGCTTGAAGCATCATCGCTATCAGACTAGAGATTAAAATAACTGATAGTAAGCGGTACTTGAATTGTGCCCCACCAGAAATGGAGGTGACCCAGTTACCAGGATCCATGTAGCCAACGGCAATTAAAATACCTGGGCCCGTGTATGCTAAGAGTGTACGCCAAAAACCGGCATCAGTTGGTACGTGAATGCTTCCGTTGATTTCATCAAGACTTTTATTGCTGGTATCTATAGATTGAACCACACTTGTCTTGTTATGTTCATTATTCGTTTTCATATTAACTCCTCTTTTCTATTTAAAGTAGAAATTCGGTGAATCAATAAGTATAATTACTCGGATGATTAAATTGATGTAACTTTAAGCTTATCTACAAGATCAAATTAAATACGTTTAAAGTTATATCAATTAGTGTGCGATTAACAATTGCTTACACTATCAATAAAACAATTATAACGCGTAAAACCTCCCTAAAGTAGCCTAATACTTATCCAAAACCTAGACAAATATATCATGTTTTAGTTCTAAATCCACTTTTTTCTCAAAATTAATTGTTTTTAAACAAAAAAATGCCATGAAATTAAAATTGGTTCTTCGTCAAGAAGTACTGATAGAAA
>NZ_AZGF01000030.1 GCF_001434475.1 Paucilactobacillus suebicus DSM 5007 = KCTC 3549 | reverse complement strand
TTTTCTATCAGTACTTCTTGACGAAGAACCACAAAAAAAGCAGATGCAATTTGCATCTGCTTTTTTTGGTTGTATCAGCAATAATCAGTAATTAAATTACTTCTTAAGTGCAGTCCACTTCCAGTTAGTGAATTCTTCGATATCGCGACCTTCGTTACGAGTAACATCAAAGTGCTTTGCAAGAATGTCGTCCATCTTCTTATCGAATGCCTTACCATCAGCGTCTGAAACTACGCCTTCGCTAGTCAATACTGAAACAGCATCTTTAGCTTGGTGGAAGCGATCCAATTCTGAATATACACGCATGTCGTATGCAGTTGTGATATCACCATCTTCACGATAACCATGAACATGAAGGCCAAGGTGTCCACGTTCGTAGAACATTGATTCGATCAAGTCTTCATAACCGTGGAAGCCGAACAATACAGGAGTACCTGATTCGCCGAAGAACTTAGTAAATTCATCGTCAGTCAATGAACGTTCTGCGTTCAAAGGTCCGTTCTTCTTTTGGAGACGGTCAAGTTCAACAACGTTGACATAACGGAACTTAACTTGTGGGAATGCTTCGTTGATCAAGTCAATAGCAGCCAATGTTTCGATTGTTGGTTCAACACCAGCAGAAGCAAAGACGATATCAGCCTTGTCACCTTCAGCAACAGTTGAAGCCCAATCAATTGTCTTAAGACCAGTAGTTGCTAATTCTTCAGCTTCATCAACTGAGAACCATTGTTGACGTGGTTGCTTTGAAGCAACAATGTGGTTAATCTTTTGACGTTCAGTGAATGCACGATCAAATACAGCGAGCAATGTGTTACCATCAGCTGGCAAGTATTGACGAACAAAGTCTGACTTCTTTTCAGCTAAGTGAGTCAACAGACCTGGATCTTGGTGAGTGTAACCATTGTGGTCTTGTTGGAACACAGTTGATGTTGAAATCAAGTTCAATGATGGGTAATCATTGCGCCAGTCTTCAACAGAAGCTTGACGAATCCACTTGAAGTGCTGTGTGATCATTGAATCCACAACGCGAAGGAATGATTCGTATGAAGCAAAGATACCGGTACGACCAGTTAATGTATAAGCTTCAAGCCAGCCTTCAGCTTGGTGTTCTGATAATTGAGCATCCAAGATACGGCCTTCTGGGGCTTCGTGTTGGTCATTTGGTTCTTTGATTTCTTCCATCCATTGACGGTTGGTAACCTTAAACATTTCCCATAGACGGTTTGACATAGTTTCGTCAGGTCCGAAGAAGCGGAATGACTTAGGGTTCTTTTGTGATAATTTTGCAAGGTAACCAGATAAAACGTTCATATCCATGTTACGATTTTGATCAGCAAATGTAGTACCGCGGTTTTCTGCGTTAACATCATTGCTGAAGTCTTTCCAGTCTGGCAAGTCGAGTAATTCTGGCTTTTCACCACGAGCACGGCCACCATTAGCAACTGGGTTCATTGCCATACGCTTGTCACCCTTAGGTGCAAAGTCGGCAACTTCTTTCTTTAATGAACCATCAGTGTTGAATAATTCTTCTGGCTTGTATGAGTTCATCCAAGCTTCGAATTCTGGTAGTTCATCAAGGTTCTTCTGTGACAAACCAAGTGGAACTTGGTGAGCACGGAATGAGTTTTCGATTGGTTCGCCTGCTGGGTTGTGTGTAGGACCACCCCAGCCCTTTGGCAAACGAGCAATGATAACTGGCCAAGCTGGTACTTCACCATCTTGGTAGCGACCCTTATCACGTGCGTCACTTTGGATGTCCTTGATATCTTCGATGGCACGATCATAGATCTTAGCTGCCTTTTCATGATATGTTTCAAAGTCATGAATTTCGTTGTTTTCAAGGAAACGAGGTGAGTAGCCTAAGCCTTCGAAGAACTTAGTGATTTCTACATCACTCATCCGTGAGAAGATAGTTGGGTTTGAAATCTTGAATCCGTTCAAATCAAGTGTTGGTAAAACAGCACCATCATTCTTAGGGTTCAAGAACTTGATTGAGTGCCATGCAGTCATTGCAGGGCCAGTTTCTGCTTCACCATCACCAACAACAGTAAATGCGATCTGATCTGGGTTATCCAAAACAGCACCAGTTGCGTGTGAAAGTGAGTAACCAAGTTCGCCACCTTCGTGAAGTGAACCTGGTGTTTGAGCAGTCATATGTGAACCAATACCACCTGGGAATGAGAAACGCTTGTATAAGCGTGACATACCTTCAAGATCTTGGGTAATTTCTGGGTAGTCTTCAGTATATGAACCGTCCAAGTATGCGTTTGTAACCATAACTTGGCCACCATGACCTGGGCCACCGATGTAGAACATGTTTAAACCGTACTTGTTAATCAAACGGTTGGCATGTGCATATAGGAAAGTTTGGCCTGAGATAGTACCCCAGTGACCAATTGGCTTAACCTTGATATCGCTTGCCTTAATAGGTGTCTTCGTAACTGAGAACAATGGGTTGTTCTTCAAGAAGATCATGCCGCCTGAAAGGTAGGTACTAGCACGCCACCATGCGTCAACTTTTTCCAAATATTCTTTGGAATCGTAATCTACTGCCATGAAATTAACACTCCTTCAATAAATTGATAACTACTTATCATCTTGACTGTGTAACGCAACGTAAATATACCCTCGAAAGTTTATTTACATCAATTTACAAACACTATGATACTGACTTTTTGAGAAAAGTCAACCTTTTTGAAAATTGATACGGTCCAATTTTCGAAGCATAAGAACTCCGTTACTAGTGACAGTATACTACTTTAGAAATATAAATTTAAATAGTTTACTCCTGTTTTTAACCGTTTTGTTATAAAAAAGTAGGTAGTTGTCCGGACATATTATGTCCGAACGCCCACCTACTCTTCATCCAAGCTAACAAATGTATTATATTTTAAATATTTATAGTGAACTCGCATATTTGAAAACTCAAATGGCGTGCCGTCATCTAAGAAGAAAATTCCTTCCATGATGCCGACTGGTTCACGATCACTAAGACCCAATAATTGATGATCCTCATCATTAGACGGTTCAGCCATAATGGACATAAATGACTTAGTTACTGATTTTCCTTCGCTGTCTTCAAGATAGTTAAAGATGGATCCTTGAACGATACTTGGCGTTAGCTCAGGAGCAACCTTGATTGGAATATAACCAGTCTCAATAATGATTGGTTTATCATCAAGCAGACGTAGTCGTTTAATTTGATAGACAAAATCATTCTCGTTTAGAAAAAGATCCTGTTGAAGATCACTATTGGCTGGTACAACTTGATAGTCCAATAATTTGACACTTGGGTGTTGACCGTCTAGATTAAAACTATCAGTAACACCTAAATTGGTTCCTTCATATTGGAATAACGATTGGTTTTTCAAATATAATGGATTGATAAATGTGCCAGATCCACGTTTTTTAAAAATAATCCCCTGCTGAGCTAAGACATTAAGTGCACGTTTAATAGAACTGCGACTCACACCATAAGACTCACTTAGACTCCGTTCGTCAGGTAGCTTTTTGTTGTCGAACTGATTATTAAAAATTCGGTTCTTGAGATCATGCATGACCTCACGATATACTAAGTCTGCCATTTCATTAAGCTCCTAAATATTGACAATTGCCATGTTGACTTGCTTAGAGTATACCAGATTTGCAGAATTGGTTGTATACTTTTAAAAAATTGGTTCGATCCACATCATAATTTAAACTAGAGGTAATCACGATGAGTAAAAAGAAAAAAGTAAAAAAAACATTGGTTGAACAAATCTTAGATAAAAATAAAATTGAATATGAGCAGGCTGAATTTCCAACACATCAGGAAGGTGATGTCGCTCAACTAAATGTTGAACATAACGGTATTGAAGAACACTTAATCTACAAGACACTAGTATTAGCCGGTGAAACAACTGGCCCAGTGGTTGGTGTCGTTCCCGTGGACACTCATTTAAATGAAAAGGCTCTGGCCCGGGTATCTGGTAATAAGAAAGTCAACATGGTTCCTTTAAAAGATCTGCTAAAAACTACCGGATATCAGCATGGTGCTAACACACCGATTGGAATTTACGAAAAATTTAAATACCCGATCTATATTGATCAGTCCGCTAAAGATACCCCTTTCATATACGTCTCCTCCGGTAAAATTGGCCGATCAGTGAAGCTAAATGGTCAAGATCTTGCTACACTAGTCCATGCAAGCTTTGAAGATCTGCAACAACAATAACCGCAACAGGAGGGGATCGCATGATTCAGACTATCGTTAATGATTTCATTCAAATTATTTTGTATCTGGTTGTTATCCCATCTATTCTCGGTACTTTACTGGTAATTATTAACCATAATAATAAACAGAAAATTGTTAATATCTTAGGTTTTCGTGCCCAAGTGTTTGGGGCTTTCATCGGTATCATCATCCATGAACTTAGTCACTTATTGATGGCTCTCGTATTCCGGCATAAAATCACTAGCTTTCGCCTTGTTAGACTACCTTCACGAAAAGATCCTGATGATAATTCGCTTGGGTATGTTAACCATTCGTGGAATGAACGGAGCGTCTATCAACAGGTAGGAAATGTTTTCATCGGTGTGGCACCGATCATCGGCAATACCTTAGCAATCTTAGCATTAACTCAATGGCTGTTGCCACAAGTTGTGGCAACCTTCGAATCATCGGGTGATTTTTTAGATGTGTCACTTCTTTCTGGTGCTCCATTTGGATTTTGGGGCCTTCTAATTTGGGTTATTTTGTGTAGCAATATTTGTACCGGTGGCTTTGATTTAAGCAGCGCAGATATCAAAAATGCCCGCATCGGTATTGTCGGCTTTTTGATTATTTTAGTTGTTATCAGCATCCCCATTGGCCTGTTTGGCTGGTCACTTGACGGATTCAAGCAATTCATGATTATTATCTATTCAGCGATGGCATTTGCGTTGGTAGTCTCGCTACTGACTAATGCTGCTATCAGACTCTTGGGGCGATTTAAAACTTCTCGTGCTACTTCTCGTCCCCGTCATCTGGGATAATTTCTTCCCACTCATCTTTAAATTCCGCAATAAATTTAAGCATCACCTGCTGACGATGCTGTCCAATTTTACGTGCTGTGATAGTGTTCAATTGATCAACTATCAACAGCAATTTTTCATAAAAATGATTAATAGTTGTCCCTGGTTCGTGACGATATTGTTCTTTCGTCATATGCATCCGGGGCTTTTTTTGTGGATCGTACATTGCTTCACCCACTTTACCACTATAATAGAAGGCTCGCCCAATTCCCAGTGCTCCAATTGCATCCAGTCGATCAGCATCCTGAACCACCTTACCCGCTAATGACAATTCAACTTGTTGATCAGTGAGTGTTTTTGAAAATGACATATTATTAATGGTGAGATTGATTTCATCAATCACTGGATTACTAATGTTTAGTCGCACTAAAAATTGATTCACTTGTGTTAATTTTGCCACTGGATCATTAGTCAATTTATCGTCAATCACATCATGAAGTAATCCCGCCGCTACCGATATGGATTCATCATTCTCTTCTTTTTGGCTAATGGTGTGAATCAGCTGTTCTACTCTTTTTAAATGATCAACACCGTGGCCACTGTGGTCCTTCGATGCATCATCAAAGGCAAACTGACGAATTGATGTTAATTGATCTCTTGAAATTTGATTCATTAACTTCATCTCCATTTTGATTTAATTTTATACCGTCTTTTATGACAAAAACAAATAAAAAAATCCGATCATTAAGAATCGGATTAGCTTGCTACAATCGTCTTCTTTTTAAGGCCTTATCCACAATTATCGACGCTACAATCGACAAAGTAATCAGACTGACAATCACAACTAACGAAGCAATATTGGAAATGTGAAATGACCAGTCTAGGTAATCTGCAACTTCGTTATATACCATTTTGACACCAATAAATGCCAAAATAACCGACAGCGCGTACTTGATGTATCTGAATAGTGGCAAAATACCACTCAAAGCAAAGTATAGTGATCGTAACCCCATAATCGCAAACACATTTGAAGTTACGACAATGAAAGTATTTTGCGAAACTGACAGAACTGCTGGAATTGAGTCCACCGCAAAAATTATATCCGAGGCCTCGATAAACAACAGTGCCATTAAAAATTGTGTCGCCATTTTCTTTCCATCAATCTTAACAAAAAACTTGGCCTGGGATGCATCCTCCTTGAATGGCAATAATTTTCTAAGAACTTTCATAATCATGTTGTCGTTCAGATCGGTGTCGCCATCTTTTTTCTCAAATAGCATTTTGACACCAGTCACGATCAAGAAAATTCCAAAAATAATCATTAACCATTTAAATTTATCAAGCAATGCGACACCGGCAAAGATGAAAAGTACTCGCATGACCAAAGCACCAAACACACCCCAAAATAATAATCTGTGTTGATATTTTGGATCGATTTTAAAGAAACCAAACACTAGAATAAAGATAAACAAGTTATCAATACTCAGTGATTTTTCTAGCAGGTATGCCGTTATAAAATCAAGCGAGGGTTCTGAACCACCTAGAACCCAAATACCACCTGCAAATGCAAATGCCAGTCCAATCCAAAAAGCACTCCACAGTAACGAAGATTTTATTGTTGGTGTGTCATTATGGCGGTGAAATACGCCCAGGTCCAAGGCAAGCATTACGATGATAAAGGCAAAGAATCCGATCCAATAGATTAGACTCACTGTCAAATTATTTTCCTCCTATATTTTAACGAGCAGTTTGATCTAGTCGACTCATCCACCAACCGAGCCAAGTACCGATGGTTAACATTACGATTGATATCAGAATGCCACCGACAGATAGGTTCACGACATCTGAAGGAATAATCATGATTGTTGAAGCTAAAACTATTCCCAAAATAAAGTGAAATAGTTGTGAGTAAATTACTCTGAACAGGTGATCCATTAATTTAGCCATCACCGCAATGATCAACACGACACCAATCACGAGTGGCAATAGTACTGTCACATCACCAATTTTAATTGCATCACTCATCGGTTTGTACAGTCCAAGATAAATTAAAAAATTTGATGGACTTAAGCCAGGAATCACTAATCCTAATCCGATCAGCGCTCCACCCATGATCCAAGCACCAAACGTGGGTTCAATCTCAGAAAACAGTGGTGCCCCAAACATTAGAAATAGTGCCATGGCAACGAATGATGCAGACATAATAATTACGTCTCGTGGGCGCCTCCCTTGCTTACCAGCATCCTGCCACAATGCTGGTACTGTACCGACAATTGCGCCAATGAAGAACCATAGGATGATTGTTTCAAAATTGCCAAGAAGATAACTGATGGCAAACGAGAGTAAAAAAATTCCGCCAATCGCACCAACACCGACTGGTAGAAAGAAGATAATATTTGAAGTAAGTTTTTTAAACGGGTGTGCCAAGAAATCGATCAGTCGTTCGTACAATCCAAACACGGCCGCAAGCGCGCCACCACTGATTCCTGGTAGAATAAATCCCGTTCCAATTAATGATCCTTTTAAAAATCGCAATAGCCAGTTTTGTGACCGGTAATTGTTCATCCTTGTCCTCCAATTGTTTTAGTTGTTTTGCGTTGATACTATTATACTAAACATCAGTTTTTAATTATATTATTTTGGACTTTTTGCGCGTGTTCCTAAGGAAAAATTAAGAAGTTTGTTGAGTTCTCATCTTTCCACTTTTCTCGCTGAAACGTGATTGAAAACACAGATGCCTATCGTATAAAGCAAGAATCCCCCGTACCGATCAAAGTTCAATCGATACGGGGGATTCTTGCTTTATACCACGGCATCTAAACGTGTTTTCAATCACTCTGTTTTTGGGGATAATCCTCGTCAATCTGTGCGGTCTGGATTGGGGCCTCATAGAAATTGGCTAGGTTATTGTTGGTCAATATATCCTTTCGCTTACCCTTTTGGAATACCTGTCCATTTTTTAGTAACAGTACATTTTGAAAACATGGCATTAACTCTTCCGTGTAATGCGAAACAAACAATAGCGCCGGGCTATTTGGCATATCAGCAATTTTTGCAACTCTTTGTAATAGACTCTCTCTAGCAAACAAGTCGAGCCCGTTACATGGTTCATCTAAAATTAGTAGTTCCGGTTGTGCCATCATTGCTCTTGCAATCATTACCAATTGCCGTTCGCCTTGCGACAACACCATGTAGGTTTTACCAATTAACTTGGCGCCACCCATGTCACTTAAGATTGTTTTTGCTTGGTCTAGCTCCTGTTGGGTGTATCTTTCGTAAAGGCCAATACTAGCAAACTTGCCAGACAAAACAATTTTTTCGACTAAATCACCAGGATGCAACCAGTCTTGCAGTGCGGTACTGACCCAACCAATTCGTCTGGTTAATTCTGGAATCGAAATGTGACCAAAGAGACCACCTAACACTTCTAGCTGTCCGGTTGTCGGCCATAAATCACCATGAATCATCTTAAGCATCGTTGTTTTACCAGCCCCATTCAACCCAAGAATCGCCCAATTCTCCTTGGGCTTAATTGTCCAGTCAATATGCTTTAAAATCGTTCGATCAGACCGTTGCAATGAGACATCTTTGAATGACAAAATCGCTTGTGACAATCCCTCACCTTCCTTCGTCAAACTATACAAGCATCGTGTAAAGCATCTGGTTGTCTACCAGGTTGATGTAGTGAGGATCAAATTTTTTCATTCGTTCGATTAAATCAGGATAAGTATTCTTATCACCAAGTAAAACACCAATTAACACGGGGCCTTGGCCACGGTTGACCTTCTTAGTGTATTCAAACTTGGTAATATCATCATCTGGTCCTAAAACTTCGCTAACAAATTCGCGTAGTGCACCTGGACGCTGTGGAAAATCAACGATGAAATAGTGTTGAACACCACCATAAATCAAAGCACGTTCTTCAATTTCTTGCATCCGGTTAATGTCATTGTTACCACCGCTGATGACACAAACAACGGACTTACCCTTAATTTCATCACGCAAATTTTCTAGGGCACCAACACTTAAAGCCCCCGCTGGCTCGGCCACAATTGCTTCCTTACTGTATAAATCAAGAATTGTCTGACAAACAGCCCCTTCCGGCACTTGTGTCAGTTGATCAACATTGCGTTTAGCAGTTGCATAAGTTAGCTCTCCAGCGGTACGAACCGCGGCCCCATCAACGAATGTATCCATTTCTTCTAACGTGGTCGGTTTACCAGCATCAAAAGCCGCTTTCATTGATGCAGCACTTGCTGGTTCAACCCCCACTACCTTGGTATCAGGACTTTCGCCCTTCGCGTATGTTGAAATACCGCTAATCAGACCACCACCGCCAATGGCAACGGTAAGGTAGTCAACTTGGAGATTGCTCTTCTTAGCGTCTTCAAAAATTTCAGCAGCGATTGTTCCCTGACCCGCCATAGTATTTAAATTATCAAATGGAGCAATAAACGTTTGATTTTCCCGTTCACAAAATTCATTTGCGGCACTCGCCGATGCATCAAAAGTATCACCGGTTAACTTAATGGTGACATTATCACCACCAAAGAACTGAACCTGCCCCACCTTTTGTTTCGGTGTTGTCACCGGCATAAAAATGGTTGCATGAATTCCCATCCGATGGCATGTCCATGCCACTCCTTGTGCATGGTTACCAGCGCTCGCACAAACAACCCCGCGGTCACGCTGCTCTGGTGTTGTTTGGCTAATTGCATAATATGCTCCACGAATTTTAAACGAACGGACTGCCTGTAAATCTTCGCGTTTCAAGTACACCTGACAATCGTACTTTTGAGATAAATAAACATCATATTGTAACGGAGTGTGGCGAATAATGGGTGCCAACACCTCGTTTGCTTTTTCGACATCAGACTTAGTTAAAACTTCTTGTTTTGTGACTGCCATTTCGCCACCACCCTTTCTTTTTTCGTATTCAACTAATTAAACTTTCCTTCGAATAGCAAAAAAGGACCTAGCCACTAAATGTGACTTGCGGCCCTTTTCACTTTTTGGTTTACATTACTTTAGAGGATTATGTGGAGGGCATTTTCTGTCCGCCCTCAAGGACAATCAGATTTATGTGTATTACTTAGACAAAAAGCTTATTTTTCTGGAGTGTTGTACTTATCTGCTTCGTTAACAAATGGCATCTTTGAACGCAATTCGTCACCGACTTTTTGAAGTTGTGAGTTTTCCATTTCCTTACGGTATGCATAGAGCTTCTTGAAACCATCACGGTAGTCAGCCATGAATTCCTTAGCAAAGGTCCCATCTTGGATTTCAGTCAAGTTCTTCTTCATAGCTTCTTTTGATTCTGGTCCGATGACACGTGGTCCACGAGTGTATGAACCATATTCTGAAGTGTTTGAGCAGTCTTCGTACATCTTCTTGAAACCACCCTCATAGATCAAGTCACAGATCAATTTCATTTCGTGATCAACTTCAAAGTAAGCAAGTTGTGGTGAGTAACCAGCTTCAGTTAATACTTCAAATCCAGTTTCAATCAAGGCAGTCACACCACCCATGAGGACGTTTTGTTCACCGAACAGGTCTTCATCAGTTTCTTCCTTGAATGTAGTCTTAAGTAATCCGGCACGTGCTGCACCATTACCTTTGGCAAATTCCTTTGACTTATCTTCAGCATGACCTGAAGCATCTTGGTAGTAGCCATAAAGTGCTGGAACACCAAATCCTTCTTTATAAGTACGACGGCAAAGGTTACCTGGACCTTTAGGGGCCATCATGATAACATCTGAGTCTTCTGGTGGAACAATTTCTTTGTAGTAAACGTTAAAGCCGTGTGAGAAACCTAATGTAGCGCCCTTCTTTAAGTTAGGTGCAACTTCGTCTTTATAGACTTCAGCCATTGCTTCATCAGTGGTTAACATTTGAACAATATCTGCCTGCTTTGTTGCTTCGGCTACTGAATATACTTCAAAACCGTCACGTTTAGCAGCATCAAATGATTTACCTTGGCGAACACCGATGATTACATCGTAACCCGAATCACGTAAGTTGTTAGCTTGAGCATGACCTTGTGCACCATAACCGATAAAGGCGAATTTCTTACCATCCAAATAATGTGTTGTAACATCTTTCTCATATAGCATATCTACTGACATATGTATTTCCTCCAATATTTTCATTTAATTAATTAACTAATACAAATTGAGTTTGTCTTACAAATAATACTTCGCTGTGCAACTACACAGAAACACTCTTTAATCAACATCCATCATATGGTCGTTTGACTGACCAGGTGCAATCATCGGCTGAACAGCCCCTAATTTAGGAATTGGCACTTCAATCAAAGCTGAGTGTTCTGAAGTTAAGGCATCTTCAAGCTGCGATTCCCATGGACCTTTCGGATCCAACAAGTAGTTCTCAAGTCCGTAAGCCTGCGCTAACTTTTGAAAATCTGGTTGCTCATGGAAAACAGTTTGTGAACGTCGTTCGTCATAGAACAGGTCTTGCCACTGTCTTACCATTCCCAGTGTTCCGTTATTGAGCAGAATCACTTTAACGTTGAGACCATAGGCACTCAAAACATCCATTTCTTCGCTTGTCATCTGTAAACTGCCATCACCAGTAAACAAGATAATTGGTTGATCAGGATGCGCAAATTGAGTTCCAATCGCGGCTGGAAGTCCAAATCCCATGGTTCCAAGACCACCACTAGTTACTAGCTGTCCTGGGAAAGAATAAGGATAAAACTGGGCTGCCCACATCTGATGTTGACCAACATCAGTAACCACATACGCCTTACCTTCAGTCAATGCACCAACTTTTTCAATCAGTTGCTGCGGTTTGATCTTTCCAGCTTCTTTTGTGTAATGATACGGATGTTGCTGTTTTCGTTCGGTATTTTCTGCCATCCAGTCCGTGTGATGATCTGCTGTTGTGTCAAACTCTAACATACTTGTTAAAGCCTCTTTTGCATCAGCTACGACTCGATACTTGGTTGGTATAATTTTACCGATCTCTGCAGGATCAATATCAATATGCGCAATTTCCGCATTTGGAGCAAATCGTTTGGTATTAGTCGCCAGACGATCTTCAAACCGACATCCAACGTTAATTAATAAATCACATTTATGTAGTGCCATGTTAGCAGCATACGAACCATGCATACCTGCCATTCCCATGAACAATGGGTCCGCCGTTGGCATAACCCCTAATCCTAGCAATGAAGCAATTACCGGGATCTGATGTTGATGGGCAAATTCTATGAATTCTGGACTAGCCTTCGCCGCAACGACACCGCCACCGGCAATCATTAACGGCCTACTTGAGTGACTAAGAGCTTGCAAAATTGCTTGCATGTTATCGGTTGACTCTTGGCTAATTCCATCTGTTTGAGGTAAATCAAACTGTTGAGGTATTGAATCATCAGTCTCAATCGTTTTTGCCATTACATCTTTTGGCAAATCCACAACGACCGGTCCTTTGCGTCCTGTTTGTGCTGTGGCAAACGCTTCTGCAACAATTTGCGGTACATCGCCAGGCGATTGAACTTGATAATTACGTTTGGTGATCGAATCCGTCAGGCTTAGCACGTTAGCTTCCTGAAACGCGTCTGTTCCAATTAGCTTGGTGCCAACCTGCCCTGTGAAAACGACCATCGGTACGGAATCCCTCATTGCATCTGCAATCCCTGTCAGCGCATTTGTAGCACCAGGACCGCTGGTTACCAGAACCACTCCAGTTTTGCCAGTCGATTTGGCGTACCCTTCTGCTGCGTGGGTTGCACCTTGCTCATGTCTCACTAGGATGTTTTTAAAATGCTGTTGATACATCACATCGTACTGAGGCAGGATCGTACCACCGGGATATCCGAAAATCATGTTAACTTGTTGTTTTGCAAGTGAATTAATTAATAATTCTGCTCCGCTAAGTTGTGTCTTACTTGACTGTTTCGTTTGCATCTATTCACCTCCTTTCAAAGAATTAAATTAAATTCTGATTAGAGTTTAATTAGAATCCTTGTTAATAACTTACTATAATTTTGAGTAATGTCAACCCTTTTTTTGAAAATTAAGTAATTGTCCGTTCTGGGTTAATAATTAAAAGTCTTGATAGTTCTTCTTGTATCCACAACGTGAACAATACTTGGCATCCGGTGTCATAGCACCACAGTTAACACAAAACGTCGTCCGATATGGTTTGGCACCTTTGTCATTACACACCTTGGCGCCACACTCACTACAATATTTGCCAAATGGTACTTCTGCACCACAATGTTTGCAAATCATTTTTTCGATCGTCATTGTCATTTCCATACACCTTCACCCTTCCACTTTAGTAATCACGTCACCCTACTACGTTGATACACTCACCATCTTTATCGAAACGACGCAACTTCTAAAATTAATCGAGTCAGCCAAGCCACATCAAAAAACACAAAAAAGCGCCCATAAGACCTATCTAAAGATCTTAAGGACGCCGATGCGTGTTACCACCCTTAACTTTACAGCTACATTACCATAGCTGCCTCTGCCACGCACTAATCATCAAAAGCAGAGCCACCTTAACAAAGTTCTTTAAAGTGACACGAGCTGTCGCGCAGGACGCCGCTCATCCTAATGAAGTTAATACGTTGGTGCGTTAATGGGCACTCCCAATCCTGCCTACTTGGTTCAGCGGATAGCTCGAAGGCTACTTTCGAAACCAATCAGCGTTGCTTCTCTCAGCTAACAAAGCTCTCTGTGAATACGCTGACCATCTCTACTTTTCCTTGTCATTGCTTGTTTCGATTTATTTGATTGGTATTAATTTACTACGAGAAAATATGAATGTCAACACGAAATATGAGATTTTCATTAAAAAGATTAATAATGTGTTGGAAATCATTAATAATATTAGCTAAGTGTCTCATTTTCTAAACTGATTGCATGTTCCATGATCACCCCATATAAGTGCGCAATGAAATCATCCGTAAGATTTTCATCCCCAAATTTATCAATTAATCTTTTCACAAGCTGATCCATTCGGTCAGTTTGTTTAACTGGCATATTATGGTTCTTTTTATAATCAGCAACTTGCCGAACAACCTTTAGCCGTTGATCTAAAGCTGTCATTATCTGATCATCACATTCATCAATTTGTTCACGCAATTCATCCATGGTAGTTAATCATCCTCCAATTGTTCAATAATCTGTGTTGCCACCTGATCTGCATTAATCCCGTCAGTGTCAACAATGATATCCGCAGCCTCACGATACAGTGGGTCGCGATACTCCCATAAGCGAATGAAGCCATCACGATCCATTTGCTGAAGAAGTGGGCGCTGTTCATCCCCTTGAAGGCGATCTAACAGTTCCTCTGGTTGTGTTCTTAAATAAATAACCGGCACCTTCGATTTGCTGAGCAAACCACGATTTTCTTTGCGCATCACAACACCACCACCGGTTGATAAGACTCCAACCTGATCTAGTTGTTTTTTTAAGGCTTGAGTTTCGATCAATCTAAACCGTTCTTCACCTTCACGAGCAAAAAATTCTTGAATGGACTCTCCTAATTCTCGTTCAATTACTTCATCCAAATCACGCTGATATGTATTCAACTGAGGCGCCAATTTAGCCCCAACAGTTGTTTTGCCAGCTCCCATAAAGCCGATCAATGCAATGCTTGAAGTCATCAAAAATCCCCCTTAAAACTTTTGCCGCAACTGTTTTGAATGATCGAAAAAATCATAAATTGTTGTAGCATCATTTGCTTTTAAAGCCTCAATTACTCGATTAAGGCTTGATTGAAAGCTTTCCAACGACTCAAGTGTCGCATCATGATTGGTCATTAAAATATCTGTCCACATTTGGGGATCGGCTGCTCCAATTCGAGTTGTATCCTTAAAACCGCCTGCTGCATAATTTGGCAATTCAGGATAATCCGTTAGTGTCTGGGTGGTGCTGTTAACTAACGTGGCTGCCACAACATGGGGCAGATCGCTTAAATAAGCCATCATTAAATCATGTTGTTGAGCCTCAACTCTAATAATGTGCACACCAATACCGTTTAGCAATTCTTTAGCACGATATACAGCATCTTGATCATCAGAAACCAAAAAATATGGCACCTGATCATATAAATGTCCATCAACGGCATCAATGCCGGCTCTTTGTGTACCAGCCATGGCATGCCCACCAACAAAAGCAATTCCTTTTTTTATTAGTGGCTGAGCGGCCTGCATGACTTGGTCCTTCGTACTGCCAGTGTCCATGATTAACACACCTGGCTTCAGAGTTAAATCTAATAAATCATGTAGAGTTGCAATAATCGCCCGAATTGGTGTCGCTAAAATGATTACATCTGCATCAGCCACAACACTCTTCAAATCTGAAGATGTATCAACCACAAGATCAATTTTTTTTGCCTTATTTAAAGCGTCTAAATTTCGATCAACGCCAATAATTTCAGCATCATCACGCGAATTTTTGATCGCAAGTGCCAGCGACGCACCCATTTCTCCAAGTCCGTTTACAACAACTCTCATGTCTTTTCCTCTCTAACTCAACTGTTTTAAATCTTCAAAGAACTGTGGGTATGACACACTAATTGAGTCAGCGTTATCTAGTAAACTATCACCACCAGCAATTAGATTTGCAACTGCAAGCATCATACCAATACGATGATCGCCATGTGAATCTAATGGTTCAGATGCCGTATGCAGTTTTGTCCCGCCGTTAATAACAAATCCATCCGACTTAGGAGTGATATCGGCACCCATCTTGATTAGTTCTTCAGTCACCGTAGCAATTCTATCGGTTTCTTTTACTCGTAATTCTTCTGCGCCAGAGATAATGGTGGTCCCCTTAGCCTGAGTGGCCGCCAGCACAATTAAAGGTACCTCATCAACCACTGCAGGAATTTCCGCCGCTTCAACGTTAATCGCAGTTAACGATTGATAACCAATTGTTATATCACCGGCAGGTTCACTATCATTTGATTCATTTGAAATCGTATATTGAGCACCCATTTTATCAAGCGCCTGTAAAATACCATCACGAGTCTGATTCAGTCCAACCTGTTTGAGGGTAATTTCACTACCAGGAACACATGCAGCTGCAATTAGAAAAAAGGCCGCAGAAGAAATATCACCAGGTACGTCAACGTGTTGAGCCTTGAATTGATCTTGTGGTGTCACAGTAATATTAACGTCATCTTGATCAAGATGGCCGCCAAACTGATCAATCATTTTTTCAGTGTGATCACGAGTAATTAATTTTTCCGTCAAATGGGTTTTGCCATCCGCCTGCAATCCGGCCCAAATAAGCGAACTCTTCACTTGTGCGCTTGCCACTGGTAACTTGTAATCAATCGCATTTAATTGGTTATTTGCATGAAGAGTCAATGGCAAAAAATTATTGTCAGTGGCACTAATATTAGCACCCATCTTGCTTAGTGGATTAATAACTCGATCCAGCGGTCGTTTGCTTAATGAAGCATCCCCGAACATTTCGATATCAAATGGTTGCTTGCTCAAAAAGCCCAAAAGTAAGCGAGTTGAAGTTCCTGAATTTCCCATATCAAGCGGTTGATCAGGTTGTGTAAAATGATTAAAGCCACCCTTACCTTCAATGGTCACTTGATCATTTTCAATTTGAATATTAACACCAAGCTGTCTAAACGCACCAATTGTATGAAGGCAGTCATCCGAAAGTAAAAAGTGATCCACCACCGTTGTTCCCTTGCTAATTGCGCCTAACATCACACTGCGGTGTGAAATACTTTTATCGCCAGGAACTGCAAGCTGTCCGTGCAAACCATTTGGTACCTTCGGTAAATCAACTGTCGTCATGTATTTCATCTCCTAATAATGCTTAATTTCATCAAGGTATGTTGTAACCTGTTCTTTCATTCTATCAATTGAATCCGTGTCAAACTTATCTAGTAAGGCTTTGGCCAATTCAATCGATACCATTGCTTCGGCAACCACTGCAGCCGCCGTCACTGCCGTCGTATCCGATCGTTCTACGTTAGCCTTATATGATTCCTTTGTTTTCACGTCCACACTCATCAATGGTTTGTAGAGCGTCGGAATTGGCTTCATAACAGCCTTGACCACGATTGGTTGTCCGTTTGTCATCCCACCTTCAAAGCCACCTAAATGATTCGTCTTGCGGAAAAATCCTTGGTCTTCATCCCAGAAAATTTCGTCCATTCCTTCACTACCAGGGTGATGAGCGAATTTGAACCCGTCGCCAAATTCAACACCTTTAAATGCGTTAATACCAACAATTGAAGCAGCAAGTTTAGCATCCAGTTTCGTATCCGCACCAACGTAGCTTCCCAGCCCTGCCGGCATTCCTGTTGCAATAACTTCTACAACTCCGCCAAGGGTATCACCATCACGTTTTGTCTTATCAATCAAATGACGCATTTGTTGATCCGCTTGCTCATCGAAGGTTCTGGTTGGGCTCTCATCTGTTACTTTTTTTAGATCAGCTAGGCCATTGAAATTTGATAATTTACTGCTATCAGCCTGAATACCACCAATTTCCTTAACAAATCCCAACACTTCTACGCCAATTTGTGATAACAACTGCTTGCATAAACTACCTACAGCCACACGCATTGTTGTTTCCCTAGCACTGGAGCGCTCCAACACGTTTCTTAAATCAGTATGACGATACTTCATCCCACCAACTAAGTCAGCATGTCCTGGTCGTGGTCGAGTCACTTGGCGAACACTGTTAGCAGCGGTTTCTTCAGCTGTTGGTGACATAATATCGCCCCAGTGCGCATGGTCACGGTTGGTGACATTTAATGTAATTGGTGAACCTAATGATTTTTGATGTCTAATGCCATTAAGAATTTTAACTTGGTCGGTTTCAATTTTCATCCGATTACCGCGACCGTAGCCTTGTTGGCGCCGTTTCAAATCATCATTAATTTTTTCTACCGAAATTTCTAATCCGGCCGGAATTCCCTCAATAATCGCTGTTAACTCTGGACCATGAGATTCCCCTGCTGTTACATAACGCATACGTAATCATGCCTACCTTTCGTGACTGTACTATTCTTTAAAAAATTCTTTGACTGAATCAGTTGGAATACCGTGAATGTGCGGTTTTCCATAATCTTCTACATATACTAAATTTAGTGTACCATTTTTATTCTTTTTATCATTTTTTATTTTTTCATAGAAATCTGGCGTCCCCAATAAAGCAGACTCGGTTGGTAATCCAACTACTGAAACTCGATCCTTTATTTCGGCTGTAATGCCTATTCTGGCTAGCCCTAAATCTTCGAAAACTTGCATAATGTGAACCATCCCCACACTAACGGCTTCACCATGAGCTAAATCTCCGTGAGCAAGCAATTCAATTGCATGCCCCATTGTGTGACCAAAGTTGAGCAACTGACGATTACCGGCTTCCTTTTCATCTTCCATCACAATGCGTGCCTTATAGCCGATACTGCGTTGACTAAGTTCGGTTGCGTGTGCTCTGATATCGTCAACAGAATTGATTTGTTGGATCAAATGCCAAAAGTCCTGTGAATCAAGTGCTGCTGTTTTAACAATTTCACCATAACCTTCTGCAACGTAACGATCCGTCATCGTCTTTAAAGTTAATGGATCAATGTACACAGCATCAGGTTGGTAAAATGTACCAATAATATTTTTAGCTTCACCTAAGTCAATCGCCGTCTTACCACCAACAGAGCTATCAACCTGTGCCAATAAAGAAGTTGGAATTTGAATAAAGCTGATACCACGCATGTAAATTGACGCAGTAAATCCTGCCAGATCTCCAACAACGCCACCACCCAGGGCAATCACCCCATCACTTCTGGTAAAGTGATCAGCAGCCATTTTGGTAGCCAAATCTGCAACAACCGGCCATGCCTTCGATGCTTCACCAGCCTTAACGACATAGTCGCAGACCGTAAATCCCTGGCTGGTCAGTTGGTCAACAACTTGTTGTTGGTATAGCGGTCCCACATTAGTGTCTGTGATCAACGCAATCTTACGACTTGACCACTGCTTGCCAATTAGACTACCAACACGATCTAGTAATCCTTCTTCTATTAATACGGTATATTTCGTTTGTGGCAAATTAACTTCGACTTTAGCCATTAACTACGGCACCTTCTTGTTGAGAATTGAATGAGTTAAGCATGTCATGTAGTGCGAAAACTTCATGAGTCATTTCTTTGTAAGTATGTGGTTTCAATGCTTGTGGTCCATCTGATAATGCCTTTTCTGGATTATCATGAATTTCAACAACGATCCCGTCGGCACCACTAGCAGTACCGGCCAATGCCATTGGTGTAACCAAATCCCAGTGTCCTTCGGCATGACTAGGATCGGCAATGATTGGGAAGTGAGTTAGTTTCTTCAAAACAGGCACAGCACTAACATCAAATGTGTTACGAGTGTACTTGTTGTCAAAAGTCCGTACTCCTCGTTCTGACAAAGCAATTTGTGTGTTACCACCAGCAGCAATGTATTCTGCCGCATTCATCAAGTCATCAATGGTAGCTGACATGCCACGTTTTAACAACACAGGCTTGTCAGTTTTACCAACAGCTTTTAATAGAGAGAAGTTTTGCATGTTACGGGCACCAATTTGAAGCATATCGGTGTATTCACAAACGACATCCAAATGTTCTTCATCCATTACTTCAGTAATCATGTCCATGCCTTGCTGATCAGCAGCTTCACGCAAGAACTTTAAGCCATCAACGCCAAGTCCTTGGAAAGAGTATGGTGATGTACGTGGTTTGAAAGCCCCACCACGAAGAATTGTTGCACCACCATCTTTAGCCACTTTAGCCATTGCTGAAACATGGGCCTCTGATTCAACAGAACAAGGGCCGGCCATCATGACGAAGTTACCAACGCCACCAATTGTGGTATGTGGCAGTGTAATGACAGTATCTTCGGGGTGCAGCTCACGACTAGTTTGAATTGCGGCGGGATGATCCATGATAATTTCTTCAATACCAGCCTTTTCCGCATCTGTTAACTGATCTGGTGTTACCTTGTTTAAACCAACACGGTTATTGTGAATGAAAATATCAGTTTTGCCACCGAAGTGAGTGTTCAAAAGCTGTTTGGTTTGGGCTGCTTTACTATTGTTTAATACGATAATCATAATTAATTTCCTGCTTTCTTTATTTGGCTAGTTGCTGTTTGATTGCGGTTTTAATTTTTTCAATTGGTGGCTGTTGCCCGGTCCAGAATTCAAAGCTCAAAACGCCTTGATAAATTAGCATTCCCAGTCCGTTTAATGTTCGACAACCTTGCTGTTTAGCGAATGCTAGCAATTTGGTTTCCTGCGGTGAATAAATGGCATCACAGACAATTTGGTGACTGTTTAAGTGTTCTAACACGCCAGGCGGTGCGGGCATAAACGCTTGATAGTCTCCCATGCCTAAGTTGGTTGTGTTCACTATGATTTTGCTATCGCTCACTGACCTAATCATTTGATCTTCGTCATCGTAATCAATCAGATCAATCTTTGTTACTGTACCGTTCTGAATTTTTTTCAGTTGTGATTTAACTCTTTCGAAAGTTTTGTTACGACGTTTAAAGACAAATAGTTGTTTGACTTGATGCTCTGTTGCAGCTTGGATAATTGATAATCCTGCACCTCCTGCGCCAAAGATCGTCATCGTGATGTCTTTAGTATCGATATTATTAGCTAACAGATTTTCGAAAAATCCCTCACCATCAACACTGTCGCCGATTAATTTGCCATGATCATTTTTAATTACATTAACTGATTCTAATAATTGTGCCCGTTTTGTAACCTCATCCAAGTAAGGAATGACTTCTTGCTTAAATGGCATTGATAGGTTTCCTCCCCCAAAATCTAACGTGCGCATTGCATCAATTCCTTGCTTGATTTGGCCAGGTGCTACATCAAACGCTAAGTAACGTGCGTCAATGCCTTTATCTTTAAAACTCAGATTGTACATTAAAGGTGAAAAACTATGGTGAGCCGGATGAGCAAAGAATCCGAACAGCCTCGTTGTTCCACTTATTTCATTTTTTGTATCCATGTTCATCTAGCCCCTTTCCGCAGTAGTAAAATAAAAAGCCTCACAGTGACAACACTGTGAGGCTTCAATCCACCAATGGTAGAAAGAGATTACGTTTAATAAAGAAAACGCCACACAATGTTGAAGTTGAAATCCCTTTGACATTCGTGTGGCAAATATTTTTTAATATGCTTAAAAACTATTGGTCACTCGGATGCAAACGTGATGTTTGCGTCCGAGTAAGAACTCAAACATCACTTCATAAACCAATAGTAATAATAGCTGTTTAGTTTTGGTAAGCTAAGTCGTCGCATATTAAAATCTCCTGTGAATTTGATTAAGGCTACTTTACCAAGAACATAATCACTTGTCAAGCTTATAGCAAAAAAGTTTTCAGAAATACTTTTTTCATATTTTTCATAATTTACTTTCTATGCACAAAAAAATTGACACATAAAAACAAAAAGTATAGTAAAGTGCTAACAATCGTACTATAAAGCGAGTATGATATATACACATGTTTAGGGGAAACTGGCTAATTTAATTTAGTAAATTATTAACCAACTGATATTCCTAGTGTATCAATGTTTCTCTTTAATATGCTTTGCACTTTTTCACTTAATTTTACTAAAAAAAGCTTGCCTTTTTAACCATTGTGTTTTACATTTTAAGCAAGCGTTTACATTGTTGAGTTAATCATTGTTAAGGAGTGAGTTTATATGGCAAATACAAATGACAAAGTCAAAATTGATTCCAAAGATTTTGCAAAATCAGTTTTAGATGGTGCGATTCAAAAAGATGGTGAAGATGATGTAACATACATCAAACGTAAATTACGTTTATATCTTGAATCAGTTGTTTTAATTGATAATTTCAACGAGTTGGAAGAAACTCGCTTCGATATTGCTAAAGAAGAACAACGCGATCAAATTCTTCAAAAAATCATTGAACATCGTTATTAATATACAGTTCCTACTAGGAGGGAATTTTTTATGAAACACGCAAAAGAGTATACTTCATATGCTCTAGGGGCGTTTGGTCACGACACTTTTTACGCAACCCTAAGTACCTATTTAATGTTATTCGTTACTAGTCAGTTATTTGATACGTCGAACAAAGCTTTCAACGCCAAAATGATCGGATATGTGACGACATTAATTTTAGTCATTCGATTAATTGAAATTGTTTTTGATCCAGTCATCGGTGGTGCTGTCGACAATACCGATACTAAGTGGGGGAAATTCAAACCATGGTTGATGATTGGTGCAACTGTTAGTTCGATTATGTTGGCAGTTGTCTTCACTAACTTTGGTGGTTTGACCACCAAAAATCCAGTTTTGTATTTGGTATTATTTGGTTTGGCGTTTGTTATTTTGGATATTTTCTATTCATTTAAGGACATTTCATTCTGGTCCATGCTCCCAGCATTGAGTGTTGATTCAAAAGTCCGTGCTAAATTTGGTACCATCGGCCGTCTTGGGTCAACATTAGGTGCTCAAGGAGTTCCAATTTTCATTTTTCCTGTCATTATTTTCTTCTCACAGATGTTCTCTGGAACTTCTGGGTCAAAAGAGACTAAAGCCGGATGGTTAGGATTTGCGATCGTTGTTGGTTTAATTTCTTTCTTAGGTGCCCTGGCAACTACCCTCGGAACCAAAGAAAAGAAATCTTTGATTCGTTCAAATACCGAAAAAACTCGCTTACGTGATGTTTTCAAGGTTTTGCTTCAGAATGATCAGCTAATGTGGTTAGCACTTTCCTACTTCTTGTTTGCATTAAGTTACGTACTAACTAACAGTTTATTGGCATACTTCTTCACTTATGTTCTTGGCAATACTGCCGCATATTCATTGGTTGGTGTGATTACTGCCATTCTAGGAATTATTTCTGTATCACTGTTCCCAGCTGTCGTCGCATTGATTAAACGGCGTGCCATTTACGTCGGTGGGATCGCAATGATGCTCGTTGGTTACCTAATCTTCTTGTTCGCTGGTAACAGTGTGCCGGTTGTTTTAGTTGCCGTTGGCATTTTCTTCTTCCCATATCCAATGATTTTCTTAGCAGCATTGATGACTATCACTGATAGTGTGGAATATGGTCAATTAAAGAATGGCAATCGTAACGAATCGGTTACCTTATCAGTGCGTCCATTGATTGATAAGGTTGCCGGTGCCATTTCAAATGGTGTTATCGGGATAGCCGCAGTCCATTCGGGGATGATTGGCAATGCTAAACCAAGTAGCATTAGCGCTACGCAACTGTTAAATTTCAAATCATTTATGTTTTACGGACCAATGGTGTTAATTCTTATTGCAGCTTTGACGTACTTGTTTAAAGTTCATTTGACTGAATCCAAGCACGCTCAAATTGTTAAAGAGCTTGAAACAAAACTTGAAGAACAACAAGAAAAATAATATCTGGTACTGGTAATATAATAGCAAACAGGCTCAGTTCTATTAGGAACATTGAGCCTGTTTTTATATTGTTACATCAGTTGGTAACACATATCTTAAACAGCAAATAAGTCATTAAACATTGCAATTTTTCATCAATCATTGATAATTAGAAGAAACAGAGCGTAAAGGAGTTTCTAATGGCCCAAAAAAATTTACAACTTGGTAAACTAACCTTATCAAATCAAAGTAAACCTAAAATAATTGCCCCAATTGTTGCAACTAGTTTTGCTGATGCAATCAAGGATGCACAGGTAATTGATCAGTCAGATGCAGAAATAGTTGAATGGCGTCTTGATTTTTTAACAGCGTTCACCGATTTCGAACAACTGGCAGATGCTGGTAAACAAATAAAAGAAGTAATTAATGGTCGACCATTAATTGTCACCAATCGAACTAATGTTGAGGGTGGCAATCGTGAATATCAGGAACGCGAATACCAAGAATCATATATTGCGCTCATCAATGCCAATGTGGCAGATGCGATCGATGTTGAATTTTCACGCGAAGATGACGTCTATAACGAACTATTGCAAATCTGCACTGATGCAAACATTGTCCTGATTTTAAGTCACCATGACTTTGATGAAACACCAGATAAAAATGAATTAATCTTCTTATTTGCTCAAATGGCTAAAAAGAAACCATCGATTGTAAAGGTTGCTCTGACCCCCCATTCAAGAGAAGACGTCATGACCCTGATGGATGCAACTCTTGCTGCAGATAATCAAATTGATCAACCAATTATCTCGATGTCGATGGGGTTACTCGGACAAATTTCACGCATCGCTGGTGCCACGTTTGGGAGTGTTGCAACATTTGCGTCCGTTGGCGATGCTTCGGCTCCTGGTCAGATGAGTGTTGGCACTTTGAAGGAGATTTTTGGGAGTGTTGGATAGGATTTTTTTGATTTTAATAGCCGATTAGTGCTCAAGAGCGCTGATACCCAACGAATAAGAGACCAATGACCAGTGATTACAAAAAAACGTAATCACTGGTCATTGGTCTCTTATTCCACGGTATCAAACCGCGCTCTTTCGCACAATTCCTCTTTCCACAACTTCCAAATACCTAGTCGCCTTATCAATAATCTCCGTAAAATCCTTCAGTTTTGCATTGGGATCCTGATGCATGAGCACCGTGGTTTGTTGCTCTATTTGGCTCATAATTGCAGTGACCAATTCAAATACCAATGCCGGTGTCACATCATCTCTTAAATCCATTTTAGCCAAAACTGGGTTGAGTAACTTCCCAATTTGGTCTTGCATTTCGCGTTGATATGTTTCTTGCAAAATTGGTTGGATTCGTTTAGGAAATTGATCGATAGCACCGTAGACATTTATCAGTAGTCTAAATTCATCAGCATATTTTAACTCAAGTTCGATCTTATATTTAGTTGCCCGAATAACCATATCAACTAAATCTTTAGATTCAGTCCAGACACTAAAATCCGCAACCTGGGTAATCTTTTTAATCGCATTCTCAACCACAATAATCAGTAATTGGTCTTTACTGCCGAAATAGTGAAAAACAGTACCTTTTGAAACGTGAGCTTCTAGGGCGATTACTTCGGTTTTAGTATCTCGATAACCGTATTTAGCAAAATTATGAAGAGCACAATCCAAAATTTGTTCTTCTTTTTGTGGATCCATTTTTACTGCGGCCTTTGGCTTAACCTCATCCATCATTTTCAACTCCTCTGCATAAACTCTATTCGAAGTAATTATATGCCGTGATTGACTTGTCGGTCAATAATTATCGAGTCAATTATAGTTGGTTGCTAAATACTTTGAATCCGGCCTAGATTGGGTTAGAATATATTTGCTATTTAGCCTAGGAAGGATAATTTAACTAATGAAAAACTTATCAGCTTGTACCACCGTTTTAGTCGGTAAGCAAGCATCTATCGACGGGTCAACGATGGCTGCTCGAAACGACGATACATTTCTCCCATTGACACCACAAAAATTTGTTGTTTATCCGGGATTTAACGACGGTAGTAAGACCATTTCATCGTACACAAATGGTTTTGTAGGTCAAACCCCTACTCATGGTTACCGCTATCAAGGAACCCCTAATGTTGATTACAAACATGAAGGTGTCTTTGATGAAAACGGATTTAACGAAAAAAACGTTGGCATGAGTGCTACTGAAAGTGTCTACGCTAATGAACGTGTTCTCGCTTTTGATCCGCTGGTTGAAGACGGACTAGCCGAAGATTCTATCGTTGCAATGGTGCTACCATTCATCGATTCAGCACAGGCTGGCGTTACTTGGCTAGGTTCACTAATTGAAAAGTATGGTTCACCAGAAGGAAATGGTGTCATTTTTAGTGATAAAAATGACATCTGGTACATGGAAATTGTAACTGGCCATCACTGGGTTGCCCAGCGCATTCCTGATAACGCATACGCTGCAACTGGTAACCGCGTGGCTATTCAGGAGGTTGACTTTAGCGATACTGCCAATTTCATGTGGTCAGATGGCATTCAAGAATTCGTTAGTGATCATCGTTTAAATCCAGATACTCATGGTTGGAATTTCAGACACATTTTTGGTACCGAAACTGAGTTTGATCAGCATTATAATACTCCCCGGCAGTGGTATGCCCATCGTATTCTTAATGGTGAGACTGATGACGATCCTGAAGACTTTGATCTACCATTTATCGTTTTTCCTAACGACAAGATTACGCTGGAAGATGTCCAAAAAGTACTGGGCAGTCACTACAACCAGACGGAATTTGATCCACTTGGTCATGGCAGTGATGAAGACAAACATCGTTACCGCCCAATTGCGTTAAACAGAACCCAGAATTCCCACGTCTTACAAGTACGTAATGATGCACCAGAAAGTGCCAGCGCCATTATGTGGCTATGTTTTGGTGTTTCTGCATTTACCCCATATGTGCCATTCTTTGGTAACTCAACCACAACTGATGAGAGCTATATCAATACACCAATGGAATTAGATATTAAAGGAAACAGTGCTTATTGGATGTACCGTACTTTATCAATGCTAGTTGAATCTCATCACGCACACTTCATTTCAGAAGACTTGGACTACCTAAAAGATGCACGTCAATATCATTATCAATTCGTTGATGATACTATTAAACAGGCATCGTCATTACCCGAAGAACAAGTTACAGAGTTTTTAACTAATCAGAATCAGATTATGACTAATGAAATGGCACGTCGTACTAACAAACTGATCAGTCAGCTAATCATGCATGGACTAGAATTATCAGATTTAACGTTTAAGATTGATGCCAACCTGTAGTTAACGGTTGAAATTAATTGCCAAGTTTGTCGCCGTTAAAGGTGGCAAACTTTTTTTATATTCTTATAAGTGTTACACTTATTCTTGTGTCTTTTTTTGTGCGAGCGCAATTATATATTTAGAGGTGAACAATTTTGCAAAATATGGACCTAGAATCCAATCGACCATTAGATCAAAATGGTAAGCCTTATAATCGATTGGCCCTAGTATTTACTTTGTTAGTTGGGACGTTTTCAACATTTATCACATCTACCATGTTAACCACTGCATTTCCAACTCTAATGAAATCATTTAATATTTCAGCAGATACGGTTCAATGGTTAACCACTGGTTTTATGTTGATGATGGGGATCACAATCCCAATTACCGGTTTTTTCCTTCGACGGTTTGATTCAAGAAAGTTGTACTTAAGTGCAATGATGATCTTCTTTATTGGAACGATTGCTTGCTACTTCTCTCATACTTTCTTCGAAATCCTAGCCGGACGATTAATTCAAGCAATTGGTGTCGGCATTGCATCCCCAGTCTACCAGACCATCATGACTTCCATCTTTCCACCATCAAAAAGAGGTGCAGCCATGGGATCAGCAGGGCTAGTAATTGGGCTTGCACCTGCCATTGGTCCTACATACGCTGGTTGGATTCTCATCCACTATTCCTGGAGAATGTTGTTTCTATCAATTATGCCCGTTTCAATCATTGTGCTTATTTTAGGTAGTGTAACCCTCAGAAAAGTATTACCAACGCGAAATGCGCCCATTGATTGGTCGTCTGTTGCTTTATCCGTGATCGGTTTTGGGTCAATGTTATTCGGCTTTTCCATGGTTGGTTCTTACAATTGGTCAGATCCAATTGTCTACGTTAGCCTGATTGTTGGTTTAATTGTCATCGGACTATTTATATGGCGTTCTTTAACCATCAAGAACCCATTACTAAAACTAAATGTTTTTAAAAATCCAACCTTTACCTTATCAGCGGTACTAGTGGCCGTATCTTTTATGTCAATGAACGGATTCACACTGGTTTTGCCCCTTTACCTGCAAACTGTGGGTGGTGAATCACCACTAGCTTCAGGGTTAACTCTATTCCCTGGGGCAATCATAATTGGCGCCATGAACCCGCTAACCGGCCGCATTTTTGATCGTCTGGGTGCCCGAAACATGGCCATTACTGGCATGTTTCTCCTAACGGTTAGCACTGCCGCATTCATTCCAATTACTGCACATACTCCAATCGTTTATATCGTCTGTCTCTATATGGTAAGAATGGCCGGTATTTCAATGACGATGATGCCAGTTACAACGACGGGAATGAATGCATTGCCTTTGAATCTGATTGGTGACGGAACAGTTGTGAATAACACGGCACGACAGGTATTTGCCTCAATGGGCACGGCTGTGTTGGTCTCTGTCATGTCTAACGTCACAATGAATAATGTACCTAGTCAGGCCGTGAAAGCAGCTACCCCAATCGCTTTTCAAAAATTATCATTAGACGCTAACGTCCTTGGATTTAGATATGCCTTTGGAATTGCCACCGTCTTTGCGTTAATAGGATTTGTTTTGACATTCATGCTTAAAAAAGATGAAAGAGGGTTGAACTAATGATCGTTATTTTATTATTTATTGGTGCTATCATCTTTGCAGTAAGCATGATTTTTATGAGACCGAGTGTTTCCAAAGACATCTGGGTGCTCATTGGTTTAATTCTAACACTTGGTAGTATTACCCTAATCATACTAAATTATCACAGCCACCTAGGCACGGTGGAAGAAAATAGCACAATCACATATCCTCTTACTTCCAGTGTTAAAGGCCAAAAGGTATTGATTTATAAACAATTAGGTACAAAGAGTGAACGAATTTATCTTTACAAAACTAACCCACTAAATAAAAAATTAGAAAAAACGAATCCGGCTAACACAATCGTCTCTGTTAAAAATAATCAAAAAACGAATCAGCTAAAAATTACTAAGACTTATCGAGTGTACCCCAGCGAGGAGTTGCAAATTCTGTTTGGCGTTGCCAGCAAAGATCATCAATTCGTTAGACAACATTACCAATTCAGTCTGAAACCTGGTTGGCAAGTCAAACAAATTAAATAACACAAAAGACACGTACCCGATGAAGTTACGTGTCTTTTGTGTTATTTAACATATTGGTCTAACTAATCATGCCTACGTTTACGTCCAGCTAAACCAAACATACTTAATGCACTGAACATTGCTAGCCCAATTGATGCCAGCAAAGAGTTCTGTTCATCGCCGGTTTGTGGTAATTTACCATTGTTACTTTCTGCAACCGATGTTGGTTGATCCACACGATGATTGACTACCTGACTACTTTGAGGAGTACTTGCAATTGGTTGAACAGGGGTTCCCGGTTGTGTTTCTGAAACCGGAGTTGGTGTGTTTTCCTTTACTGCAGTTGGCTGCTCAGGTTGGTTAGGTGTCTGGTCATTAGGAGTATCATTTTCCGGTGTTGGCGTTGACGGCGTTGTTGACTCAGTTGGCGTATTTGGTACATAAACCAAATCGGTTGGCGTGTTAGGTGTGTTCGGAATCTTTGGATTTTGTCCTGGTTCGACAGTATATCCTGGCACATCTGGCCAATCTTTACTAGTAATTGGTTGTCCCGGAATACCGGTGACCGTCTTTGGTGTAATACCTGGAATTGGATTACCATCAGGTCCTACAGGAGTAACAGGAGTGGTAATTTCAATTGGCACTACTGGGGTTAAAACGACCTTAAAGACTTGATCTGTGTTGTCGTCATTGTCAAAGTAAGCGTTCAAAGTGCCATCAGTGACTAGGTTGTAACCTTGGTTAATGGCTTCTTGGATACCTGGTACCACTTGGGTATGATCAACTTGCTCATCGGTTTTACCTTCGATTGGTTGATCCGCAATAATCTTATTACCATTCTCATCAACGTATTCGACCACAGCCTTTTGCGTATCCGGCGTGTAGTTGATAACCGTTGGCGTATTTGGTGTATCTGGGATCTTTGGATCCTGACCTGGATTTGGTGTGTAACCTGGGACATCTGGCCAGTCCTTTTCACCAACTGGTTCACCAGGAATCCCAGTGACCGTCTTTGGTTCCGTTGGTGTTAATGGTTCCCCGTTTGGTCCCTCAGGGACCAGTGGCGTGGTAATTTCAATCGGTGTCACTGGTGTTAACACCACTTTAAAGACTTGATCCGTGTTGTCATCGTTGTCAAAGTAAGCATTCAATGTTCCATCAGTCACTAGGTTGTAACCTTGATTAATGGCTTCTTGGATACCTGGTACCACTTGGGTATGATCAACTTGCTCATCGGTTTTACCTTCGATTGGTTGATCCGCAATGATCTTATTACCATTTTCATCAACGTATTCCACCACAGCCTTTTGGGTATCGGGTGTGTAATTGATAACCGTTGGTGTATTTGGTGTATCTGGAATCTTTGGATCCTGACCTGGATTTGGTGTGTAACCTGGGACATCTGGCCAATCCTTTTCACCAACTGGTTCACCAGGAATCCCAGTGACCGTCTTTGGCTCCGTTGGTGTTAATGGTTCCCCGTTTGGTCCCTCAGGGACCAGTGGCGTGGTAATTTCAATCGGTGTCACTGGTGTTAACACCACTTTAAAGACTTGATCCGTGTTGTCATCGTTGTCAAAGTAAGCATTCAATGTTCCATCAGTCACTAGGTTGTAACCTTGATTAATGGCTTCTTGGATACCTGGTACCACTTGGGTATGATCAACTTGCTCATCGGTTTTACCTTCGATTGGTTGATCCGCAATGATCTTATTACCATTTTCATCAACGTATTCCACCACAGCCTTTTGGGTATCGGGTGTGTAATTGATAACCGTTGGTGTATTTGGTGTATCTGGAATCTTTGGATCCT
>NZ_AZGF01000003.1 GCF_001434475.1 Paucilactobacillus suebicus DSM 5007 = KCTC 3549 | reverse complement strand
TTCTATCAGTACTTCTTGACGAAGAACCTTTTAAATACATACTAGTTTGAAGAAGAACTTGCGGATGATGATGTACTAGAACTTGACGAACTAGATGAACTTGAAGAAGAACTTGAACTTGATGTCGTAGTTGTTGATGAACTGCTACTTGAAGTAGTTAAGTAATCATCAAGAATGTTTGACATATCCTTGTCCTTAATTGAAACGTTACCGCTCTTCAACACTTTTGAAACAACGTTATGAAGAACTGTACTGTTACTCATGTCGGATTCAATAATTTGGTCCTTCAAGTCTTGAGTATGTGCAGACTTAGTACCCTTACCAGGGTTCTTAATCATGTAAATAACTTGGTAACCACTAGAGGTCTTTACAGGTGAAGTGGTGTATTCGTTTGTCTTCAAAGCGAATGCTGCCTTCTTGTAAGCTGAACCTAATGAAGAGTTGGTGTTATCAAATGCGGCAACTTTTCCGCCGTTGCTCTTATTTGAGGTATCAGTTGACTTACTCTTAGCAAGTTTCTTGAATGTTGACCAACGATCAGATGATGAAGCGCTATTCAACTGATCAATAATTGATTGAGCTGTTGATTTCTTAGAAACGAGAATTTCAGCAGTTGTTACTTTAGGTTCGAATTTCTTCCACTGTTTGTTGATATCTTTTTGTGAGATAGTCGTGTAATGCTTGACGGCTTCCTTAAGAAGAAGGTTTGAACGAATTTCACTCTTTAATTGAGTGGTTGTTAAACCATTTTGCGACAAAACAGTGCTGAATGATGAACCATATTGACTCTTGTAAGTGTTATATTCGGAAGTAACTTCCTTCGTTGTAACCTTACTACCGTAGTCCTTTTCGAGGATCTTATTTAAGATCATTTGTTCAAGAACTTGTTTACCACTAGAAGTTGCCTTCATACTGCTGTAGTAGGCACTTTCTGTGATTTTACCACCACTAGTTGTAGCAACAGCTTTGCTACCACAGGCGGCTAATGGCACAATCATAACAATGCCGGCTAATATTGCTAGCCACTTTTTCATTAAATACACACATCCATTTCTAAAAAGTATAATACTGCATTTCCAAAACTCACCAATTTAATATACCACAGAATTGAATAAGGTTAAGGGCATCATGCTAAAGTTTACAAAAATTTCATTCTTTAATTACACATTTAACTTATCCTTAATTAAATTTATCAATCTCTTTTTGCATTTTCTCCTGCAATTCTTGAATGTGGTCAATGCGCGGTTGCGTCTTGAATTTAAATTCTTCAACGCTCTTATTAATGTCGTCAATCTGTTCTTGGCTCTCACCTAAGGCCTGCTCAAGTTTTGCCAAACTGTCAGTTAAATTCTGACTGGCATCTTGAACTGACTTAGCATCAGAAATTAAATCTTTGATTGAATCGATAATATTTGTCATATTAGTCACCTAATTGATCAATAATTGATTTTTGAACTTTTTTATAAGATTCTTCATCGTAGTTATCAGAGTTGTCCTTAAAAATCATTTTAAAATCATCGTGATCAGTATAGCGAGGAATCAAATGGAAATGTGAATGAAATACTGACTGATAAGCCACTTCGCCATTGTTATTTAAGATGTTCATGCCTTTTATGTCAGGATTCGATGCTTTAATAGCCGTTGCAATCTTTGGAATTCGTGCAAATACTTGACTTGCTAATTCCGGATCATACTCAAAAATGTTAGCAACATGTTTCTTTGGAATCACTAGCGTATGGCCAGGGGTTCCTTGAGAAATATCTAAAAATGCCTTTACGACATCGTCTTCATATACAGTATAGCTAGGAATATCTCCCGCAACTATTTTACAAAAAATACAGTCATCCATCTGATTGTCCTTCTTTCAAAAATTTTAAATTAACGTCATGTGTCCAGTATACAAGAGAAAATAAGGATGCGCATCTTTTTGTCAGGCTAAAAGCTATGATATAATAGATCGGATATATGCATAAAATATAAATTTACAAAAGAGGGGCAATAATGACATTAGAAATTGACCATTTAGTTGGCGGCTATTCTCAAATACCGGTTTTAAAAGATATCAGCTTTGAAGTTAATAATGGTGAGTTAGTTGGTCTAATTGGATTGAATGGTGCCGGCAAATCAACCACTATCAATCATGTGATAGGACTGCTGACTCCATTCAGTGGTCACATTACGATTGATGATATCAGCCTCCAGGAAAACAGCGAACAATATAAAAAACAAATTGCTTATATTTCTGAAACACCAGTCCTTTATGAAGAGTTAACACTAAAAGAACACATTGATTTAACAATCATGGCTTATCAACTGGATCATGATGAAGCATGGAAAAACGCAACTCGTCTTTTAAAGGTATTTAGATTAGACAATAAATTAAACTGGTTTCCAGTTAATTTTTCAAAAGGGATGAAGCAAAAAGTCATGATTTGTTGTGCACTCATGACTAATGCTAAATTGTTTATTATTGATGAACCATTTTACGGTCTCGATCCGTTAGCAGTCCATGACCTGTTAATTGAAATAAATCGAGTTAAAAACAGTGGGGCAGCAGTATTAATGTCCACCCACGTACTAGATACTGCACAAAAATATTGTGATAAGTTTGTGTTACTCGCAAACGGTCAGGTACGTGCTAAAGGAACGCTTGATGAATTGCAGGAATTGGGAACAACCCCAGGACAATCTTTGGATGACATTTATCTATCATTAGCAAAGGAAGATCGTGATGGAAAATCTGTTTAAAACTAGAAGAACCAGCCATTTCCTAATGTTAGTCAAATACTGGCGGTTAGTATTCAATGACCATTTTGTCATCGCACTATTTTTTATGTTTGGTGCATTGGGATGGGGCTACTCCCAATCGTTGGGAAAATTAGTACCAAACTCTTGGTGGGATGCGCCGCTGGCGATAGCGGTTCTGGTTATCGGGTTACAAATTGGTAGATTAGCAACGTTATTCGAAAAACCAGATCCGATTTTTCTACTTCCACAATCCAAAATGATTGATCACTACCTGCGACAGTCACTAACTTATAGCAGTATTCTTGGTGAATTAATTATGCTGTTAATTTCTGTTGCAACGTTGCCATTTATTGTTCTTACCAATGAATACCAAACTTGGCAGGCTTCTATCATTGTTATAGCAATGTTGCTACTTAAATTGGTTTGGATGGAATGGGAACTGGCTAAGCTCTATCAAACTAGGACGACAAAATACAATGAAGCACTTATAAAATTTATTGTTCCACTAATAATTTTAATTGTTGGATTTTATATGAACTGGATCGTTGCAATTGTACTCAATTTTTTGTTTGTGGTTATCATGACGTTACAGTTGAGACGTGCTTCTCATCATTTATTGAATTGGAGAAGTGCGATTGCAAAAGAAGAACAAAGGATGCTAGGCGTGTACCGCTTCTTTAATCTGTTCACTGATGTACCACAGGTTCAAGGTGTTGTTCATCGTCGAGTATACTTAGACTGGCTGGTCAAAATAATGAGTCAATCACGTCGTCCGTTCTCATATCTTTACGTTCGTGGCATTATCCGTGGCACTGAGGTGAGTGGGTTAATTGTTAGATTGACAATTGTTGGTATGGCCATATTGTTCTTTGTGCCAATTTTTTGGCTTAATCTTGTGATTATGATCCTTTTCGTATATTTAATTGCGATTCAACTTATTCCTTTTTATTGGCATTTTGACACACATGTATTCAGTCACCTGTATCCAGTCAATCAAAGTGACAAGCAAAAGGATTTCCAATCAATTATCAATCAAATTTTATTAATTGCTATGATATTCCTGCTAGTAGCAAGTTCCGGTATGAACTTTAATGCCACTAATATGATTATTAAACTCATTGTTGGTATCGTAGAAGTTATTGTTTTATCAAGAATTTATCTGAAGTATAGAATTAATCAAAAAAATTAATATGTGAGGTTATTATGCGAGTTAGAAACAAACCATGGGCTCAACCGTTAATCGACGCTCATCCTGAAATTATTACGGATCATGCTGAAAAAATTATTGGCAATTGGAACGAAAAGTTTGAAAAGGTTCAACCATTGCACGTTGAAGTTGGAATGGGAAAGGGTCAGTTCATTATTGGTATGGCTAAAGCTCATCCGGAATGTAATTTTATTGGCGTTGAAGTCCAAAAATCTGTTGCCGCCACAGCCTTGAAGCTAGCGCTCGAAAATGAGCCGCTTACAAATCTTCAGTTAATCGCTGGTGCAGGTGAATCAATTGAAACGTATTTCGAGCCTAGTGAAGTCGACCAGCTATATCTTAATTTTTCAGATCCCTGGCCAAAAAAGAGACACACTAAACGGCGACTAACGTACAAAACTTTCCTATCATCGTATCAAACGGTGTTAAAAGATAAGGGTTCAGTTGAGTTCAAGACTGACAATCAAGGACTATTTGAATATTCACTTACCAGCATGAACAACTTTGGAATGGTTTTTGATGGGGTTTGGCTTGACCTTCATAACAGTGACGAAAACGAAGGTAATGTTCAAACAGAATACGAGCAAAAGTTTAGTGCTAAGGGTCAACCTATATATAAATTGGCTGCTCATTTTAAATGATAAAATAGCGGCAATAAAAAAAGTGATTTGATAAATTCAAATCACTTTTTTGCTATTAATCTTCAATTCTCTGCATCTTTAACACCGATCCCGTTTTAGCATCGGCTAAGAACTCGTAACTCACTAATTGATCATCTTCGTAACGTGAAATCCCACCTTGATATGCATCTACTTTGTAGGCAAAACGTTGGAATGGAACTGTCTTACTTTCGATCCATGAACCTTCAATAGGTCCTTCTTGTCTGAATAAATTCTTTACCTCAGTTAAGATATCACTTGGTGATAACTGTCGATTTTTTAACGCGTGACCAATGAAAAAGCCAAGGACTCCGGAAACGCCAAGCGAGATTGGGAGTGTCCATGAATTTAATTGATTTTGAGAGTTGTTCATAGCTCTTACCTCCAATAATTATACGGCTAGAGTGTAACAAATTAATTTTGATAATGCCAGTAATATTAACAAGCTTCAATTTTTACTAATTCAAAACAAAAATAGTGCGTTGAAACAAATTTTAGGTATAATGGACAAGGTAGATATTCGATGAAAGGAGTTTTCATTATGCAAGCGTTAGAGCAAACAAGCAAAGATGAATTACTCAGTAAAATTAAAGATGGTAAGTATATGTTATTTTTCTCCGCAACATGGTGCCCAGACTGTGCCTTCATCAAACCAGCAATGCCCGAGATTGAGGCTGAATATCCTGAGTTTGAATTTTTAGCTATCGATCGTGATGAAAACATCGACTTAGCTGCTGAATTGAATATTTTTGGGATTCCAAGTTTTGTGGCTTTTGATGATGGTCAAGAAATTGGCAGGTTCGTGAATAAGGACCGCAAAACAAAGACTCAAGTTGAACAGTTTATTGATGAATTAAAGTAAAATTGTGATCTAAGTGGTGGGCAACCACCATTTTTTTGTGAGAAAGGAAATAATATGTTAATTGCAAGCTACAATCCGCACGAGTTAGGTGATATTCTGGTTGTTATTACGGCTCAGGATACTGATGAACAGGTTACCATTGTTCATGATAATATTGCCCAGGTTAAAAGTATTGATGGAAAATTACTTGGTTATAATTTTTTGAATGTCAGTGAAATTTTGGGTCATATAAAGAGTAATGGTCAAATTAAGTTGGACAATAGCCAAGTTGACCAGTTGAATAAGGCACTAAAAAATGCGGGTTTTAAAGATTTACTGGAAGTCGATTTAGATTCGAAGTTTGTCGTTGGCTACGTTGAGGAACTTGAAGATCATCCGAAATCTGATCACTTGCACATCACGTCCACTCAAATTGACAATGGCAAAAAAATACAAATTGTTTGCGGATCACCAAACATTGCTAATCACGTTAAAGTAGTGGTTGCAAAGATTGGTGCAATGATGCCTAGTGGCCAAATAATTTGGCCTGGTCAATTGCGTGGTATTGATAGCAATGGTATGATTTGCTCTGGACGCGAGTTACGCGTTAAAAATGCACCGCAAAAGCCTGGAGCATTGATTTTACCGGATGATTTTCAAGAAGTTGGAGAGCCATTTGATTTTGCCAAGGCGGATCACCTATTTTCATAGCAGGGAGTGAGGATAATGGCAGGCGAATACGATGGCCCATCTTATTATCGACATGGATCTGAACGAGAGAATGATCGTTCTGTTGAAAAAAAGTCTCAGTTGCAGGAAGCTAAGAAGCCTTTCAAAGCTTCACCAAAGCTTCCTCCGTTTCGTAACTACAAACATCCTGTTCATGAAGATTTAACATCAGTGGTTAGATTCTTACATAAAGAACCGGGTGAATACTATTTGGTTGTACAAGATGATGAATTAAAAAGTGATACAAAATCAGTTTCAAAGTCTAAAACACAGACGAATGTCGAGAAAAAATTTACACAAAGTAAATCGACTCAAGCACTCGGACATTCTTTGAACGATATTTTACAAAGTGAATCTCAAGCTCAAAAACAGCTAAAAATTTTTGATGAACAACATAAAAAATAAGCATTTAGGAAGGAACATTGTTATGGAAAACGACGCAATCTATTATTTTGTTGGAATTAAAGGATCGGGAATGAGCGCATTAGCTCTTATCCTGCACGACAAGGGACTTAAGGTTGAGGGGTCTGATATTGATCAATATACATTTACCCAACGAGGTCTAGAAAAGGCTGGTATAAAGACCTTATCTTTTAATCCTGATAACATTCATGAAGGTCAGATTGTGATCGCCGGTAATTCTTTTCCTGACACACATCCAGAAATTGCTAAAGCACATGAGCTAGGATTAAAAGTTTATCGGTATCATGAATTTTTGGGCGAATTAATTAATAATTACACGAGTATTGCTGTGGCAGGTGCTCATGGAAAAACCAGTACTACTGGACTATTATCCCATGTTCTAGGTGGCGTGGCGCCGACAAGCTATCTAATTGGTGATGGCAGTGGTAAGGGAATTATTAATTCTCGTTTCTTTGTGTTTGAGGCTGATGAGTACCGTCGTCACTTCATGCCATATCATCCTGATTACGCTATTATGACTAACATTGATTTTGATCACCCTGATTATTACAGCGGTATTGATGATGTCTTCTCAGCTTTTGAGGCATTTGGTAAACAAGTAAAAAAGGGTATTTTTGCTTGGGGAGACGACAAGAACTTACGTAAATTGAATGTTGATGTTCCAGTCTACTACTATGGTACTGGTAAGGATGATGATTTTCAGGCACGAGATATCAAGCGTTCAACTAAGGGTTCATCGTTCGATGTTTATTATAATGACGAATTTCTTGGCAATTTTTCAACACCATTGTTTGGTGAACATAACGTCCTAAACAGTTTGGCTGTCATCGCCGTTTCGTACTTTGAAAAGGTTGATCTAAACGAGATTAAAAAAGAGTTACTAACCTTTGGCGGTGTTAAACGACGCTTTAGTCAGCGTACAGTTGCTGACATGACAATTATTGATGACTATGCTCATCATCCTTCTGAAATCAAGGCGACCCTAGACGCTGCTCGTCAAAAGTATCCGGATAAAGAAATTATCGCAGTATTTCAACCACATACATTTTCACGCACAATTGCCTTACTTGATGAATTCGCGGCTAGTTTGAACCTGGCTGATCACGTTTATTTAACGGACATTTTCAGTTCTGCGCGTGAAAAGTCTGGTGCTGTTTCAAGTGAAGATTTAGGCGCTAAAATTTCTAAGGGTGGCGAAGTGATTAAATTAGATAACATGTCTGCTCTGTTGAATTACCATAACGCTGTGGTTGTATTTATGGGTGCCGGGGATGTTCAGAAATATGAACGTGAGTACGAAAAGTTGCTTAACGAAGTCACACCAAAAGATAACTAACCGAATGGTGAATATTTGAGTAATTTACTTGCACCATGATGAATAATTCGGTACAATTTCTTGCAACGTAAACATTAGTATTAATTAAAGAAAGAGGAGTGTATTGAGTGAACAACTTTAATGAAGATTATTCACAAACACGACGTGAAGTCGGCAATGAGGCCGGATTGACACGTTTCATGTCACGAATGTATGGCAACATGACATTAGCGGTCCTAGTTTCAGCCTTGAGTTCTTTTCTGACGCTTAGCGTATTCCGAACTCAAGTTTTTGGTTATATATCACAGCATCCTGGTACAATGTGGATTGTGTTACTACTACCAATTGCATTGTCAATGGGAATCAGTTTCAGGGCTACGCGCAATCCCGTTGCTAGCTTTATTATGTTAATGGTCCTTTCAGTTATCTATGGGGTTGTTTTCTCGCTGATCTGTGCCGCGTATACTTCCACCAGTATTACGGCAGCGTTTGTTTCTTCGGCTGCGGTATTCTTAACGATGACTATTTACGGTAATGTTACCAAACGAGATTTGAGTAAGATTGGGGCTCATGCGATTGCCGCATTAGTTGCTTTAATCATTGCAAGTGTAATTAACATGTTCCTACAAAGTGCAATCATTACCTACATTTTCTCGTATATCGCTGTAATTATTTTCACCGTACTAACTGCGTGGGATACACAAAAGATGAAGCAAATTTACCTTCAATATGGTAACCAAGTTTCAGTTAGTGGGTTAGCTGTTTTAGGTGCTTTACAGTTATATTTAGACTTTGTTAACTTGTTTATTAGCTTCCTTCAAATTTTTGGAATGAGTAGCAGAGATTAATAGAGTTTACTTAATAAACATTTAAATAAGGACAGGCATGGAAACCAGTGTTTTCATACCTGTTTTTTTGATACAATTAAAGTAACTAATTTGAATTCAGGAGATAAGTGATGACTAAACAATTATTATTAATTGATGGAAACAGTGTTGCGTTTAGAGCATTTTTTGCTCTGCATTCGCAGCTTGGTAAATTTACGAATAAAAATGGTCTTCACACAACGGCAATATATGGTTTTAATTTAATGCTGGATCATATTTTAAAAGAAGTACATCCAGACGCTGCGTTGGTGGCTTTTGACGCTGGAAAAACAACTTTCAGAACTAAAATGTTTGATGATTATAAGGGTGGTCGGGACAAAACTCCTGAGGAATTGTCAGAACAAATGCCATATTTAAAAGAACTGATTAAAGCCTACGGTATGCACAGTTATGAATTACCAAATTATGAAGCTGATGACATTATTGGTACTTTGGCTAAACAAGGTGGTGAACAGGGGTATCTTACAACTGTCGTCACAGGTGATCGGGATTTAACTCAGCTTGCAAGTGCAACGACTACCGTATCAGTGACGCATAAAGGTGTTACTGAGGTGGAACACTATACACCAGAACACGTTAGTGAAAAACTGGGAATAACACCAAGTCAAATTATCGACATGAAGGGTTTAATGGGAGATACTTCCGATAACTATCCTGGAGTTTCAAAAGTCGGTGAAAAAACGGCGATCAAGTTAATTAAACAATTTGACAGTATTGAAAATTTGTATGAAAACTTGGATGAACTTAAACCAAGCAAAATGAAAGAGCATTTAATTGAAGATCACGATAAAGCGGTTCTATCAAAGCAATTAGCAACAATTAACCAAGAGGCGCCCATTGAGGTAAATGTGGATGAAATTCAATATAGCGGTCCCCAAACGGACGAACTAATCAAATTTTATCAAGAAATGGGCTTCAATTCGTTTCTTAGTAAAATGGGCGGTGCTCAGACAGAATTAGATCTCAGTGACCCGGAAATAAAAAAAATTAAGTGTGACGTACTAAATAAAGATAATTTGGAAAAAGTTAATACACTCAAAGATAACATTTCATTTTATTTAGAAATGCCAGACGAAAACTACCATACATCGACGTTTGCTGGATTTGCAATAGGCGATGGGAGTAACTGGTTGGTTAGTCGCGACGTTGATTTGCTGAATGAGTCGCCATTAAAAGAACTTTTACAGAGCCAAACGGTAGGGAAAAATGTTTTTAATGCTAAGGCAATGCAGGTAGGCTTAAATAGACTTGGAATAAAATTGGATAAGATTGATTTTGATTTATTGCTCGTTTCCTACTTGCTTGATACTAACGACAATAGTAACGATCTCGGCGAACTTGCCCATCAGCATGATTATTTCGATGTCGCAACTGATGAAACCGTTTATGGTAAAGGTGCCAAAAGAGCCATTCCAGATGATGATGATTTATTCTTTGATCACATTGCAAATAAAGCTCGTGCGATTTATTCATTAAAAGAACCCTTATTTAAACGTCTGGAAGAAAACGAACAAACTGATCTATATACTGATATAGAGCTGCCATTAAGTTCTGTACTAGCTCATATGGAAATTGAAGGCGTCAAGGTTAATATTGATAGTCTCAAAAATATGGGTAGTCAATTAACTGAAAGGCTTAGTGAACTGGAACAAACGATCTACCAAGAGGCGGGCGAAGAATTCAATATTAATTCACCCAAACAACTAGGTAAGATCTTGTTTGAGGAAATGAAGCTGCCAGTTATTAAAAAGACCAAAACAGGTTATTCTACGGCCGTCGATGTACTCGAAAAACTGAGAGCAGATGCGCCGATTGTAGATAATATTTTGACATATCGTCAAATTTCCAAGCTTCAATCCACATATATTGAGGGATTATTAAAGGTCGTGCATTCAGATGATCAAAAGATTCACACTCGCTACCTACAGACATTGACTCAAACTGGTAGATTGTCGTCTGTTGATCCTAATCTTCAAAATATTCCAATCAGGTTGGAAGAGGGCCGAAAGATTCGTCATGCGTTTATTCCTAGTCACGATAACTGGGAAATTTTCTCTTCAGACTATTCTCAAATTGAATTGCGCGTGTTAGCTCATGTAACTGGCGATCATAACCTGCAAGAGGCCTTTATAGAGGGCCAAGATATTCACGCAAGCACTGCTCGTAGAATCTTTAAGCTAGAGCCAGATGCCGAAGTTGATCGCAATATGCGTCGTCAAGCTAAAGCAGTTAACTTTGGGATCGTGTATGGCATTAGTGATTATGGATTGTCACAAAACATTGGTATCTCTCGCAAACAGGCTAAGCAATTTATTCAAACATACTTTGAGGAATTTCCTGGTGTTAAGAAGTATATCGATGACATCGTTGAATCAGCTCATAAACGTGGATATGTAGAAACTTTGACACATAGGCGGCGTTATTTACCTGACATCAACTCTAAAAACTTTAATCAGCGATCATTTGCGGAAAGAACCGCGATGAATACGCCAATTCAAGGCAGTGCAGCAGATATCATTAAAATTGCAATGATTCAAATGGAGTCAGCTTTAAAGAAACAAGGATTAAAGGCTAAAATGTTGCTACAAATTCATGATGAACTTGTATTCGAGGCTCCCGAAGAAGAAATTCCGGTTCTCGAAAAATTAGTTCCTAAGGTTATGGATTCGGCAGTTTCACTAGATGTACCTTTAAAGGTTGAAAGTGCCCATGGAAAAACTTGGTACGAAGCAAAATAAAATTTGAATGGAGTGAACAATATGCCGGAATTACCAGAGGTTGAAACAGTTAGGCGTGGATTACTAAAGATTGCCAAGGGACGAAAAATATTATCAATTGACGTTCATTACGAAAAAACAATTACTAATGATGTGAACTGGTTTAAAGAACAACTAGTTGGACAAACCATTACAGATGTAAACCGACGAGGTAAATATCTTTTATTCAGGTTTAGTAATAAGATGACAATGGTGTCACACCTAAGAATGGAGGGTAAGTACTATAACCTGCCAGAAGACGGTGAAATTCACAAACATACACACGTAGTTTTCCATCTGAACGATGATACAAAATTATGCTACAGTGATACGAGAAAATTTGGCCGAATGACATTAACAGAAACTGGTAAAGAACTTCAGGTCGCTGGATTAAAGACAATTGGTCCGGAGCCGACTGAAGAGAATCTTAAAACTGATTACCTGAAGGACATCATGAGTAAGAGCAAGCGTGAAATCAAACCATTCTTACTTGACCAAAGCAACGTTGCAGGATTAGGCAACATTTACGTTGATGAAGTTCTGTGGATGACCAAAATTCATCCTAAAGAACATGTTAACCTTGTCCCTGCAGAAAAAATTGAGGATCTTCGAAACAATATTATTAACGAATTAGCTGTCGCAACACAACATCACGGTACCACCGTTCATTCATATACTAATGCATTCGGTAATGCGGGTGAGTTTCAAAACCATCTTCACGCATATGGCAACGTAGATAAACCTTGCGAACGATGTGGAACTACCATGAAGAAAATTAAAGTTGCCCAGCGTGGAACAACCTTTTGCCCACACTGTCAGGTGTTGACCAATGAAAGTGACTAAAGTCCTTGGGTTGACAGGTGGTATTGCTACGGGTAAATCAACCGTCACTAACATATTTAAAAAGTTCAATTTTCCTGTCATTAGTGCAGATGAAGTTGCTAGAGAAGTCGTTGAACCTGGGACGAATGGTTTAGCACAGATTGTTGAGACCTTTGGTGAACAATTTCTAAATTCTGATGGAACACTTAATCGATCAAAACTGGGAAAACTTGTTTTTAGTGATCATGATAAGTTGGACAAACTGAATGATTTGCTTCAACCTGTGATTCATCACGAGATTGGTCGTCAGATCACTAAATTAAAAGAAAATCATCCGGCCTTAATCGTACTTGAGATTCCATTATTGTTTGAGCAACACAATGAAGAAATGGTTGACTACGTGATGGTTGTTAGTACTTCTGATCATGATCAATTAAAACGACTAAAACAGCGAAACGGCCTTTCAAACGAAGAGGCCAGTCAAAGAATTAATAGTCAAATACCGTTAAAAGATAAGATTAATCTTGCTGATATTGTCATTGATAATTCTGGATCGGTTGAAGAAACCCGTAAGCAAGTGGTAGAATGGCTTGCAAATCATAACTTTATTATAATTAGTTAAGTATTTAAGACAGGAAGTGAACCAAATGCATTGTCCACATTGTCATCACAACAGTTCAAGAGTAATTGACAGTCGTCCAACCGAGGACGGTCGCTGTATTAGACGTCGCAGAGAATGTGAAAACTGTGGATTTCGCTTTACTACTTTTGAAAGATTCGAAGAAACACCATTACTGGTGATTAAAAAGAATGGCAATCGTGAGGAATTTAATCGCGATAAACTTTTGCGTGGCCTGGTTAGATCGGCTGAAAAACGACCAGTTAGCATGGAAAAATTAACTGAAGTTGTTGGTAAAGTTGAAAATAAGGTCAGAGGTCTGGGTGAAAATGAGGTTAGTAGTCAAGTCATCGGCGAATTTGTGATGACCGAATTAAAAGATCTTGATGAAATTGCGTACATTCGTTTTGCAAGTGTTTACCGTCAATTTAAAGACGTTGGTGCATTTATGGACGAATTAAAAGGTATCATGGACACTCATCATGAATAAAGTAAGGAAGGGCGCTTTTTGTGACTGATGATAGAAAAAAACTAACACCACAGACCGGTTTAATTGTCAGTCTATCTTCTGATTATAGAAAATTTAGTGAACAGACACTGGTTGAGTTCTATCAACCAGTAATGGGGACAACGGCATTTTCTTTGCTCTTTGCGTTAAAGAAACTTGTTAAACGGAACCCAACACTCTCAGATCGAATATCACATACTGTACTTTTAAACCAGCTTGGCATTGATATTAACCAACTAGAAGAATCAGTTAACAAGTTACAGGGGCTGGGGCTTGTCCAAACTTTCGAGACAGTTGACCAAATAGGCCATCTAATTGTGTACGAATTGCAACCAACTTTAACTCAACAGGACTTCCTCAACGATGATTTATTAAGCGTACTCTTGTTGGAAGTAATTGGTGAATCAGGATTTAATGATTTAGTAAGTTCATCAACACAATTTCAACTGGACACTGCAAGACTCACCCCAACAACCAAAACTTTTTTTGATTCGTTTCATGTTAATCAAGGTCAAATTACTGATTTACCAAGTGTAATCAATGAAAACAGGGAAAAATTTATTGTAAATGAGCATCGCAGTGAACAAATCCCTGGGAGTGACTTTGATTTTGAATTATTAACATCGTTGTTAGGCAACCAGCCAATTTCGACTGAAGAAATTGATCATCACAAAGAGTTGATTAGAACTGAAAATGCACTTTATGGTATTGATGAAACCGAAATGGCTCGTCAAATTATGAAAGCTACTAATATCACCACTAATCAAATCGATGAACAACGGCTCAAGAAAAGCATTTCGGCATCATTCGAGTTAAAACATCAATCGCCACAAGATACAAATCGGTTTAATCATGATGTCCAACAATCTGCACCAGGCAAAACAGAAAAAGTCCCAATGTCACACAATGAGCAGTTACTTGTTAACGCATGCAAAAGTTACGCACCGATGGACTTTTTGGAGAATTTACTTAGTCAAAAGGGCGGGTATGTTCCTGACGGTAGCCAACGAGTGCTTCAGAGTCTTGTTAGTCGTCAGGTTTTGAAAAAAAGTGTTATTAATATGCTGATTTATTATGTAATTCAAGATCGTAACAGCCCGACTCTTTCACAAAATTTTGTTGATACGGTGGCCAATAGTTGGGCACAGGCTGGTATTACCAGTCCTGAGGAAGCCCTTCAACAAATCAAGAAATTTCACGATCCTGTTGCAAAAACGCCAAGAAAATCATCAAGCGCAAAGAAGCAAAAATCTGCAGTAACCAATTCTCTGCCAGACTGGGCACAGGATGGATACCAGCGGAAACAGGAAAAAATGTCTGATAATGATGTTGCCAAAATAAAACAGCAATTAGATAAACTAAAAAAGCAACAGGAAAGTGAGGAGTAGAAGATGGAAAGCCTTAACGATGCAATTAATAAGATAGCTCGTGCAACTCATAAAGGCTCTGCAGATTACACTCATCTGATGAAAGCTGTCTATCAGGATCCCGACGTTCAGAAATTTTTAAAGGCTCATGAAGACGAATTAACTAGTGCTAGTATTTCACGGGGTGAAGCTAAACTGTTCGAGTTTGTTAACCAAAAGCAAAAAAATGCCAACGGTGAGGATGTGTTTGCTCCTGGATACGAACCGACATTAGTAATCAGCAATAATTTAATTGATATTTCGTATAAACCGACTAAGCAGTTACAAGCCCGACAACAGTCGGAACAAATGAAACAACGAATTCGATCAATCAGCATGCCAAAGTTTATTCAGCATGCCTCTCTTGATGATTTTATCCTTGATGAAAAGTCCCGTGGGGATGCGCTTGTAAAAGCTACCAAATTTGTCACTGATTATATTCAAACACCTGATCAATTTCATCCTGGTTTATATTTGTACGGAAATTTTGGGGTGGGTAAGACGTTTCTTTTGGGCGCTATTGCTAACCAATTGGCTAAATCTGGGGTTACATCAACATTGGTTCATTTCCCAAGCTTTGCGGTAGAAATGCGTAATTCAATTAGTAGTGATGTTAATTCAGGTGAAAAAATCGATTCGATTAAGAAAACGCCAATTTTGATGTTAGATGATGTTGGTGCAGACTCAATGTCAGCATGGGTTCGTGATGACGTGCTTGGTGTGATTTTAGAATACAGAATGCAGCAAGAATTACCAACATTCTTCAGCTCAAATTTATCAATGGATACTTTTGAAAAGGAACATCTGTCGGTAACTTCGCGTGGAGATATTGATCCATTGAAAGCACGACGGTTAATGGAAAGAATTAGGTTTTTGTCCAGAGAAGTAACAATGGCAGGCGAAAATCGTAGGCAAAAATAATTTTCTGTTGACAAGTATATATAGATTTGATAAGCTAGGAAAGTTGAAAGATAAAGCAGAAGCACCCGCTTCTCGCCTTAGTGATCGGGATCGCTGGGCTGATGAGATGAAATAAACGTGATTCATAGTGAGTCGCGTCAAGCGGGGTGCGTGTGCGTCTCGCTTTTTTGCTACGTCTTTCGCTAATAATTTTGGAGGTGTGTTGCTATAGCTCAAGATATGATAGTCAATAACGGTATTCGTGCTCGTGAATTACGTCTGATTGATGCCGATGGAAACCAATTAGGTGTTAAGAGTAAGCAAGAAGCGTTAAAAATGGCTGAAGATGCTGAACTGGATCTTGTTTTAGTTGCTCCCAAGGCTAAGCCACCAGTTGCTCGGATCATGGATTTCGGTAAATACCGTTTTGAATTGCAAAAGAAGCAACGGGAAGCCCGTAAGAAGCAAAAGGTTATTTCAGTTAAAGAAGTTCGCTTGAGCCCAACTATTGATACGAATGACTTTAATACCAAGTTGAAGAACGCTAGAAAGTTCTTAAGCAAAGGCGATAAAGTACGAGTTTCAATTCGTTTCAAAGGTCGTGCAATTACGCATAAGGACATTGGTCGTAATGTTCTTAACAAGATGGCTGAAGCAAACAAGGATATCGCCTCAGTTGAGCAATATCCAAAGATGGAAGGTCGTAGCATGTTCTTAACATTAGCTCCGATCTCTGACAATTCAAAAAAATAAAGAGAAGGTAGGATATTAGTTATGCCAAAGATGAAGACTAACCGCGCTGCTGCAAAGCGCTTCAAGAAGACCGCCAATGGTGGATTAAAGAGCGCCAATGCGTATACGAGTCACCGTTTCCACGGTAAAACAAAGAAACAACGTCGTCAATTGCGTGGTCTCAGCATGATGGACAAGACGAACGTTAAGCGTTATAAGAAGCTTATCCAAGCTAAGTAATTAATAATTTATTTTTAGATAATGTAGGAGGAACCCACAATGCGAGTTAAAGGTGGAACAGTTACACATGCACGACGCAAAAGAGTATTAAAGTTAGCAAAGGGATATCGTGGCGGTAAGAGTCGTCTTTTCAAGACTGCTAAAGATCAGGTAATGAAGTCATATGCTTATGGCTTCCGTGACCGTAAGACAAAGAAACGTAATTTCCGTCAACTTTGGATTGCCCGTATCAATGCTGCTGCACGTCTTAATGATATTAGCTACAGCAAGTTGATGCATGGCTTGAAGTTAGCTAACATTGACATCAACCGTAAGATGTTAGCTGATTTGGCTGTTAGTGATGCAGATGCATTTACTGCATTAGTTGATGAAGCTAAAAAAGCAAGCAAATAACTTAAAAGTTGAAATGAGATTAGGGCAATAATTTGTTCTAGTCTTATTTTTTTAGTTGATAAAATTTGAATGCTTGTAGTGATGACAGTATAATTAGATAGAATGTGAACCAACTAATAGAATGATTTTATATCATTACTACATTTTATGGAGAAAACGAATGATTAGCGTATTTAAACCGACTTGGATGGTTAGCTCAGTTTACTCAATTGCTCCTGAACAGTTGAAGAAGCAAGGAATTAAAGCAGTGTTTACCGATTTGGATAATACATTGATTGCTTGGAATAACCCGGATGGAACTCCGGAACTGTGGGAATGGATGAATGCACTTAAGCAAGCTGGTATACCACTAATTGTCATTTCCAATAATAGCTATAAGCGTGTTAAGCATGCAGTAGCACCTCTTGACTTGCCATTTACCTCGCGCGCATTAAAGCCACTAGGATTTGGCATCAAAAGGGCCATGCATAGAATTAATTTAACCGAAGATGAAATTGTGATGGTTGGAGATCAATTAATAACTGATGTAGTAGCCGCTAATAGAGCACATGTTCGTAGCATTTTGGTAAAGCCACTAATTGAAAGTGACGCTTGGAACACTAGGCCTAATCGTTTTTTTGAAATATTCATCAAGAAACAATTAGCACATAAATATCCAACATTACGTTGGCAGGAGGGCTTGAATGACTGAAACAATAGATGATGAAAACTTAATTTGCATTGGCTGCGGAGCTACTATTCAATCTGATGATCCGAATAAAATTGGATACACACCTAAGTCTGCAATTCAAAAGGGATTGGATAATAACGAGTTGTATTGTCAGAGATGCTTTAGGTTGCGTCATTATAATGAAATCGCGCCGGTATCGTTAACAGATGATGATTTCTTAAGATTATTGAATCAGATTCGTGATGCAAATGCTTTAATCGTTTACGTTGTAGATATTTTTGATTTCAATGGGAGCATTATTCCTGGACTACATCGCTTTGTCGGAGACAACCCTGTTTTGTTAGTTGGTAATAAAGAAGATTTACTGCCTCGTTCACTGAGACGTACTAAACTGACAGATTGGATGCGTCAGCAGACAAATGCCAACGGAATCAGACCTGTTGATGTTACACTAGTATCTGCAAAGAAGAATCATCAGATATCATCTTTGTTAGAGTTAATCGAAAAACACAGAGGAAAACGCGACGTTTATGTGGTCGGTGTCACTAATGTTGGTAAATCAACTTTGATCAATCAAATTATTCGCCAAACGACTGGTGTTCAAGAGCTAATCACAACATCTCGTTTTCCTGGCACTACGTTAGATAAGATAGAAATCCCGTTAGATGACGGTAAACAATTGGTTGACACACCAGGTATTATTCATCCGGATCAAATGGCTCACGTTCTTCCCGCAGATGCATTAAAATATGTTGCACCGCAAAAAGAAATTAAGCCACGTACTTTTCAGCTGAATGAACAGCAAACAATCTTTCTTGGTGGAGTTGCACGCTTCGATTATGTTCGAGGAGATAGAAATGGAATTGTTGCATACTTTGATAACAATTTAAACCTTCATAGAACAAAACTGGAAAATGCGGATGCATTCTACGATAAACATGTTGGTGGTTTGTTAACGCCGCCAGGTGAGAATGAATTAAATGATTTTCCAGAATTGGAACGCCATGAATTTCATCTTGAACAAAAGAGTGACCTTGTGATTGAAGGCCTTGGTTGGATAACGGTACCAGGAAATACAACCATTGCAGGATGGGCGCCAAAAGGTGTTTCAGTAATTGTTAGACGAGCAATGATTTAGAATTGAGGAAAATAATGAATTTACGCGGTAAACAAAAAAGATTTTTAAGAGCTCAAGCACACCATTTTAAGCCACTATTTAGTGTGGGCAAAGAAGGATTATCTGAGAACTGGTTGTCTCAGTTAGATGGTGCTCTCGACAAACGTGAGTTAATCAAGGTTAGCATTCTTCAGAACTCAGACGTCACAACTGATGAAGTCAAAGAGTTTATTGAAAGTAATACCAATATTCAAGTTGTTCAAGTAATTGGGCGCGTTTTAGTACTATTCAAAGTTTCAAATATTGAATCATACCGTAATTTATCAAATCAGGTTAGTGATATTTAGGAAGTGTTTTGAAAATGGAAACTCAATCTAATACTGTAACCGAAATTAAGGTCCAAACTCAGGAAAATGGTCATCGTAAACGGATTGGGTTGTACGGTGGTACATTTAATCCTGTTCACACTAGCCATTTAATAGTTGCGGATCAAGTTGGAACAACTCTTGGGCTTGATAAAGTTAACTTTTTACCAGATGCAATCCCTCCTCACGTTGATACAAAAACTGCAATTGATCCACAAATGCGTGTAGATATGATCAAACTAGCAATTGAAGATAATCCATTGTTTGGTGTTGAAATGAGTGAAATCAATAGGGGTGGAGTTAGTTATACTTATGATACAGTCGTTAAACTAAAAAAAGCGCATCCAGAAGTTGATTATTACTTTATTATCGGCGGTGATATGGTTCAGTATTTGCCAAAATGGCACCGCATCGATGAATTATCAAAACTCGTAACGTTTGTCGGAGTTCAGAGAAGAGGATTTGAAACTGACAGTAAATACCCTGTGATTTGGGTAGATGTTCCGTTAATTGATATTAGTTCGACTGGTATCCGAAACAGAATAAAAACGGGCCAATCTGTTAAATATTTTGTACCTGACAAAGTTATTGAATATATAAAGGAGCATCATTTATATCTTGAGTAACAAATTAATTTATCAAAAGCACTTAATTGATTTAACTAGAGACGATCTGGTTCATAAGCTACGTGAAACTTTGTCAGATTCAAGGTTCAAACACGTGCTTAGAGTCGAAAAAACGGCAATTGCTTTGGCTAATAAATATAATGTTTCAGTTGAAAAAGCTAGCATAGCTGCACTAGTACATGATTACGCCAAACAACGACCAGACGAAGACTTTATTAAAACAATTAAAGATAAAAAAATGGACCAGGATCTTCTTAACTACGGAAACGCAATTTGGCATGGGATTGTTGGGGCAGAATTGATTAAAACTGAGCTGGGTATTTGGGACGAGGATATTTTAAATGCAGTTCGACATCATACTACTGGTGCAGCAATTATGACTACATTGGAACAAATTATCTATATGGCCGACTATATTGAACCAGGTCGAGATTTCGATGGCGTAGAACAGGCTCGGTTATTAACAAATCAAAACCTTTCGTCGGGAGTTGTGTTTCAAACTAAACAAACTTTGGAGTATCTAATTGAAAATAATCGTTCAATTTATCCAAAAACGATTGAAACTTATAATGCATGGGTAGCCAAATAAGGAGGCAAGGATGGAAAGTAAAGAAATCTTAGAATTAGCTGTCAAAGCGGCTGATAGTAAAAGAGCAGAAGATATTGTAGCATTGGATGTATCGAAAGTGAGCTACATGGCAGATTATTTTGTGATTATGGATGCTAATTCCAAGCGTCAAGTTCAAGCAATTTCTGAAGCAATTGTTGAACAAGCTCACAAAACTAACGTGGAAATCAAACGAATTGAAGGAAAGCAAACCGCCAGTTGGATATTGGTCGACTTAGGGGATGTGATTGTTCATGTCTTCCAAAAAGACCAACGTCAATTTTATAATTTAGAAAAGTTATGGTCTCAAGCTCCGATGGTCGATGTTAATCAGTGGGTTGGGGCATGATTTACGCTACATTTGCTCAACTTTATGATCAATTATTTGATTCACAAATGTATCTGGATTGGGCTAAATTTGTACAACGTGAAGCAAACGATCAAGAAAAAGTGTTAGATCTAGCTGGTGGTGCGGGTAGATTAGCAGTCCTGTTGTCTAAACAAGGACATGACGTGACTGTTGCTGACTTATCGCCGGAAATGTTAAGTATTGCAGACGTACATGCTAGAGAATCTAGGCAAGATATCAAACTGGTTGAAGCGAACATGATGGATCTTAGTGAATTAGAAACTTTCTCTCTAATTACGTGTTTTGCAGATTCTCTTTGCTATTTAGAAGATATTGATGAAATCAAGCAAACCTTTGGCGAGGTAAAAAATCATTTAAATATTAATGGTAAGTTTCTGTTTGATGTTATTTCACCATATCAAACCGATGAAGTGTACCCTGGATACATGTACAATTATGAGTCTGACGACAAAAGCCGAGCGTTTTTGTGGCAAAGCTTCGGTGATGAAGATGTGGAACATGGGGTTATCCATGAACTTACTTTCTTTAATGAAGTTGAAGACGGTTTTTACTCACGTGTCAGTGAGGAACACTTTGAACGCACTTATAAGTTAAATACTTACCTAGATGCTTTAAAAGATTCCGGATTCACTAAGATTCAAGTGTATTCGGATTTTGGTAAATCTGAAGTAAAAGATGACACAACTAGGTGGTTTTTTATTGCGCAATAACTATTTGATTAACTAAAGTTAGTGGGTGAATATCTGTGAAGGCTGTTGGAATAATTGCTGAATACAATCCGTTTCATAATGGTCATCAATATCACATTGAAGAAGCCAAAAAGAATACCAATGCAGATGTAACAATTGCAGCCATGAGCGGTAATTTCACTCAACGTGGAGAACCCACTATATTAGACAAGTGGCATCGTGCAAATGAAGCGTTACACAACGGTATTGATGTCGTTGTGGAGTTGCCGCTTGCGTTTTCAGTACAGCCTTCACATTTATTTGCACAAGGTGCGCTTACAATTTTGGATGCTCTGAAAGTATCTGATATTGTCTTTGGTGCAGAACATTCTGATTGGAACTTTGAAAGATTAGTTAGATCAGAAAAAAATTTTGATAAAAATCAGTTTGAGCTCTATAACGAAACGTTTGCAACTGCTTTTAATGAACAATTAAAACAAAACACGGGGATCGAGTTGACCGATCCCAATGACATTTTGGCATTCAGCTACTTTAAAGCAAAAAAATCAATTCATGCAAGCGCCAACTTATTGCCAATTAAAAGAATTGGCAATAAGTACCACGATTTAGAGATTAGCGGCCGTTTCTCTAGCGCCAGTTCAATTAGAAGCAGCATTGCTAATGGGTCTTTTGATTTTGTTAACTCTGTTCCTGATATAACCAAAAAAGATTTACTGAATATAAAAAAATTGGGTACTTGGGAAAATTTATATCCATATTTGAGGTACACTTTAATTCAGTCACCGGTGTCAGAGCTTTGTGGAATCTACCAAATGGCTGAAGGTTTAGAGTATCGTATGAAGAGCGTAGCTGAAAACGCATCATCGTTTGATGAATTTATTCGTGAGTTAAAAACAAAAAGGTACACTTATTCAAGGTTGATTCGTGTTAGCCTCTATGCTTTACTTCATATTACGGATGGTGAAATGTCAGAACATTATCAGACTCCATATATTCGCATATTAGGCTTTAATAGACGTGGTCAGCAGTACCTACATGAAATCAGGAAAAAGTTGCATATGCAGGCATTCACACGTTTGAGTCGAGATCAAAAAGTTGGTGTTGCACAACTTGATTTTAGGGCTGGCAAAATGTACCAAATGATTAATCACTCTGAGCAACAAGATATGAAACGCAAGCCAATAATATTATTGTAGGTGTCAAGGAAAAAACATTGACAATCAAAATACGCTCACGTATAATGAAACGTGTTGCATTAGGAGGAAGTACCATGAAATGGTCATTAAATGAACTGCAAAGATATCAGGATGAACCACTTCAGTTGGATAGTACTCTGGATTTGAGTGCATTACTTACCGAACGCTTTCCTGAGGACATTCTGGCAGTTAAACCTGTTAAAATCTCAGGATATCTTAGTTATGACAAAGGTGATGTAATGGTTACGTTAAAAGTTGAAACCACCATTACAGTTCCGTCATCGCGTTCGCTACGGCCGGTGGATCTTCCACTTTCGTTTAAGTACACCGAGTTTTACTTAGGTGATGCTGAACACGTTAAAAAGTATGAAGATTCAGATACGGTTATCGTGTTGGATGATGATAAAATGATTGATCTCGATGAAGCTGTCGCTGAAAATATTGTTTTACAAATTCCAATGCAAGTTCTGTCTAAAGAGGAGCAACAAAGTAATGAATTTCCTGCTGGTAATGGGTGGGAAGTCATTTCTGAAGAGGAATATGTTGCTAACGAGACAGAATCTAAAAAAGTTGATCCACGTCTCGCTAAATTAAAAGAATTATTTCCTGATCAGGATAGTAACAATGATGATTAGCGGACTGTTATATTAGTGGACAAAATCATGATAAGGAGGTGGCATAATGGCTGTCCCAAAGCGTAAAACTTCAAGAACAAAACGTGATATGCGTCGTGGTCACATCAAACTTAGTGTTCCTGGTTTGACCCCTTGCCCAAACTGTGGTGAGTTACGTAAATCACACATGGTATGCCCAAGTTGTGGTTACTATGACGGTAAGCAAGTTGTTAATACTAGCAAGTAATAACAATTAGAAATATAAAAAGCATCATTCATGGCGCCGGACCTGAATGATGCTTTTTAATTTGTAAATTTTAGCAAAAAAAAGGATCTAGTCAAACGACTAGATCCTTTTCATTTTAGTAGGTCTTATTTAGACATGTCGACAACTTCACGGCCAACAATCTTTCCTGCTTTCATTTCGTTAATGATATCGTTAACTTCGCTTAACTTACGAGTGTGAACGATAGGGTGAACTTTTCCTTCAGCACCAAATTGGAATGCTTCAGCAAGGTCTTGACGAGTCCCAACAAGTGAACCAGCTACTTGAATACCATCAAGAACTGTTTTAGCAATGTTAAGTTCCATGTCACCTTGAGGAAGGGCAACAGCAACTAGGCGTCCGTCTGGACGAAGTGAATCAACGGCTGCAGTAAATGCGCTAGCAGTAACCGCAGTTACTTGGGCATTGTTAACTCCGCCGACCTTTTCTTGAATTTGTTCTGCAACATTGTCATCATGACGGTTGATCAAAACATCGGCACCTAATTTTTCAGCTGCAGCCAATTTGTCAGGGTTACCATCAACCGCAACGACGTGAGCACCAAAGACGTTCTTAGCATATTGAATAGCTAAGTTACCTAAACCACCACAGCCAACAACTGAAACCCAGTCACCAGGCTTTGTGTTACCAACTTTCAATGCCTTGTACATTGTGACACCGGCACAAGTAATTGAACTAGCTTCAACAGGGTCTAAGCCATCTGGAACTTTAACAGCGTAATTTGCATCAACGATACATTGTTGAGCCATAGCGCCATCAACAGTAAATCCAGCATTGCGAACGTTGCGGCAAAGTGTTTCACGACCGGTTAAGCAGTATTCACAGTGGCCACATCCACCAAAGAACCAAGCGATTGATACACGATCACCAATTTTTAAGTTTGTAACACCAGGTCCAACCTTACTTACACGGCCAACACCTTCGTGTCCAATAACACGGCCAGGAACTTTACCAAAATCACCGGCAGCAACGTGTAAATCAGTGTGGCAAAGGCCACAATATTCAACATCGACAAGAGCTTCACCATGTTCTAGTGGGCGTAATTCCTTTTCAACAATATCAACATATCCGTCAACTGGGTCACGTACAATAGCAGCTTTCATACTTTTTAACCTCTTTCAGAAATAGAATTTATATCGCTTTCGATATATTACAGTTTGAGCTTAGCAAATTTTTGCATGTATTTCAAGTGAAACTATACACATTGGCAAAAATATTAACCGTTTTCTTTCTGATAACTCCTTGATACAAGGGCTTCTACAATAACATATTAAATTCACATAGTAATTTAATAAAAATTAAATTTGTATGTACGCCATCAAAAAGTGATGCAAATAATGAAAACATGTGGTATTCGCTATATTTGATTAAGTAATTATGATAAAATATTTAATGTATGTAAAAAATGTGTGACGCAAGAATTAGAGAAATAATAGTAGGAGTGAAAGACTCATGAGCAGAATTTTAATAATTGAAGATGAAGAAAACTTAGCCCGTTTTGTTGAACTAGAACTTCAACACGAAGGCTACGAAACAGATGTTGAACTTGATGGTAGAGCAGGATTGGATGCTGCTTTGGAGCAAGATTTCGATGTAATTTTACTAGATTTAATGTTGCCAGAACTAAATGGTATCGAAGTTGCACGTCGAGTTCGTGAAGTTAAAAGTACACCAATTGTCATGATGACAGCACGTGATTCAGTTATTGATCGCGTATCTGGCTTAGATCATGGTGCGGATGATTACATTGTTAAACCATTTGCAATTGAAGAATTGCTTGCTCGTGTACGGGCTTTGTTACGTCGCATTCACATTGAAGGTGGCGGTAATGAAACACCAAAGACTACGGTTACTTACCGTGATCTTACTATTGAAAAAGAAAATAGAGTTGTCAGACGAGGCAAAGAAATTATTAATCTCACAAAACGTGAATATGAGCTTCTTCTCATTTTGATGGAAAACGTCAATGTAGTAATGTCACGTGACGTTCTACTTAAACGTGTTTGGGGATATGAATCACAAGTAGAAACTAACGTTGTTGATGTTTACATCCGTTACTTGAGAAATAAAATTGACCGTTCTGGAGAAAGAAGTTATATTCAGACCGTCCGTGGTACAGGATACGTAATTAGGTCATAATATTTAAAATGGAGTAGTCTGCCATGAGTTTGAAAAAAAGTACATCTGAATACAGAATGTCACTAAAAGTAAAATGGGCACTGGGGACTGCTTTGGGTGCGTTACTTATATTTGCATTGTTGACTTTTGTACTGTTTCAATCTTTTACAAGTGACCTTTTGAAGCGTGAACAAAGTTCTGTTAATCGATCACTCGTTTCTGTTGAAAAACGTCTTGCTAGTAGTGACAGTAAGCTTACCAATAAGCATGTACAGCAGTTAATTAGAGCTAGCGATGGGCTTGCTGACCGAACCGAAAAATCTAACACAACTGAAGGCGTTATTAACGGACTCAGTGTTTCTGATTTATCAATTACAGTTTACGACCCCAGTGGACAACAAATATTTACTACTGCTGGAAGTAACAAGTCTCGTACTTTCCAAAAGACAAGTAAGAAAACTGTTAGTTTAGTTAAAACAAATTCTCGTAAGAGCATTGTCGGAAGAATTCCAGTTTATCAAAATAAAACTAACAAATTAACTGGATATATTCAGGTTACTAGTAGTCTAAGAGGATATTATCAAGTAGCCGACAGGTTATTAATGATTTCAATGCTTGTTTTAGTACTGGTCGTTATTGCTAGTGGGTTGCTTGGATATGTATTGTCGTACTTTCTATTGCGTCCAATTGATGAGATTCATGATACGGTCAGCAGGATTCGCGATGACCCAACAGATAATCATAGAGTTCCAAAAATGCATCGGAATGATGAATTATCTGATTTAGGCAACATGTTTAATGAAATGCTTGATAGAATGCAACGCTATATTGAGCAGCAGTCACAGTTTGTGGAAGATGTTTCACATGAACTAAGGACACCTGTGGCCATTATTCAAGGGCACATGGAGATGCTTAATCGGTGGGGAAAGGATGACCCAAAGATTCTTAGTGAATCACTTGATGCTTCTTTAAAGGAAACAAAACGAATGCAGGATCTTGTCCAGGAAATGCTGGATTTGAGTCGGGCAGAGCAAGTTGAAATTAACTTCAGAGATGAAAAGACTGATGTTGGTGAGGTAGTCCACCAAGTCTATAATAATTTTAAAATGATACATCCAGATTTTGTTTTTACAATTGATGATGATTTAAAAGAACCCACGATTGCAAAGATTTATCGCGACCATCTGGAGCAAATATTAATCATTCTTTGCGATAATGCCGTTAAGTACTCGACAACTAGGAAAGAAATTCATTTATCACTTTCTAGAACACTCAATAATGTTGAGATTGGTGTACAAGATTTTGGTGAAGGTATTTCACAAGATAACATGGATAAAGTGTTCAATCGTTTTTACAGAGTAGATAAGGCTAGAAGTCGGAAAAAAGGTGGCAATGGTCTAGGATTATCAATTGCTAAGAGGCTGATTGAGGGCTACCACGGTGACATTGCACTAGAAAGTTCGGCGGGATATGGATCCTTATTCAAGGTTACTTTACCGGTAATTAAAGAAGACGTCCAAAGTCTTGATGATTAATTTAACAGGGATTCAAGCAATCAAATGCTTGAACCCCTGTTTTTGTAACTTGTTGTTCATTTTTTTATCATCAACTCAAACAAAGTAATTAAGGTAGCATCAAGGCACTATCTAGAGCTAAATCATCTGAGCAAAAAAATAGGGCCTACACTTTTGACATTGATTACTATAACGTCATTAATGTAGACTCAAATTTTTTGTGAATTATGATTTATGATGTTGTTTACCCTGGTTACGATTTTTCTTTGGTTTCGTATTTTTATCTTGTTCGTTATCAGTAGTATTTTTAAGTTGTTCAATGCTGTCTTTAGTTCCTGTTGGCTTTGTTTCTTCGGCTACAACAGGTACGGGAGTTGGCTTGACAATTTTCTTAGGTGGGTTTTTCTTTAACTCTTTTTCAATGTTATGTCTAATTCTTGGACGGTACATATTGATGATAATGGTTTGGATAATTGCAAAAAGACCACCAATAAAGAAGTAAAGGCCAAGTCCAGCAGACGACGACATGGTAAAGAACAGAATCATCACGGGACTGAGAAGCATTGTGAACCGCATTTGTTTCTTCTGATCTTCTGGTAGCCCAACAAGTGATAGCCACGCTTGAACCAAATACGCGATAAACGATAATACCGCTAGTAAGATACTTGGACTACCAAGTTTAATTCCCATAAATGAGGCACTCGACAGTTCCGGTGAATAACGAATTGCAGCATATAAAGCTGCAAACACAGGCATTTGGATCAGTAATGGCAGGCACCCAATGCCGCCAGTCATACTGATGCCATTTTCGCGATACAGTGCCATCATTTCTTGACTGACAGCTGCCTGTTCCTCGGGAGTCTTTGCTTTTTTCTGACGAGCTTGAATTTCACGCATTTGTGGACCAACCATACTCATCTTTTCTTGCTGAATGGTTGATTTTTTCATTTGACTAATCATAACTGGCAACAATACCATTCTCACAATAAAGACAATGATGATGATTGCCCAACCATAATTACCACCGAAAAAGTTGGAAATCCACTCCATCAAATGCTGAGTGGGTTTTGCCAAGTAATCATAAATCATTCCATATGGTTTACCGTTCTTAGTTCTAACACATCCGCTGAGGAGTAATGCAGCAACTGTAAGAACAGATATGACCGAAAGTTTCTTATTTTTCATTAAATTAACCAATTCCTTTAACTCATTTTCATAAACGCTTAACACTATACCGTACTTAAACGATAAATGCCACTAACTTTTCTAACAATTATCCAGTTACCTAGTAGTGATGCCGTTTTATTTTATATAAAATCGTTTGTATTTTTTAATCTGCTGGGTGTTTACATCCATGTGATATATCTTTGCAAAAGGAGTCGGACCTTTTTTAATGAAATCAATGAGTTGGTCAATATGCTCCGCAGAGCCTTGTGCTTCAATATACACAGTTCCATCACTTAAATTGCTGATTAATCCAACAATTGCTAAGTCTCTAGCTTCTTTGCTAACCGACCACCTAAATCCGACGCCTTGAACAATACCTTGAACATTGATCTGAACCGATTTCATTTTTTATATTGCCTTTCTACCAAGTTTAATATGATATATAATTGAGGATACTGGAGTTGATTATATTGGAAAAAATTATATCTTTGCATAACCAGCACGTTAAAGACTGGAAAAAATTGTTAACACGGAAGCAACGAAAAAAAACAGGTACCTACCTATTAGATGGCTGGCACCTTATTAATGAAGCACTAACCGCCAATGTTAACGTTAAATCACTGATCATCACATCTGATCAGCTTGAGGAACATGATGATATTGTAACACGTGATTTTCCTATTTATGAGGTTACTGATGAAATAATGCGTGCCATTACAGACACTGTTACACCACAAGGTATTGCTGCAGAAGTAGAATTACCAACTGATCAGTTTGATATACCGGAATCAAGCAGAGGAGCATGGTTGTTCTTGGATCAAGTTCAGGATCCTGGCAACATTGGTACTATGGTTAGAACTGCTGATGCTGCGGGGTTCACAGGAGTCGTTGCAGGAAGTAAAACAGCTGATCTATATTCGCCAAAAGTTGTGCGCTCCATGCAGGGTAGCCAATTTCACCTAACACTACGCCATGGTAATTTAGATGAATGGATAGAATTATTTAAAAAACAACATTTTCCAATTTATGGCACTCAGTTAAATCCTGAAGCTAAGAACTTTCGTGATGTGGCTCCTGCAGGTAGCTTTGCTCTGGTAATGGGTAATGAGGGCAACGGTCTAAGTGACAATATCTTATCTCAAACGACTTCTAATTTGTATATCCCGATGAATGGTCGAGCCGAATCACTTAACGTAGCCGTTTCAGCAGGAATTTTAATGTTTCAGTTAAATCAAAACATCAAATGATTATTAAAAATCAGCCATTAAAGAGCTAAAAGCTTTGCTTTTTCTGCAAATGCGTGTATCATGTTGACAGAATTAAGAAAAGGGGCTCTGTATGAAAAAAAATATTTGGCAAGAAGATCAGGAATATGTTGAAATTGTTTCAGATTTACTGCGTAATCCTGCCGTTCAAAAACTATCACAGTATACTCAGCATCATCATTCGAATCGGCTAGACCATTCAATTGCTGTTTCATTTGATAGTTACGAACTTGCTAAAAAAATGCATTTGGATTATCGAAGTGTCGCTCGTGCCGGCCTATTACACGATTTGTTTTACTATGACTGGCGCACAACGAAATTTAACCTCGGTTCTCATGCCTTCATTCATCCTCGAGTGGCATTAAGGAACGCGGAAAAAATTACACCATTAAATGATATGGAAAAAGACATTATTTTAAAGCATATGTTTGGAGCAACACTTGCTCTACCAAAGTATAAAGAAAGCTTGTTGGTTTCTTTGGTCGATGATTACGAGGCCGAACATGAATTCTTCTCACCACTTCGTGCAAGAGTTGACGATTGGATGCAAAGAATTGGCGTACGTGCAAACTAATTTAAAAAATGTTGCTTGAGGGAGGTGGCCTTTGTGGCAGTTAAGGAATCTGTAGAAAATTTTACGCTTTGTCCAAAATTTGAAAAAACATTTTCAATTCTGGGTAAAAAGTGGAATGGGTTAATCATTGAAGTTCTGTTAAACGAGGGGTCAGTGAGATTTAAGGATCTTGTGGCCAGCGTTTCAAAATGTAGTGATCGTGTTCTAGTTGAAAGACTTAAGGAGCTCGAGCATTGTGGTATCGTCACTCGTAATACGTATGATGACACCAGCAGAGTTGACTATTCACTTACGGACAAGGGGCAAGAACTTGCGCCTGTCATGGAAGCCGCACATCAGTGGGGCGACAAGTGGTTTAGTGAAAATTAGTCTTGACCTGTGCTTGAATATTAATTAGAATAATTAACGTACAAATAAAGATGTTGATGGAAACTAGTAGGGTAAGAAAACTAAAAGGAAGTTACCGGCACTGACTGAGAACGGTAATTAGTTGTTTTATCTGAATTTCACTTCCGAAGTTGACACAATTGTGTCCGGTCGACAGCCGTTAAAAAGTTTTTTGAGTGTGCAGATTATCTGCAAACTAGGGTGGTACCGCGAAGCTTCGTCCCTTTTGGGATGAGGCTTTTTATTTTGATCAAAAAAGGAGAAGACAATGGGGTTAAGAGAAAAATTAGACGAGTTACGCCAGCAGGGCCTAAAAGACGTCGATAACAGTGAAGATCTAGATAGAATTAACGACATTAGAGTAAGATTGCTTGGAAAAAAAGGTCCAATTAAGGAAGCGTTACGTGGCATGCGTGAATTAAGTGCTGATGAACGTCCAAAAATTGGACAATTTGCAAATGAAATTAGAGATGATCTAACAAAAGCAATCGATAAGCGCCGAGAAGAACTTGAATTTGCAAAAATCAATGCGCAGTTGGAACAGGAAACAATTGATGTTACTTTACCAGGTAGTGAAGTTGCCCAAGGACAACCGCATGTTATTCAGCAAATTATTGATGAGCTCGTTGATTTGTTTGTTGGTATGGGTTATGAAGTTGCAGTCGGTGATGAAGTCGAAGAAGATCACTATAACTTTGAAATGTTGAACCTGCCAAAGGATCATCCAGCTCGCGATATGCAAGATACATTCTACGTGACACCAGAAGTTCTAATGAGAACACAAACTTCACCTATGCAGGCTAGAATGCTTGAAAAACACGACTTCAGCAAAGGTCCTTTAAAGATGATCTCACCAGGTAAAGTTTACCGTCGTGATACCGATGATGCTACACACAGCCACCAATTTCATCAAGTTGAAGGTATGGTCATCGGTAAGCACATAACAATGGCTGACCTGAAGGGAACCCTTGAAGTTGTTGCTCAAGAATTATTTGGTGATGAATTACAAGTTCGCTTGCGCCCAAGCTACTTTCCATTTACTGAACCATCTGTTGAAGCTGATATCACATGCTTCAATTGTCTTGGTAAGGGATGTGCAATTTGTAAACACACCGGTTGGATCGAAGTATTGGGAGCTGGTATGACTCATCCAAATGTTTTGAAAATGGCAGGAATTGATCCCGAAGTATATGGTGGATTTGCATTCGGGCTTGGACCAGATCGTTTTGCAATGTTGAAATATGGCGTAGAAGATATCCGCGATTTTTATCAAAACGATGTTCGCTTCTTAACGCAATTTGACCAGAAAGGATAATCAATAAATTATGAAAGTTTCATACAAATGGTTACAAGAATATTTAGACATTGATATTAATCCAACTGATTTGGCCGAAAAAATTGCCAGAACGTCAGTGGATATTAATGATGTGTACTCACCAAGTGACGGCTTAAAGAAATTAGTTGTTGGCCATATTGAAAGCGTTGAGCCACACCCAGACTCTGATCACCTAACTCTGTGCCAAGTTGATAACGGTGAAGAGACAGTCCAAATTGTCTGTGGTGCTCCGAACGTTGTGGCAGGAAAAAACGTTATTGTCGCTCTTCCCGGTGCACGTATCGGTAACAATATTAAAATCAAACGTAGTAAAATGCGTGGAGAAATTTCTGAAGGTATGTTGTGTGCACTTCAAGAAATTGGTTTCAGTGAAAAAATCGCACCTAAGGCGTACGATGAAGGAATTTGGTTCTTACCAGATGATGCTAAGCCTGGTGAGTCTGTTTTTCCATATTTAGGAATGGATGATACAATTATTGATACAGACATCACTCCCAACCGTGGTGATATGTTCAGCATGCTTGGTAATGTAAATGATATCGCCGCTTTCTATGGACTGAAGTCTCACTTCAAAACACTTAATGTTAAGGAAAACTCAACGACAAGTACTGCTGATTTAATCAAGGTTCAAATTGACGACACTAACTTAGCTCCAACATATAAATTGCGTGTAATCAATAACATTGAAATTAAAGACAGCCCAATGTGGATGCAAATCCGTCTTTGGAATGCTGGTATTCGCCCAATTAATAACGTAGTTGATGTTACAAACTACATTTTGCTTAAGTATGGCCAACCATTACACAGTTTTGATTACGACAAACTTCCGGAAAAAGAAATTAAGGTAAGATTTGCTAAGAAAGACGAAGCATTTACAACACTGGACGAAGATGAAAGAAAGCTTAATGAACAGGATGTCGTTGTGACTGCGGGGGATAAACCTGCTGCGTTGGCTGGAACTATGGGTGGTTTAGATACCGCAATCAGTAATGAAACGAAAAATGTTGCATTGGAAGCTGCAATTTTTAATCCAACTTTAATAAGAAAGCAGGCTCGTCGTCATGACCTGCATAGTGAATCGTCAACAAGATTTGAACGCGGCATTAATCCTGAAACAGTTGAAACTGCATTAAACGAAGCAGCTGAGTTAATTGCGGAACTTGGTAATGGTACAGTTGCCACTGGAATTGTGACTGGAAGCGAAGCTGCAATTAACGAGCCAAAAGTTGAAATGAAACTTGCAAGGATCAATCATGTCCTTGGTACACAAATGAAGATGGAAGACGTCACCAACATATTTGATCGGCTTGCATTTGATTACAATGTTGACGGTGATACGATCACGGTCACTGTACCAGCTCGTCGGTGGGACGTCAGCATAGAAGCTGACTTGCTTGAAGAAATTGCAAGAATTTACGGTTATGACAACTTACCTTCAACATTACCTGAGCAAACAAGTAATATTGGCGCCTTAAGTCTTCGTCAAAATTTGATCAGATCAAGTCGTCATGTGCTAGAGGGTGAAGGACTTAACCAGGCAATCAGCTATTCTTTGACTACCAATGATAAAGCGGAACAATTCCAGATTGAAAATCACGGAACACCAATGCTGCTCGATTATCCAATGAGTCAAGATCACATTGCGACTCGTATGAGCCTTATCAGTGGTCTTCTCAACGATATTGCTTACAACATTGCTAGAAAACAAAAGGATGTTCGTCTGTATGAACAGGGCAGAATCTTTACAACTGACAATGATGGCATTCGTCCTTTAGAACAAGAACATATCGCTGGTGCAATGACCGGACAGCTTCTCAATAATAATTGGCATCAAGAAAACCACTCTGTTGATTTCTACGATTTAAAAGGGATTGTTGAACGTTATTTGGAAAATATGTCATTATCGGGCACAGTTACTTTTGTTCCGTCAAATGAACGTGCTGAGTTACACCCAGGACGGACAGCCAATATCAAGCTTGACGATCAATTAATTGGATTCATTGGCCAAGTTCATCCACAAATTGCGAAGGAATACAAAATTCCTGAAACATATGTTTTCGAGCTTAATCTTGAAGCAATCATTGAAGCTCCAAAGCAAGGTCGTCACTATGACGAAATTAGTAAGTATCCTTCAATTAAGCGTGATATTGCATTGTTGTTGGACGATAATACGTTGAATAGTGATATAACAGCTGCAATTAACAAGAAGGGTGGCTCCTACTTGGTAGATGTTCATCTATTTGATGTTTATCAGGGAGCTCATCTACCAGCACACAAGAAATCGTTAGCATACACACTTACTTATCAAGATAAAAATGGTACCTTAACAGAAGACCAAGTTAACGAATCATTTGATAAAGTTGTTAGTTACCTAACCGCCGAATTTGATACTGAAATCCGCTAGATTAAAAAATCAGTCGCAACTTTTGCGCTGATTTTTTTATTAAGGATTAGTTATAGTTTGTAATTTTTGAACTTCAACGTAGATAACCCACCATTTTTTAGTATAATGGATTGGATTAAAAAAATAGGGTGGTAGAAAAATTGGATAAAAAAAAACAACGAGGACACAAAAAAAGATATTGGTGGATTGCGATAACCATTATTGTTGTGCTAGCACTTGGTCTAGTCGGCACAAAGGTATATATCAATTCATCAATGAAAGCTGTGAATTCCTCAGATAATACGTCAGTACAGGTTAAAATACCGCTTGGATCATCGAACGAAAAAATCGGTAAGATTCTTCAAAACAAAAAGGTAATCAAGAGTTCATGGGTATTTGACTACTATATCAAAACTCATAATAAAACATCTTTTAACGCTGGATACTATGTTTTAAAACCATCTATGAGTTTGACAAAAGTTGTTTCTGAGCTTGAAAAGGGCGGCAGCTCAACATCGTTAATTGGGGAAAAAGGTAAAGTATTAGTTCAAGAGGGTGAAACAATTGATGAAATTGCAAAAACCGTTCAGCAACAAACAAAATATAGTTCAAAACAGTTTCTAACATTGATGAAGAACGAATCCTATCTTAATAAGCTTGCCAATGAATACCCACAACTATTAGATTCAACAATGACAGCTAAAAACGTCAGATACCGACTTGAAGGCTACTTGTATCCTGCAACATATGACGTATCAAATCTGAAAAGCCTTAAATCATTAGTTAACCAAATGGTAGCAGCGGAAAATACTTCTTTAAAGCCATACTATTCAACAATGACTAAAAAGCATTTAAGTGTCCAAGAAGTGCTCACGTTGGCTTCATTAGTTGAACGTGAAGGTGTGACAACGTCTGATCGTGGTAAAATAGCTGGTGTTTTCTTTAACAGAATTGATAAGAACATGCCACTTCAGTCTGATATATCTGTTATGTATGCACTAAATACTCATAAGAAGAATTTAACATATAAGGATTTGAAAGTTGATTCACCATATAACCTATATATCAATAAAGGTTATGGTCCTGGTCCATTCAATAGTCCAAGCATCAGTTCTATAAAGGCTGTTTTGAATCCAACCGACAGAAGCAAAGGTTATTTGTACTTTATCGCAAATACCAAGACTGGTAAGATTTACTATTCAAAGACATACGCACAACATCAAAAAATCACCAAAAAATTAGCTAAAGATAACGACTAAGTAGGGAGCTTAAAAAGTTGAACAACAACATAAATCGACCAATTATTATTGGTGTTACTGGTGGTTCCGGTAGTGGTAAAACTACAGTTAGTGAAGCAATTTACCATGAATTAGCCGGAAAATCTATTATGATCATGCAACAGGACACTTACTATAATGATCAGGCTGAAATGACTATGGAAGAACGCAAAGCCGTTAACTATGATCATCCACTTGCCTTTGATACCGATCTATTAATTAGTGACTTAACAAAATTATTGAAAAATCAACCGATTGAAAAACCAGTTTACAATTACGCTGAATTCACCCGTTCAAGTGAAACAATTCATACTGAGCCTAAGGATGTAATCATCTTAGAAGGAATTTTAATTTTAGATGATCCTCGTTTAAGAGACTTGATGGACATTAAAGTCTTTGTCGACACAGATGATGACATTAGAATTATTCGTAGAATTCAACGAGACATGCTCGAACGTGGCCGTTCATTACAGTCAGTCATCGATCAATACCTAGCCACAGTCAAACCAATGTATCACCAATTTATTGAACCTACAAAACGGTATGCGGATATTATCGTGCCTGAGGGAGGTCAAAATACGGTTGCAATCGACTTACTGACAACCAAGGTGCGTGATATTTTGACAAAGCATCAATAAAAAATTTAGTCGAAAATTAGCAAAAATGGTAAACAGATACACGATAATCTGGTACAATCTATCTGTTCTTAAACAGTTTAATGTACTACTTTTAGACAAAATATTAGGATAATTAAAATTATTCTTTACATGCAAGCCCTTACGTGGTAATGTTTTGACTGTTAAATTTATTTTGATTGTAGAAGGTGGCAGAATGTCAGAAGACAAAACTTACCCAATGACCATTGAGGGTAAAGAAAAACTAGAAAAAGAATTAGAAGAACTAAAAGCAAAAACTCGTCCAGAGGTTATCAATAGAATTAAGATTGCTCGTAGTTATGGAGATCTTTCAGAAAATTCCGAATACGAGTCAGCAAAGGACGAACAAGCTTTTGTTGAGGGTCGTATCAGTACAGTTGAAACAATGCTTCATAACGTTGAAATCATTGATAATGATGCTGTTGCGAAGGATGAAGTATCACTTGGCCGTCAAGTAACTTTCAAAGAATTACCTGATGAAGAGCCTGAAACATACACAATTGTTGGTCAATCAGAATCTGATCCAATGAATGGTAAGATATCTAATGAATCTCCAATTGCTGCTGGTCTATTGGGCCATAAGGTTAATGAGGAAGTTGATATTCAACTTCCAGCCGGATCAATGAAGGTTAAGATTTTATCTGTTGAATAACAATGAATTTAGTGGAACTAGTTAGGCACCTGCTTAACTAGTTTTTTTATTTTCAATAATTCTCAGCTAAATCGATTTGTGGCATTTTATTTTGTTCATGGTATTATTAAGCTGCGGCGTGGTAAGCGCATACAATATTTGCTAAGGGGAGATTAGAAATGGTTATTAATGTTACCGATTCAGCAAGCCAATGGTTTCAAAATGAAATGGGACTTAATTCTGGAATGGGTGTTAGATTTTTTGGCAAGGTATACGGCAAAACACCTGTCCATGACGGATTTTCACTTGGCATGGTGCGTGATGATCATCCGACAAATCCAGTTGTCGATGAAGTTAAAGACGGAGTACACTATTTTGTAGACGAACTTGATGAATGGTTTTTTAGAGGCTATGACTTAACAATCGAGTATGATGAAAAAACTGATGGTCCCAAATATGAATACATCAGTAACGGTGAGTTAGACAAATAGGTTATTTTTGAATCTAAAAGGGCACGAACAATTTAAGTTCGTGCCCTTTTACAATATTATAAGGCCGTTAGCCTCTATTTTTTGTTCGACGTTTATGTTGATACAGGGTGAAGATAATCGCCGAGCCAATTGAAACTACCGAAACAATAATACCAGCGATCAACCATGGAGACCTGTAATATAGTTCGACTTTATGGTGTCCCTTGGAAATTGGCACAGACAGGAAGGTATTAATAACTTTAGTAGTTTTAACATTTTTCCCATCAACTTTAACATGCCATCCCTTTGAATAGGGAATCGTTGTCATCAATAATTGATGTTGCTTTTTTACATCAATTGTTCCAGTTATTTTTGTATTACTATGATAATTAATTTTTAAAGGAGAACTCTTCAATGTTGTTTTTAACTTGTCAAAGTGGCTCTGATCCAACTTGTACAAGCTAACATTTTGTAACCACATTGTTTGCTGTTTCATTTTGAATGTAATTGTTACTGGTTTACCTTTTTGCTTGGAAGCAACGTTAATAATCACTGTATTCCTAAATGTCGGGTACTGTGTGAGCTTTTTACCATTCAGATAATAAGAAGCCACGTCACTCGTTAGATTAGCGCCAAAGGTCAAATAGTACGATTCATTGGTTTTGGGTACAAAAGTTAATTTAACGTACGCCGGTTCCAGCAGATTTTGCTTACTGAAGACAGTCCCAGTTATTTTTTTAGATGTTTGAACATTGTTAAATGTTACATGATCAAAGTTCTGTACTTCGAACAGTGATTTGTTTGATTTGTCACCAGCCAATGCTTGATAAATTTTTGATTGCCAAGCAACAGGATCAGAAGTATTTGATTTTAGCGATTTAATTTTATCTGAAGCAGCAAAAGCGATTGACAGGGCGTTCTTATTTCGATATGTCTGTGTCAGTGAATCTTCGCTCTTAATATTTTCCCGATTCAAATCTGGCTTGTTCGACGTTGCCGGTAAAATAGAAGATGTTGTCTGGCCGAGGATGGATGTGGTTGGTCGAGCAGTCATAAAATACTTCATACCTAACAACGAATCAGTAACCTGTGTGCCATTTGTATATGCCACAAAACCATCACCATCGGGTTCACCAATCGAACCGTAGAACGAGGGAATACTTGGTTCTAGTGTTGATCCAAAATGTGACCCACCATCGTAATCGGCCTGCATCGTATCATCTTTCGTCCGCATAAATGTTTTGCCAATTCGATAGAAGCCGCTATCACTTTTTTTAATTTTATTAACTGCCTTATCAAGTTCGGTTGTATAATCACCAAAATCAGATTGGCTCACATAACTAATGTTGTTAAGCGAAGTGTATGCATTCGTTGCCATTTCGAATGTTGCTAGCATGACAAATAATCCATCATACAGGAATGGAGAATAGTAGCGTGGAATACACAGCCAAACAATTCCAACAAAACTAAAACCAATACTAATTAATAGTTGACTATCCGTGATGTAAGAAAATGACGACATATTCAGCTTCAAATAGATATGGATGGCGATGATAATAATTGCTAACGGAATCACTTTTTTCCATCCAATGCGGAAGTTAGGAGTTAACACATGGGCTGCCATCCAAAGAACCCAAAACGAAAATACAAAGGAAAATCGGTATGGGTACCATACTGGAAATTGACCAGCATGCCAGAGCAAGTCTAGCGGTTGTAAACAAAATGATAAAAGAATAAATAATGTAATTGCAAATGATGCTAATCGAGGACGCCAATGAAACCTGCGATCCACAAAATAAAGCAAGAATGCCATCAACATTAGCATGCCAACAAAAATATTCGGTTGACCACTAGGCATTTCTTTAAAATTAAATGATCCGGTAATTAGTTTACCAAGCATTTTGAAGGGGAAGTATTCAAACTTAAATTTAACTGCTGTTTCGGTATAGGTTCCTTTACTCTGCATCAACGCATAAAGTGTTGGTAGCAGTAAAGCACAAGCAAACAGCACGGATAAGACAGAACTACCAATGTACTTTAAAAATCTTTTGAAACTGGTTTTAAATCCCAAAGAACGATCATTTAGTTGCCAAATCATAAATAAGATCGTAAAAATAGCAACCATCCAAGCCATGTAGTAGTTAATTACCAATAGTATCGAAAACCAAATAATGTAAACCCAGGGTTTGTTTTCATTTACTAATTTAATTAACCCCCAAATAACAGGTGGTAATAGATATAAAACGTCCAACCAGATAACATTTAATTGATTAGCGATAATCCATCCCATCATTGCATACGATGTTGAGAATGCGAGGATTCTAAACCCTGCCTGCAATTTAGTCTTTTGTAAAAGCCATGCAAAACTGTAACCTGCTAACCCATATTTCATTAACGTAATGACCAAAACACCAACTGATAATGTCTTACCAGGGAAAAATAGGATAATTAAATTCAGGGGGCTCATTAGGTAGTAGGAAAAAATTCCAACCATGTCACCACCCAGATCTTTTGAAAATGAGTAAAAGAACGTGTCAGGATGACTTAATACCGTTGATCTAAAATATGAATAGAAATCAATGTATTGCTGACCAAGATCAACGGTTAATATACTACTTGAACCAAATGGTGCCATGGATCGGTATGCAAAATATCCACCCATTAGTGCTACCGGAATGATAAAAGCGCATAGCATGATCCAATTTTGACGAATAAATCTTTTAATAAAATCCAATTATCTAACCTCACATCAAAAATAATTACTAAAAAAGTTAAAATTACACAAAACCGCTGTTGATTTTTCGTTACTTCGTTTAGAATAACATAGTAAGTTGGTTTGTTTTATGAATTTTTGATAAAATGGATCTCGTGAGAATACGCAGATACACATACGTATACATATTTTTTAAGGAGCATTTAGTATTTTGAAACTATCAACTCGTGTCAAAAACAGATTCAAACCGCGATCAAAGAAAAAGACAGCACAGTCCCAAATACCATTCCGTTTAAACTTTTTAATGTGGACTGTCGGTATATTACTATTACTTCTGATTGGAAGACTATTTTACCTGCAGGTTCTCAATGGTGACACGTACAAAGCCGATGTTAGCGACTCCGATACAAGTACTGAAACCACAAACGTTCAACGTGGAATGATTTATGACTCCACTGGAAAAGTACTGGTTGGTAATGCAGCCCATCAGGCAATTACTTACACTCGAGGATCTACTGATACCTCAGCCGAAATTTACAGAACGGCAAATATCCTGGGCAAATATCTGAATTTATCGGTATCTACTCTTACTAAACGTAATAAGATTGATTATTATTTAGTTCCCACATCTCATCAAAAGAAGGTGTTGGCTCAAATTCCAGGACATAAAGGAATGTCAGAGTCGAAACAATCAAATGAAGAGATCAAATATCTAGAAAACCATCCTGGATTCATTAAGTTAACGTCTCGTCAAAAAATTAAGGCAATGATTTATGCAGATATGAGTAGCACGACGTCTCTTGAAACTACTTATATCAAAGAAACTGGCGTAACTAGTAAAGAAATCGCTGAGGTTGGCGAACATTTGAATCAGATGACTGGTATTAAGGTTGGGACTAGTTGGACACGAAATTACCCACAAGGTAAGGCGATCGCGTCTCTAACAGGTACAGTATCAAACTCTAAAACTGGTTTACCTAGTGATTCTGTTAATGAACTGTTATCAGAAGGCTATTCTCGTAACGATAGTGTTGGTATCAGTTACTTAGAACAAGAGTATCAGTCAACATTGGCAGGGACCAAAAAAGAAACTGAAGTATCGTCAAGTGGCAATTCAAACTCAGTTCAAAAGGCTGTTACTAAGTATGAAGGTAAAAAGGGTGACAACCTTGTTCTAACAATTAACTCTAAATTCCAAAACAAGGTTCAGAGTATCCTTAAGTCAGATTATGAAGCTTATGGTAGTAAGTCTCACTCAACAGGTGCCTACATCGTTGTTATGAATCCTAATACTGGTGCAATCTACGCTATGGGTGGCCTGGATCGTAATACTTCGACAGGTAAGATTACAAATGACCAGATTGGATCAATTAACCATTCAATCGTTATGGGATCTGTCGTTAAAGGTGCAACCGTGATGGGTGCGTTGATGAAGGGTGTAATTACCCCATCAAATAACACACTTTATGATCAACCAATTAAGATCGCAGGAACTCCAAGTAAGAGTTCATGGTGGAACACGAGTGGTAAGGTTGCTATCACTGCTGAAGAAGCATTGGAAGTTTCTTCTAACTCGTATATGATGCAACTTGCGATGAAAGAGGGTAACTTCACGTATTCATCTGGCGCTGCGTTAACAATGAAGAAGAGCATATTTACTAAGCTGAGAAATGTGTTTAACCAATTTGGATTGGGAGTTAAAACAGGTATTGATCTTCCCGGAGAAACAACAGGGTATACTGGCCCAACCAATGTCATTGGTAAAGCACTCGATTTATCGTATGGTAACTATGATAGTTATACAGTTATGCAATTAGCACAATATGCTTCCACCATTGCCAATGGTGGTTACCGGATGAAGCCTTACATTGTTAAAGAGATTCGTGGAACTAACAAGAACGGTTCGCTTGGACCGGTTGAATCTACCACTCAACCAACTGTTTTGAATACCATTAACGCCAATCAATCAGACTGGAACGTTGTTCGTCAAGGAATGTACATGGTTGTGCATGGATCTAGTCCATACAAGACTGGTTCAGCACTAGAAGATCTGAGTCCAGCCGTTGCTGCTAAGACAGGTACTGCCGAAACATTTGCCGGCACAACATCGACCTTAACTCATAGTTTGATTATGTTTGGACCTTATAAGAATCCAAAGGTTGTAGTAGCAATTGCAGTACCAGGTGCGGATACTAATAGTTCATCTATTGCTGTTACCGTGGGACACGATGTCTATCAGGCTTTCTGGAAGTATGTAGAAGCAAAAAATAATTAACAAGCATGTCAAGGAACTTTACTTAACAAACTGTCATAAATCACTAGCCAAAAGGGTTAATTAATGATATAGTTATACGAGTTAGGGTTCCACCCGATTAAAAAAGTTTGGAGGTTTCAGCCATGCGCGTACACATCACATTAGAATGTACTGAATGCCATGAACGGAATTACTTATCAAGTAAGAACCGTCGTAACAATCCCGACCGTATTGAATTAAAGAAGTACTGCCCACGGGATCACAAGGTTACTTTACATCGTGAAACAAAATAATTAACATATAATGGTCTTGTGCCAGGTTATGTATTAAAGGGTAGTAACAAGATTCTTTGTTGCTACTCTTTTTGTATCTATTACACAAAATTTTGAATAGAGGCGAACTGCAATTAACGACAAAACACAGGCTCGAAAACACTACATTGGCGAAATGTCCGCAATGAATGCTCACGAAAAGGAACGTCAAGAGCAATCAATGTATGCACACCTGTTTAATTCTGCGGAATGGCAATCAGCAAAGATAATTGCAGTTACTAAAAGCCAATCGATTGAAGTAAATACGGCGCCAATCATCCAACAAGCGATTGAATCAAACAAAAAAATTGTTATTCCGAGAACATTGCCACACAGACAAATGGAATTTGTATTGTTAGATGACGACACTAAATTCAAGCAAAAATTTGGCATTGATGAACCTGTCAATGGACAGATATATAATCAGGAGCAAATAGACTTGATCATTGTCCCAGGGGTTTCATTTGCAAGTGATCATAGTCGACTCGGATTTGGTGCTGGTTACTATGACCGATACCTGTCAAAATATGGTGGTAACACAGTTAGTCTGGTCTTGTCTGCACAGATTCAGGGTAAAATCACTTGGCCTGTTGATGAATTTGATGTTAGAATTGGTCATTTAATAATTGCTGAGGGAGAAAACAATGAGTTGGAATAATTTAAAGCAACAGGCATTTTGCACTCAGGCAATTGTTTTGATACAAGTAATCGTATTTATATTAATGACGGTTGCCGGAGGATCAACTAATACACAGATTTTAATCGAGTTTGGCGCAAAGGTTGGCACACTGATTCAAGAAGGACAATGGTGGCGATTAATTACACCAGTTTTTCTTCATATTGGCCTCATGCATTTGGTTGTTAATTCCGTAACTGTGTATTACATTGGCACTCAAATTGAAAACATGTTTGGTCACGCACGGTTTTTGTCAATCTATTTTGTCAGTGCACTCACTGGAAATTTGGCCAGCTTCGTGTTCTTGCCTAATTCACTTTCTGCTGGAGCCAGCACGGCCATTTTTGGCTTGTTTGGGGCATTTCTAATGCTGGGTGAATCATTTCACCATAATCCGTATATTCGGCTTCTCAGCCGTCAATTTTTGACATTTGTGGCAATTAATTTAGTATTCGATCTATTTATGCCTGGTATCGATATATATGGTCATTTAGGTGGATTAGTTGGTGGCTTTTTGATGGGATATGTTGTAGGAACTCCACAAATTGGTAAAATCAACTTGATAAAGCGTTTTCTAAGTGGCATCATATTGCTTGTAATAGTTGTTATGTTTTACCAAATGGGTATGGGAACGATCTGAGGTGATTGACTAATGAAAACGTTATATGATGTTCAACAGTTGCTCAAAGAATTCGGAGTTTACGTCTATGTTGGCAAACGTAAGTGGGATATTGAGCTGATGGCACTTGAACTAGATAACTTGTTTAAATCAGGTGTCGTATCACATGATGATTATTTAAAGGCAAAACTTGTTTTGCGCCATGAACACCATTTGGAAGAACAATTAGAAACAAGGAATGGTCTCAAGGAGGACGTGTGATGAGTAGTAAAAAGTTAATCGGTGTTGATTTAGGCGGCACGACAATTAAGTTTGCAATTTTGACTGAAAATGGTGAAGTTCAACAAAAATGGGCTTTTAGGACCAATATTTTGGATGATGGACAACATATTGTTCCTAGCATTGTCGAATCAATCAATCACCACATAGATTTGTATAAGATGTCTCGGGATCAATTTGTCGGTATCGGTATTGGAACACCCGGCACAGTCAATCTTCACAAAGGAACTGTTACGGGTGCATTTAACCTTAACTGGAAGACCTCGCAACCAATTATTGAACAACTGGAAACAGGTACAGGATTAAAAGCGGCGGTTGATAATGATGCAAACGTTGCTGCACTTGGTGAACGATGGAAGGGTGCTGGCAATAACGGTAATGAGGTTGTCTTTGTGACACTTGGTACTGGTGTTGGTGGTGGAGTAATTTCTAACGGACAATTAGTTCACGGAATTAACGGTGCCGGCGGTGAAATTGGCCACATGATTGTTCAGCCCGGGGGCTATCTATGTACTTGTGGTAATCATGGTTGTCTTGAACAGTACGCTGCAGCAACTGGCGTTGTGCACTTAGCAACGGACGCAGCTGAACAATACGCCGGTGACAGCAAATTAAAAGCAATGATTGACGATGGACAGGAAATTACTTCAAAAATTGTTTTTGATTTGGCTGAAAAAGAAGATGACTTCTTAGCAAATGAAGTTGTCGATAAAGTGGCACACTATCTTGGGCTCGCATGTGCTAATATTAGTAATATCTTAAATCCAGAGTTTGTTGTAATTGGCGGAGGCGTATCTGCAGCAGGTAAATTCCTACTTGATCGTGTTAACACATCATTCCAGGAATACGCATTTGCAACTGTTCGCGATTCTACATCATTAAAGTTAGCTGAACTCGGAAATGACGCTGGCGTCATCGGAGCTGCTTCGTTGGCTCAAAGATTTGAGTAATTTGATTTTTGGAGGAATTTGATTTGGTAGTTGGAGTTAGCAAAGCATTGATCGCGGTCGATGTTATATTATTAATTGTTATTGTTATTTGGATCGGGAGCACGATTACACAGTCCATCCGTCGGAAGAGGTTCGCTAAAGTTCTTGAAGAAGATGTATTTGAAGACGGTATGAGGAAAGCTCAGGTCATCGATTTGCGTGAAAAGACTGACTTTGACAAGGGACATATTCTTGGTGCACGTAGCGTACCTTATAGCATGTTGAAACAGCGATATGTGGAGATCCGAAAAGACCTTCCAGTTTATCTTTACGATCAAGGCATGACTTTGAGTACACGTGCAGCATCAACTCTTGGTAAGCAAGGGTATAAGGATATCTCCATTCTAAAAAATGGCTACGCTCGTTGGAGTGGTAAAACAAAGACGAAGAAATATTAATTTACAATCAAAATAGGAGGCTGAGAAAGTAATTTCTAGCCTCCTTAATTTTGTTAATGAAAATCAAAAAGAAGACACGCAACCTAATAAGGTAACCTGTCTTCTTTCATACATAACTTCATGAAACGGAAATAAATTATTTGTTGTGTGCAGAACGACCTTTTCTGACAGCCGCTTTACGATTTTCCTCAAATCTTGTTTCTTCTTCCTCAATTGGCTTAACCACGTGCTTGCGGAATGTTGCAATACCGCCAATAACGGCACCAACTGTGGCAGCCGTTCCAATTACAAAGCCCTTTGCAAATTGTTTCATGATCATACCCCCAATTCTTATTTACCCTATTATGCAAGAAAACGATCACATTTACCAGTCATTCACAAAAGGAGTTTGATAAATTGACTAAAGTACTAGCGATTGTCGGCCCAACGGCAGTTGGCAAAACTGAATTATCTTTGAAAATGGCAAAAGAGTTGAATGGAGAAATTATTTCAGGTGATTCAATGCAAGTATACAAGCATCTGGATATTGGAACTGCAAAAATATTGCCGAAGGAAATGCAAGGAATAACACATCATTTAATCAATATCAGAGAGATTAATGAACGGTTTTCTGTTTCTGACTTTCAATCCCTTGCTAATAAGACAATAGATGATATTGTTGCTCGGGGGAAACAGCCCATTGTTGTTGGTGGAACGGGATTTTATGTCCAATCATTAGTAGAAAATCTTGCACTTGGAAATGATCAATTTGATTCAGAATCCGAAGCAATTAGAGCTAAATGGCATGCATTTGCAGACTTAAACGGTAAGCAGCAACTTTGGGACCATTTAAATGATCTTGATCACAAAGCTGCAGTTGGAATCCCAGTTAATAATGATAGAAGGGTAATTAGAGCACTAGAAGTGATTGAAAAAACTGGCCATCTTTTTTCCGATCAAATACAAAAACATAGTACTAATGAATTTAAGCTAATAGGCCTGAATACTGATCGAAAACTGCTTTATAACCGTATAAATCAACGCGTTAATCAAATGTTAGATGAAGGTCTTCAACAAGAAGCACGATGGCTCTACGATCAAAATGGAGTTAATTTTCAGTCAGGTAAAGGAATTGGGTATCGTGAACTATTCGATTATTTTGATCAGAAGTGTGATTTTCAAACTGCTGTTGAAAAAATCAAGCAAGATTCGCGTCACTATGCTAAACGTCAATTAACCTGGTTCCGTAATAAAATGGATGTCACTTGGTTTAATTTAGTAGAACATACTAATTCAGTTACCGAAATTAACCAAATAGCTACCGAATGGTTACGAAAGTAAGTCATTTAGTTATATGTTAGAAAACATGACATGAAACATTGACTTTTATAATTTTCGCTGTTATGCTTTTTACGTAATCAGGAAGGAGGGTTGATTCATGAAGGAAAAGGAACTCAGACGTTCATTAGCAGTCTTGCCAATTGGTACTGTGATGAAATTGACCAACTTAACTGCAAGGCAGATTCGCTATTATGAAACTCAGGAGTTGATTAAGCCTGAGCGCAGTGATGGTAATCGCCGACTGTACTCACTAAACGACGTTGATCGTTTACTGGAAATTAAAGATTATCTTGATGAGGGTCTTAATATGGCCGGCATTCGAGAAATCTTTATGCAGAAGCAACTGGATCAAGAACACCGCAAAGAACAACAAAGTAAGACACTAACAGACGATGATGTTCGCGAAATTCTTCATGATGAAATTCTCCGTGCTGGCGGACTGCAAGGTATGTCTCCAACTAGTCCCAAGCTCCGATAAAAAAACATTTTAATGTTGTTGGGTATAAGAAAGGTAAGGTATTTATATGGCTAAGCATGTATATACAGACGATGAGGTTCGACAGTTAATTAAGGATGAAAATGTACGTTTTCTCAGATTGATGTTTACCGATCTGTTTGGCACTATCAAGAACGTTGAGATTCCAATCAGTCAATTAGACAAACTTTTGGCTAACAAAATTATGTTTGATGGATCATCAATCGATGGATTCGTTCGAATTGAAGAAAGTGATATGTACCTTTATCCAGACATGTCAACATGGCTTGTATTTCCATGGGGTGCAGAACACGGCAAAGTTGCTCGTGTAATTTGCGAAGTTTACACGGCTGATCGTAAGCCATTCGCTGGTGACCCACGTAATAACTTGATTCGTGTACTTGATGACATGAAGTCTGCAGGCTTCACTGATTTTAACATCGGACCTGAACCAGAATTCTTCCTCTTTAAGATGGACGAAGCTGGTAAACCAACAACAAAATTAAATGACCAAGGCAGTTACTTCGATATGGCGCCAATGGACTTAGGCGAAAATTGCCGCCGCGATATCGTGCTAGAGCTTGAAAATATGGGCTTTGAAATTGAAGCTGCTCACCACGAAGTTGCTCCAGGTCAACACGAAATTGATTTTAAGTATGCAAATGCACTGGAAGCCGCAGATAACATTCAAACGTTCAAGTTAGTTGTTAAGACTGTCGCTCGTAAGTATGGTTTATTCGCAACATTCATGCCAAAACCATTATCAGGTATCAATGGTTCCGGTATGCATATCAACATGTCACTTTTCAATAAAGATGGTAATACATTCTACGAAGATGGCGGAGACCTTGATTTGTCACATACCGCTTATAACTTCTTAGGTGGATTATTGAAGCATGCACGTAACTTTACAGCTATCACCAACCCAATCGTTAACTCGTACAAACGATTGGTTCCTGGCTTTGAAGCACCAGTATACGTTGCTTGGTCTGGCTCAAACCGTTCACCATTAATTCGAGTACCAAATGCTCGTGGCGTTTCAACACGTCTAGAATTACGTTCAGTTGATCCTTCAGCTAATCCATACTTGGCAATTGCTGCTGTACTTGAAGCAGGCTTAGACGGTGTCAAGGCAGATATTCAGCCAAACGATAGTGTTGATCGTAATATTTACCGGATGGATGAAACAGAACGTGAAGATAACAATATTATCAGTTTGCCATCAACACTTCACAATGCTCTTAAGTATCTTGAGACGGACGAAGTACTTAAGCACTCGATGGGCGATCATTTATACAAGAGTTTTATGGAGGCTAAGAACCTTGAATGGGACGCTTATCGTCAACAGGTTAGTGAATGGGAACGCGATCAGTACGTTGAGAAGTACTAATTTACTGACTTATAATTAAGATATTATAGCAAAAAGGCTTACCGAAAATGGTAGGCCTTTTTTGACTGCTGATTTTTTCCCCGATTTAAAATCGAAGTGCAACATTAACCAACTAGACCATTTAGTCTAGATAAAAAGGCCATGAAGACCTATTCTTATAAGCGACTAAACAAAGTAAGAAAGGAATCTCTTCATGACCCAATCTAAGAATACTACTCACAGGCACTACCAACAACTACAATCATATGAGCGTGGGCAAATTGAATCATTTTATAAACTCGGTGTTCCAGTTCATAAAATTGCAGATTTAATCGGACGTAATGCAAGTACTGTATATCGTGAACTGAAACGAGGCACAACAACACAGATAGATTCTCAGCGACATTGTGCTTATACAACCTATTTTGCAGATACTGGTGAAGCCGTTTATCGTGAACATCGTTCACATTGTGTTTGGAAAGGACTATTTGCCAAATGTGGATTCTTTATTGAGTTACTCACTAAAGCACTTAGATCAAAGCCGAGTTTACACAGTGTTGATACATTTGTACATTGGTTTAGACAGAATTATCCGAGTTACCCATGCCCTTCAACACCAACGGTGTACAGATATATTGAGTGCAACCTTTTTTCATTGAGAAATCAAGATCTACCAATTAAACTACGCCGTCGTGTAAAACATGCTGGTAAGCGCCATAACAGAATCAATAAAAAAATACTGGGTAAATCAATCGAATTGCATCCAGCCAGCGTTGAAAAACGAGTTGAGTTTGGACATTGGGAGGGTGATTTAATTAAGGCAAAGCGTGTCGACACTGAACCTGCACTAATGACTTTGACGGAACGCTCAAGTCGATTAGAAATAATAGTGAAGATCTCAAATTATCACGCTGATACTTGTCGAAAGGCACTTCAGTCTGTCATTGATAACTATGGATCTCAACACTTCAGCACAATAACGTTCGACAATGGTAGTGAGTTTGCATTGCTGGATAATGTTTCTGGAACAGATGTCTATTTTGCTCACCTTTATTCACCTTGGGAGCGTGGCACCAATGAAAACACTAATGGCTTACTTCGAGAATTCTTTCCTAAAGGAAAATCATTCAAAGATTTTTCCATTATTGATATTCAAGAAGTTCAATATACACTTAATCACCGTCCAAGAAGGTGCTTGGACTATAAATGTCCTGCGGACATTGTTCCCGAGTTAGCTGACTAACTATACCAATTTTTTGAAATAGGTCTATTTGTTGCACTTGGTTTGACAATTCGGGGAAAAAATTAGTCACTGAATAATTGAAAAGCAGAATCAAACTTATCTTGAAAGATAATTTTGATTCTGCTTTTTTAGAAACATATTTTTTGCATCAGAAAAGTTATGATTGAGCAGTTCTTCAGTATTATTATTTAATAATGTACTCAATTTCGTTAGGTTCATGGTAATTAATAATATACCCGGCTCATTTTTCATGGACTGTTGTCGTCATAAATGAGTTCGTCGCACACCAAGTAATGCCTTCATTCTACTAAAAAAAGGTTCAACATCAATCTTTCGATGTAAATATATTTCTGTACCTTCTTCTTATAAAAATTTACAGTGAATCAGCGAAGGGAACATTTTATTTAAATGTTCTTTTTTATTTCCAACTATTCGCCTGTAGGGAAGTCTGTTGAAGCCGCTAAATCCGTCTGACTCTTATAGTCATTAATTCTCTTTTCCAGTGTATTAATAGTGTTCTTTAAAGCTTCTGAACCAAGGACCATTCTCAATGGGGCAGGATTCTTATCCGCACTTTCAATAATTCGTGCAGCCATTCGTGCTGGATCACCAGGTGCTAAACCATTAGCGGGATCAAGCATTTTCTTGAAATCATGAGCTGGATTACCATCGTATGCTGGTAATTCATCTGCAACTTGAGCACTACCATAACGGAACTCGGTACGAGCACCACCTGGTTCTACAATTGTTACACCAATATTGAACGATGCCACTTCCTGAGCCACTGATTCTACAAATCCTTCGATCCCAAATTTGGCTGCGTGGTACATTGAATTGCCAGGATATGCAACTTGACCACCATATGAAGAAATTTGAATAATGCGGCCGTGTTTCTGTTCACGGAAATGTGGCAGTGATGAACGAATCATTTGAATTGAGCCAACTAGATCTGTATTTAAAATACGATCAACTTGCTCATCACTTAATTCTTCAGCTGCACCGAACAAACCATAGCCAGCATTGTTTACAAGAACATCAATTTTAAATTTAGTAAATACTTCATTTACAACCTTATGAATTGATGGAGTATCTGTAACATCCAATATTTTGCTAAAAAAAGTGTCTGGATACTGATCAGTAAAGTCTTTTACACCATCTAGTTTTCTAACAGTACCGACAACTATGTCACCTTTTTTTAACAGTTGTTTTGTCAACTCATATCCGAATCCACTACTAACACCAGTAATTAACCATGTTTTTTTACTTGTCATAATAATCTCCTAAGATAAAATAATTTTTCAAATGCAGTTTACAACCTTGAAGTAGCTTGAAGGCAAGGGGTAAATTAAAATTTTTTGAAATGCCTTGCCTTAATGTTACTTCAAGGGCATACACTAATCGTGAAAAAAATTAATGAGGTGAAACATGACTAATAGAGAAGAAATCATTAACATATATCGCCAACACAATGAATATATGGTTGATGGCAACATCGTTAAACTTGGTAATCTTTTAGATGATAACTTTTATCTTGCTCATATGAGTGGCATGAAACAAAACAAAGTGAAGTGGTTAGATGAAATTGAAACAGGTGGTATGAATTACTATTCATCCACAGAAGAACATGTTGACATAATTGAATTAACTCACAATAGTGCGGTGTTAGTTGGTCAAAGTCGTGTTGATGCCGACATTCACGGCTTAAGAAATACTTGGTCGCTTGAATTAACATTGCATCTCGAAAAAAATGTCGATCAATGGAAAATTTTGTACATTACCGCTAAACCGTATTAAAAAATTAAATTTAGGTATTGCCTTAAAGTGTACTTTAAGGTCTATATTAGCAACATAAAGTTTAGAAGTTATATTTCACAAGGAGGAATTCATAATGAAAGCAACAGCGTTTATCGAACCAGGCAAGGTTGAAATTCATGAGGTGTCAAGACCAGATATTCAAAAGCCAACGGATGCAATTATCAAAATCGTAAGGGCTAGTGTTTGTGGGTCTGATTTATGGTGGTTTAGAGGAATTGCAGAAAGAACTAGGAATAGTCTTGTCGGCCACGAAGCAATCGGAATCGTTGAAGAAGTTGGAAATGAAGTTAGTAACTTTGAACCTGGCGACTTCGTTATCGCACCATTTACGCATGGATGTGGTCACTGTGCTGCTTGTTTAGCTGGGTTTGATGGTAATTGTCTCAATCAAGAAAACGGGGGTAATGGCGGGTATCAGGGTGAGTATTTACGATTCACTAACGCTAACTGGGCACTCGTTAAAATTCCAGGTCAACCTAGTGACTACAGCGAAAGCCAATTAAAGTCATTTGTTACGCTTGCAGATGTCATGGCCACTGGTTATCATGCGGCGGTATCTGCAGAAGTTTCAGAAGGTGATACCGTGGTCGTAATGGGTGACGGTGCCGTTGGGCTATGTGGCGTTATTGCAGCCAAACTTCGCGGTGCTAAACGGATCATTGCAATGAGCCGTCATGAAGATCGTCAAAAATTGGCTCGGGAATTTGGAGCAACTGATATTGTCGAAGAACGTGGCGATGAAGCGATTGACAAGGTCATGGAATTAACCGGTACTGGTGCAGACGCAGTGCTTGAGTGTGTTGGTACGGAACAATCTGTAGATACAGCAGTTAAAGTTGGCCGCCCTGGGGCAGTAGTTGGTCGTGTGGGTGTACCGCAAAAAGCATCTATGAATACCAATAATTTATTCTGGAAAAACATTGGTTTGCGTGGGGGCATTGCTTCCGTTACAACTTACGACAAAGAAGTTTTACTGCAAGCTGTTTTAGATGGAAAAATCAATCCAGGAAAGGTATTCACCAAAGAATTCAAGCTAGATGATGTTCAAGCAGCATATGATGCAATGGACCAACGTCAGGCGATCAAGTCATATTTAATCGTCAATGATTAAATAATTTATATGCTCATCTGAGGATTCATGAAAGGGGAATAATGAGTGTTTTTGAAGATTTTAGAAATGGTAAATCATATGACATTCGTAACAAAAACTATCAAAAAGAAGTTCATGGTGAGATTGATCGCAGTGACCATCTTTGTCATCTGATTAATACAACCGATCCAGCCGAAAAAAACAAACTGGTGAAATTGGAGAATGAGTTGTTGAATCATCAAATTCATGACGGCACGTATTTCACACCACCAATGTTCATTGACTGCGGTAATAATGTTAATTTAGGCAAAAATGTTTACGCAAATCATAATTTAACCATGATGTCAGTTGGTACCATTAATATTGAAGATGGAGTCATGATGGGACCAGGAGTTGGGATCTTTAGTGTCAATCATGAGCCTAAAAATATTCGTGTTATTAAGACTGGTGAAATCACTATTAAGAAAAATGCTTGGATTGGGGCACGAGTTAGTATCTTACCAGGTGTCACAATTGGCGAAAATGCCATTATTGGTACTGGGGCTGTGGTAACAAAAAACATTCCTGCTAACAGTATTGCTGTTGGAACACCAGCAAAAGTAATCAAAAATATCTAACGAAACAAAAGCTTTCTGGTCATATCGAACAAATAAAAAATAAGTGCATCCAAAGATTATTTCATCAATGGATACACTTATTTTTTTATAAATCTCCAGTTAAAAACTGGGGCTTTCCATCAGCAAAGCTCCAATCAGCATCCCCATTTTCCACCATATCTACCATAAGGTCATGCGGATCGAGTCCCATTTTTTCTTGTAAGATTGCTAAAAATTGCTGGTAAAATTTTATTTTTTCGTCATTGGTACGTGGGCGTGTTCTGATATTTAGCAGAATTCTTTTATCAGTTCGTTGAAAACCCAGTCCAGTATCTTTCATTATCAGGTCATCTGAATCAAAATAACTAACTGTTTGATAACGATCGCCATTGGGAGCATTAAATGCTGAGAGAGTAACATCATATGCAATATCCAAAATTTCCTTTACCTGTGGTTTTGTCCAAGCATTTTTTACTAAATTAAATTGTAATAGCGGCATATTTTCGGCCTCCTTGATAAAAATTAATTTACTACTAAACATATTATAAAGGTTTATAGCAACAGTAATGCAAGAAATCTGCGCGCACTTTATTAAGTATTACCATTCTGCTCTACGAATTAACCCTAGTTTTCTTAAATTAAAAACCACTAAATTTAAGTACTTGCATTAAAGTGCACTAAAAGGGTTACACTATATCTGTAAACGTTATTATTAAGGAGGTCAATATGAAAGTTAGCATTGAAGAATTGCCATTTATATTGCACATGCAGCCAAGTAAAACGATGGATTCTCTCACAACTATGTTGCCATTGAAAGTTGAATTAACCCGTCGTGAGAACATTGAATATTATGCAAAACTTCCTCAAAATTTGGATTTGTCCGAAGAATTAGAAACGTCTAACGTTCATTTGGGTGGAATATACTACTATCAAGAATGGAATGTACTTTCATTTCAATTAGCAAACACCAATATTGCACCCTATAAAATGATTTACTTAGGTGAATTTGAAACTGATTTAACCGAAAAATTTGGTAATACCAAGCAGATTAAGGCAAATATTTTTTAATAATTATAAAAAGAAGGTTTGAACATGAAATACGCTACTCTAGGAAATGCTAATATTAAAGTTTCACAGATATGCGTTGGTGTAATGAGCTTCGGTGAACCCGGGACCATGCATGATTGGTCCCTGAACTACTCAGACAGTGAGAAGGTCATTAAGCACGCATTGGATCTAAATATTAATTTTTTCGATACTGCCAACACATATTCACAGGGCACCAGCGAAGAGTACCTCGGCAAGGCACTCAAAAATAACGTAAAACGTGACGATGTGGTAATTGCATCTAAGGTGTACTTCAATGAAGGTAGGCTATCCAAACAGGCCATTGAAAGAGAAATTGAGGGAACTTTAAATCGGTTAGGCACAGATTATCTGGATCTTTATATCATCCATCGTTTTGATTATGACACACCGATTGAAGAAACCATGGCGGCTTTGAACGGCCTAGTTAAATCTGGAAAAGTTCGCGCAATTGGTGCATCAGCAATGTACGGCTATCAATTCTATAATATGCAACAGGCAGCTAAGGATAATGGTTGGGCACAGTTCCAAACAATGGAAAACCACTATAATTTGTTGTACCGAGAAGACGAACGAGAACTAATTCCAATCTGTCAACAAATGAATGTTTCTTTAATGCCATACAGTCCACTTGCTGCAGGGCACCTCAGTCATTTAGGCTGGAAAACTGATACAATGCGTAGCAAAACCGACCGTGTAGCGATGGGAAAGTACGACTTAGCCGAACAGCAGGATCTGGGAATTGTTGAACGTGTTAACGAAGTGGCCAAAAAGTACAATGTCAACATGTCACAGATTGCACTTGCTTGGCAGTGGGCAAAAGGGGTTACATCCCCAATTGTCGGATCCACTAAAGCTAAACATCTTGATGATGCGGTAGCGGCACTTGATGTTTCATTGACCAAAGATGATGTGGCTTATCTTGAGGAACTTTACACGCCACATGAAATTATTGGCGCCATTAAACAAAACCCTAATCCGGGTACAATTTTAATCGACGAGAAAAAATAGTAATTGAAACGGCCAGTCTAATCACTGGTCGTTTTTGTTTTGGAGTTTATTAAAAAATCCACGAACCGCTTACCGGCTTGTGATAGGTTGCCATGGTGATAAACGACTTGTAGATTACTATAGATTGGCTTGGTAAATGGTAAAATTACAAACTGATCACGGGGTAAATCCTTGATTGAGTTATTAAACAAAAAAGTTGCACGATTAGCATTAGCCACCACTTTAATCAGTGTTTCAATATGGGTAGATGTAAATCTGATATTCGGGGTGTGGCCTGCTTCATTAAATAGTTCATTAACAATCTCATAGATCCCGGAACCTGGTTGAAGGGTAGCAATATCTGAATCAACTAGTTGATTAATCGTCAAAGATTTTTCCTTTGCCAAAGAATGCGACACAGGCAAAACTACTTTCAATTCATCCGTATCTAAATCAATAAATTCATATTGAGAGCGGTTTAGTAAGTTAGATTGAACGTCTCTGATAATTCCTAAATCAAAATTATCGGATCTTAATTGAGTAAGTAACTGTTCTCCTTCGGTTTCCTCAAGACTAATATTTATTTGCGGAAACTTTGTCATAAATTCATCAATAATCTGCATCAGTCCAAACTGAGACATCACTGGAATACTACCAATTCGCAGAGTTCCCTTTTTTAATTCACGGTACTGCTCCAATTCGTCTTCCATCAGACCAAACTGTGTCAAAATAGTCTGCGCATACCGGTAAAGGACGTCTCCACTTTCTGTAATTACTAGGTGGCGTTTATTTTTAGTTGAGATTAACTGTGAACCGAGTTCTTTTTCCATAGCCTGAATTCTTTTTGAAAGGGCAGACTGCGTCATCGATAATTGAATTGCAGTATCGGACACATTCATTACTTCGTTCAATTTAACAAAGCTTTTGAGATCGTCAATTGTCAACTTAGTCATCTCCATTTTATTATTCCATTTAGGAATAATGTTAGTCTAAACACGATTTGTTAGCAATGGCTAAATAACTTAAAATAACCATTGTAAACAAGTAATGGAGGTTTTGATTATGACTGAAAAGAAATATGATCTACGAGAAGTACTTGATGAAATCAAAAACGATGATACTCAGTATCACGAAACCGATGTAGAAATTGATCCCGTTGCTGAATTATCCGGCGTTTATCGCTATATCGGTGCAGGTGGTACCGTGCAGCGGCCAACTAAGGAAGGTCCCGCGATGATGTTTAATAATGTCAAAGGATTTCCTGGCGTCCGAGTTTTAACAGGGCTAATGGCTAGTCGTAAAAGAGTTGGAAAAATTTTCCACACCGATTATAAAACACTAGGTAAATACTTGAACGATGCTGTTTCAAATCCTGTTTGGCCCACAATGGTCGAAGAAAAGGATGCACCTGCCCATGAAGTTGTGCATCGAGCTGAAGATGCTGATTTTGATATCCGTAAATTGGTGGCAGCACCAACTAATACACCTCAAGACGCTGGACCATACATCACAATTGGGGTAGTACTTGGATCCAGTTTGGATAAGTCAAAGAGTGACGTCACTATTCATAGAATGGTGTTAGAAGATAAAGACAAGATTGGCATTTATATTATGCCAGGTGGTCGTCATATTGGTGCGTTTGCCGAAGAATACGAAAAGGCCAATAAACCAATGCCAATTACTATCAATATTGGGCTCGATCCGGCAGTTACCATTGGTGCAACATTTGAGCCACCAACAACACCATTCGGATACAACGAGCTAGGTGTTGCTGGTGCCATTCGTCAACAACCTGTCGATTTAGTTAAGGGACTAACCGTTGATGAAAATGCCATCGCCCGTTCTGAATATACGCTTGAAGGATATATTATGCCTAACGAACGAATTCAAGAAGACATTAATACCCATACTGGTAAAGCAATGCCAGAATTTCCTGGGTATGATGGAGACGCTAATCCAGCACTTCAAGTGATTAAAGTAACCGCGGTGACTCACCGAAAAAATGATCCAATCATGCAGAGTGTCATTGGTCCAAGTGAAGAGCATGTCAGCATGGCGGGTATTCCGACTGAAGCCAGCATTCTACAATTAGTCGACCGTGCAATCCCAGGCAAAGTTAAAAACGTTTATAATCCACCTGCAGGCGGTGGTAAGTTGATGACCATTATGCAAATTCATAAGGATAATGAGGCCGATGAAGGTATTCAACGTCAAGCAGCGTTACTAGCATTTTCAGCATTCAAGGAATTAAAGACGGTTATTTTAGTTGACGAAGACGTGGATATATTTGATATGAACGATGTGATTTGGACGATGAATACCCGTTTCCAAGCCGATCAAGATTTAATGATTTTATCCGGCATGAGAAATCATCCCCTGGATCCATCAGAACGGCCAGAGTACGATCCAAAGTCAATCCGGGTTCGTGGTATGTCATCAAAACTAGTGATCGATGGAACAGTCCCATTTGATATGAAAGATCAGTTCGAGCGGGCTCAGTTCATGGAAGTCCCTGATTGGGAAAAATATTTGAAGTAATTGGTAGGGAGGATTATGACAATGAAGCGAATTGTGATTGGAGTGACAGGAGCGTCAGGAACAATTTATGCCATCGATCTGCTAAAAAAAATGCACGACATGCCAGATATTGAAACACACCTGGTTTTAAGCACGTGGGCAAAGAAAAATCTTGCTCTTGAAACCGACTATTCTTTCCAAGAGATCAGTGAATTAGCCGATTATGTGTACAGTAACAGTGATCAGGGCGCCAAAATTGCCAGTGGTTCATTCTTACATGACGGAATGATCATCGTACCTGCAAGCATGAAGACGGTTGCTGGCATCGCGTACGGGTTTGCGGATAACTTAATTGGCAGAGCAGCGGATGTCACAATCAAAGAACAACGCAAGTTGATCATTGTTCCTCGCGAATCACCGTTAAGCGTGATTCATCTTGAAAACTTGACTAAATTAGCAAAAATTGGCGCACAAATTATTCCGCCAATTCCGGCATTTTATAATCATCCAGCATCAATTCAGGATCTTATTGATCATCAAACAATGAAAATTCTAGATTCATTGCATATTACAAATGACTATGATAAACGTTGGGACGGCGATTAGAAAAAAGAGCGAAAAAAGGCGTTTTGCTTCCAGAACGTAGGCCCCCAAAGATTAAAATCCCGAATTTTTGATTTTAATCTTTGGGGGCCTACGTGGCCAGAAGCAATCGCTTTTTGCACGTTTAGACTAGCCAAATTAAATAATTAAATTAGTCTGTTTTAGTACTGTTTATAGATCAATTGTAACTTTTGTTCGAGTCTTTTTAGTTGGGTAAAATACTACGAATTTCGTTGATGAGTGATCTAAGACTTCTTTTGTTTGTTTTTAAATAATTGGCAAAAATGGGCATGTGTGCAGCACTATCACTGATTGGAATCATTATTCGATCATTTTCAGTCTCATCATTAGCCAGATCAGTGTTAGTGATGTTCGTAGTGAAGTAGGGAAAATTAGAATAGGTAGTTAATTGCTTCATTGCATTTTGCCGCGCTTGATACATGAAAGTAGCATCAGGAATTTCATCTTGAATAACCTGACGCCAGGGTCCAATATCGCCCAGTACCACGAAACTAAGCCCGCGAAGTTCTTTAAAAGTGACAGTGGATTGATTAGCTTGGTACATAAATTTATCGATATTAACGGCCAAGCTTTCCGTACCAACGTACAAGGATTCAATTTCATCTGTTTGTAATTCTTGATTCGAAAAAATAATTGAAAATTCATTGTTATTCAATAATTCACTAATGTGATCAGTTTGCTGTAATTGTGTTTCTAATGAGACCGGTTCAGAAAATTCTTGGTTCTGCATCGCTAACAAGGGCCCTGGAATTGATGATCCAATTCGATAGTTTCGTTGACGGAGATCAAAATTACGAATTTTTTTTACAAATAATTGACTATCATTCAAAAGCTTATTTGCTTCTATAGCGGCTAATTGACCAGTTTGGGTTAGTTCAATTCGATTTGGATATCGTTTGAATAACTTTACACCAAGATCATTTTCCAGTTTCTGCATTCCTCTAGTAATTGTTGGTTGGGTAACGTTTAACTGATGCGCAGTTGCTGCTAATGTCCCAGTTTGTTGAAAAGCTACCAATTCTTGAAGTAAGTACTCGTCAATCATATCATCATCTCCTAGCATACGTTATGCGTATACTAGCATTCATCAATAGTAATTTTCAAGTAGGCTATTCGATTGTATGATGTTACCAATAACTGAAGGAGAGAGGTATTTCATAATGACAAACATTCCAGAAACCAAGTTAAATGATGGTAATTCAATGCCACAATTAGGATTTGGAGTTTTCCAAGTTCCTGATTTGCAAGAAGCCGAAGTTGCTGTAACAAATGCTTTAGAAGCTGGGTACCGATTAATCGATACTGCCAGTGCGTACCAAAATGAGGAAGCAGTGGGTCGTGCAATTAATAATAGTAGTGTTAAGAGGGATGACATCTTTTTAACATCTAAACTATGGGTATCTGACTTCACCTATGATCGTGCCAAAAAGGGAATTGACGCTTCCCTGCAAAAATTAAATCTCGATTATATGGATCTTTACCTTCTTCATCAACCATATGGTGACACAATGGGCGCTTGGCGTGCGCTCGAAGAAGCACAGCAAGCCGGAAAGATTCGATCGATCGGTGTGTCTAATTTTTATGCGGACCAGTTAAAGAATCTAGAACTAACTATGGACGTCAAGCCGGTCATTAACCAAATCGAGGTAAATCCCTGGTACCAACAAACGGCTGAAGTTGCTTTCAATCAAAGTGAAGATGTTCGCGTTGAAGCATGGGCACCCTTTGCAGAAGGCAAGCATGGTATTTTTTCAAATATGGAGATCCAAAAGATTGCCGATAAATATGGCAAATCAACTGGCAATATCATCCTACGCTGGTTACTTCAACGTAATATTACGGTTATTCCTAAGTCCGTGCATCGAAACCGAATGGTTGAAAATCTAAACGTTTTTGACTTTGAACTGTCAGATGCGGAAATGAACACAATCGCCGAACTCGATAGACATGAAAGCCAATTTTTTGACCATCGAGATCCAATCACCATTGAACAAATTTTCGGTTCAAGTTTAAAGCAGTTAAAAAAGTAAGTAGAAATTCATAATGACAACACCAACAATCACATTAAATGATGGTAATCAAATTCCAGCAATTGGTTTTGGTACATTTCAAATCCCTAACGATGGTTCAACATATCAGGCAGTTAAAAAAGCCTTAGAATTAGGATATCGTCACATTGATACCGCGGTTGCATATTTCAATGAAGCAGAGGTTGGACGAGCAATCAAAGATAGTAACATTCCAAGAGACCAGATTTGGGTTACTAGCAAGTTGTGGCTTCAAGACTATGGGGAACAAGCAGCCTCAACTGCAATTGATCGCTCTCTTAATAAGTTAGGGCTCGAATACATTGATCTATATTTAATTCACCAACCTTATGGGGATGTCTTGGGCGCTTGGAAGGCCATGGAAAGTGCTAAGCAAGCTGGTAAAATTAAATCAATTGGTGTATCTAACATGACACCTAAAATTTGGAATCAATTTGTTCCACAATTTGATACTAAACCTGCAGTCAATCAAGTAGAATTCAATCCATATTTTCAACAACATGAAATTCGCCAGATAATGACAAAGGACAACGTAAAGTTAGAAGCATGGGCACCTCTAGGTCAGGGTAATCAAAGCTTATTAACTGAACCGTTGATTCAAGATTTGGCCGTTAAGTACCACAAAGATGCTGGTCAAATCATCCTTCGATTCGAAAATCAGGAAGGGATTATTATTTTTCCCAAATCAGTTCATGAGAATCGAATTAAGAGTAATCTAAACATTTTCGATTTCGAATTAAATCAAGAAGAAATTGATAAATTACGTGAGCTAGATACAGGCAAAGGACAGCATGATCCTGATGCACCAGGGGTCGCAAATATGTTATTATCAGCGTTTGACGTTCATGCAAATGATTAATCATAAAATGGTGTAAAAAGATGTTTTAATTTCAAAACAAAAGTCTTCCAAGAGTAAATCATTTTCGGATTTACTCTTGGAAGACTTTTTGTTGCATGTTTAGACTAGATAAATTACAGCACTAAATTACTTATTTGGGCACACCTATAGACAATAATGACTTTTATACCAATTTTTTTGGTCTTGTTAGAATAAAACAAGACCAAAAGTATATCATTTCATTAAAAAATTAATGTTACAGGTGTGAGTACTTTAAACTATTGTTAAAATTAGGTAATATATATGTATGAATCTGATTTATGGGGAGAATGACTATGACAAATGAAGTAGATCATGATGATCAAAAAAGTGCCAACAGTATTATTGATGAACAGATATCAATAAAGATTACATACTTACAAAAATTACAACAAGCCGTGGCGGATCACGATGATCAACAAATATTCTCTTTGCTGGATAACCAACGTTATTCATCAGCAATTGAGCATCGTGAAAACGAAGAAAATGACTTAGGAATCGTTAACTTAGTTGATAACCTGTCCGATGAGTTAAGCAACTATCTTAGCGCAAACATGATCAAGTTCTTGGGTAAAACTTATCCGTTCTTTTATTATGAGGAATATCAACGCGGTCATTTTAAGATTTACTTTGGTAACTGGTGGGATCGTCGTGAGTTTGGCGAACTTGATGTTCTAAATATTCGTTTCGTTTTTAATCAAACAGAATATGATAAGCTTACTCAATCATTTCAACTTGCTAAAGAAAATAAACGATTTAACAGCGGTAAAATTGAGGAAATTTCAAAAGAAAATGACTACCTGCAGAGCTTAATTGACAATCAAAAAGAACGTGAGAATCAAAAGGATGAACTGCAAGGTCAGCTAAAAGATGTGTCAACAAGAACCGGCATGCCATGGGAATCTGGCAAACAAAAAGAAGCAAGACAGGATCTTGTTGATCAATTAAGTCAGCTAGAAGACCAAGACCAGCAGGCACGTGACGCTCTTAAAACAATCAAGGACAATGAATCTCGTGTCCTTGCACTATCAAAAGAGAATACGATTTTGAGTTACGAACAAAAGAGTATTATTGATACTTTCGGTAATTTTGATGATTTCGAATCGGCAAACCGTAATTTGTATGCAGACTACCTGAACACACTATCAAACGGAAAGCAGGTGGAAGATCGTGACTAGTGAAGAAGAATCGATGTCCACGGCTTCGCAACTGCATTCATTTAGCGCAAATGTTAAAGAGGGCCTTGAACTAGGCAAAAAATATGTCACGTTAATTGATCAGTTAGTCGACACCCAGGATAACGAAGAGTTACTCGATGCAGCGGCCCAGCTGGCTGAACTGAGCGTCGACACAGAGTTCGTCAAGTTTCAGCATCAATATAAACCACAGGATTACTACTTACTGTTTATGGGTCGCTTACTTGAAATGCATGATCGTAAGGAATTATCAGTTTCGTTTGATGCTGGAAATAAAAATCTGAGTTCCGTTTTAATGCCAATCCTTGGTCAGGCTAAGTTTAGTTTTTCCTTGGAACGTAGCGAGAACGGTGGCGCCTTTTTTGTTGAAGAGATTACTAAACAAAAACTGTTTTATATTAACTTGCAAAGACGGATGCTCAGATTTAACAACAAGGCGCTGGTTAACTTGTTTGTCATTGAATTGGCCCAAAACCAAGGTGTTGATGAAGAAGTAATTGAGCAAGCAGTCTATCCATTAATTGCCTTTACTCACTACTTAAAACAAGATTTCGGCTTCAGCGTTGATTTCGGTATCTTAGGAGCTTCCAATGATACAGAGTACTACTTGGAAAACACCGGTCTGCAACTAACTATCATTGATAAGCTATTTGTTAACACTGCAGAAACGGACTACATGTTAGTTAACCTATCTGATCGTATAGGTGCGCGCTTGCAGCTTGACTCTGACACTGCACTTGAGCTGGGTGTGACACCTAGTTCATCACAGATTCAGTACTGGGCTTTTAAAGTTGATGACAAGCGCCAGGCGGTATCATTCTTTGATTTACTGGTACGTTATCCGTTAATTCGTGAATGGTACCTAGATAACCGAGATGAATTGGAAGTTAAGTCCGATCCGTTAATCTTTGCAGACTAGTTTAGGAGATTTTTGATGTTAGATATTACAAAGTTACTACAGTATTCAATCCGTTTAGATCATCAAATTGCTGAAGACCGTGAAATTGCCATGTCAGCTAAGAAAAGCCTAGAAAATGTGTTTGTTTCCTTAGACGTTGAACTAGCAGAAATTGCAAATACCTCAGAATGGTTTAAAGTTTGGAAGACGCACCGTGGGAAAAATGATCCAGGTAAAACACAGCGAGAAACATTATTAACAGAATATGTTGACGCACTGGATTTTATGCTACTATACAGTGCCAAACGTCAATGGGCTCACCAAGTTGTATTGGATCGTGAGGGCATTGAAAAACTCAAAGAATCAAAAGAAACAGAACTTAACAAGGAATACTTGGCAATTAAACACATGCTGTATAACAGTTACTTTGACAATCGTCAGGATGATTTGCGTCACGCATGGCGGCTATTTTTAAAAATGGGATTAGTCGACTTCAAGTTCTCGGAAGATGAGATTATGAATGAGTATTTTGAAAAATACAAAATCAACGAAGATCGTCAAGCAAACGATTACTAACAGATACAAAATGACTCAAATCAGTTAATCTTGTTTGAGTCATTTTGTAATAATTTACTAAGAAATAAAAGATGTTTAACCTAAAAAATTAAACATCTTTTTTAAAACAAAAAAATCGATCATGCAAAGATGATCGAATTGAATAAACTTATAAAAATGGCTGTTATTATGCCTTGCGGTCATGAAATGGTTCGTCGGCAAAGTGTTTACCACTTTGTTTTTTTGCGGAATTATTTGAATAAAATTGCCATCCAGCTACAAACAATAATAACAAAACGATTACTAAAAATGGACCCATAAATAATCCCTCCTAAACAAAATTTACTTTACATTACAATGGTAATATAAATGTAATAATATGCAAGAGCTTAAGGAAGTCTATGGGACAAGCTTTACCATTGCTTAAGATTTGTTTTTTAAACTGTCCGATATCTTGTCGTTAAGTTGATCAATTTTGACCATTAGTCTTTTATTTTCTTGCTTCAAATTTTCAATTTGATCGATAATTTCATTTTCACTTTGGTTCAAGTTGTTGCTGCCAAAGTATGTGGTAATTGCACTAGCAAGCATTCCAATAAAAGATATTCCTACAAACATTAAAACTACGGCAGCTATTTTACCGATCGGAGTAGCAGGGGATATGTCTCCATATCCGACCGTCGTGGTAGTAACGATGCCCCACCAAAATGCGGTCGGCAAACTGACTTTTTCAGCAATTGAAAAAGTAATCGATGCGCCAATTAACGCGATTATATAAACGTAAATTAAGTAGATAAATCCATCAGTTCTAAAAAATTTAACTATTTTACGTTTCATAATACATCACCACTTTCACATTAATTATTGCTTATATAAATTATAACTTAATTATTGCAGTAAAAAAAGTAATTCCTCTTTGTAAGGAATTACTTTTAATTAGTTAAACTGCTGTGATTTTTTTCCTCTGGTTTTACGATACTGAATCCGTAATAACTTAACACATTCGGTGACAAACAACACAATTATTCCCGCAATAATTGGGATAATCCAGCCATATACTAGGTCAATACTTGTTGTGTGGAATATGCTGTGCATGAACGGTAAGTATATGATTCCCATCTGAAGTACTATCAAAATACCGATGATATAAAAAGCCATCTTATTTTGGAAAAAGTACTTTGAAATTGCAGGAAACGAGTTACGAATATTAAACAGGTAGAATATCTTCCCAAAGATAATAATGTTTAACGTCATCGTACTTCCGACGACATGTGACATCCCCATATTTGAGAAGAAATCGTATGCAATCATTCCTAGCCCTGATATCAACAGAGAAACATACACGGCTTCAACCACATCCATTTTTGACATAATCCCAGATTTAACGTCCCTAGGGCCGCGTAACATAATTCCTTTTTCTGGAGGTTCAAAAATGAACGCAAACTGAATTGTTAATGCCGATACCATGTTAATCCATAGCAATTGAGTAGGGTAAAGGGGCATCGTTTGTCCCATCAGAATACTGTAGACAACAATCATGCCTTCGGCAAAACTGGTTGGTAAAAGAAACCGAATTGTCTTATTAATATTATCGAAAACGTGGCGACCTTCACGAACCGCGGCAACAATATCCGTAAAGCGATCGTTAACTAGCACCATATCTGCAGACTGCTTGGCAACTTCGGTACCCTTAGTTCCCATCGCAACACCAATATCTGCTTGCTTAAGAGCGGGGGCATCATTTACACCGTCACCAGTCATAGAAATTACGTGACCATTAGCCTGTTGAGCATTAACAATTCTAAGTTTGTTGAGCGGCGTGGTTCTAGCAAAGACATTGTACTGATCAATGTGTGCCTTCAATTCTTCGTCCGACATATCATCAATTTCTGGACCAGTAATTGACTTTATCGTCTCATCAAGATCAAGTTGTTCAGCAATGGCCGCTGCCGTGTCTGGATGATCACCAGTAATCATTTTAACCTTAACACCGGCCTGACGAAGTTGACGAATTGAATCCTTAACTTCTGTCCGAGGAGGATCAATCATACCGACCATTCCGACGAAATGCATCTGGGCGCCAATGGTGATGTCCTCGATAGACTGAACATTTTGTTCAACCTCTTGATAAGCTAAAGCAACAACTCGCATTCCTTGCTTCGTGATTGCACTCATTTCTCGGTCCCAATACTCTTGGTCAATCTTGACACCATTATCAGTTGCCTTTTGCATAATTGTAGCAGGGGATCCCTTAAGCATAAGAACATTATTACCATGCCAATCCACCAATCGTGCGGAGAACCTAATCGCTGAATCAAACGGCAGTGAATCGATTGGTTCCGTCTCCGGATGGCTACCAGTTAACTTGTAGTACATCGTTGTGAGTGCACCATCGGTTGGCTCACCAGTCATTTCCCATCTTCCATCTTCTAGATGAAGTTCAGCATCCGTAGTCTGACCAGCAATATCAATTAGCCATTGAAGTGCCTCGTCTTTATGGGCATCAAATGAGTTACCATCTAACTGTAATTCACCGGCAACTTTGCCAGTCTCATCATCACCATAACCAACACCTGTCACAGTGTAGTTATTTGATGGGGTAACAATTTCGGTCACCGTCATCTCATTTTTAGTTAATGTACCAGTCTTGTCGGTGTTAACAATGTCAACCGCACCCAAGGTTTCAACGGCAGGGAGTGTTTTAACAATCACATTTTGCTTCGTCATTTTCCGTGTTCCCATTGCAAGGACCACTGAAGTACTAGCAGGTAACCCTTCCGGCATTGAACCAACTACCATTGTCACAATTGCAATTAACAAAGTTGGCAAGCTATAAACGCGAGTAACCCAGCCAAGGAAGAACAGGGCAAATGCTACAATTAAAATAGCTACAGACAGACCAAAACCTAAACTATTCAAATTTTTCATCAATGGAGTTGCTTGTTGTTTTACATCACGAACTGACTGTTGAATGTGGCCGATTTGAGTGTCACCCGCGGTTGCAACCACGATACCCAGGGCCGATCCAGTAGTGACCATCGTTGACGCAAACACCATATTATGTTGATCAGTAATGGCCAGCTTATCTGATTGAATTGGCTCCTCAGTCTTATCCACAGCAACCGATTCACCAGTTAACGACGATTCTTGGACGGTAAAATTATCTGCCGAAATCAATCGAATATCTGCTGGTACGGCGTCACCAGCTTCAAGATTAACTAGATCACCAATAACGATATCTCTTGAATCAATCTCAAGCTTGTCACCATCACGAATTACGAAGTTTTTAGAAATTAATAATTCGCTAATTTTGGTTAGCGCATCATCAGCTTGTTTTTCCTGCACATAACCAATGATTGCGTTGACAATGATTACCAGCCCGATAACAATTGAGTCTGAATAACGATGCATTAGTAGCGTTGTAATTGCAGCCGCCGCCAAAATGTAAATAATACTGTTATTAAACTGCTTGATAAAGCAGATAAAATTGGAGGTTTTTTTTACTTTTAATTCATTATGACCATACTGATTTAATCGATCATCTACCTCTTCGTTAGTTAAACCAGCTTCAATGTCAGTACTATAATCTTTAGCAAGTTGCTGTGCATCTAATTTCCACCAATTATTGGGCGTTTTACATATATGTGGGTCGTCATCTATCATAGTTAATTTTTAGCTCCTTAGTGTTTTTAATAGGTATGTGTGCGGGGGCTAAGCACGGACAATTTAATCACAGCCTTTTCATTAATTTGTGTACCATCTTCAGTAATAAAAATTATATCATAGTTAAATTGTAAAGCGCTAGTATCGCGTACCAATCTCGAAAACAATAACCTATATCTTTTGACTACTATAAAAAAATAACGTTATAATAATTTTGTAGCAAAGTTGTTTAGGCGCACGCATTTTTAAAGGAGGATATATCTATGGTTACCAGATATAAAAAGATCCTTGTCGGTATCGATGGATCTGATCAGGCTCTCAATGCACTTCACCGAGCAATTGATTTAGCACAAGCACTGGACGCATCACTATTACTGGTCACAGTGGTGGACAACAGGGCAATTGCAATGGCAATCAGTAACACGGGTAATTATGTAATGGCTCCAAATTTACGCGATGATCTAATGGCAAACGCATCGGCAACAATGGATAAGTTTGTAGCAGAGGTTAAAGAAGCCGGTATACCTTATAAGACAAAGGTTTATACAGGTGATCACAAACTCGAGCTTGCTGAAAACTTACCGAAGGACGAAAACATTGATGCGATTGTCATAGGGGCGACAGGTCAATCACGGATGGAACGAGTTTTTATTGGTTCAACTGCCAGCTATATTATGAACAATGCTAAATGTGATGTCATAATTGTTAAATAAAAAAAGGAGTCGCAAAATTTTGCGGCTCCATTTATTATTTTTTATCAAAAATCACTTTTACTTTCATCAACAAAGAAATCAGTAAAGAAAACTCCATCACACTTGATTTGTCCAAAAATTTTATCAATGCTTTGAGTCATGTATCGAGGAGTATAAATCATGCCATCTTTTAGCCAATTCTTAATCAGGCCTAATTCAGCGGATACAATAAACGAAATTTCAAGGTTAACTGGGACACCAATGTCGGTGAACTGGTCTCCAATTTGTGTGTGGAATTTTTGCAAATAGTCTGTGAGGCGAGCATTCAATCGATCGAAAAATGGTTCGTTTTCTTGATTATTGATTAGAACATCAAATGTTTCCGCTTCATTTTCAATATATTTAAATGCACGTTGTTGAGAAAACACATGAATTCGCTCGTCACTATTAATCGATGGCAAATAATTTGCACCATCAATCATGACTGCGTCAAAGAAGTCATCTAGAATTTCGCTCAATGACCGTTCAATAAAATCCTGTTTGTCCTTATAATGCAAATAGAACGTTCCGCGAGTAATAGATGCCTTTTCGGTGATCTTTTGAACGCTGATATTTTCCACTTTGTATTGTTTCATCAACTGAACTAACGCTTTTTTTAGGTTATTTCGCGTTTTGATAACTCTTGGATCAGTTTTACTATTCGCCATATTCACAACCCCTAAACAACAAACTAAATTGTCAAATATTAATGTTGTGTCGAGTATAATCTAAATGTAAGCGCTACGTCAAGGAAATTAAAAGACATTTAAATTAAAATTGTTGTACAAATGTTTTACTAGTGCTCATCACTATGAATAATTGCCAATTTAACAGCGTTTGTTTAAGGTTTTTAAGGTATCAGCAAAAAAAATCGCATCTAACTTGCAAAGATTGATTATAAAAAAATCCCTAGATGTGTTGTTAAACATCATCTAGGGATCTCATACGTACCATTTATGAAGCGCGTGAGGTTCGAACTCACGACCGTTCGCTTAGAAGGCGAATGCTCTATCCAGCTGAGCTAGCGCTCCAAACCTTAATCATTATATTGATAATAGTTCATAATGTCAATTCTATTTATTGTGATACATACGGAAAACTGTGTTTGATTAATAATCATATATGAGTCACTTTAACCATTACCATCTTTTTGCAAATATTTTTTGGATTTAACACACAAATAGGACTAGAATTTAATCAACGTTTCTCTTATTAAATAGTTATTTCACAGTGTCAACGCATAAGGAGCAACTAAGATGGATACAAAGGATTATTTGATAAAACAAATCAACGAGTATGTAAACATTGCTAAAAAAGCGGTGCCTGAGCTCGTTAATAATTCAAAAAAGATTACAGCTGTTTGTGATAGGCTGAGTGATAAAACGGATCAAGTAATGGACTATTTACAAAAGCCTCATAATGCACGATATCTGGCAATTTGCTATCTTTTTGACAAACAGATGTGTCAATTGTATACAGATGAGTTTACCAGCTGGTTTCCAACCTACGAGATGACGGATCAACAAAAAAATGATTACAAACAACAGGTATTAAAAAATTTGGATACTTGGAAACAACAATTTATTGAAGATAATCTCGAAGTTACCAGTTCATCTGTAAACTAAGTGAATATAAGCTATAGGAGCGGCCAGAAAATTTTCTGACCGCTCCTAAGTTTATATTTAACCAAGTTCTTCATTAACCATTGGTTTCATATTTGATACCAGAATATTATTATACTTGAACCAAGCAAATCCATTACGGTCATGCCCACACTGATCCTCAGGCAGCTGATGATAGTAATCGTAACAGCAGATAGCTGCACGTGATAATGTGTGCTTTTGCCCACATCTACAAAGAACATGGTTTTTACCATCCAATACTGTAACCTTGATTGAAGGATCTTCCTTAAAAGTAAGTGTCGCACCTGCAGGTATGCTCAAATATTTGAATGTGCGATTTGGCCGAGAACCAGTTTTCCTTTGGACAACCTTATACTCTTTGCCCGTAATTTGAGAATTATACTTTTCTGGGCGAATCCACTCAGCTAAATTGTCATTAAAGGTGAGCAGGTCAAACGCTTCCTTCGTTTGATTATATGTAGCTTTGAAAAATTCTTTCGAAGAACTTTCACGTTTATCTGACAGTGCCTTATGTAGCAAGTGTTCAGCTTTTTTGTAGTTTTGAATTTTAACGGCAAATAACAGCAATGTCGGTTTACCATCTGGGATACCCGTATCGTTGAATTCTGCTAGCCGTCTGGACAAGTTACTTGTCTGCCCAATTTTGATGTATCCTGGGAATGATTTATTTTCTAGTGCATAAACATATCCATTATCCTGTGCCATCGTATTTTTCCTCCCGAAATAAAACGATAATTTATATCAATTACGTAAAAAGTATACTATTATGTAGCGTGCCTTAAAAGTACTGATTCATTAGAAACTTTCACAAATCGATCGAAACTGGGTGTCAACAGGATAGTTAAGACAAAAACTTGAACTAGGTAACTTATAATTGTGCCGCATTAAGTTCTGATAGAGCGCTTATTAATTAACAAACGGCAAATAATTTTTGATAATAGTTTGACGAACGATGTCGTTTCTGATAACATATGTCTGTTGTATTTGTGAACCTACAACTACAACCGCACGCAAACAAGTCTAAAGCATATAATGCTACTTGTACGGCGAGTCTTAGATATTAGGGAGGTGCACAATATTATGTATGCAATTATTGCAACTGGCGGCAAGCAATACAAGGTAGAGGCTGGTAAGGCTATCTACGTTGAAAAGCTTGCAGCAGATGCTGGTGAAAAGGTTACTTTTGACCAAGTGGTTTTCGTTGGTGGTGACTCAACCAAGATTGGTACTCCAACTGTTGATGGTGCAACTGTTTCAGGAACTGTTGAAAAGCAGGGCAAGGAACGTAAGGTTGTTACTTTCAAGTACAAGCCAAAGAAGCATCAACACAGCAAGCAAGGTCATCGTCAACCATACACCAAGGTTATGATCGACACGATCAACGCTTAATTTGAGAAAATACCATGATTAAGGCAATATTTTTTCAGGATCAGAACAGTAATTTCAGTAGTTTTTCGATTACTGGACATGCTGAATCTGGTCCATACGGGCAAGATATAGTCTGTGCAGCGGTTTCTGGATTATCAATTACCATTATTAATGGTTTAAAAGATATTGCAAACGACAATCCTCAAGTTATTATCGATGAAGATAATGGTGGCTTGATGAAAGTTGATAAACTGTCGTCACAGCATGATACTCAAATTCTTTTGGAAACTTTCTACAACGGTATTGCCGATATGGCAGAGAGCTATCCAAAAAACTTAACTTTAAAGCTAAAAACTCAATAACTTTTTTATTCGGAGGTGAATGAATGATGATTATGGATCTACAATTCTTCTCACACCATAAAGGGGGCGGATCTACTGCCAACGGTCGTGACTCAGCTGGTCGTCGTCTTGGTACAAAGGCAGCTGATGGCTCTACTGTAACAGCAGGATCAATTTTGTATCGTCAACGCGGTACTCACATTAACCCAGGTGAAAATGTTGGTCGTGGTAGTGATGATACCCTGTTTGCCAAAGTTGATGGCGTCGTTAAATTCGAACGTCTTGGACGTGACAAGCGTAAGGTTTCAGTTTACCCTGTGGCCCAATAGAAATTATGAGGACCGTAGCAAAACCAATGTTTTGCTACGGTCCTTAATTTTGCAAAAAAGTGGTGAATCTTTGATGCAACGAGTTGAAAATCTACAAAAAGATATTGAAAGTGCGTACTTAGATGCATTTTTGGTTACTGACTCAGTTAATATATACTATCTTACTGGTTTTAAGTTAATTCAGGGAGATGGTTGCTTACTGATTTACAGTCAAAAGGGGTACCTGATCACCGATGATCGGTACGAAGAAGCCGTAACTGAATCTAATATATCTGGAACTGTTGGGTGTATTACTAGAGACTATTACGGTGAAGTAAACCGTCTTTGTCATAAACTAAATATTAGTGTCCTTGGAATTGAATCAAATATTTCATATAAGATTTACGATTTACTTGATGAAACATTTGATGCAGATATTGTACCGATAGATAACTTTATTGAAGACAAACGATCAATCAAAGATCCGTCTGAAATTAAGAAGTTAAAAAACGCGGCAGAATTGAATCAAAAAGGTTTTGACTATATTTGTGAAACCATTAAACCAGGTATGACAGAAGTCGATATTGCTAATATGCTAGATTGGTGGATGAAAAGAAACGGCGCTACAAAAGCTTCGTTTGATACTATCGTCGCTAGTGGTGCCAATGCTGCTAAACCTCATGCGCTGTCAACTAAAAAACAAATTACGGTCGGTGAACCGATTATTATTGATTTTGGATACTTTGTAGATGGCTATACGGCCGATCTAACCAGAACAATTATGCTCGGAAATCAATCAGCTAAATTTAACCAGTTGTACCAAATTGTGTATCAGGCTCGTGAAGCCGTAATCAATGCGGCATCAAACGGAATAGTCGGCAAGTCACTGGATAAAGTTGGACGAGATATTATTAATGATGCCGGTTATGGGCAATATTTCAATCATGGTATGGGCCATGGAATCGGCTTAGAAGTTCATGAAATTCCCACTAGTTATGGTACTCTCACAAAGGACACTTTGAAAACTAATCAAGTCGTGACTGTTGAACCGGGAATTTATTTACCCGGTGAAGGTGGAATTCGAGTTGAAGATGATATTTTGATTACAGATGGGGCAGCACAGCAAATATCGAACGCACCAGATAATCTAATTATTTTGTAGATTGGTTGCAATTTCACATTATTTATTGCAAAATAAAAGAGATATATTCTAGGAGGAAGCAATTATGTCAATTTCTACAGCAGATTTTAAAAATGGTCTCACAATTGAAGTAGATAACGCCATCTGGCGTATTATCGAGTTCCAGCATGTTAAGCCTGGTAAGGGTGGCGCTTTTGTACGTTCTAAGTTGAAGAACTTACGCACTGGTGCCGTTCAAGAAAAAACTTTCCGCGCCGGTGCTAAGATGGAACAAGCAAACATCACTAGTCGTACAATGCAATTTTTGTACGCCGATGGTGATAACTATGTTTTCATGGATACCGACAATTATGAACAAATTGAATTACCATCAGAAAACATTAAGAACGAAATTAAGTATTTGAAAGAAAACATGGAAGTTAACATTACCCAGTTTGGCAACGAAACACTGGGTGTTGAATTACCAAATACAGTTACATTAAAAGTCGCAGAAACTGAACCAGGTATCAAGGGTGATACAGCGTCCGGTGGATCAAAACCAGCGACAATGGAAACAGGCTTGGTTATCCAAGTACCGTTCTTTGTTAATGCTGACGATGAATTAATCATCAACACTACAGATGGGACATACATTTCACGAGCATAATTGTGATTGAGACTGGAGGACTGTACCGATGGCTGAAGAAACCAATATTGTCTTAAATGATGATCAACAAGAGTTAGGGACAATTCAAATCGCCCCACGGGTATTAGAAATTATTGCGGGAATTGCCGCAAGCCAGATTGATGGTGTATCTAGGATGCACGGTTCAATTGCTAATAGTGTTAATGAACTATTGGGCCGGCCAGATCATGGTCGTGGTGTCAAATTAACTAACGATGAAGAAGAGCTGTCGGTTGACGTCGCGGTTTACTTAAACTATGGAGTATCTGTTCCAAAAGTGGCTTTAGAAATCCAAGATAAGGTTAAGCAGCAAATTTCTTTGATGACTAACCTTAAGATTAAAGAAGTCAATGTTCACATCGAAGGTGTAATTACCGAAAAGAAAGAACAGCAAATTGATCCTAATGATATTTTTGCTGAATCTGAAGATGAGAATGGAGAAAAACAGTGAGTTTGAATCGTCATCAAATTAGACAAAGTGCTTTTCAAACGTTGTTTGCACTTTCATCCAATTCGGGTGCGGACGTTAACGCGATTTACGAGCAAGTACTTGGCGAAACACAAGAAGTTCCAGACTATTTGGTTAAATTAGTTGATGGTGTTGTTGCAAACCAAGATGACATTGATGAGACGATTGAATCACTTTTAGCGAAGAATTGGCGATTGTCACGCCTAGCCAAAACTGATTTAGTTATTTTGAGAATTGCCTTATTCGAAATTAAATTTGTTGATGATGTTCCTGATGCTGTTGCTATTAACGAAGCGTTGGAACTTACCAAGATGTTTAGTGACGATAAATCAAAGAAATTTGTTAATGGTGTCCTCGGAAACTACGAAAAACAAAATAGTTAAAAAATTTTAAAAGCTTAGTTGTTTATTGCGAAAATTCGCAGAATGACTGAGCTTTTTTTGGTCGACTAACTAAACAAGCATTGCTAGTTTATGATAAAATATTAACATTATGAATTTCGGATAATAACAGGGGGAACATTCAATGGCAACTATTCTAAATGGCAAGGAATTGGCAAAAAAAATTAACCAGAAAACTAAAGAAGAAGTGGTTGCTCTAACTAATCGGGGTGTCAAGCCTGGTATTGCTGTGATATTAGTTGGCGAAGATCCAGCAAGCTTAATGTACACAAGAAGCAAGCAACGTAAAGCTGACAAATTAGGAATGACATCCGTTCTAAAAAAATTCCCAATGGATGCATCTCAAAGTGAGGTAATTGAGGCAATTCATGAACTTAACGTTGATGATTCAATTAATGCAATTTTAGTCCAAGCTCCATTACCAAAACAAATCAGTCAATCTGAGGTAACGGAAGCAATTGCACCTCAAAAAGACGTTGACGGATTTCATCCAGAAAATTTGGGGCGGCTTTACGGAAATGAAGCATCCAATTATCCAGTTGCATGTACTCCAAAAGGAATTATGCGTATTTTAAAAGAGTACCAAATCCCGACTGTTGGTAAACGAGCTGTTATTGTTGGCCGCAGTATTTTAGTTGGCAAACCAATGGCCGCATTATTATTAAACGCCGATGCCACAGTAACCATTACCACCAGTCATACAACAAATCTAGCAAAAATCACCAGTGATGCTGATATAATTGTGTCCGCAACAGGTATTGGTCATTTAATTAAGTCAGACTATATTAAACCTGGCGCAACAGTTATTGATGTTGGTATTGAGCAAAATAGTGAAGGTAAGCTGATCGGAGACGTCGATTACGATGATATCTTTGACAAGGCAGGTGCCATTACACCAGTGCCTGGCGGAGTTGGGCCAATGACTATTGCAACGTTAATGAGCCAGACAGTTGAACTCGCAAAATGGAGCCATTAAAATGGACAATTCCAAATATCTATCAATTAGTACAATTACAAAATATATAAAGCGTAAATTTGATGTCGACCCATACCTTGGTAGAGTTTACCTAACCGGCGAAATTTCAAATTTTAGGTTACGTACAAATGCTCATCAATACTTTAGTTTAAAAGATGATCATGCTAAGATCAGCGCAATTATGTTTAAATCTGCCTTCCAGAAAGTCAAATTCACACCAGAAGACGGAATGAAAGTGTTGGTATCAGGTAGAATTGGCCTTTATGAATCTAGTGGCAGTTACCAAATCTATGTTGATTCCATGCAACCAGATGGAGTGGGGGCACTTTATCAAGCATATGAGCAGTTAAAAAAGAAACTAGCCAGCGAAGGCCTGTTTGATGAATTCAAAAAGCCACTGCCCAAATTTCCTAAAAAAATTGCAGTGGTAACCAGCCCAAGTGGTGCAGTTATCAGAGATATCATCACCACCACTAGAAGACGATTTCCAATTGTCCAGTTGGTTTTATTCCCGGCACAAGTTCAGGGCGACGCAGCTGCGCCTGATATTGCTAAGCAAATTAAACGTGCTAACGATGATGGTTCGTTCGACACATTAATTATTGGTCGTGGTGGCGGTTCAATTGAAGATCTGTGGCCTTTTAACGAAGAAATCGTGGCACGAGCAATTTCAGACAGTAATTTGCCAGTCATATCATCAGTTGGACATGAAACTGATACGACAATTGCCGATTTAGTAGCAGATGTCCGTGCAGCAACACCAACGGCAGCAGCAGAATTAGCAGTGCCGGTACTAACTGATGAAATTTTAAAAATCACACAACAACGACAACGTTTGATGGCGGCGATTCGCAATTTGATCAAATTAGACCAACAACGACTTGATAAACTGCAAAAGAGTTATATTTTCCAGCAGCCAACACGTCTGTATGAAGGATATAGCCAAAATGTCGACATATTGAAGCAGCGTCTAAATCAACAGATTAATGCATCGTTCAGTAACTGGCAACAGTCGCTTTCGGTTATGCGTAACCGTTTATCTTTCCAAGCTTTGCAACAGCAGGTTAATTCCGCTCAACAATCAAAAGTAAATGTTGAACAACGTTTAAAACGGGGAATTCAACTTTTATTGGACAACCGTAAGCGTGAGTTTTCATCGACAATTGAATCGTTAGACTTCCTCAGCCCGCTAAAAATTATGAGTCGTGGATATACTTACGTTACTAAAGATGACCATGTAATTCGTGGAGTAAAACAATTGAAAATTGGTAGTAATATTAATCTTCACTTCAATGACGGCAATGCCAGTGCAGAAATTAAATCAATTAATGAGGAGCATGAAAATGAGTGACAAACAAAGCTTTGAAAATCAATTAACCCAGTTACAAACAATTGTTGAACAACTCGAAAAGGGCGATGTTCCCTTGGAAGAAGCTTTAAAACAATTCCAATCTGGAATTGAATTAAGCAAACAACTACAATCTACCCTAGATAACGCAGAAAAAACATTAACTAAATTAATGGATGATGACTGTAATGAAGTCCCGTTTGACAATAAGCAAGAGGATGAAAATCATTAATAATATTGATTCACTTCAATCTTTAATTAACAACTATCTTGTAGCTAATATATCTAATGATATTAGTCAGGATACTTTAAATGACTCAATGAGCTACTCATTATTGGCAGGTGGTAAACGTTTGCGGCCTAGTTTAACACTTGCAACGTTTCAAATTTTCAACGATCAATTAAGTGATGATGTTATTAAGGCAGCCTGCGCTGTTGAACTACTCCACACTTATTCGTTGATTCACGACGATTTGCCTGCCATGGATAACGATGACTTACGTCGAGGTGTGGCAACAAATCACGTTAAATTTGGTGCAGGAATGGCGACATTAGCTGGAGATGGTCTTTTAACGCTTGCGTTCCAGTGGGTTGCAGATAATCAATTGGATGATCACATTGTCCGTCAATTAGTTATAGAATTTTCGAAAGCTGCAGGTCCTGCAGGAATGGTTGCTGGACAAGCCGCAGATATACTCGGCGAACATCAGCAATTAACTATAAATCAGTTACAAGTTCTTCACAGTAATAAAACTGGTGCATTACTAAGATATGCAACAATAGCTGGTGGAATTATTGCAGATGTTGATCAAAACACTCTTAAGCTGCTAGCAAAATTCGGAGAGATATTTGGTTTAGCATTTCAAATATATGACGATTTAATGGATGTAATTGGTACCACTGCACAAATGGGAAAACAGGTACACAAAGATCATGATGAACATAAAAACACGTATCCCGAGTTACTTGGCATAGATGGTACTAAAAAAGCACTGAGCCGAGCTCTTGGAGATGCTGTTGGTACAAAAGAAGAATTGATCAAGCAGACCGGTCGATCATTTGATATTTATGATCAATTTCTGAATTATTTTAAATTTTAAGAGGAAAAAATTTTAATGGAAAAAGAACGTGTAGATATTTTATTAGTTCGTCAGGGACTATTCGATTCACGAGAACAGGCGAAGCGTGCTGTAATGGCAGGTGAAGTTCTGGGACTGAATAGCGAACGCCTAGACAAACCCGGTGAAAAAATTCCTGTGACCACAACCCTGAGGCTAAAAGGAAAGAAAATGCCCTACGTCAGTCGAGGCGGGTTAAAACTTGCAAAGGCCTTAGACGTATTTAATATTTCAGTTAAGAACAAAGTTGTTTTGGATATCGGTTCATCAACCGGTGGATTTACAGACGTCATGTTGCAAAATGGAGCAAAATTGAGTTATGCGCTTGATGTTGGCACCAACCAACTAGTTTGGCAACTCAGAGAAGATCCACGGGTAATTGTAATGGAACAAACCAATTTCCGTTACAGTAAGCTAGATGATTTCAAGGATGGACAGCCTGAATTTGCCTCAATTGATGTATCATTTATTTCATTAAAATTAATCCTCCCTGTACTGTCGCAAATCCTGATTCATGACGGTGATGTTGTTGCATTAATTAAGCCGCAATTTGAGGCTGGTAAGGAAAACGTTGGTAAACATGGCATTATTAAAGATGAAAAGGTTCATCGACAAGTACTAGAAAATGTACTTGGTTTTGCATGCGACAGTCATTTCAATGTAACTGGTTTAGATTATTCTCCTATCAAAGGCGGTCAAGGAAACATTGAATTTTTAGTTCACTTAAAGTTAACTGATAGCCAAGGTACCATCTTTGATAACGTTTCTATTGATCAGGTATTATCTAACGCATACAGTGGTTTAAACAAATAAAATTCTATTAGGTCTTTTATTATTTATACAATTAAAGTAATATATATTGTATAAATAAACAAAATAAGGGGTGTAATAATGCGAAAAAGTGAACGGCAAACAAAAATACGACAATTAATTACTCAAAATAGCATCGAACGACAGGAAGATTTTGTTAGGATGTTAGGCGAGCAGGGTGTCGCAGTAACACAAGCAACTATTTCTCGGGACATTAAAGAAATGCAACTAGTAAAAGTTCCAAGTGTGGGGGGCGGATACCACTACAGCTTGCCAGTACAAAAACAGCTAGATACCCAAAAGAAACTATCCAGGACATTAGTTGATGCACTAATTTCACTAGACCAACAGGAAAAATTTATCGTACTCCATGTACAACCTGGTAATGGACCTGCGCTATCCACACTGCTGTCGCAAATGAATTATTCAGATGTATTTTGTACACTCGGAGACGATTCGACGGTATTAGTAATTTGCCGAAGCGATGAGGGCGCAACAAACGTAAAAGAAATCATTCAAAAGTTTGTTGAATAGGTAACACCAATGACCGAATGCGAAAGGAGAAATTGAATTGCTTCAAGAACTCACCGTTGATAATTTAGCAATTATTGACCATTTGACACTTGAATTTAATAATCAAATGACTGTCTTAACTGGTGAAACGGGAGCGGGTAAATCAATTATTATTGATGCCGTGGGACTGTTGGCCGGGGGACGCGGATCACAAGAATTTATTCGTCGTGGTGAAGATAAATTAAGCGTTCAAGGTCAATTTAGCATTCCCAAGTCAGAGGCGTTTATCGTTCTTTTGGATCAACTTGGTATTGATCATGTTGATAATACCATCATCATTCAACGAGAAATTCATCGTAGCGGTCGTAATATGATTCGGGTGAACGGCATGTTAATCAATGCGGCCACCTTAAGAAAAATTGGCTCATGGCTCGTAGATATCCAGGGACAAAATGAACATCAGAGGCTTCTGAGACCAGAAGAACACTTGGGAATGCTTGATGAATATGCTAAACCGCAAGTATCAAAATTAATCGACAAATACCAGCAGCAGTACGATGAGTTTGTTAAAATTAAATCAGCACTTGGAAAAAAACAATCGAATGAGCAACAGTGGGCACAACGCTTAGATATGCTCCGTTTTCAAGTTCAGGAAATTGAAGCGGCCGATTTGAAACCAAATGAGGACGAAGAGCTAAGCACAGAACGTGATCGTTTGAATCATTTCCAGCAAATCAATAACGCACTCGAACTTACAAATGCTACTTTAAATGGCGATGAAAATGGTTCAATTTTAGACGCAGTGGCAAATGTAATGAGTGCTTTGCAAGAAATTACAGAGTTCGATCAACAGTATGCAAATTTAACTGATTCGATTTCAAACGCTTTTTATGGTCTTCAAGATGCTGCCAGTGAAGCATCCAACCAGTTAGACTCCTTAGAATTCGATGAAAAGCGCCTAAATGAGATAGAAAATCGTCTAGTTCTAATTGCAGATCTTGAGCATAAATATGGTGATTCTGTCGATGAGATTCTTAACTACTATCAAAAAATAAAACAGGAATTAAAATCAATGGAAATAGCAGAGGACGATAACGATAATCTTGAAGAAAAGCTAGCCCAAGCTGAAGCGAATTTGTTAAAAACTGGGCATCTTTTAACCGAAAAGCGTGAAAAAGCGGCCTTTAAATTATCAAAAGACGTTGACCAGCAACTTAAAGAGCTCTATATGTCAAAGGCCATTTTTGAAGTGAAATTTTTAAATTCACACAGTGACCATATTCTGCCGAATGGATTAGATCAAGTTGAATTCTACATTCAAACCAATCCAGGTGAAAGCCTCGGACCACTTGCTAAAATTGCTTCTGGTGGTGAATTATCCAGGGTAATGCTCGCCTTAAAAACGATTTTTGCGCAAAACATGGGAATCACCAGCATCATTTTTGATGAAGTTGATACCGGGGTCAGTGGACGAGTTGCCCAAGCAATTGCAGAAAAAATAAGATTAATCGCTAGTTCTTCACAAGTTCTTTGCATTACACATCTGCCACAAGTGGCTGCAGTTGCAGCCCACCATTTCTTGATTAAAAAGAGTGTTCATCATAATAGAACGACAACATCCGTCACACCTTTAACCGAAAAACAACGGATCGATGAACTCGCTAGAATGTTATCTGGAGCCGAAGTTACTAAACTAACTCTTGAGCACGCACAAGAATTACTTAATATGGCACAGAAAAAATAGAAAATAATGTTCAAAAAAAGAAGTCAGCGTTAAAACTGACTTCTTTTTATATACTTTTCTATGCTTGCTCGATAAATCTGATTTGATCGTAAGAAACCACATATCTCAAACTATTGTTAGATTTTAGCATAATTTTATTTGGCGCAATTATTTTTAAAACACCCTTAGCGTTTTCTACTTGTCCTGCATCCGTTAATGGAATCATTTGAATTTTAACATTCATTTTCTTTTCAATTGCCTGTTTAACAAAATATTGGATTTGAAAAAGTGGCATTTTAGTTTTAATAGTTACCGGCTGAATCTTTGGACGAGGGCTTTCTGCAAGCAACAATTTATCAAACTGCTGTCTGAGGTGCCCACCGACTACTTTAATTGTGCTTTGATAATTTTGCATTACTGAAATCCTCCCGAACATTTGTTTGTGTACACATTATACGAACAAATGTTCTAATTTGCAACCCCCCTCATTAAATTTTAATTTAAACGGCTTTCAACTAGGGGACTTGGTAAATTTTCTTGATAAACAACTGTAAATAGTGCACAATGGTTGATAACACATAAGTTAAGGAGCTACAAGATCGTATGAAAAAGCGCGGAATGTTGATTGTTTTGTCTGGCCCATCCGGAGTTGGTAAAGGTACGGTTCGCAAAGCAATCTTTGATCAAGATAATAATGATTTTCAGTATTCAATTTCAATGACGACACGTAAGCCACGTCCTGGCGAAGTTGATGGAGTTGATTATTTCTTTGTAAGCAAGGAACAATTTGAGCATAATATCCAGACTGGTGAAATGCTCGAATATGCCAAGTATGTTGACAATTATTATGGAACACCCTTAAACTATGTAAATGAGACGTTAGACTCAGGTAAAGATGTCTTTCTCGAAATTGAGGTTAATGGTGCCATGCAGGTTAGGGCTAAATGTCCTGATGGAGTGTTTGTATTTTTAACGCCCCCAGATTTAATGGAACTAAAGCAACGCTTGATTCATCGAGGAACAGATGCCATGAATGTCATCAACAAACGCATTGAAAAAGCCGTTGGCGAAATCAAAATGATGCAGAACTACGACTATGCTGTTGTTAATGATAAAGTTCCTAACGCAGTTGAAAAAATTAAAAACATTATTCGCAGCGAACGATTACGCGTTCACCGAGTAATGCCCGATTACCTTGGAATGTTAGGAGAGATGAAGAAATGATTTTATACCCATCTGTAGATAAATTATTGCAACGTGTCGATTCACGTTATTCGTTAATTATGCTTGCAAGCAAACGTGCCCACGAAATTGATGCTGGTGAAACACCACTATTGAGCAAGTACGATTCTGATAAGTCGGTTGGTAAGGCTCTTGAAGAAATCGAAGCTGGTAAAGTTACAATTGATCCTGAAAGTAACAAGGATTAATCCAAATAAATAAGACGGATCTAGGACAAAGTAATTGATTGCCCTAGGTCTGTTTTTTTGATATCCGTGTTATAATTTTATTTAGTATTTATCATGAACGGGGGATCAACCATGTCAAATATAGCTCTCCATGTAACAGGTGGAATTGCATCATATAAAGCGGTTGAATTATTAAGAGCATTGCAAAAGGATGGTAATGAAGTCAGAGTAGCGATGACTCCAGCTGCAACGGAATTTGTGACAAAGACTACGTTTGGATCACTAACGAAGTATCCCGTGTTAACTAGTTTATGGGGCGACGATAATCACAGTAACATTGCGCACATTGAATTGGCAGATTGGACTGACGTAGCAGTAGTTGCACCGGCAACCGCAGATACAATTGCAAAAATTGCCAATGGTATCGCTGATAATGCAGTTACATCAACTATTTTGGCTACTAATGCACCTAAAGTTGTGGTACCAGCTATGAACTCGCACATGTGGTCAAATCCCGCAACTGAACGTAATGTCAACCAATTAATTGCTGACGGCATTACCGTTATTGCACCAGAAGAAGGACGCCTGGCAGAAGGTTATAGCGGAAAAGGGCGTTTTCCTGCTTTAAACACAATCACATCAGCTGTTGCAAAACTATTGAACCAATCTTTAACCTTGTCCGGTAAAAAAATATTGGTAACTGCCGGTGGCACAAGAGAATCTATTGACCCTGTACGCTTCATTGGTAATCGATCATCGGGAAAAATGGGCATTGCAATTGCTAACGCAGCGCAAGAGGCTGGGGCAGACGTTACACTGATCGCCGGTCAAATTGACTCATCCAGTGAGATTAACTCGTCAATCAATTTATTACGTGTCGAGTCAACAGAACAAATGGCAAAAGCCGTTGAACAAAATTTTGATGCGACAGATGCTTTGATAATGGCTGCCGCAGTGGCTGACTATACGCCATCAGTAACGTCACAACAGAAAATGAAGAAAAGTGAAAATACACGCTCAATTTTTATCAATTTCAAAGAAACACCAGATATTCTAAAAACATTTGGTTCAAGAAAGACTCACCAATTAATTGTTGGTTTTGCCGCGGAAACACAAAATTTGATTGATAACGCAACAAAAAAATTGAACGAAAAAAATGCTGATTATATTATTGCTAATAATGTTAATGAAACTGGCGTCGGCTTCGGCAGCGATGACAATCAGGTGACGATTTTGCAACCAGGACATGAGCCACAAAAATGGGCGAAAATGAGCAAAAAGCTCGTAGCAGAAAAAATAATTAAACTAATCTCAAATCAATTATTGCAAGGTGATTAAATGGCAGAAATTGCGCAAATCATAGTCGATGTGCCAACTATGCAAACCAATCAGCCATACACGTATCAAGTACCTGAGGAATGGCAGCATCAGATTCAACGTGGCATGCGAGTTACAGTACCATTTGGTAACGGTAGTCGCAAAGTTCAGGGATTTGTTGTCGGTCTTGACGAACAATCAAATTATGACGGCGAACTAAAAAAAATTGATTCGTTGATGGAACTAACACCGGTCTTGAACGAAGAATTACTTGATCTGTCAAAGTGGATGGCGAATGAAACGTTTGCATTTCAAATAACTTGTATGCATACAATGCTGCCTAACCTACTCAAGGCAAAAACAACCAAGTATCTAAAACTAGTTGATGAAGTTAATGAAACTGACTTTGACGAATTATTCCACGGTTTAGAAGAAATAGAATTCATCCCCGAATCAATGCCGAAAGAAACAGTTAGTCGCTTATTAAAGCTAAAAAAAGAACAAAAAGTTGAGATAACTTATCACGTTCAAAACAGGGCTAAGCCTAAGACAGCTGTTGGTATTTCTCCATTAATGTCATTTGAACAATTTGAAGAACAGCGCAGTACTTTAACCGCACAAGCTAAGGCACAAAATAAACTGTTGTCTTATCTACAAAGTATTATTGGTCAAACAATCAAGTTGTCTGATGCAAGAACAAACAGTAAAATCAGCAATGCTACGTTCACGATTGGTGAGCAGAAGGGCTGGTTAAAAAAGTTACCTATTGAAGTTTACCGAACACCAATCGAGCTTCAGAAAAACAGTAATCGTGAAAAAGAATTAACTTTAAATACTGAACAAGCAGATGCCGTCAGTTCAATCACCGATGCCATTGATCAAAAGCAAAACAAGACATTTCTTCTGGAAGGAGTTACCGGTAGCGGTAAAACAGAAGTATATTTGCAAAGCATTCAAAATGCACTGAATCATAATCAAACTGCAATTATGCTTGTCCCAGAAATCTCATTAACTCCTCAGATCGTTTCAAGAGTTGAAAAAAGATTCGGTAAAGATGTTGCCGTCATGCATAGTGGTCTGTCAAATGGTGAAAAATACGATGAGTGGCGCCGAATTGAAAGAGGAGAAGCGCATGTTGTCGTGGGTGCTCGTTCGGCTATTTTCGCACCTTTAAAAAACATTGGCTTGATCATCCTTGATGAAGAGCATGAAACAAGCTACAAACAGGATGAAACGCCAAGGTATCACGCAAGGGAAGTTGCTAAGTGGCGTGCCAAATATCATAACGCTCCGTTAGTATTGGGGAGTGCAACACCCAGTTTAGAATCTAGGGCACGAGCTCAAAAAAATGTCTATCAACAACTAATGCTGACACATCGAATTAACAAACGGCCAATGCCTTCTGTCAGTGTTGTTGATATGCGTGAAGAATTAAAACACCACACTGAAAGTAATTTTTCAACCCAATTACTTGAAGAAGTTCAAACTAGAATTAGCCGTGGCGAGCAGACTATCTTAATGTTAAACCGTCGTGGATACTCTTCATTTATTATGTGTCGAGATTGTGGCTTTGTTTTACAATGTCCTAACTGTGATATTTCATTAACTCTTCATATGGATACGCACACAATGAAATGCCATTATTGTGGCCATGAAGAACCAATTCCTGATATCTGCCCGAATTGTCATAGCCACCAAATTCGATATTATGGTACGGGTACCCAGAAGGTGGAAACCGAATTGCAGGAAAAAATTCCTGAGGCTCGTATACTCCGAATGGATGTGGACACAACTAGACGCAAGGGAATGCATGAAAAGATACTGCGCCAGTTTGGTCATCACGACGCAGACATTCTTTTAGGAACACAAATGATTGCAAAAGGGCTGGACTACCCAAACGTCACACTTGTTGGAGTATTGAATGCAGACACCGGTCTTGGTTTGCCAGATTTTCGGGCAAGTGAGCACACATTTCAGCTATTGACACAAGTTAGCGGTCGGGCTGGCAGAGCTGATAAACCAGGACAGGTAATCATCCAAACCTATAATCCTGATCACTATGCCATCCAATTAGCAAAGCATCATAACTTTGAAAAATTTTTTGAAATTGAAATGCAATTACGACACCGTGGTAATTATCCGCCGTACTATTACACCACCCAAATTACAGTGAGCCATCCGGAAGAGAAGATGGCCGCTAAAACTATTTTTTCAATCGGTAAATTTTTGCAAGACGGTTTAGGACAGGAATGCGTAATTCTAGGCCCAACACCGCGTTCAATTGCCCGCGTAAACAGGCGTTATTTCTATCAGATTGTTATTAAGTATAAACACAGTAATAAGTTGCATGAACTATTAACTGAACTAATGCAACGCAGTCAAAAGTTGACTAAGAATAAAATTCAAATATCAATTGATCCAGACCCACAGTATTTTATCTAGAGGAGGAAAATTTATTGACTTCAATCGTATTTATGGGGACACCTCAATTTTCAGTACCAATCCTAAAAGACCTGCTAGATTCCTCGGACTACCAGGTGTTAGCAGTAGTTACACAGCCAGACCGTAAAGTTGGCCGTAAGCATGTGGTCACTGCTCCCCCAGTGAAACAACTTGCACAGCAGTATGAGGTTGAAATTTTACAACCAGAAAAAATCAATCATAGCTCTGAAATGGACAGAGTTATTGAACTAAATCCAGATCTAATTGTGACTGCTGCATTTGGTCAATTTTTACCTACGAAGTTACTTGCCGCCGCTAAAATTGCTGCGGTCAACGTCCATGCGTCTTTGTTACCAAAGTACCGCGGTGGTGCTCCGGTGCACTATTCCGTTATTAACGGTGATAGTGAGACCGGTGTGTCAATTATTTACATGGTCAAGAAAATGGATGCTGGTGATATCATTTCGCAGCGGGCCATTCCAATTACCAACCAAGATGATACCGGTTCAATGTTTGATAAATTAAGTGATCTAGGTCGCAATTTATTGATGGAAACATTACCAAACATCATCAGTGGCAATATTAATCCCGTTGTGCAAGATGAAGATCAAGTAACTTTTTCTCCTAATATTTCTTCGGAGCAAGAAAGGTTGAACTTTACGCAGACTGCCCATCAAATTGACTGCAAAATCAGAGGATTACGTCCGTTTCCAATTGCTAACGTAATTTTAGATGGTACGAGGACAAAGATTATCAGTGCGGAGCCGTTGAATGAGACAACCAATCTAAATCCTGGCCAAGTTGTGCGAGTTGGCAAACACGAACTCGTCATAGCTGCTGGTGAGGGAACTGTTATCAGCTTTCAGCAGGTTAAACCTGCAGGCAAGCCGCAAATGTCAATCACAGACTATTTAAACGGTCATCAAGACTTAAAGCAAGGGGTACAGGCTGTAACTCATGAATAACGAGGCTAGTAAAACTAAGCAAAGTGTCAGATTCCTAGCACTTGAGGCTCTTGACAAGGTACTCTTGTCTGGAGCCTATTCAAACCTTCAACTTAATCAGGTAATTGCGCAGGCACACTTGTCCGATGCAGACCGACGATTACTCACAAATATTGTGTATGGTGTCATTCAACACCGAATTACCCTTGAATACTGGCTGGCCCCATTTATAAAAGGGAAGAAGCTAGAGTCATGGGTTCAAGTACTATTGTTAATGTCTTTATATCAATACAAATATTTGGACAAGGTGCCAGAATGGGCTATTACAGATGAATCAATCAAAATTGCCAAAATTAAAGGTCACCCTGGTATTCGTAAATTAGTGACGGCAGTACTACACAACATTTTAAGGCAAGGCGTTCGTAGCTTTGACCAGCTTCAAGATCAAACAACAAGGCTCAGCACCGAATATAGTGTTCCATCATGGCTAATTGATGAACTGGCATCTCAGTATGGCGACTCAAAAACGCATGAAATTCTCAAAAAGATTAACCAACCAGCCCATCAATCTATCCGGGTCAAACAAAGTGCTGATACTGAACAAGTTATCAAATCGTTAGAAGATGATGGATTTTCAGTCAAGCGTAGCACTGTGACTTCTTACGCGTTGATCATCAGTGGTAAATCTGCAGCAGAATCGCCACTTTTTAGAGATGGGACAATTACGATTCAAGACGAAAGCGCAATGCTAGCCGTTGATAGCATGAAGATTAATCCTGGTGATCAAGTACTCGATGCGTGCGCGGCACCTGGGGGTAAAACAATTCAAATTGCTGAACATCTGGACATCAACAATGGTGGTAAAGTGACAGCATTGGACATTCATCAACACAAAATTAAATTAATTAAAGATAATGCTAAACGAATGCATACAAATTCTGTCATTGATGCAATCCAATTGGACGCCCGTAAAGTGAGTGAAAAATTCGCAGACGAATCATTTGACCGTATTTTAGTAGATGCTCCGTGTAGCGGTTTTGGCCTAATTCGACGAAAACCGGAAATCCGTTATGAAAAGACACTAGAAGATAGTTTCCACTTGCAAACAATTCAACTAAATATTTTGGACGCTGTTGCGACAAAGGTAAAAAAAGGCGGTATAATCACTTATAGTACTTGCACTATCCTGCAACAAGAAAATAATCAAGTGGTTAATAAGTTTTTGCAAAGCCATCCAGATTTTACATTGCAGAAGACTGAGACAAGCAATCAACTGTTCAACGACCGTGAAGATAAAACTCTGACAATTTTGCCTAGTGATTTTGACTCCGATGGCTTCTTTGTGGCAACGTTGAAACGTAATCAATAATGGAGAATTGGTATGAAAATTGCTTTTAAAACCGATATCGGCAAAGCTCGAGAAGAAAACCAAGATTATGTCGGCGTCTTTAAAAATTTAGATAAACTAACATTTGCAATCGTTGCTGATGGGATTGGTGGTCATCAAGGTGGGGATGTTGCCTCATCTATGGCCGTTTCTCACATTGGACGACACTTTGAAGAAACATCTTTTGATACACCGTTAATGGCTGTGCAATGGCTGTCAAGCGAAGTTCGTGACGAAAATGCTCAAATAATTGCAAAGGCTGAACAGTTTACGGACCTCCATGGGATGGGCACGACACTGGTTGCGGCTATTATTTTTGATGACCAAATGATTGTCGCCAATATTGGTGATAGTCGTGGATATTTGAATCGCGATGGAAAATTAAGTCAATTAACTGAAGATCACTCTTTGGTTAATGAATTGGTAAAACGCGGCGCAATTACGGAAGATGAAGCCCGAACTCATCCTCAAAAAAATATTATTACAAGAACTCTCGGCATTTCAGACGATGCTGATATTGATGTGAATTTATACAAATTTAAAGATAAAGATCGCCTGCTCTTATGCACTGATGGTCTTTCAAATATGGTTGAAAACGATCAAATGCTGTCAGTACTTGAATCTGACACATCAACGGATCAAAAGTGTGAACAACTAATCAATGACGCAAATCAGGCTGGCGGACCAGATAATATCACCGTACTGATTGTTGAAAATAACCAGGAGGATGATCAATCATGAATCCTGGATACAAATTAAATAATCGTTACGAAATCATACGGTCGCTGGGTGAAGGTGGCATGGCTAACGTCTATCTGGCACACGATTTAATACTTGATAGAGATGTGTCAGTTAAGTTGTTACGTCTTGACTTGCGAGATGATCCACATACTAAACGGCGATTCCAAAGAGAGGCCCTTGCGGCAACGCAGTTAAGTGACCCCCATATTGTTGGTGTTTACGATGTTGGTGAAGAACATGGGCTTCAATACTTAGTCATGGAATACGTTAAGGGAACTGATTTAAAGGAATACATCAGCGCTCACTTTCCAATTCCGTTTCACCAAGTTATTGAAATCATGGAACAAATTCTATCGGCCGTAGAAGAAGCTCATCAGCATGGCATCATTCATCGAGATCTAAAGCCCCAAAACGTTTTAATTGACGACCAAAAAAGAGTTAAAATAACCGATTTTGGTATTGCAGTGGCCGCGTCAGAAAATTCGCTGACCCAAACAAACACAGTAATGGGGTCCGTTCACTATCTGTCACCTGAACAAGCACGTGGCAGTATTGCGACTCCACAGTCAGATGTTTACTCTTTAGGGATAATTTTATACGAATTGTTAACTGGCAAAGTCCCATTCGAAGGTGAAACGGCTGTTTCAATTGCGCTCAAACACTTCAGAGATGAAATTCCGTCAGTCCGACAATTTAATGAGGATATTCCTCAAGCACTAGAAAATGTTGTTCTAAAAGCAACTGCCAAAAGGCCCGATGAACGTTATCAAAGTGCTAAGGAAATGGCTGATGATCTATCGACAGCACTTTCACCATCCAGAAAAGGCGAAACCAAATTCGTTCCAAGCACTGTTGATCAGGGTGAAACAAAGGTTATTAATCCCGATGATCTGAATAAGGCTGTGGAAAAACAAGGTGACACTGATTCAATTGACGATAGTCAACCGAAGAAGAAGCACCGTAAATGGCCGTGGATTATTACGTTGCTAATAATCATTGTTGCATGTATTGTAGTTTGGTTAATAGTTCCCACACGAGTAGTTGTGCCGAACACTAGTGGTTTAACTCAGACTCAAGCAGAGAAAAAGATAAAAAAAGCCGATCTGAAAGTTGGATCTGTTAAGAAAGAAACCAGCGAAAGCGTTAAGGCTGGTCACGTAGTTTCATCTAACCCTCAGGCTCAGCATAAGATTAAGGAACACAGCAAGGTCAATTTGGTTGTTAGTACCGGCCGCCAGAAAATTACTTTAAAAAACTATGTTGGCAAGGATTACGCAACAGTTGCTGAAAGTTTAAGAAACAAGGGATTGACGGTAAAGAAAGTCTCGGTATATTCTGATGATGTTGACACGGGAAATATTATCAAGCAAAGCATTCGTTCTGGTAAAAAAGTAAACGCCCACAAGACAACGATTACCATGAATGTCAGCACAGGTAAAAAGAAAATCACATTACCAGACTTCACTAATAAGTCTGAAAAAGAGGTACAAAAGTACGCTGATGACAATCAGTTACAGCTAACGACTACGCAAGCGCAGTCAGATTCTGTTGCTGAGGGGAATGTAATTAGCCAATCGCCTAGTGCTGGTACTAAGGTAACGCATGGTGATTCGATTTCAGTCACAGTTGCCGAAGCAAAACAAAATACCACCACTGTACAAATTAGCGTGCCATTTGATGGTTCCAATAATCAAACTCAGAATCGTGTTCAAATTTACATTCAAGACGCCAGTCATAACCTGACTCAAGAGTATCAAGATGTTATGATTAGCCAAGATACAACGATCAATGTGCCGTTCACGTTGAATGGTGATAGCACTGGTGCATACAAAGTTATCCGCGATGGTAAAACCATTATGAGTGCTACAAATATTCAAGGTTAATTAATAGGAGAAACATGTGAAAAATGGAGTAATTCAACAGTCATTAAGTGGATTTTATGATGTGTTAGCTGATAATAAAATATATCGAACCAGGGCTCGCGGTAATTTTCGAGCAAAGAAAATTAAACCGATGGTTGGTGATCATGTTGATTTTCAAAGTGATAATCAACAGGAGGGATACGTACTAAAGGTTCATCCCCGTAAAAACGAACTCGTTAGACCACCAATTGCTAATGTTGACATTGCAATTGTTGTGACAGCGGTGAAGGAACCAGAATTTTCGACTAACCTATTAGATCGTCAGTTGGTGGCACTTGAGGCCCAAAATGTTAAACCGATCATCTATTTTTCAAAGACTGACATGCTGTCAGATGACGAAGTACGGTATTTTAATGATCACATTGTAAAAGGCTACCAAGATATTGGCTACGATGTTATTTTCCATCAACCAGCGTTTGACGAATCAGTTAAAACAAAGTTAATGGCAGGACTTAAAGGTCAAATTAGTGTCGTCATGGGACAAACAGGTGCTGGCAAATCAACCTTGTTAAACAATCTTTCACCTGAACTAAACCTCGCAACTGGTGAAATTTCACAGGCTTTGCAACGTGGTAAACACACGACACGCAAAGTTAGCTTGCTGAATGTTAATCAGTGTTTGATTGCCGATACACCAGGATTTTCATCATATGAAGCGTTTGACATGACAGATGTCGAATTATCCCATTATTTTCCTGAAATGCTCTCATTAAGCGTCAATTGTCGTTTTAGAGGATGTTTACATCTAAAAGAGCCAGGATGTGCCGTGAAAAATGCGCTTGCAGATGGTAAAATAATGACTAGTCGGTATGAGAGTTACCAAATGTTTCACAATTTAGTGGTAAATCAAAAACCAAAATATAATAAAGAGAAATGAGGAATTTAGAATGATTAAAGTTGCTCCATCAATTCTAAGTGCAGATTACGTCAACTTACAACGAGACATTGAAAAGGTAGAAAAAGGCGGTGCGGAATACCTTCACATTGATGTGATGGACGGTACATTTGTTCCAAGCATCTCATATGGTCCAGGATTCGTAAAAGCAATTCGTCCAATTTCAAAACTGATTCTTGATGTTCATTTGATGGTTCAAAACCCAGAACATTTAATTCAAGACTTTGTTGATGCTGGTGCAGATGTCATTGGTGTCCAAGTTGAAGCAACCTCTCACATTCACCGAGCTCTTCAATTAATTAAAAATGGTGGCGTTAAGGCTGAAGTAGTTATCAACCCAGGCACACCAGTATCACTGATTGAACCAGTTTTAGGAATGGTTGATCAAGTACTAGTAATGACTGTTAACCCTGGCTTTGGTGGTCAAAAGTTCTTGCCAGAAACCGTTGCTAAGATTGCTGAATTAGACAAAATCAAGCAGGAACGTGGTTTGAACTACGATATTGAAATTGATGGCGGTGTTAACGATAAAACAGTTGTTGACTGTTACAAAGCAGGGGCAACTGTTGCCGTTGCCGGATCATATGTATTCAATTCAGACGATCCAGTTGCAAAGATGAACTCGTTAAAAGAAGCTACAAAATAAAAACTTTGAAGGCTGAGAAAATAATTTTTCAGCCTTCATTTTTTAAATTGGAAGAATGGGAAAACGATATGAATTCGAAAGTAGTAAACATACTAGTTGGCGGTCCGGTTGAAGAGTGGCCCGATGAATTAAAAAATGGTCAAGTCAGCGGCGCATGGGTCGCTGTTGACCGTGGTGCCATTAGATTGCTAAAACAGGGAATTGTGCCGTCAATTGCCGTTGGCGATTTCGATTCCATCAATGAATCCGAATATAAGTTAGTTCGTAGTCAAATTAAAGAAATCAAAGCGTTCCCACCGGAAAAAGACCTGACAGATACACAAATCGGGGTGATAACTGCCATGGATAATTTTGATTTTGATGAATTGCGCATTTATGGTGCTACAGGTGGCAGATTGGATCATTTACTAGCTAATGTATTTCTGGTTCTAGATCCCCAATTTAAATCAATTGTTTCGAAAACAAAAATTGTTGATGCACAAAACACGATTTCTTTTTATCGTCCGGGAAATTATACAATTGTAAAAGAACCAGATAAAAAATATCTCGCATTCGTCAATTTAACTGAAGTCAAAGGATTAACACTATTAGACGAAAAATACACATTGGACCATTTTGACAGTAATTATCCAATTTCATGGACCAGTAATGAATTTGAGGGAACCACTAACCATTTTCAATTTGAAACTGGCATTGTGGCAGTTATTCAAAGTAAAGATAAATAACACAAAAAAGCAAGTCAGGCTAATAATAAGCCGACTTGCTTTTTTTCGTGCTAATTTAGTAAAATAAAAAATCACATCATTTAGATGTGATTTTTTGTAATTAAACTCGAGTCACTTTACCTGATTTCAAAGTACGTGCTGAAACGTAAACTTTCTTAGGCTTGCCATCTACGAGAATTGTTACCTTCTGTAAATTTGGCTTCCAGCTACGACGACTTGAGTTAAGGGCATGAGAACGCTTGTTACCAAAGCGTGTCCGTTTACCGTTGATAAAATCCTTAGCCATGAATAAACCCCTCCTCTTCTCATCAAATTTTTTTATTGATCGCATTTGCGCGATAACTCACCTAAATAATTTAACATAGCACCGCGACTATTGCAATAGATTTCTATCAAGTATTTGACCTTTACAGCTACAAACACTAATCTACCGCCATTAATGGTTCATAAGTTTGTAATTTGCTTTTTATCGGTTATGTGGTATGGTAGAATATCGTTATGAGTAAAAGTTACTTTGCAATAAAAAAGGGGGGCCATTTAACATGGCAGTTAAAATTAAAACCCAGTACGGCACAATTGATATTGATAATGATGTAATTTCAACTGTAGTGGGTGGTGCCGCAACAGATAACTATGGTGTTGTTGGTATGGCCAGCCGCAATCAGTTGAGAGATAACGTCAATGATATCTTAAGACGGGAAAACTTTAGTAAAGGTGTCGTAGTAAAGCAACAGGACAATGGTATTGCTGTTGACGTAAACATTGTTGTTGGCTATGGTACAAAAATTTCAGAAGTATCAAAAAGCGTTCAAGAAAAAGTTAAGTATAATTTAGAATCAATGCTTGGCGTAACTGCTAATTCAGTGAACGTCTTTGTTCAAGGTGTTCGCGTACTTGCTGAATAAGTTAGTGAGATTTCGTCAGGAGGATAATTAATTGACAGTCACAAAAATAACAAATCTTGAATTTGGCAAGATGGTACAGGCGGCTTCTAACCGACTACAGCAAAACGCCGAATTCATTAATTCTTTAAACGTATTCCCAGTTCCAGACGGGGACACTGGTACCAATATGAGCATGTCATTGGCTAGTGGAGCTAAATACGAAAGAGAAGAAACAAGTGATGATGTAGATGAATTAGCAGCTGCTTTAGCCAAGGGACTATTAATGGGTGCTCGCGGTAATTCAGGTGTTATTTTATCACAAATTTTTCGTGGTTTTTCAAAGGGTATTGAGGGAAAAGCTACACTTGATGCTAACGACTTTGTCACTGGCTATGCTAATGGGGCTCAGACTGCATACAAGGCTGTCATGAAGCCAACAGAAGGAACCATTTTAACCGTTGTCCGTGAATCAGCAAAAGCTGGTAGAGATAAAGCTGACACAACCGATGATTTGGTTGAGATTATTAAAGCCATTTATGATGCATCAGAAGCTGCATTAAAGAAGACACCAGATCTGCTACCTGTGTTAAAAGAAGTTGGTGTGGTCGATTCTGGCGGTCAAGGGCTCGTATTTGTTCTCAAAGCTTTCTATGAAGCATTAAGTGGTCAAACAACCGCAGAGGATGGACATACACCAGATAATGCTGAAATGGACGAGATGATTAATGCTGAACATCACAGAAGCGCTCAAGGACAACTTGATCCTGATGATATTGTCTATGGTTACTGTACAGAAATCATGGTACGAATCGGACGCGGTAAACAAGTTGACAAGAAATTTGATTATGATGAATTTTATAACTATTTAGCAAAACTAGGCGATAGTTTACTAGTTGTTAATGATGACGAAATCGTTAAGGTTCATGTCCACACTGAGCATCCTGGTAAGGTCTTAGCTTGGGGTCAAGAATTCGGTGACCTTCAAAAGGTTAAAGTTGACAACATGCGTTGGCAACAAGAGACCATCATGGAAAAAGACTCTAAAGAACCAATTGCTAAGGCTGAAGAACCTGTTGCTTCTGAAGAACCTGCAGAGACTGCAGTTATTGCAATTGCATCTGGTGACGGTGTTGCAAAGCTATTCAAGAGCTTAGGTGTGACCCAGATTATTAGTGGTGGTCAAACCATGAATCCAAGCACCCAAGATATTGCTGATGCTGTTAACAACAGCGGTGCTAAAAAAGCAATTGTCCTGCCAAATAATGGCAACATCTTTATGGCTGCTGACCAAGCTGCACAAGTCGTAAATATACCAACTAAGATCGTGCACAGTAAAACGATTGCTCAAGGAATGGCAGCAATGCTAGATTTTAATCTAGATAGTTCATTAGAAGAAAATCAAACTGCAATGGAAGGCAACCTATCCACTGTAAAAAGTGGTGAGGTTACGAATGCCATTAGAGATACGACAATAGACGGTGTTGAAATCAAGAAAGATGATTTCATGGGAATCGTTGACGGTAAGATCGAAGTAACCGCCGACAACGTTCAGGACGCAGCAATCGAAATGGTCAAAAAGATGCTAGATGATGATAGCGAAATTATCACCATTATTTACGGAAACGATGGCGATGAAAAAACTGCTCAAGCTATTGAAGAAGCAATTTCAACAATTGATGATGAATTAGAAGTTGAAATTCATGCAGGAAATCAACCTGTATATCCATATCTAATTTCAGTTGAATAGCAGTTTAAATTTGATCGAGAGGAAACCTTGTTTTCACTCGGTCATTTTTGCATTTTATATAACCAAAGGAGGATGGCATGATTAGTCTTCAAGATTCGGTAACCGATTTAACGGGTATCGGTCCTAAATCAGCTGAGAACTTAGTTTCTTTAAATATTTTGACAATTGAAGATCTTTTGACATACTATCCGCTTCGCTATGATAACTTTGAAGTTCAATCAGTTGATAATGCCAAAGATCAAGAAAAAATGACGATCAAAGGAACTGTGATGTCAGAACCTGTAATTGCACGTTTCGGCTACAAAAGAAATCGCCTGAGCTTTCGAGTACTCGTCAATAAAGAAGTCGTTGGCGTTACCTTTTTTAATCAGCCTTATCTCAAATCAAAAATTGAATTAGGTAACGATGTTGCTATTTTCGGCAAATGGGACGGTCAGCGACGTCAAATGACAGGAAGCAAACTGGTAAACGTCGGTGATGATGATAGCAAGTCATTTAGTCCAGTATATTCTGTTAATAAGCACGTTCGTCAGACAACCCTCCGTAAAGATATTGAAACAGCATTTAAAAAATATCAGGAAGTAATCGCAACACTATTACCACATACATTAATTGAACATTACCATTTAATGGAAAGACGAGAAATGATTAAGGAAATGCATTTCCCATCTAGTGATGAAAACGCCAAATTGGCGAGACGAACAGCTGCCTATGAAGAATTTTTTTTATTCCAGCTGAGATTGCAGGCAACCAAACGTGCTAATCAAAAAAGAAATGGTTTAGAAATTCTTTATCATAATGATGAAATAAAAGACTTTATCAAGAGTCTTCCTTATGAATTAACCGGCGCCCAAAAACGAGTTGTTAACGATATTTGCCGTGACCTACGCCAACCGATTCAGATGAATAGATTATTGCAAGGGGATGTAGGCTCTGGTAAAACCATTGTCGCTGCCATTGCAATTTATGCTACAATCACTGCTGGTTATCAGGCTGCTTTGATGGTTCCAACCGAATTATTGGCAGAACAGCACGCCCAAAACTTAGCCAAACTATTTGATAACTTGCCGGTCAACGTTGGCTTACTAACGGGAACCCTAACGCAGAAACAACATAATGCGTTGGCAAAACAAATAAAGGCTGGCGCAATTAATTTAATCATCGGCACGCATGCTTTAATTCAAGATAGCGTTGAATACGCTAACCTTGGCTTAATTATTACCGATGAGCAACATCGATTTGGTGTTGGACAGCGCCAAAAGCTTCGTGAAAAAGGGAACCATCCTGATGTACTAGCAATGACTGCCACACCAATTCCTAGAACTTTAGCGATTACAGCCTACGGTGAAATGGATGTATCTATTATCGATGAATTACCAAAGGGCAGGCTGCCAATTATAACCAGATGGCTTAGATCTAATCAGGTAGGTGTTGGCTTAGACTTTGTTAAGGAGCAACTATCGAAGGGAACTCAGGTTTACATTGTGACGCCCTTAATTGAAGAATCAGAAGCTCTAGACGTTAAAAACGCTACTGAGCTCTATGAACAACTTCAATCATATTTTTCACCACAGTTTAAGGTTGGCCTGCTTCACGGTAGACTTGCAAATGATGAAAAAGATGACGTGATGCAACAATTTAAGCAAAATGAGATTCAAGTGCTAGTATCTACCACAGTTATTGAGGTCGGTGTCGACGTTGCTAATGCAACGGTAATGATGATTTACGATGCTGATCGATTTGGCTTAGCGCAACTACATCAATTAAGAGGCCGTGTCGGTCGTGGCAAACAACAAAGTTACTGTATTTTAATTGCCGATCCTAAAAATGAGGTTGGCACTGCAAGAATGCAAACAATGACTGAAACAAACGATGGTTTTGTAGTTGCACAAAAAGATATGGAATTACGTGGATCTGGTGATGTACTGGGGCAAAAACAGTCTGGTGTTCCTGACTTTAAAGTTGGTGATCCGGTCGGCGATTTAAAGATGCTGGAAGTTGCTCAGCATGATGCCGCTTCATTGTTGCAAACACCAAATTGGGACACAGTCGATGATAATATGCCATTAGTTGCATATCTAAAACGCAATCAGTTACAAACGCACTTCGATTAATAACGAGAAACGAGGAATAAAAATATGAAAATTGCTGTAGACGCAATGGGCGGAGATAATGCGCCCCAAGAAATTATTAAAGGGGTTGAACAGGCCCGTGATTTATATCCTGATATTGAATTTTTACTATTCGGTGATGAAAAAAAAGTCAATGAGCAAATTAAAAATAACGACCGCATCCAAGTAATTGCAACCACCGAAGAAATTGAAATGGGTGAAGAACCAGTCCGCGCAATTCGTAAGAAAAAGGACTCATCCATTGTTAGAGCTGCAAATGCAGTCAAAGAACATGATGCAGATGCATTTTTCTCTGCTGGCAACACGGGTGCAGTACTTGCGGCTGGATTATTTATTGTTGGTAGAATCAAGGGAATTGATCGTCCAGGTTTAACTTCGATCTTGCCGGTGCCTAATCCTGCTTTGAAACAAAACAATTTTGTCTATTTAGACACTGGTGCTAATGCGGAAAGTAAGGAACGCAACCTAGTTCAATACGCATACTTAGGCAAATTCTACGCTCAAAAAGTATTAGGTGTCTCAGAGCCTCGCATCGGACTGCTAAACAACGGTGAAGAAGAAGATAAAGGTGATCGTCTACATAAAGACGTATGGCAATCGTTAAATGCTACCGAAGATTTAAATTTTGTTGGAAATATTGAAGCTGGTGGAATGCTCTCCGGTCAAGCTGACGTAATTGTCACCGATGGCTGGACAGGTAATGCTGCACTTAAGGCTACTGAGGGTACTGCCAGAACCATGCTGAGTTTGATTAAGCATGGTATCATGGACGGTGGTTTACGCGCAAAGCTCGGCTACCTACTGTTAAAGCCAGTGTTTGGTAAAATTGCAAAGGTAATGGGGACTTCAACATATGGTGGTGCTGTGTTGCTAGGTCTGAAATCTCCAGTTGTTAAAACCCATGGTGCGTCTAAGGCTGATGCGGTTAAGAATACTATCAGTCAAATTAAAACAATGATTGATTCAAAAGTCATTGAACAAACAGTTGAATATTTTGATACTGAATTAACTACGGAAAATGTAGACAAGCAGCCCGAAAACGACTAAACTGTTTCAGTGAAACGAAAACTAGGAGCAGTTATTAATTATGGAAAAACAAGAAATTTTTGATAAAGTAAGTGACATCGTTGCGGATCATTTTGATATTGACCGCGCTAAAGTAACTGATGAGTTAAATCTCAAAACTGACTTGGATGCAGATTCAATTGACTTTGTTGAATTCGTACTTGAAGTTGAAGACACTTTTGGTTCCGAAATTTCAGATGATGAGGCCGAAAAGCTGAATACAATCGGCGAAGTTGTTAATTACATTGCCTCACATCAAGCATCAAAGTAAAATAAATGTATAATATTTTAAAGAGGCCAAAACAAAATGTTGTGGCTTTTTTATTTGTAATTATAAACATTGGTAGCTCTTTTCCAATCCTTGCAAAACACGTATAATAAGCACTATAACAAAAGAAGGGAGTAGCGATGATTAAAGACTTAGAAAATGAATTAGCAAACGATTTTGATATTCATTTTAACAACCATGAATTACTTGATGAAGCATTTACACAGGCCTCATACGTTAACGAGCATCCCAACCAGGGACTCAAGTTTTACGAACGAATTGAATTTTTAGGTGATGCCGTATTGCAATTGACCGTTTCGGAATACATTTATCAACGGTACCCCAAAATGCCTCAAGGTGAACTAACTAGACTAAGAGCTGCAATGGTGCAGGAAGACAGTTTTAGTAAATTCGCACTTGAGTGTCATTTTGATAAATACATTCGTCTTGGACACGGTGAAGAAATGGCTGGGGCACGTCAGCGGTCTTCTTTACTTTGTGATATTTTTGAATCATTTATTGGTGCGCTCTACCTTGATCAAGGAAAAAAAGCCGTTGAGAAGTTTATTACTAAAGTTATTTTTCCTAAACTTGATCAAGGCTGGTTTGACCATGCTGTTGATTACAAAACAAGTCTGCAAGAGTTTTTACAACGTAATGGTGATGTCGATATTGACTACAAGGTTGCTAAGGAAGAGGGACCTGCTAACGCTCGACAATATACAGTTAACGTGTATGCAGACAATCAGAAAATTGGTTCCGGAACTGGAACTTCCAAGAAACATGCGGAAATGGAGGCGGCCAAGGCTGCACTCAATGATTTACGTAAAACTAGTAAGTAAAGTGAGAGAACAAAATGCGGTTGATTTCCTTAGAGTTAAATGGGTTTAAATCATTTGCTCAGAAAACAAAAATCGAATTTATGCCAGGAATGACAGGGATTGTCGGTCCAAATGGTAGCGGTAAAAGTAACATTATCGAGGCAATCCGCTGGGTTATGGGTGAACAGTCCGCCAAAGATTTACGCGGTTCGAAGATGACTGACGTCATTTTCGCGGGGTCTGACACCCGTAAACCTGTTAATAGGGCGGAAGTTTCGATTACATTTGATAACCAAGATCATTACCTAAGCAGTGACTACACTGAAATCAAAATTACTAGAAAACTCTATCGAAATGGTGATAGTGAATACTTGCTTAACGGTCAAGAATGTCGTTTAAAAGATGTTCTTGATTTATTTATGGACTCTGGTCTTGGTCGAGAATCGTTTTCAATTATTTCTCAAGGTAGAGTTGAAGCCATCTTCAATGGTAAATCGACTGATCGTCGTGCAGTCATTGAAGAAGTAGCTGGTGTTGCCAAATACAAAAAAAATAAAACTACGGCAGAAAAACGACTGAATGATACAACTGATAATTTACACCGTGTCAGTGATATCATCAGTGAACTTGAAACTCAGCTGGAACCTTTAGCTCAGCAAAGCTCATTGGCGCGTGAATACAAGGATCAAAAATCTCAATTTGACTTGTTAGATCGAACTAAAACGGTACTAAACATTGAACAGTATCAAAGGCAAAAGGAGTCCATTGAAAAGCAACAGCAAAGTGCTAAGAAGATGGCTAGCCAGTATGAGATTCAAACTGCAGAAGCTAACAAAAAAATTGATCAATTAAAGCAGATCCAAACTGAGCTCACTAACAAAAAGGATCAGCTACAATCAGCGTTATTAACACAAACTAAGCAGCTGGCCGATGTCAAAAACACTCTTAATTTAACCAATGAACGTTCAAGTCAACAGGATAGTAATCTAAGTCAGATGAAATCTCGCCGGGACGAATTAGTTGATCAGAAGACAACAGTAGAAAACCAATTACGCAATGTTGAAACTCAAATAACAGAACAGCTTGCTTCAATTAAGAGTGCGAAGGAAGAACTCGATCAACTTTCTTCAATGAGTGCCCAACAACAGGCAGACGCTCTGAACCAAAAAATTGAAGAATTACAGGGACAACAAGTTGATCAAATGCAGGAACTAACAACTGTTCATAATCAAAAGTCATATTTGACCAGGAATCATGAACAAAGTGCAAAACGACAGGAAGAAGTTGGCAGGCAACAGGCCACCATTAAAACTCGATTATCTAAATTAAATCAAGAATTAACTTCAAAGCAGGAATCTTACGGCACAGAATCGTCAAAGTTAGACGATTTGAAACAACAGCTGAATGGCGAACTTAGTCAACAACAAAAACTTAAGTACGGCTATGATAAGGTGCAAAAGGCCTGGTATCAATCATTAGCGACAGTCCAATCTCTTGAAGCACGGATCAACAGTCTAAAGTCGATGGAAACTGAGTACACTGGGTTTTACCAAGGTGTTCGTCAGGTACTTCAACATCGCCAAATGTTCCAGGGGCTATTTGGGCCCGTTTCGGAATTGATAAATGTACCAACAAAATTCACAACGGCCGTTGAAACTGTTCTTGGCGCTCAATTACAAAACCTAGTTGTTGATAATCAGTCAACCGGTAAACAAATCATCAAGTACTTGGTCAGTCAACGTGCGGGACGTGCAACAATCCTGCCAATCGATACATTGGCAAATTATTCTACGAATCGTTCAATTTTATCTCGGGTGGAATCGTTACCGGGTTTTCAAGGACTAGCCAGTGATATTGTTAGCACTGAAGACGATAAACAGGTAGTATTAACCCATCTGTTAGGTAACACAATCATCGCCGATCAGCTGGATAATGCGACTGCAATCGCCCGTCAAACCCAGCATCGATTTAGAATCGTGACACTCGATGGCCAACTAATCAATGCTAGTGGTTCAATGACTGGTGGTGCAAACCGACAACAGCGTCAAGGAATTTTGAGTCGACAGCAAGAAATTGAACAGTTAGATAATGATTTGAGTTCAGCTAAAGCCAGTTCGACACAGCTAGAAGAGAGAGTACAAAAATACGAAGACGCTAGCAAGACAAATAGTGTAACAATCGATGAACTGCGTCATTCAGTGGCTGAAACTAATGAACAATTTCAAGAAGTTAATGGCAGTGTAAAGTTACTAACTGATCAGTGTAACGAGGCTAAGCGTCAATTATCTGCGTTAGAATATGAAATTAATCAGGATGGTGATCCTCACAAATCATTTGACCAACAGATCGCCGACAATGATAATCAAGAAAAAGAGATCAAAGACAAGATTGAAAACATTAAGCAACAAATCACTGAGGCAAAGAATGACTTATCAACTGTCCAGTCAACTTCCTCAAAGAGAACGCAGCAACTAAATGATAAGAAGCAGTGGATTGCCGTGGCTCAAGAAAAGGTTAGTCACGTTAAGGATGACCGGCAACAGTTAAATGAACAGCTCAACGATATTAACAATGAACTAGATTCAATCAAGCGCCAGACAGATATTGCTAATCAATCTATCGAAGAACGACAAAGTGAACGTAAAAATGCTGAAACGCAATTGAAGAATTTAACTGAACAACAATCGGAGACTCAATCAAATCTCAGCCAAATTGATCAGCAACTTACATCGCAGTCATCTAAGTTAGAAGAGGCAAATGTAAACGCTGACCGACTACGAGAGCTACAACAAGCATCACTAAATGAGTTAAACGATGTTAACTCACAGAACATGATTTTAGAGTCAAAAATTGATCAAGGACTAAATCGATTATCCGAGAATTACTCCATGACCTTCATAGAAGCGAAGCAAAATTTGAGTGACAAGAGCCTAAACGAAATTAGTTCACAGCTCAAGCTTTTGAAACGTGGGTTAGATGAAATTGGACCAGTTAATTTGGGTTCAATTGAAGAATACGAACGAGTTAACAAACGGTATTCGTTCCTGCATGATCAGCAAACCGACTTATTAGATGCTAAAAAACAGTTAAGTGATACAATGCAAGAAATGGATGAAGAAGTTAAAACGAGATTTAACGAAAGCTTCCACCAAATTGCAACATCATTTTCACATGTCTTTGTTCAAATGTTTGGTGGCGGTCAAGCTAAATTAGTATTGACGGATCCAGACGATTTATTAACCACAGGTGTCGACATTATCGCTCAGCCGCCTGGCAAGAAGAACCAACATATGAGTCTGCTATCCGGCGGTGAAAAGGCATTAACAGCGATCACTTTGCTGTTTGCAATCCTGGAAGTTCGCCCAGTACCATTTGCAATCTTGGATGAAACCGAAGCTGCACTTGATGAAGCTAACGTTAATCGTTTTGCAAGATACTTAAGCATGTACGGAAGCCGTGGCCCACAATTCATTGTTGTGACGCATCGAAAAGGTACTATGATGAACGCTAACGTCCTGTATGGTGTGACTATGCAAGAATCTGGCGTTTCAAAAATGGTCTCGGTCTCACTGGAAGATGTACCAGTATAAGGAGGAAACTAATGGGATTATTTGACATTTTTAAGCGCAAATCACGTAAAACAGACGAACAGTCAGAGCAAAAAGAAGAAAACAGCTCTGCAGCTGAAATTAAGTCTGAAAGTGCGGTACAACCAACAACTGGGGAAGACAGAACGGCCGCTGAAGCTGTTCCAGATAACACCTCATCAAATTCAAAGACTATCGAACCTGGTAAAGAAGAATCGATAGAATCTGAAAATAGTACAGAAGACGTTGAAACCACTGAAACTGCAGAAAGCTCAGCTTCATCGATTGAAGAACCGGTACCCGATGAACTGCAACAAGAAGACACTGTAGAACAATCTGAAAGTTCAGAATCAAACGCCGATAACGATTCTGAAACTAGCGATTCTCCAATTCAAGATGAGGAGGAGAAACAAGATTCTAAATATGAAAAGGGTCTTGAAAAGACAAGGACCGGATTTGGTGCTCGACTAAATGCACTATTAGCCAACTTTCGGCATGTTGATGAAGAATTCTTTGAAAATTTGGAAGAGGCCTTAATTGAATCCGATGTCGGCTTTGAAATGGCTGTCTCAATCAGTGATCAATTGCGTGAAGAAGTTAAGTTACAGAATGCCAAAAGCAAACAGGATGTAACTAACGTGATCATTGAAAAAATGGTCGATTTGTATGAACAGCAAGGTAAGGATGAGCACACAGAAATTAATTTTGCTAAATCTGGCCCTACCATTATCTTATTTGTTGGTGTCAACGGTGTTGGTAAGACAACCACCATCGGTAAAATGGCAGCTATGTACCAAAAACAAGGTAAAAAAGTTTTACTTGCGGCTGCTGATACATTTAGGGCAGGCGCTATACAACAGTTACAAGTTTGGGGAAAAAGAGATAATGTTCCCGTCGTTGCAGGTCCTGAAAAAAGTGATCCGGCTGCAGTAGTATTTGATGCTGTATCCAAAGCAAAAAAAGAGAATTACGATGTTTTATTTGTTGATACTGCTGGCCGTCTCCAGAACAAAGTTAACTTGATGAATGAGTTGGAGAAAATGAAACGAATCATCAGTCGTGAGATTCCGGACGCCCCTCATGAAGTATTGTTGGTTCTAGACTCAACCACCGGTCAAAATGCGTTAAGCCAGGCTAAATTGTTCAAAGAGAGCACAGATGTCACTGGCATTGTACTTACCAAGTTGGATGGCACCGCCCGTGGCGGAATCGTACTGGCTATTCGAAATGAGTTGCATCTTCCAGTTAAATACGTTGGTTTGGGTGAACAAGTTGACGATTTGCAAGCGTTCGATGCCAGCGAATTTGTATACGGACTGTTCAAGGGACTCGTCGAGCCAACAAAATAAAAGGATACTGCCATGGAAATTGAAAAAAACTATAGAATTAACTCTTTATTTGAATTCTATCAACCGTTACTGACCAAAAAACAAGATAGCTACATTCAACTTTATTACGGTGACGATTTTTCCCTTGGTGAAATTGCCGAAGAATTTTCCGTGAGTCGTCAAGCCGTATATGATAATATTAAACGGACGGAAACTATTCTTGAAGGTTATGAAAGTAAGCTACATTTGTACAGCGAATTTGTTGCTCGTAATCAGCAAGCAGATGAAATTCAGACATATGTTAAAAAAAACTACCCTCAAGATGAAAAACTAAATAATTTAGTTGCTCACTTAGAAAATCTTGAAGAAGAATGATTGGAGTAAGTTATGGCGTTTGAAGGATTAACACAAAGATTACAAGATACAATGGCCAAACTGCGTCGTAAGCCAAAGGTTACTGAAGCTGACCTTAACGAAACGATGCGTGATATTCGCTTAGCATTACTTGAAGCGGATGTTAACTTTAAGGTTGTCAAAGATTTTGTTAAACAAGTAAGAACCCGAGCCGCAGGTGCCGAAGTTCTCAAGGGATTAAATCCTGCCCAACAAATTGTTAAAATAGTTAATGAAGAATTAACCAAAATGATGGGTGAAGAGGCTGTTGACCTCAACAAATCTGAAAAGATTCCAACAATCATCATGATGGCTGGTCTTCAAGGGGCAGGTAAAACTACCACTGCCGGCAAATTGGCGTTAAAATTGAAAAATGATCAGAACGCTCGTCCAATGTTCATTGCTGCCGATATTTATCGTCCGGCTGCTATTGATCAATTGGAGCAGGTTGCCGAATCAATTGATGTGCCAGTTTTTCAACTAGGAACTGATGTAGACCCAGTTGAAATTGTACGTCAAGGTCTTGAGCAGGCCCGGGACCAACACAATGACTATGTCATCATTGATACGGCTGGTCGTTTACAGATTGATGAGAAGCTCATGGATGAACTGGCTAACATCAAGAAATTAGCCGACCCGGATGAAATTCTGTTAGTTGTTGATGCAATGACTGGGCAAAATGCCGTTGAAACTGCACAGGGATTTAACGACAAATTAGATATTACCGGCGTTGTCCTGACAAAATTAGATGGTGACACTCGTGGTGGTGCGGCACTGTCAATTCGTGCCGTTACCGGCAAACCAATTAAATTTGTTGGTCAAGGCGAAAAAATGGATGATTTAGACGTCTTCCATCCAGATCGTATGGCTTCTAGAATTCTTGGCATGGGCGACATGCTGACGTTGATTGAAAAAGCCCAAAAGGACTTTGATGAAGAACAAGCACAGAAGACCGTTGAAAAAATGCGAGAAAATTCATTCGATTTCAACGATTTTCTTGATCAAATGTCGCAGGTTCAAAAAATGGGATCTATGGAAGACATCATGAAGATGATTCCTGGAATGGCTAATAACCCTGCATTAAAAAACGCTAACATTGATCCAAAGGACATGGAACACATCAAGGCAATTGTTTATTCAATGACACCTGAGGAGCGAGAAAATCCCGATGTCTTAAACCCAAGTCGCCGTCGTCGTTTGGCTGCCGGTGCTGGTCGACCTGTTGTTGAAGTCAACCGCATGATCAAACAATTCAACCAAATGAAAAAGATGATGAAACAAGTCTCAAACGGTAACATGTCTGGTATGGAAAACCTAATGGGTGGTAACATGCCCGGTGGTGGTAGCAAACTCAGTGGTTTAGCTATGAAACGCATGTCTCGTCAGATGAAAAAGAACAAGAAAAAACGTATGAAGAAGAATAAGAAGCGCAGATGATTTGAGTGTTTTAATAACCAGTTTGTTGCTTAGACATACTGATTTACTGAATTTATATTTGTTATACAAGATAATTTTAATTGACTGTACTTAAATAATTAATTTAAGGTCGAATATTGTTGTTTGTGTATCAAAAAAAATATTCATTTGTCAATCTTGTTCGTAACATCTGACCATGTTGCTATATTGAAGAAATCGCAGTACTTAGTGTACAATTATTCAATAGAAGTTAGGGTCCATGAATAAACAATCTCACTTCACCTGAACGTAATAATGAAGAATTTAATAGTTTGATAAAAACTACTTTATCCATAATAATAAAAGCCACAGCCAATTTAATGGTTGTGGCTTTTATTAATTTCATGATAGATAGTACTATCTAAACTTTATTGTTGGAACATAATATAATATGTCAGATAAGTATTCTTAATATTTCTAATATGGAATGAATCCACAGGATAATGGGAATGAACAACGCCTAATGAAGTATCATGGTTACTCAAGTTTTTTATTTCAATTGTTATTTTTCCAGGATTCTGTTTCGGGTATTTCATTGTCGTAACTTCAGATAACCGGGTTGTCGTTGTTTTTATGGTCTTACCGTCCATTGTTAAAATAATCAAAACCTTTGTACTATTGTGGTTTCCATATATCTTAAGAATATTGCTTTTTTCATGAACTTTCACTGTTGTAAATACTCGTTCTCTCGCCTTTAAGGTTATATTTTCATCACTAAAATATTTCCCGTTTCCCTGTTCTGCGACGACGGTTGAAGAAAATCTATTATTTAATACTTTAGGCGTGATAAATGACAGCAACCCAAGACAAGCAATAAGACAAAAGCTCAGCAAAACTTGATTAAATCTGCTAATCTTAAACGTAATTTTTTTAAGTGAATCGATACCATCGGCACACCACAGTAGTAGAAGAGGGTATAGCGGCACAGCATATCTTGCTTCTACTTCCCAAATAAAAATATGAAAAGTTGATAAACCAATAAAAATTAACAATGGCAGTAAATTATCATAGTTGGAACTCCGTCTCAAAAATCCTATAGCCGAGTTTAAAAAAACAAAGGATAATAACATTTGAGAAATTATGGTAAATTGAAAATTTAATATCTGATGGTTTTCTCTATACCAACTTGGTTCAATTTCCCATTGAGATGTTAATTTTTCTCCGCCAAATGTTCCAGATCCCAGAAAAATAGATAACTTTTGAAAGAAATGCAACAGCAATCCTGACGCACCCATCATTTTAATTCTTTTTTTAATAATATTTTTTTCTGAATTTATTTTTGCGTTATGAGTTGGTAACGATATCTGCTTACGAACATCTGTTAAATTATACATTCCTTCGTTTGAGAAATTTAGAGACATAGCGATCCAGCTGGTCGCTGGCAGTTCTTCATTTGGTCTATCCTGATAATTGTAAACTTTGTTTTCTAATCGAAATGTGCCAATTCCAATAAAAACACAAACTATGCTAATTATCATGGACGTCAATATTGTTTTACTTGACCACTGTTTTTTAATTAACTTTGTTGTTATCATAATTCCAACGGCAATCAGCAAGACGATCATATTTGGTTTAATGAGTGTGCTGAAAATATCCAGCAAAACCATAACAGCAAAAGAAGCGTATTTTTTATATCCATCGTTTGTATCAAAATATATCCACAAGGCAAAGGTTATGATTGGCACAGGTAGTGCGATGACATCTGAATACACGAATAGACCAAAAAAATATATAGGCAAACTAAATAACCACAAAATACTAAAAATATTGCCTGCTGCAGGACTCAAATGTTTTAATGAAACTATTTTTAATGCAGCAAATAATCCGCAATCTAACCATATAAAGTTAATTATGTTGATGACAAGCCAAATATTCGTGAACTTTAAAAAATGTAGAACACTTATTAAGCCGGCGAGAAATTCAGTATAGTTAACATTATTGCTGTAAACGTAAAAATAATTGTTCCATTCATGAATACCGGAACTCAACCCAACGGCCTCATTACGGACATAAAATGAATCGGCTCTACCGTAATCAATGAAGTGGAAGGATAGCCATAATTGAACAATAATTATCATAAACAATATAATAGCTAGAATCCATTTATTCACTTTTTCAGAAACGGATGAAAGAAAGATAAAAATTAATCTAAATAGAACAAGTAAAATAAGAACTCCGGTAGTGACTATCAAAGTAATCCCAGTAAAAATATAGCTGAAGTTGGTTTTACTGATAATTAGCCATGAAAATAAGGGTAACAATGCCAGTAAAAAAAATATTACTGAAACTATTTTGTTGGCAAGTTTCATTTCCTTACTCCTTTGTCGGGTATAAAATGTAGAAACGTAATATAAATTATTATATCTTTAGCCAACAAATATCAGTATTGTACTAGGCTAAAAGACAATATTAAAAATATTGTAATCGGATTCAAATACCTGTTGTGTTTAATTATAGGTTAAAAAATATTGTTAAAACAATACCAACGCTTTGAACAAAATTATTGATATAAAAAAAGACAACACAATACCATTTATAAGTATTGTATTGCCCATATATACCAGACTTATTAACGTGTATTTATGTCATAGCCAATTTTTGCAGTTGTTTTAATGGAGGACTTGCTTTTTTTAGCTCGCTTAAATGGATGCCAATTTGGCCGTCCAATTAAAAAGCCAAATGGACGTACTTTATAACAAAACCAAGCAATACCAAATGATATTGCAACGACAAATGCGTATCCTAACGGAATTAAAAAAAGCATTGTAGTATTTGATACATGTATATGCTGTAAAGTTTCATCCAATATCAGCAGACCAATTGTCTGGTCTAGATACATGCCGAAACTGACTCTTGCACCATTTTTTACAACAGACGAAAGCCATTTAGGCATCCCGTTTTTATACCACATAGCATAGTGTTGTCCAACCCATAAAATGATGACAATCACTAAAATGGCATAAATTAATGTATAAGGCTGATGAGGAGATACTGACCTACCTTCAGTTAAACCAAGTACAATCCTGTCATACCAGCAAAAATACACAACTGTACCGATTGCTGCAAGTATGGTTGTGGGTAGCAAAAATTTAATTCGTTTGCTAATCCAATCTGTTATTTCGTGATAATGAAGTATCGTGAAAGTGCCAAAGATGAAATAAAACTGATACGAAAATACATTTATGTCATAATTTTTGATCCAATAAATCCAGTTAGATGTATCTACATGTGGCAAAACATATTTTGCTATTATTAGCTCAACAAGTTGAATAAAAAAACTGATGATTAAAATTCTTTTATGATATGTTGACCAATGGTGAAATAACCACATTAATGCTGGAAAGATTAAATATAGTTGCATAATGATTAGCATATAATACATATAAAAATTACTGCCGTGAAGTATAATATTTACAAATTGTTGGCCAAATCCAGACCAACTAAATATGGATTTAGTGTTCTGTGTAGTTTCACCAACAATAATTGTAACTACCAATAATAGGGCGTTCCAGATTAAATAAGGCCATATGCTACCATTAAATCTTTTTCGATAAAATGTTAACCAATCATGACGATGATAATAGTTGAGAGTCAGTACAACACCGGTCATGAACATGAAACCCATTCGTGTGAAATGAACTATCAAACTCACAGAAAGTAATTTATACTCGGTATTAGTGGGATCTGAGACCATATTGGCCGTAAACTGATTGATAACATGATTGAAAAGCACACCTAAGATAAAGAAAAGACGCATGAAGTCAATTTCATAAAGATAAGCAGGCTTTTTGAGTGACTGTTGTTCCAAGGCATAATTACCTCCATACATTTAGTATTCTAGTAGAATAGTCAATGGATAAGATTATATTGTGATTCTTCCATGCAAAAAAAGAATTGTTTTTATGATTTACATGTTCTTAATCTTAAATTTTTTCACGAAAAAAGAACTATCTAATTAGACTAGATAGTCCTTTCGTGTAGAAATTAACACTATTTATTATAACTAGCCACATAAATGAACGATTGATAAGGATTAGATTTTCCATTTATACTTAGTGGGTAATTTGCTAATTTGTATTTTTTAGTTGTTGTAATCTCAAACTTATTATTGGTTTTTACTGGACTGGTAACAACCACCTTATAAATTCCAGCCCTAAGATCTGCCTTAACTCTAAGTCTGTGATCAGAATATTTGAATTTGTAAGTTTTACTTGATTTAGTATCAAGAAGATATGCGTTAATATTGTTTTTATGTGGCATGAATAAAGAGAAACTATTAGTTCTCTGATTTAGTTTAACTTTTTGCGATGCAACACTACCTTTACTTAATTTATTGAGTTTCGGCTTGTATTGCGTTGATAGTTCGCTGCTCTGTGTTGCAACAACAGTTGACGTTTTACTAAAAACACTGGGATGCTTACGCCCAGGGGTTTAAAAAAAGCTAAACAAACTGACTATAATCAATCCGCACGTGCTCCACATCACTATTACATTTTTATTCATAATCTTAATTGTCTGGGACAAGGATAGGTGAGTATCCATAAAAATTAGAATTGGAAATAAAACTTGGCCGTAACGACTTTCAGTTTCCCAAACCAGTGTATGAAATGCAATATAGCCCACTGCAAGTACAATCGCTAGTATATTGATTGGGCTATTAAGATATTCTTTGGTTTTTAATGAAGTCAACAATGTCATGATGCTTATCATGTAAATGAAAACAAAACTGGCTCTATAAAACATCGATTCCAATATACTTACAAAATCTTGAAATTTGGCATAAATGTGAGGCACTTCTATAAAGCCGCCAGTGTAAGATTTTGGAATAGTCCGAGTATCTAGAAGAATACCGGCCTTAACAACCCATAACTTAATAACTCCACTAAATCCTAGCTTTTTTATTCTTTCAATTAAATGTGGCGCAAAATATTTTTGCCTAGCTTTTTCATCTGGTAGGGAATTCATCTTTTTAATATCAGCACCATTGTACGTTCCATGGCCGGTCGGTTTGTAACTCATCCAAATCCAGTTAGAAGATGGCATTTCATATCTTGCATTATTAGAAAAGTGAGTAATTGTCTTAATTTCGGATCCAACTGGAAAGGCCGCAAAGATACCAATACATATTATAGATAGAGGAATCATAATTTGTCGTGTTAACGTTTTGTTATTTTTAAACTCAAATAATAAAACAATGGCGATGGCCACAACGAAAACAACCAAATTTGGTTTGATTAATTGTCCAATCAATATTGCAAAAAACAATAATATTCCGTATAAATACCGTCTTATTTTATTTAAAGTGTTCCAGTTGTCTAAAACAATAAAAGTTAGTAGCAGTATATACATAGAAGGTAAATCTGAATAAAAGACTTGTAAATAGTATGAGTAGGAAAATGGGCCAATTAGGAAAAATAAGGTCAAAAAAATAAAGAGTGCATCATTTTTTGATTTTTTCCTGACGGTCTTTAGCATCATCAATATAAAACTGTCGATTAAAATAATAGACAATATGTTCAACGATATATTGGTGGAAATTGAGAAAATATTAGATACTCTTAGCCATAAAGACATTAAGAAAGCTAGGCTAACGTTGTTTGGATATCGATAAAAGTATGTGAAACGAGACCAGTCAAAACTATTTCGACTCAACAATTCTGCCTGGGAAAATACTCTAAATGGGTCATGATAAACTGAGGCTTTGAAATAAGCAATTACGATAATTTGTATCAATAAAATCAATAAAATAGTACTGTAAGTTATTATTCTGATACTGTTTTCGGTTAGAAAAGATTTATCTTTTGTAAAAAACCATGTTAGTAGCATTATTAAGCTAATAAACAGGACTATCGAAATTGAATTAGGATTTGCTGAATCAAAAAGATTTGCAACAATGCCAATCGAAAGTGCGATTACTAAAATTATCGGAAAAATGGTTAGCAACGAAAATTTTTTATTTTTCATATTGCAAACCTATTTTCTTTTCGATTGTGAACCTTGGTCTTTGTTTAACTTCCGTGGTTACTTTACCAATGTATTCACCAATTACTCCTAAACTTACCATTTGCAGACCACCGAGAACCCAAATTGAAATCATCAGTGAAGACCATCCATGAACCGTAAATCCAAACCACTTAGTGAGTATTGAATAGAAGAAGGCGGCAACTCCTAATAGACTGGACAATATTCCCAACATAAGGATTGCCCTAACTGGGGCAATCGAAAAGGACGTCAGTCCGTCCCACGCAAATGATAACATTTTTCTAAGCGGATACTTTGATTCACCAGCCATTCGAGGTGATCGCTTGTAGTAAACCTTTGAACTCTGAAAACCAATTAATGGGATCATGCCACGGATGAATAGGTTTCGTTCCTTATACTCAAGAAGCACTTCCACTGCACGTTTTGACATCAGCCGAAAGTCAGCATGATTTCTAATCAAGTGAACTCCCAATACATTTAATATTCTGTAAAAAGCTCCAGCAGAGGTTCGTTTGAACCAGGTATCCGTGTGGCGATCATTTCGAACTCCATATACAATATCAGAACCATTTAAAAATTCTCTGGTCATTTTCTCAATAGCGTTAGGATCATCCTGTAGATCCGCATCGATTGTAACCACTATATCTGCAGTCTTAATGGCCTCCGTCATTCCAGCGATCAAAGCATTTTGGTGACCAAAGTTTCGACTAAATTTAATACCAGTAATTCTTTTGTTTCTTTCATTTTCTTCATTAATAATATTCCATGTATCATCTGTCGATCCATCATCGACAATTAAAATGTCTGACGATGAATCGAACATTTGAGAGCTAATTAATTTGTCTTCAACACTCAAAAGTGTTCGAACAGAATCAGGTAGAACCTCTTCCTCATTATAGGCTGGCACAACAATTGTAAGTTTATCCATGTCACTAATTTCTACCTTTCGAATTATCTATTTTTAAGTATTTTTCTAAAAGAGGAGAGAATTTGAAATATAGAATACGTGCAATTTCCCACCAAGCTAAAGCTAAAGCGATACTACCGACAACATCAGAAGGCCAATGAGCTCTTAAATAAACTCTCGAGAATGCCACCGCAAATAGCCATATAATTGAGAGCAGATTTACAACAAGCTCATATTCTTGCCCCTGAATCTTTGGTACGATAATAAACATAACAATCAACACTAAGATTGCAGTATTAAAAGTATGTCCACTTGGAAAACTGAAACCACTATCTTTTATTATTTGCATACCTGGTCTGTGTCGGTGAACTAACTCTTTAATGATAAATGCTAAAGCACTTCCTCCAAGTTGGGTACACATAATCCATAAAGCAATTATTTTGTCTTTTATGATCCAAAGGACGATGGCTATTAATATCGTTAGTACAATGTTCACAGTAGGGCTTCCAAAAAATGCAACAACAGACATGATTCGTGTAGCATTTGGATTTACCATTGATCCAACTGCAGCCTGACAAACAAAATCAAAATTTGTTATAACGTTGTTTTTAGTGATTACTCCAAATACGATAAAAATAAACAAAATGGTTGATACAATACCAGTAACTAACCACATACTATGTTTATGCATTATAATTAATTCCTTTCAAATAAATTATTTTATTCATTTTATATTAATCGTATAATATTATTCTTAATTTGAAACCCATTACAATTATTTCAGATATCGAAATAATTAACAACATAAACGATAAATCTTAAGGATTGTAAATTTACAATCCAACATTTCTCTTATTTTGAATTACACTCATCAAGACGGCAGGTGCCAGTGAAATTATAATAATTGCCACCATAATTAGCTCAAAGTGAGCCTTGACAATTGAAACATTTCCAAAAAGGAAACCAGCAAGTACGGCCACGGCAACCCATGAAAACGCACCTAAAATATTAAAAATAGCAAATTTTCTATATTGCATTTTGCTGGCACCAGCAGTAAAGGGGATAAAGGTTCGGATAATTGGAACGAATCTTCCTAAAAAAATGGCGGATGAACCATGTCTATTGAAAAAGGACTGAGCATCTTTCACATATTTTGGCTTTATCCATTTACTCCATTTATTAGAACCGGTTAAATGTTTACCCAAATGCTGACCAATTTCGAAATTAACGAAGTCACCTAAAATTGCTGCAATTGACAATACAATGATTAGAATTATGTGATTAAGTGGATGATTTGATAAAGCTGCAATTGAACCACACAAAAATAAAATTGAATCTCCTGGAAGAAAAGGGAAAAGAACTAAACCTGTCTCAATGAAAATTATCCCAAATAATCCAATATAGGTTAACCAGCCGAACTGTGCAATCACTTGAGGTAACAAGTGACTAATATTTAAAATTGATGTCATTAACGACGTTATCATTTAACTACCTCTCTTTATCTCTTTTTTTACTTTGTGAGACCCGTATCTCGGTATTCATATTATTAGAACAATTGAAGTTAAAAAAGATCGTTAAAATAATAGTCAGATGATAAAATCTCATTTATTCTTTCATGACAACCGGAAGCTATATATATGAATACAGTTATATGTGAAATTTCAATAAACAAAAAAAGTTCTTCATAGATTATGAAGAACTTTTTTCATGTAAATAAACAGTCATAGGGCACATTGCTACAAATATTATATAGTTGTGAAATTATAAAAAATAATGTTAGTCAGCTTTTTTATCTGTTTAAGGATAAAGAATAACCAACGCCTCGAGTAGTGTGAATCAATTTGTTTTCTCCTGGTATTCTATCAATTTTATTTCTCAAGTATCGAATATATACATCAACGACGGTTGGTAACCCGTCAAAATCAACTCCCCATACTGAATTTATTAATTCATCACGAGTAAACGTTTTTCCGGAATGCTTAATTAACTCTAATAAAAGGTTGAATTCACGCTGTGTTAGTTGAATATTGTGAGAACCTCTAATTACCTGATGTTTATCATTATCAACAATTAAGTCATCCAACCTGTAAACACCATCGTTACCCTGTAAATGGTTTGAACTTGGGCGTCGAAGAACAACCTCCATTCGTGCTAATAATTCTTCAGTATCAAAAGGCTTGGTTACGTAATCATCAGCCCCCTCAAGAAGACCGGCAACTTTATCACCAGTATAATCACGAGCGGTTAACATAATGATTGGTACATCTCCATCCTTTTTAATTCTTCTTAAGACACCCAGACCATCTAATTTAGGCAACATCCAGTCGAGTAAAATTAAATCAATTTTATCTCGTTCTTTTAAAAATAAATCAACCGCATCGATTCCGTTTGCAGATGTTAAAACGTTATAATTTTCAAACTCAAATTCGGTTTTAAGAGAATCAATTAATCCAATTTCATCTTCGACTAATAAGACTGTTTTATTCACTTTATAACCTCCAATTATAGGTATGTACGAGAAAAGATCGTGTTGAATGAAAGACAAGACTGATATGTTACATAGGCAAAAAGTTCAACACGATCCGCGAGTAAACATACTACCACAAATTTTTTTATTCAATGACTATCTCATAAATTAAGTAAATTTTTATCGACGCTGTGAAATTATCATAGTACTTTTTAGTTTAGTGTGAAAATCTCATTTTAATTTTATTTTTATGGTCTTTTTTAAGTATTTTTGTTCGACTATGCTTACTCGTGAAAGTGAAATACGGGGTGATTAATTACTAAATTAAAATAAATTATAACAGGTGAAAATGTGAATCTATCAAAAATCAAAATCGTTGGTGTTTTAATATTCTTTTCAATTTCGTTGATGGCATCTTTTTATTCCATGTTAACTAATCAAAGTTCCTTCTTGGTTAGCCCATTCTGGATAATGTTTGGTGCAATAACCCTAATACTAGTTACAAGAATAATGTATGTATTGATAAACAGAATGAACACCAGAATTAAAAAGATTGTGTTAGCAGTAGTTTTGTTGTTAATTTTTTTAACGCAACTATGGTTTTCTTTTAATTTTGTGGATTACGGTAGGGCTGATTCTTTTTTTGTCAGAAATCAAGCAATGGCACTAGTTAAAGGGACAACTAAGTGGGCCAATTATTTTTATGTCTATAAAAACAATGTAAACTATGTTTATTTATTAGTATATATACTCAAATTTGTTCGAATATTCTCCGTTAACTACGTTTGGCAATCTGTTAATATCATTCAATTCGTCTGGATTGACATGGCACTATTAGCAGGGATAAAGATTTTCCATTACTGGAAAATGGACACTTTAAAAATTATATTCGCAATATTTTGGCTATTTAGTGTTCCTTTATATGCATACGGACTATTTGTCTATTCAGATGCATTTGTAATACCTGTTCCAATCATAACCTTCGCTTTGTGGATATATTTTGATACAAATGTTGGATATAAAAAATACGCTTCTTTTGCTGTTATGGTTTTGCTGGATATTTTCAGCACACTCATTAAACCAAATATGATCGTCTTGCTGATTGCCGTTGGAATTATGATAGTAACAAAGCTAATAAAAAAGCAGTGGTCAAGTAAAAATCTACTAACATCCGTGATAATTAGCATAGTTTGTATTTTCATTGGAATTGGCACATTTCAATTAGAAAATCATGTTTACGATTATCAGGCTAGACCAAATGAAGAACTACCAGCAACCAGCTGGATTGCAATGTCATTAAATCCAAACACAAACGGCGAATATGATTATCAGGATGCACACTATCAAATGAGTTTACAAACAAAAACACGAAAAGAAACTTCCGAGAAAAAAATTATTAAAGATCGAATTAAAAATATGGGATTTATTGGCTTAGCGCAACACCTTTTGAAAAAGAGCTTTGTGTTTACTTCATCTGGTACATTTGACAGTTTGAAATTAACTACACAGTGGGAAAAAGAACCAAGTTGGTATCTATACAATCAAGACATAGTTAATTCTTGGATATCTCTAATCTCTCAAATTTTTCTAGTATTTTTATTTATAAGTTCAGCTTTCAGTTTCTTAAGCACCCGTAATCAAGATAACAATGGCTTAGCAATTTTGATTGCACTTGGTTTGAGTAGTTTTCACATTATTTTTTGGGAAGTGGAACCAAGATATGCAGTTCCGCTACTTCCAATATTAATGTTATGGAGCGTTTCAAGCTTTAGTAATTCTGAAGTATTCAGTCGATTGGTAATTAAAAAGAAAATTTTCTTTTCAGGCATTGTCACCTTAGCGCTACTGAGTACGTTTGGTAATGAATTTAAAAATTCTAATGTTGTTAAAAAAGATTTACTTGTTGCTGAACAGGGCGATGGACGTTATTTTGATAACGAAATGATTGATATTAAGCCTAACCAGACGATTTCATCTAATATTGTTACTCACTCAAATAGTTCCAATATCGAATTAGTTAGTGGTCACATACAGGTTCCGGTTAAGGTTGTTATTAAACATGACGGTAAAATTATAAAAAAGGAAATAGGTAGTTCAACGAGTATCAATAATATTTCCTACGCATCTCAAAAAGCGGGCGTTTTAAATGTCAGCGTTAAAAACTTAAGTAATAGAGATCTAAAATTAGGCGGTGTTCAATCAAGTTACCCGGTAGGTGAGTTTCACGTAAAAAATATGAATGACACTTACTTGAGGTATTACGTTAAAAGTGTTGCTACTTCCGATGAACATAAGATTTAATAATGGAGGGTTATTTAAATGGGTGGCTTTGTTGGTGTAATTCATAATGGTAATGGTGAAAAAAGTATTGATATGCGTGAGATTAGATTGATGTGTAAACAAACTGAACACCGAGGGCTAGATGATGAAATTTATTATCAAAACAATGATATTAGTGTCGGATACAGAAGACTGAGTGTTATTGACCTTGATCAAGGTAAACAACCACTATCTTACGATAATGATCGTTACTGGATTGTCTTTAACGGAGAGATATACAATTATATAGATTTAAGGAAATCACTTGAAAGAGAAAATTACGAATTTAAAACTCACTCAGATACTGAGATTTTGCTTGCCGGCTATAAAAAATATGGTAGTGCTGTTGTAACCCATTTGAGAGGTATGTTCTCGTTTGTAATTTGGGACACCAAGACTCATGAGGTTTTTGGTGCAAGAGATCACTTTGGCATTAAACCATTATTTTTATTTGAAACGAATAAAAAAATATATTTTTCATCAGAAAAAAAATCATTGATGAAGAATATTAAGAACGATGATATCAATATGAATGCGCTACAGGATTACTTTACGTATCAGTATATTCCGGGCGAATCCACATTAAGCAACAATATTATTGAACTATTGCCAGGCCATAGCTTTACTAAAACTTTTTATGGACGGATGCATATTCAACAATACTTTGATGCGAAGATTGTCCCAAATAATAAAATCAATAAAAATAATTTAATACAGTCGATTATAGAGACCCTACAGGATTCAGTAGAAAAACATATGAGATCAGACGTTCCAATAGGTGCTTTTCTATCCGGAGAAATCGACTCTTCAATTATTGTGGCAATAGCTAGAGAAATTAACCCAAAAATTAAAACATTTTCTGTTGGATTCGATAGAAAGGGGTATAACAAACTGGATTTAGTAAAACAAACGGCTAACGCATTACAAGTTGATAACGAAAGTTTAATTATCACACCTGATGATTTTATGAAAGAGTTTTCTAATTTTATTTACTATATAGACGATCCACTGGCGGATCCTGCTGCGTTTACTCAATATTTTTTGGCAAAACTTAGTAGCAATTATTGCAAAGTTATAATGTCAGGAGAGGGCGCCAACGAAATGTTCGGTGGTTATAGAATTTACACTGAGCCAAAGTCACTTAAATGGTTTAAATTATTGCCCAAATCCTTAAAAAATTCCATAAAGGAATCATTAAGTAATGATACCGACGGCTCACGATTCAAAAACTTTTTACTACGTGGTACAACTCCCTTAGAAGAAAGGTTTGTGGGTACCAAAATATTTAAAGAAGATGAAAAGCAACAATTAATGAACCACTACAATCTTTCAAGGCCATTCTTTCAAGCTGTTAACAGTGAATATCAAAGATCAATCGGTTCTGATCCAATTTCAAGAATGCAAGATATCGATTTACATTACTGGTTGCCAGATAATTTATTGTTAAATGCTGATCGTACGTCGATGGCTTTTGGACTTGAATTAAGAACACCGTTTGTCGATAGGAGAATATACGAATTATCGAAAACAATTCCCACAAAATTAAAAGTAAATCATGGGCAGACAAAGATAGCTTTAAGAGAAGCGGCAAAGTTTTTTCTACCTGACGAAGTGGTTAATCACCAGAAGCTAAATTTCACAGTTCCGCTCAATGATTGGTTAAAAGATGATCTTTACGAATGGGCCAGAAAAATTATTAAGCATTCATCGGCTGATGACATAATTAACAAAGATTATGTACTAAAATTATTAAATGATCACCGTGATGGAACCAAAGATAATTCGAGGAAAATTTGGACCATACTAGCCTTTTTAACTTGGTATGGCATATATTCAAGCCATGATCTAACCAGTTTTAAATAACAAGAAATGAGTAACCAATTCAATTATTTTGGATAGGAGTCTGATAAATTGAATTTTTTAAAAAATGACAACAATAATGAAATGAAATTTGAGTTAAAGCACTATCGAGGGTTGATGTTAGCACAAAGTATAGACCTCAATAATGACCATGACATTAACCATAGCGATCACATAATTGGCTCAGATACATCTAAATGTGAAACCTGTGGTGAGTACACATCGTTACAAAATAAATTGAAAGAAGTACGACGTATACTCAATACAGATTTCAAGAGAATGAATTCAACGGATACGATTTTTGATAACAAAAAAAAGAAATATTATTATCTTTGTACTGATAAATATGGCGTTATTTATGTTATTAGAGATTCCAGTAAATTGGACGCACAGGAAAAAATCCCCACTGACAATAGTGAGGGTATTATGTGTAATATTATTTCGCAGAAAAAAGCTTTCGAAGAAATTAAACTATTGCAATCTACTGTAGCAACTCAGATTATCGACTTTTTAAAAAACGACGATTTATTTCTTGGTATAGTTTGTCGTTTGGACAATAATGTTAAAAATAAAAATATAAAAACTATGTTTGGATAAAATATTAGTCAAAAGAAAAGTAAAGCTCCTTACAGGTCCACACTGTATTGTAGCTTTACTTATTTTTATTCATTCCGTTCAATATTTCTTGTAGTACAACCGCATTATTATTTTCTACATCTTTTGCCGCGTACAGCAGTAATACATTGGGCTGATCTTTAATTTTATCAAATAATGCCGATGCAGCACCACTTGCATTTAATTCTGCAGTATAGCGTTCTTTAAATTCAGCAAACTTTTGAGGATCATGACCGAACCATTTGCGTAGTTCCGTTGATGGGGCCACATTCTTCTCCCAAAGATCTAGTTTAGCGCGAACTTTACTCATCCCTCGTGGCCAAATTCTATCAACAAGTACCCTGTAACCATCAGGCTGATTTTCATCATAAATTCTTGCAAGATTCAGCATCAAAACTATCACTTCTCCTAATAAATGAATTTAAAATATGTATTTATTGTAACATCAGCGAGGGCTGATTCCCAATGTCATACGACCAATTCTACTAATTCTGGTCATGTTCCAAGCAGGCGACCAAACAATATCTACAGAAACATCGTTAATTTCATTTAATTTTGGTAGTTTGGTTTTCAAATCATTGGATACTGATCCGATGCAGGTACAATCCATTCCGGTAAAAGTCATAATAATATGTAAATTGCCATTATTTTCTAAGTTAATCTCATAAATCAATCCTAAATTATAAATATCTAATTCTATTTCTGGATCCATAACTGTTTCTAACACATCTAGTAATGATTCTTCAATAGGCTCCGCTTTATCATTGATCTTAATGTCATCACGCATTGTTTTGACCTCCTTCAAAAATTACTAAAGTAGTTGTATTTTTACATTAAATGCTTTAACTTTCAAGTTTTTTATTTAATTTACTTATAATCCATCTATATACAAAGCTTTCTATGTTAAAATACGATTAGAAACCAACAAGGTAGTTAGTTTGTGGTTTCGGAAGGAGAAATACATATGGCGAATGAAGAAAAAGACCTTCGGATTCGCAGTCACGTCTATGATGGAATGGTTAAAGCACCCAACCGTGCCTTATTACGCGCCACCGGTATGAAAGACGAAGACTTTAAGAAACCGATCGTTGGTGTTATTAGTACATGGGCAGAAAATACTCCCTGTAATATGCATCTAGAAGGTTTAGGTAAATTAGCAAAGAAGGGGGTAATTACCGCAGGTGGTTGGCCGGTCCAATTTGGCACGATCACTGTTTCAGATGGGGTTTCAATGGGAACCAGAGGGATGAGTTTCTCGTTACCATCTCGCGATATTATCGCCGATTCAGTTGAAGCAGCGATGAGTGGTCATAATTGCGATGCATTTGTGGCAGTCGGCGGTTGCGACAAAAACATGCCTGGATCAATGATTGCGATTGCTAACACTGAAATTCCGGCTATTTTTGTCTACGGTGGCACCATTGATCCCGGCAATTTAGATGGAAAAGATATTGATTTAATTTCAATTTTTGAAGCCGTTGGTCAATGGAATCATGGTGATATTTCATCAGAAGAAGTTAACCGCATTGAGTGTAATGCATGCCCAGGACCCGGTGGTTGCGGTGGTATGTACACAGCCAACACTATGGCTTCAGCAATTGAGGCCATGGGGATGAGTCTACCAGGATCAGCATCTCATCCAGCCACGACTGAAGAAAAGAAAAAAGATGTTGAATAGGCCGGAGAGGCTGTTATCAACCTCCTAAAAAAGGGAATTTATCCAAAGGACATCATGACGCGTGATGCATTTGAAAATGCAATTACGGTGGTCATGGCATTGGGTGGATCAACTAATGCTGTTCTTCATCTGTTGGCAATTGCCCATGCCGCAAACGTGGAGTTAACAATTGACGACTTCAATACATTCCAGAAAAAAGTCCCTCATTTAGCTGATTTAAAGCCAAGCGGTAAGTACGTATTCCGTGATTTATACAGTGTTGGTGGTGTTCAAGCCGTCATGAAATATCTATACGAAAATGGTTACCTACATGGTGATTGCATGACTGTAACTGGTAAAACACTGGCCGAGAATTTAAAAGATGCTCCATCGCTTAAAGAAGGTCAGAAAGTCATTATGCCACTTGAACATCCTAAGCGAAAAGATGGTCCATTAATTATTCTTCACGGTAATCTTGCTCCCGATGGTGCCGTAATTAAGGTAGCCGGTCTGAAGGCGCGACGCCATGAAGGTCCAGCCAAGGTTTTTGATAACGAAGAAGATGCGATTGATGCCGCTATGGCTGATGAAATTGTAGATGGCGATGTTGTTGTCGTTAGATTTGTTGGCCCGAAAGGCGGCCCTGGCATGCCGGAAATGTTGTCGCTTTCTGGTATTTTGGTTGGTAAAGGGCAGGGTGAAACCGTTGCTCTACTGACGGATGGACGTTTCTCTGGTGGTTCACACGGATTCGTGGTTGGCCATATTGCACCAGAAGCACAGGACGCTGGTCCAATTGCCTACCTTCACACCGGAGATACTGTCGTGATCGATCAAGATACTCGTGAAATCACCATGAAAGTATCAGACGAAGAAATGGCCAAACGACGCAAAGAAACCAAAATTCCACCATTGTATTCGCGTGGTGTATTAGGTAAGTATGCACACCTTGTATCAAGTTCATCTGAAGGTGCCACAACGGACTTTTGGAAAAAAGATTAATTTTTATACTGCATACTAATAGACGCATTACCTCAAATCTAAGGTAATGCGTCTATTTTTTAGTATTTTTATCTTACTTGTTCCAGTAAATTATCCATAAAATCATTTGCATCTCCGACAAATGCGTAATCAGATGCTGCCAAAATTGGAGCATCTGGATCAGTATTGACTGAAACGATTGTCTTAGCATTCTCAATACCGACCAGGTACTGTACAGCTCCTGAAATGCCAAAATTAATCAGCAGGTCAGGCGCAATTGACTGGCCACTTTGACCAATTTGGCTTTCGTGACCAAATTCATCACTGTCAGTTAATGGTCGAGACACGCCAACCATGCCACCAAGCTTAGCCGCTAGTTTACGGGCTTTTTCAATGATGGCTGGACTACTAGCTCCACGGCCGAGAGCAACGACCACATTAGCATCCCCAATGTTGGCGGCACTGCTAATAATTGACTGAGGTGTACTTGCCTTCACTTGAGTTTCAGGATGAAATTCAAAATCAGCTTTCTCAATTGTCGTGTCATTATTTTGTTTAACTGCTTTGAAAACGTTAGGGCGGACAGTCGCCATTTGTGGTTGATGATCAGGGCATGTAATTTCGCACATAATGTCATCACCATACGTGGGCTTTACTTGAACTAGCGTATCACCATCAAAATAAACGTCTAGACAGTCAGCCGTTAATCCAGTTTGTAACATTGCTTGTAGGCGTGGTGCAACTGATCTACCAATCACTGTTGCAGGAATTAAAAGACTATTCGGTTTTCTGGTACTAACTACTTGATACAATACATCAGCAATTTCAGTGTCAGTAGCTGTTTTAAACCGATCATCTTCAAGGGTAATAATTTTATCAGGACCATACTCCTGGACTTCATTAATTAGTTTTTCAGAAACAACAGTTGGCATCACTGCGACTACCCGTTGATTAACTGCAATTTCTTTAGCCTTGGTAATTAACTGAAGGCTGGTTGGTTCAACTGATGTTTGATTGGTCTGAACGTATACCCAAATTTCTGTTTGTGTCATGTTATCACCCCTTAATTGTTAATCTGTCCCAGCAATTCTTGCACCGCTTTTTTGGCATTACCATTCAAAGTCTTTGTCTGCCGTCCTTTTTTGTCAGGCGCAAAAACTCTTTTGACAACCGTCGGAGAACCAGCTTGGCCAATGCGACTCTTGTCTAAATCAATGTCATGTTCGTCCCATACATCAACATTTTTTTCAAAACTGGACTGAATATTAACTGGCGTCTCATATCGTGGTGTATTTAGTTCGGCACGGACAGTTACAACTGCCGGTAATGTCACCTGGACTTGTTGGGTTGAACCATCTAATAATCGTTGACCAATCAAAGTATGCTGGTCAATCATCCGCAACTGTTCAACAAAGGTAATTTGAGGAACATCAAGATATTGTGCCACGATTGGCCCAACTTGACCGGTATCCGCGTCCACAGACTGGCGACCAAACAAAACTAAATCAACATCACCAATTTTTTTCAGTGCCTGACTGATTGTATAGCCGGTTGCGAGAGTATCTGCGCCACCAAACGCACGGGAACTCAACAAGACGGCTCGATCAGCTCCCATTGCAAGGCCATCACGCAAGGAACTCATATAACTATCAGGACCCATACTTAGAATGATTACTTCACCACCAAGTTGGTCTCTAATCGTCAAGGCAGCTTCAATTGCATTTTTATCAAATGGGTTAATTACACCTTCAACGTTATCTCGAATCATATTATTGGTCTTGGGATCAATTTTTACCGAATCACTTTTTGGTACTTGCTTGATACATACAACAATTTTCATCCGACTCACTCCTAACGATTAATCTGCTTCAGTGTGATTTCACCGTTCATTCGCTCAACAGTACCTTCGGCAATTTCCATTGCGCGTGCATCGCGAATCAAGTGCTCAATAGGATATTCACGACTGTATCCATATCCCGCTAGCACTTGTAGTGCCATATCGCCGGAACGAACAGCCGCACGACTACCATACGATTTAGTCATCGCTGCCACTTGAGCATATGACTGATGTGCAAGCTTCAATTGGGCACCATGCTGGTAGAGTAATTCAGTGTTTTGACGGGCAATGGCAATCTCTGCGATCTTTTCTTGAATTGATTGCAATTCATATAGTGGGGTATCTAATGCTTTACGTTGCTTACTGTAATCAACCGCAATCTGCAACTCGTGTTCCATAATACCTGTCAAAACTGCACCCATTAAAATTCGTGCATCATCATGAGCATTGTTGCCAATTTCCAGGCCTTGACCAACTTTGCCCAGCAGGTGGTAACTAGGAACCTTAATATGATCCATCACAATTTCACCAACCGGTGTACCACGCAAACCAATAAAGTCTTCGCGTTTACCAAAAGAAAATCCGGGCATATCTTGGTCAACCAAAAAGACGCCCATTTGATCATCATCGGTTTTTGCTAAAACGCAATATACTTGGGCTAGTCCGCCATTAGTGATCATGATTTTATCACCCGTAATAATCCAGTCATCTCCCTGACGAGTGGCACGGGTAGAAATTCCTTTAGGATTAGAACCGCCAGATGACTCTGTCTGAGAAAAGGCGAAAATTCGATGAGTAGCACTTGGCAAATAAGCATCTTTTAATCGTTGATCACCGTACTTTAAAATTTGTTCCAACGTCTTAAAGTGACCTTCCAGTGTGACTGCCATACTGGCATTCCCAATTGCCATGATATGAAGTGCTTTAGCTGCAGTCTCGTAATCAAAAGCAGCACCACCGTAATCCTTAGGAAGTGTGATTGCTAGCAAGCCGTTATTGACAACCTTATCAAATAATCCATCTGGATAATCTCCTTGTGCATCGATCTGCATATCCAGTGGGGCTAACTCATTGTCAGTAAATTCACGAATCATCCTATGCAACATTCCAGCAGCCATTATATTTTGTTGTTCCATCTTTTATCACCCCTCATAGTTATATAATTCACAATCTCTCACAGACATTGTATATTCCAATTTTATATAAGTCAATATCTACACTATATTTTGCCCAAATATGTATGTTACTAAAGTTAAGGTTTTAGATTATTGTTAATATATCAGCAATTAGAAGGCTTAATTCTAAAATATTTAAAAAATTTTAGATTACTTCTATAAAAATATTTGTTGAAATTTTTAGATTGTGTACTAGTGAGGTATCATAATTAAAATATAAAATCATGTGGATGATCTCAGTCTATTAGAACAGGTGTTTTTCATTTCACAGCAACAAAAGCATCGTTAATCTTTATATACAAAAATATATAAATTATTTATTCTAACACTATGTAATGTTGCTGGATTGGTTTATAATCTAGTTTTAATTAGATTAAGGAGGGTAGATTTTGTATTTTCACCACATAGAACAACAAAATAAATACATAGTAAGGAAATGAGTTTATGGATAAACTAGAAGATATTTTAGCCAACAATGCTGGCTACGAATTTGGTTTTCACGATGATGTGGATCCAATATTTTCGACAAATGAAGGATTAACAGAGGACGTTGTCCGCCAAATCTCGCGGGATAAAAGTGAACCAGAATGGATGTTAAATTACAGATTACAAGCATTTCATGTTTACGAAAAAATGCCGTTTCCTTCATTTGGACCTGATTTAAGTGGGTTAGATTTAAAAAATATGAAATATTATCAAAAATATACTAATGAAACCCATGATAGCTGGAATGAAGTGCCAACAGATGTGAGAGATACTTTTGACAAGATTGGCATACCGGAAGCATAACGGGAATTCTTAATGGGGTCGGCCGTACAGTATGAATCACAAGTCGTTTATCACCACATGAAAGAAAGCTTTGACAAACAAGGTGTAATATTTTCAGACATCGATTCAGCATTACAAGAACATCCAGCATTATTTAAGAAATGGTTTGGTCAACTTATTAAACCTATTAATAACAAGTTTGCAGCACTGAATGCGGCAGTTTGGTCAGGTGGCACATTTATCTATGTTCCAAAAGGTGTCACGTTATCAATGCCACTGCAATCGTACTACCGCATGAACACCGAAGGATCAGGCCAGTTTGAAAGAACGTTGATCATCGTTGATGAAGGTGCCCACGTTGAATACGTTGAGGGATGTAGTGCTTCAATCTACAATCAAGATAATTTACACGCTGCAGTTGTGGAAGTTAACGTGTTGCCAAACGCATATTGCCGGTATACGACAATTCAAAATTGGTCAAACAACGTTTACAGTTTGGAGACTAAACGGGCCCAAGCACTCGATAATGCTGTGATGGAATGGGTGGATGGTAATTTAGGTTCAAAAGTGACCATGAAATATCCATCTGTTTACTTAAACGGTGAGGGCGCTCGTGGCACCATGCTGTCAATTGCCGTCGCCGGCCGAAATATTGATTCGGACACTGGTGGACAGATGATTCACAATGCTAAAAACACCTCATCGTCAGTAATCTCAAAATCGATTTCTAAAGATGGCGGTGCAGTAGACTACCGTGGCAAAGTTCGGTTTAACAAGCATTCAGAAGGATCATTTGCTCATGTGGAATGTGACACCATTATCATGGATGATCAGTCTACCAGTGATACAATTCCATTTAACGAGATCTCGTGCGCTGATGTGGCCATGGAACACGAGGCTAAAGTTTCAAAAATTTCAGAAGAACAGTTATATTATTTGATGAGCCGTGGTATTTCTGAGGCAAAAGCGACTGAAATGATCGTGATGAGCTTCATTGAACCCTTCACAAAAGAATTGCCCATGGAGTACGCAGTTGAATTAAATAGATTAATTGGCTTCGAAATGGAAGGTAGCATCGGTTAAGCGAAACTATAACCAAAAAAGCATCCAGAAAGGATGCTTTTTTTGAACGATAACAACTTTGTATAATCTCATCCGAAAGCGGCCCGTAGCCTCTTCAAAAATAGGGCAGTAATTGGTGATAATTGTTGATTTTTCGACCAAATTATATTAATTGGTTCGTTAAGTTCAGGTTGAAGTGGTCGAAATGTTAAATCTTTAGCCATATTGCCGCTAAGCAGTCCGTCAAATGCAATTGCATAGCATTTTCTTGCACGAACTAATAACGTTGAATTGTAGAGCAAGTCGTAAGTACCGATCACATTGATAGAATCTTTGACGTTTCTCCACCAGTCCGCAAAAAAGTCACGCTGCATGGCTTGCTCCGAAACAAAAATTGGTAAATTAATCAGATCGGTGGGCACAACACTGCTTTTTTGTGCCAACTGGCTATCTTTTCGCATAATTACACCCCAACGATTTTGTTGTGGTAATTTTAACGAATCAAAAGAACGGAGATCTCGCCGGCCCATCGTAACACCTAGGTCAAGCAATCCATTTTCGAGTTGGTTTTCCGTTGTCATAGCGTTACCCGTATGTAGATGAATCGTGACATTAGGATAATCATACTGAAAGTGTGCCAGTAGCTTCATTAAAGCATCCAAATTTTCACTTTCTCCTGATCCAATATCCAAACTGCCAGATATATCAACTTGTTGAGCTTGTAAATTAGTAGTCGTTTTATCAACCAACGAAAGAATCGTGTTCGCCTTTGACAGTAAATATCTACCGGTTGCGGTTAAAACCATTTCACGTGATCGTCGTTCAAATAGGGGACCACCAACTTCCACCTCTAAATCAGCAATCTGACGTGACAATGTCGGCTGTGACACGTGCAATATCCGGGCAGCTTCAGACATATTATGTGTTTGCGCAACTGATACAAAGTAGCGTAAAACCCTAATTTCCATCACTAATTCCTCCAATCGATAGTTAAAACGTATAGTTAACCATTATCAATAGGTATTTAACATAATCATCTTATATCTTTAAAATAAGCTTATCAATGTGTTGTCGATACACTTCAGAGAGGAGTTGATTTACATTAACAAAACAGTCAGATTAACCGCAACCGATCTTGCAGACCGTCGAGCCACAATTAATCGTAATCAAAGGCTAGTAAGAGATATGAATGCAAATGCAGATTCAGCCAAAATGATTGCGCAGTTTATCTCAGAAATTACAGGACGACCAGCTCCAAAAGATCTACAGATGAAGTTACCTTTTTCCACTGATTATGGTGCTGGAATTGAATTTGGAAACAATGTTTTGTTAAACGCTAATGTTCAAATGACAGATCTAGGCGGTATCAAATTGGAAGATAATGTTCTAATTGGACCCGGTGCGTCACTGATTACGGTCAATCATGACCCTGATCCAGACAATCGGCGGGAATTGTTGGTTAGCTCAATTCATGTTTTACAAAACGCATGGATTGGAGCACGAGCAATTGTTCTCCCCGGCGTTACAATTGGAAGAAATTCAATTGTTGGTGCCGGAGCGGTGGTGACTAAAGACGTCCCCGATAATACGGTTGTGGCCGGAGTACCAGCTAAAGAGATCAGAAAAATTGTAAGGAGAGATTAATATGAGTGAATGGACTTCAGAACAATTAAGTAAATTTAAACAAGCAGACGATTTTCACGTTTCACCATACTACGATGACGGCAAGACGTTTGGTACCCCGACATGGATTTGGTCGGTTGTAGTAGACGATGGACTTTATATTCGTGCCTGGAACGGTCAAAAATCCAAATGGTACAACTCAGCAATCACCCAAAAAGCCGGTAAAATCAGTTTGGCCGGCCATGAATATCAAGTTAACTTTGCACCAATTATCAACGACGCCGAGTTAACTGACAAAATTAATGCTGCGTATGAAAGTAAGTATGATGGCAGTTCTTACCTACCACCGATGGTTGCAGAAGGACCAATCAGTGCAACCGTCATCGTCACACCAAAATAAAAATCAATAAACATCTTGACTTAAAGCTTACTCAAAGGTATACAATTTCTTTGTAATTATCTGAACTTTAGACCATTAATTTGCAATTCAATACTCAGTCATTCAAAAGGAGTGCTAAATTTGAAATCAACAATTTTTGTTAAACCAGGTAAAGTTGAAGTTAAGGATATTGACATGCCAACTATCCAAAAGGATGACGACGTCATTATCAAGATCGTTAGAACCTGTGTCTGTGGATCCGATTTGTGGGCATATCGTGGTTTAGACGATGTTCCCGAAAATTCTGAAAACTCCGGTCATGAAGCAATCGGTATCGTTACCGAAGTTGGATCAGCCATTACAACGGTTCAGACTGGCGATTTCGTTATTGCACCATTTACACACGGGTGTGGCCATTGTGCTGCTTGTCTTGCCGGTTTTGATGGTGACTGTCAAAACCATACTGATAACTTCAGTAATGGTGTTCAAGCTGAATATATTCGGTTCCAACACGGGGAATGGGCATTGGTTAAAATCCCCGGTAATCCAGACGATTACAGTGAAGAAATGCTTAAATCATTGCTAACTTTAGCTGACGTGATGGCCACTGGTTATCACGCCGCTCGCGTAGCAAACGTCCAGAAGGGTGATTCGGTGGCGGTTATCGGTGACGGTGCCGTTGGTCTATGCGGAGTTATTGCGGCTAAGATGCGCGGAGCAAAGCGAATCTTTGCTATGAGTCGCCATGAAGACAGGCAAAAACTAGCTCTTGAATTTGGTGCTACAGATATTATCGCAGAGCGTGGGGATGATGCTGTTGCCAAAGTCAAAGAATTAACAAACAATGCCGGCGTTGATGCAGTGTTGGAATGTGTCGGCAGTGAACAATCAAACGAAGAAGCAATGAAGCTTGGTCGTCCAGGTGCCATCATTGGCCGTGTGGGGCTTCCACATGAACCAAAGATGGATATGGCTCAGTCATTTTACACAAACACTATCATTGCCGGTGGTCCTGCGTCGGTCACAACTTACGATAAACAAGTTTTACTAAAGGCTGTGCTAGACGGTGATATTCATCCTGGCAAAGTCTTCACTAAATCGTATAGTCTCGATGATATTGATTCAGCTTACCAAGCTATGACCAATCGTGAAGTTATCAAGTCAATGATCATTCCTGCATAGATTGATCTATAAGATATAGGGGATCTTTGTCCCTTAAAATATAAGGCCCCCAAAACTAAAATTTTAGTTTTGGGGGCCTTATATGGCCGAAAATCAGCTAGGAATTCCAATCACGGTTAATGTTGTTGAACAACAAAATTAATTAAAAAGTGTAAAATAAGTAGGGTAACCTACTAAAACTGGGGTGATTTTCATGGACCAACATAATTTATTTCAGGGAATCAGGGATCAGTACAGTCGTTTTGGCAAAATATACGCACTTGGCAGCTTTACAAATACTAATCTTGACGAAATGGAAGAAGAAACAATACAACTAAAACCAATACCAAGTACGAATGAGATGTGGTCAACACTGTACAAAGACTTTAATTATGGTCAGATGTACTCAGAAAATAAATTTAAAGAAGACCAATTAATGTACCAAACATCTAATTGGCAGGCTAGAAGAGTTTTAAGTGACATCTACAGCAATCACCAATTCTCCGTTGCAGCAGAGGGTGCAGAGTTTCTAGATGGTATTGGCAATAAATTACCAGAACACACATTGAGATTAATTGAAGCGGTGGATGATCAGTATCACATCTACTTAATCATTGAAGCTGGTGTGGCAGTGATCGAGGCAAAAAGTAATATTTTAAGAGGTATTCCAGAAGATCCATTCAATGATGACGTCTTCACCTTTGATGATAGTGGCCGAGTAATTGTGAATGAATCTGGCTACACCAAGTTGGCTTTATCGTTAGCAAAGCAGTACTTTAGCGTCAATATCGATGATTCTGAAGTACTTGATATGACCGGTATGAAACAGGTTGGCGGCAGTTTCAAGGATATTGGTAAAAAAGCTGGCAGAGATAACCACGATCGTCTCTATATGGTTGTTCAAACTAGCCATGATTGGAATTAATAAGAGAGTAACAGCAGCATTTTTATTCAAATAATGTAAGAGACCCCAAACCAAAATCCTGAATTTTGGTTTGGGGTCTCTTGCTTATATGATCAGAAATCGGTGTTTGCAATGTTTAAACTAGATAAGTTGAGGCCTAGATTAGTAGTTTTGGTAATATTCGTAGATACCGCTGGATCTTGAACCAACCATGTGTTTAATACTTTTTGATCTTATTTACCCGCAATTAGTTCATCAACTTCGCCAGTTTCAACATCAATCCCGTTTTCCGGATGAATGTTTACAAAAAATCTATCAGTGTTTTTCGGTTTCACTCCGCTAATTTCATCAATTTTAACATTCGGATGGTTTCGACCACTACCAATTTCAATTGTTTTATCACTAAAAGAAATTGAGTCAAAGCCTCCAATTTCTAAGCGTCGCTGAAGGGTAAGCGATCGATTTAGGTTTGTTTTGATAATATGTTGCAGTTTAGCAACTGGCAGTTCTAAGTACACAGATGATGTGTGTAAAATATTATGAATCGAGCCATCAATGTACATAAAATCATGCGTAACAGCTGCAAATACCAACTTAGTATCCGCCATACTGAATGTGTAATGATCGCCATTATCAAAATTTAAAATAAATGTCTTATATTGTGACATACTAATAACCTTCTTTGTTAATTTAAACAACGAAGATATTTTATCATTCCACCAGTGTTGAAATTGTGAATTTACGGCGCAAATTTATATAAGGATTATCATAAAGATTAGTCTTTATCTTAAGAAAGTTATCGAATCTTAAATTATGACAATGTTCACAAAAAATACCGCCATCATAAAAAAACATTGATGTTACGTCTATGAAATGTTAACGTAATATTGTTGTAATAATTGGTAAGCACCATAGGGAGTACTTAAGATGAGAAAGTTGAACAGTCGCGGATACGTGGCATTGGGAATTATTGTTTTGATAATTATTTATTTTGGTGGTGTAATTCATTATCATAGTCATTTTCTGCCACACACAGAAATTTTAGGTACTAAGATTGCTGGAAAAAGTGTTGATCAGGCAGATAAAATTTTAATTCACCACTTAAAAACTAATCAAATGACGCTGGTGGAAAATGGCAAAATAGTTGCTAAAGATAGTCAACAAACAATTGGAATACGTAAAGACTTTAAACAACCGTTGAAAGAGCTCGCTAGAAAACAGCATGCTTGGGATTGGCCGATTAAAGTTCTAACCAACAATGCACAAACAATTCCCAATAGTCGTGCGTTATTGAATCAAAAAACACTGGAGCAATATAGTCGACAGACCGCTGATAAGCTAAATCAAAAACGTCAACCATCAAAGGACGCGTATTTAACATATAGAAACGGTAAATTGATTACCCACAAACAACATCAAGGTAATCAAATTAGTGCAACCAGACTGGCGAAGGCAATCAGTACTAGTGTGGATCATAACCAAAATACCGTTAAGCTAAACGCTACGTACATTAAACCGTTATTGACCACAAATATGGCCAAATTTAAGCAAGCAAAATCCAAAATGACTAAAATGGGTAATGTTAGTGGCGCTATTAAAATATACGACCATAAATCTCTCAAAGTTAATCGACAACGGGTACAGTCTTGGATTAAAGAAAACAATGGCGATGTTCAACTCGATACCAGTAAAATAGAGACATTCCTGGATCAGGTCAATCATCAATATGCAACGTACGGCAAGGATCATAAATTCAAATCCACTAAAGAAGGAACCGTTGACGTTAAAGGTGGCATTTATGGCTGGTCTGTAGATAAAAAGCAAGAATTAACAATGTTAAGTCAAAACATTAATGACGGTAAAAACTTTCATCGTTGGGTTGCTACAACTGGTAGAGGTTACCATCGAAATGGTACAGACATTGGTAGTACCTACGTGGAGGTTGATATTAAGAATCAACATGAGTACTTTTATAAAAAGGGTAAATTAGTGATGGATTCAGATGTTGTCACTGGCAATCCAACTAAACATAAATCAACTCCCACCGGCGTCGATTACATCTGGAGCAAACAAAGAAATGCAACTTTACACGGCGCCAACTATTCTCAACCAGTAAAGTACTGGATGCCAGCGAACGACACAGGTGTCGGATTACATGATTCTCCTTGGCAACCACGCTATGGCGGAGACTGGTACCTGTCCCACGGAAGTCACGGTTGTGTCAACAATCCACCAGCATTTGTAGCAAAGCTATACAAGGCTGTTTCCGTTGGTACACCAGTCGTTATTTTCAACAAATAACCATTTTTTTCCTAATAGATCATTTAAGATTTTGATAAGGTAGTGGTTAAGTCGGCTGGCGGTGCTATAATAAACAAGATATTTCAAACAGCGAACAAATATATGATTGGTGGCATCAACTTGAAGCAATCACTAGGATACATTGCAAATGGTTTTAAAAAAATAATCGAAGCATTTTCATTTCTATTAGTCGTCTGTCTAATCGGTGAACTAATTTTGTTCATGACAGTAGAAAATGTTAAATTTGTTGTTAACAGTTTTTTCAGGTTAAGACGACGCATTACGGCAACAAGCTATCTTAAATAAAAACACGGGTGGACGATCAGATTTATTTCTGACGGTTCACTCGTGTTTTTCTATCTGTGGATACGATTTTAACGACCATCCGGCAAGTCCAGATTGTCACCGCTAGTATATTTGACAATATCGTAATCGATATCTTCTTGACTCAGTAAGGGGATATCGCTCGTTGTGATGGTCATTGTGTTCGGGTCAACATGAACCACTGATGGCATATTGATCGGTTGGTTGGCAAGAGTTGGACTAAACCACTCGTATCCACGTTTTTTCAAGTCTTTAATCAAATTATTAAGGTCTGTATCGTTATCAACACGATAATGTTTACGATGCATTGGGCGAGTCATTATAATTCCTCCTTTGACCATTTTAGTTAATTATATACTTACCAGGTTAATTTAGTTCATCTAAAGTCTTACTAAATTGAGTCTTCTTATTGAAAATGATAAGATAATATTACACAATTGGAACCGGTTACAATTAGTAGATAACACATAAATCGAAGTGAGGTGGCTCTAATATGTTATATGGAAAACACGATCAAGAAGAAAATTCGTTACTCAGGCCAACTTTTGGATCAAATGGTGAAGATCACGATCTGCCAAAGTATCGTTTAAATAAAGAATCTCTTTCACCAAGAATTGCATACCAGCTCGTGAAAGATCAGTTGCTGGACGAGGGAAATTCCAGATTAAATCTGGCAACATTTTGTCAGACGTTCATGGAACCCGAAGCCGTCAAACTAATGAGCGAATCATTGGAAAAAAACGCTATTGATAAATCTGAATATCCAAGGACCGCTGAAATTGAAAATCGCTGTGTCAGCATTATCGCCAATCTATGGAATGCTGATAAAAAGGAAAAGTATATGGGTACTTCTACCGTCGGGTCGTCGGAAGCATGCATGTTAGGTGGCATGGCCATGAAGTTTTCCTGGCGTAAACGGGCTGAAAAGCTGGGCTTGGATATTAATGCTCACAAACCAAACCTAGTTATTTCCAGCGGCTATCAAGTCTGCTGGGAGAAATTCTGTACCTACTGGGATATTGAAATGCGCACCGTACCACTGGATCAAAATCACCAATCCTTAAACATGGATACCGTGATGGACTACGTCGATAAATACACGATTGGTATTGTCGGCATTCTGGGGATTACTTATACTGGTCGCTATGACGATATCCAGAAACTAGATCAACTCGTAGAAGACTATAACGCACACACAGAATATAAAGTATACATTCATGTGGATGCTGCTTCCGGAGGGTTCTATACCCCGTTTATGGAACCAAATCTCAAGTGGGATTTTCGATTAAAAAATGTTGTTTCAATTAACACCTCAGGCCACAAATATGGCTTAGTTTACCCTGGTATTGGCTGGATTCTGTGGCGAGACGCTAAGTTTGTACCTAAGAAATTGATTTTCAAGGTTAGTTATTTGGGCGGTGAAATGCCAACGATGGCCATTAACTTTTCACACAGTGCCGCTCAGTTAATTGGCCAGTATTATAATTTCATTCGGTTTGGCTCAGACGGGTACTATGACATTCAAAAACACACTCACGATGTCGCTGCCTACATTGCAAAAGAAATTAAAAAAATGGATATTTTTGACGTCATCAATGACGGGGCGCAACTACCGATTATCTGTTACAAGCTGACTAAAGATGATAACCGCGAGTGGACGCTTTATGATTTGGCGGATCGCCTACTGATGAAAGGCTGGCAGGTACCGGCTTATCCGCTGCCAAAGGATCTTGATAAAGTAGTGATTCAACGAATTGTAGTGCGGTCAGATTTGGGGATGAACATGGCTCACAACTATGTTCAAGACCTGAAGCAAGCTGTTAAAGATTTAAATAACGCTCACGTATTATTCCATGAAAAAGCAGAAATCAAGACTTATGGTTTTACTCACTAAGATAGAGATAATATAAATAATTAAGAGGTCCCTTGGTGGACTTCTTTTTTTGATGTCAAACTTTTAACACAAAACCATCACACTAATTTTGTTGAAGTCACTGATAAATTAAATTAAGATAATAGTGGACATTAGCAGGGACTACATCATTCCTGACTAATTTTTATAAAGCTATTTAAACATCATTATGTATTCGAAATTAAGGTTGGGATTTATTTGAGAAAACGTGGTTCAGATCAAAATGCAACGACAAGAGTTGGCAGACATCACACAAATACAGGCAGATCCAAAAAATCAACGCAATTATTTAAAAAACGAAACAAGTACGCTAGGGCATTTAAACCTGTACATCAATCCACCAATAATAAGAAGCCTGAAACTGGAAGGTATGACAAGCTAAAGCCATACTTTGCTTGGTTCAATAAACATCCTTTACCGTGGATCTTAGGGCTTTGTGCCATTATGGCAATCATTGTGTTCAGTTTAGCTCTGAGTGCAGGATCCTCAACATCAACCAGCTCATCTGCTAGTTCTAAAACCAAAGTTTCCTCTGTTTCTAAATCGAGTTCAAGCAGCAAACATAAGAAAAAGTCTAAATCGAGTTCTTCAAGCAAAGCTTCTGCACAAACTACCGTAACGGACAATACAGCCACCAGTACTGCAACGTCCACAAGCACAGTTAGTCCTTCGTACAGTACAACTACTGGAACCAATACCAGTGCCAAGAGCTATGGCACATCAACTAAATCTTCCTCATCTACTACCAATAGCAAAACTAATTCGACGAGTAGTTCAACGACAGCAGCTAAAGCTAGCAGTTCCAGTGCCGCAACTAGATCATCATCTGAACCTACTTCAACTAGTTCTTCGAGTACGGCGGCCACATCCAGCAGTAAATAATAGCATTCGATAATTTTACGTAATAAAACTGATATATGTGATTACGTGAACAACCCATCCCAGTTACCAACCAGTTTGACAAAGCTGGTCGTTAACTGGGGTTTTTTGTATATTTTTGCGTTATTGAGCTATTTAAAGCACATAAATCAAACATTTTTACCATTTAATGGTTTGTCAATTTATTGCAAAAGGAATACAATATAATTGCATTGTGAATCCGTTTTCAAACATTTTTCAGGAGGAGGAATTTGGGATGAGTCTTACAATTGGTGTCCTTAAAGAATCATCGCCACATGAGCACCGTGTGGCGCTTGACCCTGAAGTTACCAAGAGATTGGTAAAAAAGGGGTTACAGATACTCGTCGAAGCTAGTGCCGGAGAAGATGCTAACTTTTTTGACAACGACTATGAGAGTGCGGGTGCAAAAGTTGTCGATCGAAATGCTGTCATTGAGCAGTCTAATATTGTCGTCATGATTGATAACCCCGACGAACAAACCAGATCGCAATTTAAGAGCGGTCAGTTAATATTAGGGTTGTTAAATTCATTAACGGTTACGGACGAAATGACGGAGTTTGCTAAGAACAAAGTTAATGTTTTGTCGTTTGACTTATTACCACGAACCATCAGTAGAGCTCAAACAATGGATGTACTCAGTTCACAATCCAGTGTTGCCGGTTATAAAGCAGCCGTAATCGCTAGTGATTTGTATCCAAAATATTTTCCAATGATGATCACTGCGGCCGGAACGATCAAGCCAGCTAAAGTTCTAGTTTTGGGAACAGGTGTCGCAGGTCTTCAAGCAATTGGGACTGCTAAGCGTCTTGGCGCAATCGTTTCAGGATATGATATTCGTCCAGCATCACGAGGCGAAGTTGAATCTCTGGGTGCTACTTTCTTAACCAGTTCTGTGTCTAACGGTGCCGGTAGTGGTGGTTACGCACGTCAATTAACTGACGAAGAACAAGAAGCTCAACATAAAGAATTGGCTGAATTTATTGCTCAAAACGACATTGTCATTACTACCGCACAAGTGCCTGGTCACAAACCACCGTTGATGGTAACTGAAGACAGTGTGCAAAATTCAAAGCCAGGAACTGTGTTCGTTGATCTAGGAGCTAGTGATCTTGGTGGTAACGTTGCAGGAAGCAAACCTTTTGAAACTGTCGTTACCGATAACCATGTCACCATCGTTGGTGCGGGTGATCTTGCTAGCCGAGTAGCTAATTCGTCATCACAATTATTTGCAAAAAACGTTCAAGCAGTTATTAACTACGTTATTGAAGATGATCAAATTCAAATTGATCCAACTGATGATGTTTTAACTGGATTGGCTGCCGTATATGATGGTGAAATTATTAATGCAAGGTTGAGAAAGGCTCTAGACCTTCCTGAGCTACCGAAACCAGAAGAGCCAGCAGAAGATTCGGAAACAAAGGAGGAGAGCTAATATGAGTCAAGAATTATATACTAATATTGCTATTTTTGTTCTAAGTATTCTTGTTGGATTCGAAGTTATTAGTAAAATTCCTTCAACTCTTCATACACCAATGATGTCTGGTGCCAACGCTATTCATGGTGTTGTTGTTGTCGGAACAATTTTAATTGCACTTGAAGCTCACTCAGTGTTGTTTTATGTAATTGCCTTCATTGCTGTTTTCTTAGCATCGATTAACGTCTCTGGTGGTTATGTCGTTACTGACAGAATGCTTCAGATGTTCTCAAAGCCTAAGAAAACAGATGATCAAAAACAGGATGGAGGCGACAAGTAATGTCAGGATTAATTACGCTTGTGTCGCTCATGTATTTGGTTAGTGCTGCTTGTTATGTCATTGGATTACACATGATGCGGACACCTAAAACTGCACGTAATGGGAATCGTGTTTCAGCAGTGGGGATGATCATTGCCGTCATCATGACGTTCTTAATTGTTATTAACAAACATGAAGCAACAATGACTGGCAGCATTGTTTTAGCCGCTGGCCTGATTCTAGGACTAGCATATGGTACCATTCGTGCTCGAACCGTTGAAATGACAGATATGCCACAACTGGTCAGTCTTTTCAACGCAGTGGGTGGCGGTGCCGCTGCCGCAATTGGTACATTTGATTACCTTAGCTTGACTGCGGGTAGTCATATCAGTTTTGCCTTTTCCTTCCCAGTTGCTCTTGATCTGGTAATTGGTGGAGTTACGTTCTCTGGCTCACTAATTGCAACTGGAAAACTTGCAGGTAATATTTCTGGTAAACCAATTTCATTTCCTGGTGCAAAATTACTTAACGCCATCGTTGTTATTGTCATTGTTGCCGCCGTCGTATTAACAATTGGTTTTCCAGTTAATGCATGGTGGTTAGTATTAACCCTTGTAGCTAGTTTAATTTTTGGTATTTTGATGACCATTCCAATCGGTGGTGCTGATATGCCAGTGGTTGTCTCTCTCTTGAACGCCTTCACTGGTTTAGCCGTTGCAATGGCTGGTTTCGTTATTGATAACCAAGCCTTGATCATTGCCGGTGCTTTGGTTGGTGCCGCTGGTACTATTCTGACCCTCCAAATGGCTGCAGCAATGAACAGATCGGTTATGAACATTATCGCAGGTGGTTTTGGTACAGGTGATAGTAACAGTGCAGCTGCAGATGATGTGCCAGTTAATGTCAAAGAAACCTCACCTGATGATGTTGGGGTTCAGTTGGCTTATGCCCAAAACGTCATGATTGTACCTGGATATGGCTTAGCTGCCGCTCAAGCACAACATGAAGTAGCTGAATTAGCTAAATTACTGACAGATCATGATATTAATGTTAACTACGCTATTCACCCAGTCGCTGGTCGTATGCCTGGACATATGAATGTTTTACTTGCTGAAGTAAACGTTCCATATGATCAGATGAAGCAGCTGGAAGAAGCAAACTCGATGTTTGAAAATACTGATGTATCATTAGTTATTGGTGCTAATGACGTTACCAATCCTGCCGCTCGTCGTAAGGGGACTGCAATTACGGGGATGCCAATTTTGGACATTGATAAGTCTAAGTCTGTTGTCGTTATCAAACGTTCGATGAGCACTGGTTATGCTGGCATTCAAAACGAACTGTTCTCCGATGATCAGACTCACATGTTGTTTGCTGATGCGAAGAAAGGACTTCAAGATATCATTGCTTCAACTAAGGAATACCTGGATGAATAGTTGCCTTGAAAAAATCCTGAACTTTCTAAATTAATGAAGTGAATCGAAAAAATAAAACTGTTAAGGAATTTTACTTTACATTCACTTCGAACACTGGTATATTATTACCTGTTAATAAAAGTTTGGGAGGTGTCTAATTCAATGTCAGTTAAAATTCGCTTGAAGCGCATGGGTTCAAAGAAGCGTCCTTTCTACCGTATCGTAGTTGCTGATTCACGTTCACCACGTGATGGCCGTTTCATCGAAACAGTGGGTACTTACAATCCATTGATTGAACCAGCAGAAGTTAAGCTTGAAGAAGAAAACATTATGCAATGGCTTAACAACGGTGCTCAACCTTCAGATACTGTTCGTAACATTTTGTCAAATGCCGGTATCATGAAAAAGTTTCACGATGAAAAGTTTTCAAAGAAGTAGTGGTAAATAATCATGACTAGTACTGAAATAGATACGTTAATTAGATTAATTGTTCAACCGATTGTCATCCATCCTGAATCGATTGATATTCAAGTAGAAAAAACTCAAAATTTTGAGCAGTACACTTTGAATGTTCATTCGGATGATGTTGGTCGTGTTATCGGTCGTAATGGACACGTTGCAGCTGCAATTAGAACAATTGTTCATAGCACAATTAATGATAAATCTAGAAAAGTACGGTTACTGATTAACGATCATCGCAACCACGAAACGCCTGCACAATAACCGTGCAGGCGTTTTTTATATTCTAACTTACATGTGGGTTAGTAGAGGAGTCCAATTTGAAATACTATAATGTTGGTAAAATTGTGAATACACACGGTATTCGTGGCGAAGTCAAAGTCGTTTCAACAACTGATTTCCCAGATGAAAGATTCAAAGTCGGCAATACCCTGTACATTGAAGATGCTGATCCAATTAAAGTGACTGTCAAAAGTGCCAGAATGCAAAAAAATTTTTTCTTGGTGACTTTTAAAGAATTTAATGATATCAATCAAATCGAAAAGTTTAAAACGCATCAGCTGATGGTAAGCGAAGATGATCAGCAAGACCTTGAAGATGGAAAGTATTATCATCATCAAATTATCGGCCTAGGAGTCCAAACTCTGGATGGAAAAAAACTTGGTACAATTAAAGAAATTCTATCTCCTGGAGCAAATGACGTGTGGGTAGTAAAACGACCAAAGAAAAGTGATTTACTTTTGCCAGTCATTGATGATGTCATTAAGAAGGTTGATCTGGATAATCAAACTGTTTTTGTTGAGTTGATGGAGGGATTAGAATAATGAGGATTGATATTCTAAGTCTTTTCCCAGAAATGTTTAAAGGTCCACTTACTGAATCTATTCTTGGTAAGGCAACCGAGAAGGGGCTATTAGACGTTAACGTTACTGATTTTCGAGAATATACCACAGATAAACAACGTCACGTTGATGATGCTCCCTATGGTGGTGGAGCTGGCATGTTGTTGCAGGCACAACCAATTTTTGATGCCTTTGATGCCATTAACAAGGAAACAGATCCAGAGATGCCAAAAGGCAGGGTGATTCTGCTCGATCCGGCGGGCAAGCGATTCGACCAACGTCTGGCCAATGACTTAGCACAAGAAGAACATCTAACCTTTATTTGTGGTCACTATGAGGGATATGATGAACGGATCCGTAATTTGGTCACTGATGAGGTATCGCTAGGTGATTTTGTTTTAACTGGCGGAGAGTTAGCCGCAATGGTCATGATTGATGCCACTGTCCGTTTTATTCCAGGTGTGCTAGGTAATCACGATTCAGCCAGCGGGGATTCATTTTCAAATGGATTATTAGAGTATCCGCAATACACTAGACCAGCTGATTTTCGTGGAATGAAGGTCCCAGATGTACTGTTGAGTGGTAATCATCAGCTCATTAGGCAATGGCGTTCTAAAGAATCATTAAGAAGAACGTTGCACCGCCGGCCAGATCTATTAGATAAAATTAAGTTAACTGCGGAACAAAGACACTTGTTGTCCGATATAAAAATTGAAGAAGACGATACCGAGCCAGAATAGTTCTTTACAATGAGTATTGAACTATGTTAGTATATTTAATGGCTGTTAAAGCCGCAGAAACGGTATTCCGCTGTTAGTAATCTGACATGAATGTCGGCGAAAGGAAAGAAAAACATGCGTCAAAACAAGTTAATTGAAAAGATCACGGCTGATCAGCTTCGTACAGATATGCCTGATTTCCGTCCTGGAGATACTGTTCGTGTCTATGCACGAATCGTTGAAGGTACCCGCGAACGTATCCAATTGTTCGAAGGTGTTGTTATTAAGCGCCACGGTGCTGGCATTAGCGAGACATATACTGTTCGTAAGATCAGTAACGGTGTCGGTGTGGAACGTACATTCCCACTTCACACACCACGTGTTGACCATCTTGAAGTTACACGTCATGGTCGCGTACGTCGTGCTAAGTTGTACTACCTGCGTGAATTACATGGTAAGGCCGCTCGTATTCCAGAACGTCGTGTTAAGTAATATTTTTAAAAGAGCATTGATCAAAATGATCAATGCTCTTTTTGTGTAGACTGGGTTTTTTTATAGATTTTGGTTCTACAATATTTGGTACTGATAGA